>CAZUDO010000099.1:0-8344 GCA_964618895.1 uncultured Binatia bacterium (SeqCode)
TGGGCGGCTGCCCGTGACGAGAACTGTCACGGCGCCGCGGTTATGGAGGTCACTGTTCGCGCACCTGCGGCGGGCGCGTCGATCTCGACCGATCGGGAATGGCTCCGAATCCAACGCCCCGCGTCAGCGGCTTCGTCCTCCCTGACCAATCGCGACACCGAACGGCGTTGGTTTACCGGATGACGAACGGCCGTCCCATGTCCGGGCACGACGCGTGGGCCTGGGTCGGCGCCCCGCCACCGTACTGCCGGCGAACGGTGATGGCACGCGTTCATGCAGCGAAAGATTCGCGATTTCGTAATCGAATCAATGCGATATTCCCTGCCGGCAGGGTGGCGTAACGCGTCGCGTCGGGCTATAACCCCGGCGGTGGTTGGGACGGTGATGGCGGAGCTTCGGGGGTGGGTGCAGGGGGCGGTCGATCGGGCGCAGTGGTGGCTGGCGCGTGCGGTGGTGGATGCCGTCCGTTACCGTCCCCGGCACCTCGACCTGGTGCTCGCCTGCGGGGCCAGCCAGCCGGAGATGCCGGTCCCGCTGACGCGCTGGCTGGCCGACACCCGTGCCCGGCCCGTCGTGGTGCGGCTGACTGGGCTCCCGCACGCGGCGGTTCGGCTGGTGGCCGGGCTGCTGGCGCGCGTGGTCGGCCCGACGGCGTCGGTGCTCGTGCGCCTGGTCTCGGGGGCAGCCGCGGCCGCCGCTGACCGTGCCGGGGCGATCACCATCGAGCGGCCGCTCCGGGCGCGGGTGCATCCGGGCCTGCTGGTGCCCCATCCGCACGCGGTCGCCGTGCTGGCCGCCGACATGCGCGGCTTCTCGACCCTCACCCGCGACGTGGGCGACACGCAGTACCTGTCCGACCTGATCGAGGAGTATCTGACCGCGCTCACCGGCGTCATCGAGGACGATCGCGGCGTGGTCTTCCAGTACACCGGTGACGGGCTGCTGGCGCTCTTCCTGCGCGAGCTCGCCGGGGGCGACGACGCGGCGATGCTCGATCGGCTGGTGCGCCATACCGGCCCGCTGCTGCACGACACCTTCCGCGGCCTCTACGAGCGCTGGCTCGAGGAATGGCGCCTGCGCGGCGGGCCGGGGACCGACATCGGCCTGGGGGTCGGACTCAGCTTCGGGAACGCCACCATCGGGTTCATGGGACCATCGGGCAAGAAGCAGTTCGGGGTCATCGGTGAGCCGGTGAACGTCGCCACCTTCCTGTGCGCGGAGGCGCGCACCGGCACGACCCTGGTCGACCACGCCTCCTTCGCGCGCGCCGGCATCCTCGCGCCCGCGGCCCGCATCGTCCGCCTGCGCTCCAAGGCCCGCCGGCAGCGCATCGAGGCGCTCTGTCTCCGCGCTGCGGGGTAGCGACCCGGGCGAAAAAGCTGCTAGCGTCGCGGCCATGAAGATGCGGGCCGCCGTGTGCTGGGAACCCACGCAGCCGCTGGCGATCGAGGACGTCGACCTCGCCGGCCCGCAGGCGGGTGAGTGCCTGGTCCGGCTGGTGGCGACCGGGGTGTGCCACACCGACGCCTACACCATGAGCGGGCGCGATCCGTCCGGACTCTTCCCGACCGTGCTCGGGCACGAAGGCGGCGGCGTCGTCGAAGAGGTGGGCGCCGGCGTGACCGGCCTCCGCCCCGGCGACCACGTGATCCCGCTCTACATCCCCGAATGCCGCGCGTGTAAGTTCTGCCTCTCGGGCAAGACCAACCTGTGCGGGGCGTTGCTTGCGACGCAAGGCAAGGGCCTCATGCCCGACGGCACCAGCCGGCTTTCGCACCGTGGCCGCATGCTGCATCACTACATGGGCACGTCCACCTTCGCGGAGTACACGGTCGTGCCGGAGATCGCGCTCGCCAGGATCCGAACCGACGCGCCGCTCGAGAAGGTGTGTCTCCTCGGCTGCGGCATCACGACCGGCATCGGCGCCGTCCTGAACACCGCCCAGGTGCCGGCCGGATCGACGGTGGCCGTGTTCGGTCTCGGGGGCATCGGCCTCTCGGTCGTGCAGGGCGCCGTCATGGCGGGCGCCGAGCGCATCATCGGGGTCGACGTGAACCCGAAGAAGTTCGCCCTCGCCCGCCAGCTGGGGGCGACGGACTGTCTCGACGCCTCGGTCGTGCCGAACGTCGTCGAGGCGATCGTCGAGCTGACCGGCGGCGGCGTCGACTACTCGTTCGAGTGCATCGGCAACGTCGAGGTGATGGGCCAGGCCCTCGCCTGCACGCACAAGGGCTGGGGGCAGTCGATCATCATCGGCGTGGCGGGGGCGGGCGAGGAGATCCACGCCCGCCCGTTCCTGCTGGTCACCGGCCGGCGCTGGCGTGGCACCGCGTTCGGGGGCACGCGCGGGCGCACGCAGCTGCCGCGCTACGTCGACTGGTACCTCGCCGGGCGCGTCAAGGTGGACGAGTGCATCACCCACACCATGCCGCTCGCCGACATCAACCGGGCCTTCGAGCTCATGCACCACGGCGACAGCATCCGGAGCGTGGTCAGGTTTGCGACGTGAAGATCGTCGCGCTGGCGCTCGTCGGGCTCGCCGCCTGCTCGTCTGCGCCGCTGCCGTTCTACCGCTTCGTCGACCGGGAGCCGGGTGGGCCGTACACGGTCGACATCCAGGAGACCCGGCAGCGCGTGCTCGACCCGGCCCGCTCCGAGCATGTCTTCCCCCTGGCCGGCATGCCGGCGACGGGAACGCTCGACTTCTCCGTGGGGTTGTCCCTGCCGCAGTGGCAGCGGTTCGAGATCGTGCTCGAGACAGACGACGCGAAGCCGGTGGTGGTGTTCCGGAAGGACGTCATCGAACGGGGATGGTACCCGGAGCGTGTCAGCCTCACGGTGCGCGATCCGGCTCGCGCCCGATTGATCTTTCGCACCACTGTCTATCCGGGGGCGGGAAGCGCGCGCGCCGTGTGGGCGAACCCGACACTCCTCACCGGGGCACGGGGGGACGCACCCTCCGTCGTGCTGATCTCGCTGGACACGCTGCGCGCCGACCGGGTGGGGGTGTACGGGCACCCGACCAATGCCACCCCGGTGCTCGACGGCCTCGCCCGGGCGGGGACGCTGTTCGAGACGGCCTACAGCCCCTCCATGTCGACGTACCCGTCGCATCAGGCGTTCCTGAAGGGAGTGTATCCGCGTTCTACCAACGGCGACCCGGCCGTTCGTCCCGTGGCCGACCTGCTGCGCGACAGTGAGCGGCTGACGGCAGCCTTTACGGGAGGAGGCTGGATATCGGCCACGCTCGGCTTCGATCGCGGATTCGACACCTACTACAGCCACAACCACAACGTCGCCGCGGCGGGCAGCCGGGATCCGACACGCTTCGACGGACCGGTCGTGTTCGCCAGCGGTGCGGCCTGGCTCGCCCGGCACGCCGGGGCACCCTTCTTCCTCCTCCTGCACACCTACGACGTCCACGATCGCGCGCCGTTCATAGACGCGTTCAAGAGCCCGTTTGAAGCCGCCGTGGCGTGGAACACGTTCCCGCCCGCCAGGCAGGCGGAGATGGTCGCCTACTACGACCGTCTCGTCGAAGAGGTGGACGTGCTCGTCGGCCGCTTTCTGGCCGAGCTGGATCGCCTGGGGCTCGCCGAGCGGACGCTGGTGGTGGTCACCTCGGACCATGGCGAAGGCTTGTGGGAGCATCGGATGGCGGGACACGGCTGCAACAAACCGTACGAAGAGTTCGTGCGCGTGCCGCTGCTGCTTCGCTGGCCGGGCAGGGTACCCGCGGACCGGCGGATCGCGGAGCCGGTGTCGCTGGTCGACGTGGCGCCCACCATGCTGGCCCTGCTCGGGCTTCCCGTCCCCGCGTGGATGCATGGGCGCGTCCTGCCGGGCATCGATGCCCCGCCGGACGGCGCCCCCGGCCCGCCGGTGTTCACCCACTGCGATGACTGGTTGATGGTGCGCGGGGAGCGCTACAAGCTGATCACGTTTCGCACCAACCCGCACATCGACGAGCTCTACGACCTGGCCGAGGATCCGAAGGAGCGGACGAGCCTGATTCTCACCCGCCGATCGGCGGCTGACCCGTTGCGGGAGCAGGCGCGCGCATACTGGGCGGGGTCCAACGCCGCATCGCCTGCCCGGCCGGCGCCCGAGCAACTGGACGAGCCGACGCGGGCGCGGCTGCGCGCGCTCGGGTATCTCGAGTGACGGCGCCCGCGCCGATCGTCGATGCGCGCGAGCTGACCAAGCATTACGGCGCGCGCGCGGCGGTGGCGGGCATCACCTTCGCGGTGCACCCGGCCGAGTGTCTCGGCCTCCTCGGGCCGAACGGTGCCGGCAAGACCACCACCATCAAGATGGTCACCTGCTACGCCCCGCCCACGGCCGGGACGTTGCAGGTCCTCGGTCATCCGATGGCGCCGGCCCACCACCGTGCCATCAAGGCCCGGCTCGGCATCGTACAGCAGGAGGAGAGCCTCGATCCGGACCTGAGCGTCGAGAAGAACCTGACCGTGTACGCCACCTACTTCGGCATCCCGCCGCGCGAGGCGGCGCGCCGGACCGACGCCCTCATCGCCTTCGCCGAGCTGGGCGAGCATCGCCGCGCCCGCATCAAGGCGTTGTCCGGCGGCATGAAGCGCCGGCTCATGCTGGCGCGGGCGCTGCTGAACGAGCCCGAGCTGCTCGTCCTGGACGAACCGACCACCGGCCTCGACCCGCAGGCGCGCCGGCTGGTGTGGGAGCGCGTGCGGGCGCTCAAGCGGCAGGGGACGACGATCCTGCTCACCACCCACTACATGGAGGAGGCGGCGCAGCTCTGCGACCGGGTCATCATCATGGACCACGGCCGCATCGTCGCCGAGGGTTCGCCCACGGCGCTCATCGCGACCCACGTCGGTACGGAGGTGGTCGAGGTGACGCTCCGTGCAGACGACGGGGACGGCGTGGCGGCACGCCTCGCGGCCGGGCCCTGGCGAACGGAGCGCGTGGCCGACCTGCTCTATCTGTACCTGCGCGACGGCCAGGCCGACGAGCGCATGCTCGCGACCCTGGCGGGCCTCGACTTCGCGCACCGGCGAGCGACGCTCGAGGACGTGTTCCTGACCCTCACCGGCCACGCGCTCCGGGACTGAGCCATGTGGCCCGGCATCGGCGCGCTGCGCGTGTGGCGACGGAACCTGGAGTCGTGGAAGCCGTACGCGCTGTCGTTCTTCGTGGCCGCGCTCGGCGACCCGATCTTCTACCTGCTCGGTATCGGCTACGGCCTCGGCCAGTTCGTGGCCGATATCGACGGCGTGCCCTACGCCGTCTTCCTCACCCCCGGCATCGTTGCCTTCACGGCCATGAACAGCGCCACCTTCGAGACCACCATCCACTCCTTCACCCGCATGACCGAGCAGAACACCTACACCGCCATCCTGGCCACGCCGTGCACGGTGGCGGACATCGTGGCGGGCGACCTCCTGTGGGCAGCCACCAAGAGCGCCGTGGCGGTGGCGGTGGTGCTGGCCCTCACGGCGGCGCTCGGGCTGGTGCACGGCCCGCTGGCGCTCGGCCTGATCCCGCTCGGGTTCGTGATCGGGCTGCTCTTCGGGGCGCTCGGCATGGTGGTCACCGCCCGGGCGCCGTCGTACGACTTCTTCAACTACTACTTCACCTTCGTGTTCTCGGTGATGTTCCTGTTCTCGGGCGTCTTCTTCCCGCTGGCAAGCCTGCCGCCGTGGGCACGGGCGCTGGCGTGGTGCCTGCCGCTCACGCACGCCGTGCCGCTCTGTCGGGCCCTGGCGGGCGGTGCGGTCGGCGGATCGCTGGTCGCCGACGCGGTATGGATCGTCGTGGTGACGGCGGCGACGTTCGTGGTGGCCGAGCGGCTGATCCGGCGGCGGCTCCTGGTGTAGGGCCGCCGCCGGCTCAGGCACGGGTCACGGGAAGACGAGGCTCGTCTTTTTCGGCCGGAGCGAGGTCGTGGAGTGCGCGCACGCGCCTCCGACCCGCAGGGTGACGGTGACCTGACGCGCCGCGGTCGCGCGCAGGTGTATCTTCTTGCCGGCAGCGCGGAAGACGATGCTGCCGTCGGGCTTGATAGTGAACCGGCCGTTGCCGAGGCCGCCCGCCACCGTGCCCGTCTTGTCGACGAAGGTGATGCCGGTGCGCGTACGCCGCCACCGCGAGGCCGGGATGGTGGTGCAGAAGATCTGCCCCTCACCGTCGGCGATCTGCAGCGAGGTGTCCTGTGTGAGCGGGTCGAACCCCTGCGGGGCCGCGTAGGCGCCGTTCAGGGTGAGCTGATCGCGCAGCACCTTGGCCGCGTTCGGCTGGAGCTTCAGGGTCTTCACGCCGAGGGCCAGCGACTGCTCGCAGCAGTCGGGATCCTGGTAGTCGACCAGGCCATCGCCGTCGTTGTCGGTGCAGTCGCCGCAGCGCTCGCCGGTCTCGGCGCCGTTCGGAGACAGTGCGCAGGCCGGGTCGCCTTCCGGGTCCGGTGCGTGGGCGCAGACGCCGCTGTTGCACTGGTCGAGCGTGCAGGGGTCGTTGTCGTCGCATTCGCTGGCGTCGGTGCAGACGACGCACCCCTCGATGGCCTCGATGCCGCAGCGGCCTTCGAGGCAGACCGCCGTCTCGCAGGTGGCGACGGGGCAGGTGTCGGCGGTTGCGCACGGGGAGCAGCCGGGTTCGGGGAGGTTGCTGCAGAGGCCGTCGACGCAGGCGTCGGCGGTGCAGGCGTTCTGGTCGTCGCAGCCGTCGCCCTCGCCGCACGCGGTGCAGCCAGGGTTCGGCGCGTACTGGCATCCCGTGACCGGGTCGCAGGAGTCGGTCGTGCAGGCGCTGCCGTCGTCGCACGAGGGGGGCTCGCCCGGGCTGCACGCGCCGGCCTGGCAGGTCTCGGCGCCGTTGCACAGGTCGGTGTCGTCGCACGGGATGCCGTCGGTGACGGGGGTGTGCTGGCAGCCGCCCTCGGGATCACAGGTGTCGTCGGTACACGGGTTGTTGTCGTCGCAGGCGACGCCGGCGTGCTGGCAGCCCGTGGCGGGGTCGCAGGAGTCGTCGGTGCAGGCGTTGTCGTCGTCGCAGTCGGTGGTGGTGACGAAGCAGCCTGTCGCCGAGTCGCAGGCGTCGTCGGTGCAGGCGTTGTCGTCGTCGCACACGACCGGCTCGTAGAAGCAGCCGGTCTGCATGTCGCACAGGTCGTCGGTGCAGGCGTTGCCGTCGGTGCAGTCGATGGGCGCGTTCAGGCATCCCGTCACCGGATCGCAGGTGTCGATGGTCCAGGCGTTCTGGTCGTCGCACACGACCGGGGCGTGGAGGCAGCCGCTGGCCGGGTCGCAGGAGTCGGTCGTGCAGGCGTTCTGGTCGTCGCAGGTTACCGGCGCGAAGGCGCAGCCGGTCGCCGGGTCACACGAGTCGGTGGTGCAGGCGTTCTGGTCGTCGCACGTGACGGGGGCGAAGGCGCAGCCGGTGGCGGGGTCGCAGGCGTCGGTGGTGCAGGCGCTGCCGTCGTCGCACGCGGTGGGCGCGAAGACGCAGCCTTCGGTGGGCGAGCAGTTGTCCTCGGTGCAGGCGTTCTGATCGTCGCAGGTGATGACCTGGTGGGCGCACTCGCCGTTCGCATCGCAGGCGTCGGTGGTGCAGGCGTTGCCGTCGTCGCAGGTGACGGGGGTGACGGTGCAGCCGCTGGCGGGGTCACAGGCGTCGGTGGTGCAGGGGTTCTGGTCGTCGCAGACGATCGGGGTGACGGTGCAGCCGGCGGTAGGGTCGCAGGCGTCGTCGGTGCAGGCGCTACCGTCGTCGCAGGTGACCGGGGCGAAGGTACAGCCGGTGGCGGGGTCACACGCGTCGGTGGTGCAGGCGCTCTGGTCGTCGCAGGTGATGGGGGCGAAGGTGCAGCCGCTGGCGGGGTCACACGCGTCGGTGGTGCAGGCGCTCTGGTCGTCGCAGGTGATCGGAGCGAAGGTGCAGCCGCTGGCGGGGTCGCACGCGTCGGTGGTGCAGGCGCTGCCGTCGTCGCAGGCGATGGGGTTGAAGATGCAGCCGCTGGCGGGGTCGCAGGTGTCGGTGGTGCAGGCGCTGCCGTCGTCGCAGGCGATGGGGTTGAAGATGCAGCCACTGGCGGGGTCGCACGCGTCGGTGGTGCACGCGCTGCCGTCGTCGCAGGTGATGGGGGCGAAGGTGCAGCCGCTGGCCGGGTCGCAGGTGTCGGTGGTGCACGCGCTGCCGTCGTCGCAGGTGATGGGGCTGAAGGTGCAGCCGGTGGCGGGGTCGCAGGAATCGGTGGTGCAGGCGCTGCCGTCGTCGCAGGTGATGGGGGCGAAGGTGCAGCCACTGGCGGGGTCACACGCGTCGGTGGTGCAGGCGCTGCCGTCGTCGCAGGTGATGGGAGCGAAGGTGC
>CAZUDO010000100.1:0-66182 GCA_964618895.1 uncultured Binatia bacterium (SeqCode)
GCTTCCGACCTCGTCGTGCCGCCGCGCGCCGCAGCTGACCCCGTTCATTCCCCATAGCCGCGCCGTCGGTGGGTCAGCGGCTTCGTCCTTCCCCTATTTATCCACCAGCTGCGGACAGCTGGCGGATCAAACCTCTCCTGATCGCGACAGCGAGGCGCCCTCCGACCTCAGGTCCGATTTTCGCTGCATCGTGAGATTCCGCTTGACAGCCGGGGGGGGGGCGAGCGATTCTCCACACCCATACGCTCGCAGCGTAGCTACCAAACAAAGGAGTCGTGATGCGCACACTCGTGACGATGATGAGTCTGGGAGTCGCTCTGCTGGTGAGCGACATCACGGCGGGCACCGCCCTCGCGGTCGGATCACAGTGCGATGCGAGTATCACGAGGGCCGCCGCGCGGAAGAACTCGTGTAAGGCGCGGGTGATTGCGAAGGGTCAGCGGTATGGGCTCGCGCCCGACGCGACGAAGCTCGCGCGATGTGAGGAGGTCTTCGACAAGGGATGCACCCGGGCGAAGGCCCAGGGCGACTGCATCGTGCAGCTCGGGACCTGCGCCGAGGTGGAGACCCAGGTCGACAGCTGCATCGTCTCGACGACCGCCGGCACCGGGAGCACGACCACAACGACGACGGTACCAGCCGCGTCCACGACGACGACCGTGACCACCCCGACGACCACGACCACGATGACCCCCGTCTCCTGTGGTGACTTTCCGACGTGCAACGGGCCGTGTCCAGTAGGGGAGGTGTGCGAGTATCGCCCGCTGGGGGTGGGCAGCTGCGTGTGCGCGCCGGCGCCCAACCCAGATTGCGTTGGCGGCAGCGCTTTTCCGACGTGCGGTGGGACGTGCCCGGCAGGGCTGGTCTGTCAGCCGGTTAGCGAAGGTCAGTGTATCAGCGATTTTAACTATGCGGTGTTCGACTGTCGTTGCGTCTCGCCAACCGCGAGTTGTGCTGAGACGTGCAACCCCTCTTTTCAAGCGGCCACGGCCGGTGTATGCCCTGCCGGCACCGTATGTAGCCTTAGTAGTGTACTTTTTTGTAGGCCATATCCGGACTCATGTAGGGAGGTATGCTGTGCGTGGATCGGTCAACCATGCGTGACAAGCACTGACTGCTGTCTAGGCGATAATAACTCTTGCATCGACGGGATCTGTGTATTCTTTTAGTCGGGGCGCACGGGAGCCCCGGGAGGAGTCGGCGGCTCGCCGGCCGCCTGGGGCCCCCACCGCGTGCAAGGGTGGAAGGTCTTCCAGGTGCAGCCAGACCGCGTGTTCCAGAGCGGATTCCTCCCCCGGCGGTGTCCGAATTCTCCCAAATCTTGGACAGAGAACCCGTTTTGCCGCGCGCTAACCCTTGAAAATCACGACGGTCGGAAAACGGATTCGGACTTTTTGTCCGCATCCGCACGATTCGGCCACCGACATCTTCGCGGCTCGCACCGTCGCGCATGTCGCCTTCCGTGCATACCAGCGACAAAAGATGACGCCGAAGGCCAGAATATCCAGCTACTTGGATGGGCCGCGGCGATGGAAGGCGACGTTTTGTCGCGATCCTTGGTCAACTGCGACAGCAGCGCCGGGTCGCGCGCCGGCTTCTGACGCGCTGCGGTAGCGGGTGACGGCCCTGTTCGGGGTGCGCTCCGACCGCCGACCGCCCGCGGGCCGCGAGCCGTACGCGACGAACGCGTGCCTACAACCCGTCGCACACGGCGGGGAATGATTCGCCCAGGCCGACGACGGGCAGCACGGAACACGCGCTCCGATAGACCCCAGCCACCAAGCGGGCTGCCCCGGCGGCATGGCGGCCCAGGACACAGCCGATCACCTCGTCCATGGTTGTCGCCGTGCCCGTACACCCGGTCTGGACATGGGACGGCGCAACACCAGTGCACTTGGTCCCGATCCATGCCTCGGCATGGCGCCAGGCGTTCGACACCCGCGACGTAGGGTTCGTCCGGTCCAGGTCGTCGGTACACGCGGCCGTCGCTGCGGCAATCGGGTTTCCCGCTGCCACGTCGGTGAGCACGCGGTCGAGGCAGCGAGTGAGCAGCCGATGCGCCCGGTCCGCAAAGCGAAGCCCGCCGGCCGCGAGCGCGGCGTGGCATCGACGGGCGTCCGCTCGGAGCGTCGGGATACAGCCTGGAAGCGCCGTGTAGACGCATCCCCGTGCCGGATCGCAGGCGTCCTGGGTGCAGGCATCATGGTCGTCGCAGTCGATCGGCGTGCCCATGCAGACACCTTCCCGGCAGGTATCGCTGACCGTGCAGGCGCTCTCATCGTCACACGGTCCTGGGAGGCAGGCCGGGCCGATGAAGTTGCCGACGGCCCGCGCCCCGGAACCTAGCGCAATCGTCGTCCATACCCCGCCCGTCTCGCCGTCGATGACCGTAACGCGGTTCTGGGTCTGGCTGATCGCATACACCTTGGATGTGGAACAACGGTCCCCGCGCGCAGCGTTCGAGACGTAGCCCAACCCACCGGTTGCGTCGGCAGCAACCGTAGCCATGACACGTCCGGCGGGAATGTCCACGATGGATACCGGGCCGAGCCCAGTGTCTGGCCCGCTCAGATACGCGCGCGTTCCTGAGGGATTCCCCACCGCAGGCCACCAGAATCCAGGGACGCTCACAAATCGGCTCCACGTGCTAGTTGCCACGTCAAGTTCACCCAGCGTCACAGAGAACGCTCCTCCGAAGTTTGATCCCATCGTGACGAAGATACTCCCCGATCGTGAGCCGGTAAGGAAGCCGATCGGTACGATGCTGATGGTCGCAGGCGACAGTCCCGTCACGAGCGTGTCGGTCGCCGTGTCGATCACGTAGATGCCGCTCCCCGCGGACACATAGAGCCGAGTAGCGTCAGCGCTCGCCATCATCTCCCAGGGGGTTTGCCCAGAGACTGGGATGTCGGCGGCAACAGCGTAGGTGCGGGTGTCAATGACTTGGACGCTGCCGCCATAGCGATGGACAACACCAACATAGAGCTTCGACGTACCGCGCGGCGCCGATAGAACAAACGGCCCACCCTGAACGGGGATGGTGGCAACCACGGTGTTACTGGCCGCATCGATCACTGAAACCGAGGCCGAGTTGTAATTCCCGATGTACACCGGCGATCCGTCAGGACTGATCGCTACCCCCATCGGAGTGACGCCCACGGGCACGTCAGCAACGATCGTGTCCGTGTTCGTGTCGATGACCGAGACGGAGTTGGTGCTGCCGATCGGGACGTAGGCGAACGGCGCAGCGGTGGCCAGACGCGCGGCCAAGAGAAGGGATCCACAGGCGAGGACAAAACCAGCGCGCATTGTCCAGGTCGTCCTCATCAGGAACTCCACACCGCCGAACATTACGGTACCTCGACGTGGAACGGCGGAACCAGGCCCAACACCGAGAGATCAAACTCGACCCCGACCGCCGTAGACGGGAAGACGGAGCCGAAGTACGGTGCCGGCTCGCACCTGCTCGGGAACTCGAAGCTCGCCCTCCACGCAAGCGGAGGACGCGAGCTAACAGGCCCCTCAGGTATGTACGCGAACTGACGGCAGGGCAGTGGGCCGATGGCGCCGGTACATCCCAATGGTCCCCACGTGACACGGGGACGTTTCACGAGCTGATCCTCCCCCATCGTTGTCACGAAGACCGGGCCGGTGCAGTCCGGGGTTTCATACCAGAATCGCGTGTCCCAGGCGGGGTCGTTCGGGGCACGGGGATCAGTTTCCACCACGCCGGCGAAATATCCTCGTCCGTTAACCGTCATAAGTACGGACGCAGTCCCCAGGCGCCGCAAAATGGTGAATGGCTCAAGATTTCCGCTCAGTCGCACATCAACCACGACGCCAACGAAGTATCCGTCGGAGTCCCGTATTATGGCGCCGGGGCCCGTTGCCCCGTCCCGCCCGGGCGGTCCCGCAGACCCCGACTCGCCCTTTGGACCTTGCAGCCCGAGCGCCACGGGATCGACGGGCGTCTCGTTCGTCTTGCACATTTCGCGCATGCGAATCAGGCCACTGCCGGTTCGGCCGGCACAGAGTACGGCAGAACGCGCGGGTACTGCGCTGATCACAAAGACCGCGAACACCATCAACGACAATAGGGCCTTCATCTGCTCTCCCTCATTTTCCCTCGCGGGGCTACAGCCCCTCGACGTGGAAGGGCGGCACGCCGAGTGTCGATAGATCGAAGGAGATTGCCGGGGCGGTCATCGGATAGGGTGCGGACTCGGGCGTGCATCTCCTACCGTCGAGTGACCCGGACGCTCGAAGGGGCCGCGGCGATCCGGGGCCATCGGGAAGCAACGCGAAACGTCGACAGACCACCGGCCCATCGCCGGTGCATCCTCGGGGGCCCCACTCCACAGCGGGTCGTTGCACGAACCGATCCCCGTCCCCCACAACCAGGTGGGGTAGACCGGTGCAGTCGCTGTCTTCAAACCAGAGGACAGCCTCACGCCTGTCGGTCAGATTGGTCTCTGGCTGATCCCACGGGGGTACCCATCCGAAGTAGCCTGTCCGGTCGACCGTCAACAGAACGGGCGTCGGGCCGAGTGAGCGCAGAATGGTAAATCTGTCGCCGTGCTGAGCCTCCCACGGGTTTACATCGACCACCGCACCGATGACGGCACCTTGGGAATCGCGGACGACGACGCCAGGGCCGGGGGCCCCGGGGATTCCCGGATCGCCCTTCGGCCCTTGCAGTCCGAGCGCAACGGGATCGACGGGCGTCTCGTTCGCGCGGCACGTATCGCGTACGCGCACCGTCCCCGAGCCCGCTGCCCGCGTGCAAAGCACCGCCGCTTGCACGGGCGCCGCTCCCAACGCGACACCGACAACAACCGCCATGATCCGACTGCCCATCCCCCTGTGCCCCCCCGGCGCCGTGCGGCAGGTCTTGCGCGCAGCACGGCCCCATTATTGTTCATCGGCGCGGTTCTCGAAGACCTTGAGGCCACGCGGGAAGTACGCTCGCCAGCGTTCGGGCCGTTGGCCCGGCCCCGGCCTCTTGCGTAGAAACAGATGCGCCCGCCACGGCGGCAACCGGGCAGGCGCGGAGGATCGAGCATGGCGAAACTACGCCGCGGTAAGCACGGGGCGCAAGCCCGGCGGGGATTCCGCGTCGCCTCCTGGGTGACGGAAGCGCTGAGCGAACTGGCGAAGACGCTGAACAGCCCATCACCCGCGACGCTCTCAAGCGCGGACGTGGAAGCGATTTGGGTCGGATGGGCGGAGACGCGCTCACGTCTCAACGCGCTCGCGACCGCAGGCCGGGCGATAGGGCTCGGGAGCCCGCGCCATCGATACGCGATCGATCCCCTGCGCCGCGTTCTGCGCCGGCTTGCCTGGCGCCCTGACCAGGCGAGATCGGCAACGGGCGCGTTGCCTGGCGTCGGCGTTGTGCTCATGCCGGAGGGAACCATCCGCGTCGGCACAACGGGCCCGAGCGTGGAGGATTCCGGGCTGTGGGTTGCGGTCGAGATACTCGACTACGCGGTGAAAACGGGTCGTCCGGGAGACGTACTCCGCCGGCTCCATCGTTGCACCATGTGCGCCACCTTCTTCTTACGTAACCGCGGCAACGTGCGGCACGAGAAGGCCTTCTGTAGCACGAAGTGCGCCGACGCCTATCACGCTCGGCCGTCCGAGCGCGACCGGCGGCGGGCGCAGGTACACGACCGAGGCCAACGGCGGACGGCGCGACGTCGGGACGCCGCTCTCGCCTTGGGATTCGACGCGCCGCCGAACCGCTGCATTGATCCAGCCCTGCGGACCCCCGCCGGACTAAGCGCACGCGTTGCCGCCCTCGTGCGCAAAGGCCTGATCCTCGAGCGGGCCCAATGGATCGCCTCGCAGGAAGCTGAACGCCTTGAGATACGTCAGTAGATAGGTACACAACGCACGCGTCGGTGATCGTTCGTTGCGCCACCGACGCGAGCACTTCACCGCGCGCGTCTCTTCACACCCTGCTACACCGAAGGGCATGACCAGGCTCCTGACGGCAGTCGAGGCGGCTGCGGTGTTGCGCGTGAGCCTTCGGACGGTACGTCGACTCATCGCGGAACGGGCGGTGCCCGTGGTGCGCGTTGGCCGGCGGACGCTCTTCCGCGGGGACGCGCTCGAGCGTTTCGCTCGGCGGTGCGAGACGGTTGACCACCATGCACGCTGACGCGCGAGCGGCTCGCTCTGCCGTCCACGCCCCGGGGCAAGGCCGCGCCGCCCGGTGCCCGGCGGACCGCGAGGAGGTTCGCCGTACGCTGGCTCTGCTCGTCGAGCCGGGAAGCGTCGTCGAGCTGCGCATTCCCAAGACCGCCCGCGCTGGCACCGTCTCAGGGTACTTCGCCGACCTCGAGAAGCTCACGGCGGCGGCGGCGGAGTGGAGCGGGCGAGCACCGGGGATCTACGTGACCCTGAACCCGGTGAACGCGGACCTCCTCGCCCGTGCCGCAAACCATGTGCGCGAGCGCGCGGAAGACACCACGAGCGATCAGCACATCGGCGTCCGCCGATGGCTCCCGTTCGACTTGGACGCGGTGCGGGTGGGTGGCATCTCCTCGACGGATGACGAGCACGCCGCCGCGCTCGAGCGGTCACGCCAGGTGGTCGCGTGGCTGATCGCCCGCGGCGTCGAGCCGGCCTCCATCGTCCTCGCCGACAGTGGGAACGGCGGGCACGTGCTCGTGCGGATCGACTTGCCGAACTGCGACCAAGCCCGCCAGCTCGTCGAGCGCTGCCTTGCCGCCGCCGCCTTCGCGCTCGACGATGAAGGGCTGAAGGTCGATCAGAAGGTCGCCAACGCGGCGCGCATCTGGAAGCTCTACGGCACGCTCGCCGCGAAGGGCGACGACATGGCGAACCGCCCCCACCGGCTTGCCCGCCTGCTCGATGTGCCCGAAACGATCGTGCCAACCCGCCGGGAGGTGCTCGAGGCGATCGCCGCGCAGGCGCCAGCCGAGCCCCCCCGCATGGCCGCGGGCCGCGAGCCGCGTACTGGCACCTTCGACCTCACCGCGTGGGTCGCGGCGCATGCCCTGCCGGTCATGCGCTGCGGCCCGTGGAAAGACGGGACCCGGTGGATCCTGAACCCCTGTCCGTTCAACTCCGAGCACACGAACGCCGCCGCGTACATCGTGCAAATGGGGCATGGGGCGATCGCGGCGGGCTGTCACCACAGCTCATGTACATGGGGCTGGGCTGAGCTTCGGGAACACTATGACCCCGAGGACGAAAGCCCCCCCGGTGCGAGCGTGGATCCGGCGATCCCGACCAGCGACGCGATGCGCGGGGCTGGCGGCGCATCCCATGCCGCCCGCCTCGTCGAGCTGACTGCCGGGGCCGAGTTGTTCCACTCCCTTGACATGGAGGCGTTCGCGACGATTGTCGTCGATGATCACGCTGAGACCTGGCCCTTGCGCTCGCGGAACTTTCGGCTCTGGCTGCAGCGAGAATTTCACCGGACGACCCGGTCGATTCCGAGCACGCAGGCGACTCAGGATGCGTTGGGCATCCTGACCGGCCGCGCGCTCTTCGAGGGCGAGACACGCGCCGTGTTCGTGCGCGTCGCTGGCGGCCCGGATGACATCTATCTCGACTTGGGGGACGCCAGTTGGACAGCGGTCCACGTCACGGCCGCAGGATGGGAGCTGGTCAGGAACCCGCCCGTCAAGTTCCGCCGCGCTCGAGGGATGCTGCCGCTCCCCATGCCCGTGCCGGGCGGTTCGCTCGACGCACTCGCCCGGTACGCGAATGTCTGGGACGAAACGAGCTGGCGGCTGCTGGTGGCCTGGCTGATCGCCGCCTGCCGCCCTCGGGGACCCTACCCCGTGCTCATGATCCACGGGGACGCGGGTGCAGCCAAGAGTACGCTCGCGCGGCTGCTCCGCGCGCTGATCGACCCGAGCAGCGTGCCGCTACGTGCTGAGCCGCGCGACGTGCGCGACGTGATGATCACCGCCACCAACGCCTGGGTGATTGCGTACGACAACCTGGACCACCTGCGGCCGTGGCTTTCGAATGCGCTCTGCCGGCTCGCGACCGGCGGGGGCTTCAGCACGCGCGAGCTGTACACCGACGCGGAAGAGGTGCTCTTCGAGGCGACCCGTCCCGTCATCATCAACGGGATCGAGGAGCTGGCCACGCGGAGCGACCTGCTGGACAGAGGACTACTCCTCGACCTGCGAGAGATACCCGACGAGCGGCGGCAGCCCGAGGAAGGGTTCTGGGCTGCGTTCGAGGATGAACGTCCGCGGCTCCTTGGTGCGCTGCTGGACGCGGTGAGCACCGCGCTACGCACCCTGCCCTCGGTCCGACTAGCTCGCCTGCCCCGCCTTGCGGACTTCGCCATCTGGACCACTGCGGCAGAAGGTGGGCTCGGGTGGGCACCGGGCAGCTTCCTCCGCGTTTACGACGGGAACCGCGGTGCGGCACACGATATCACCCTGGACGCCTCGCCGGTTGCCGGCGTCGTGCGGGAGCTACTCGAGCAGCACTCGACCTGGTGCGGGACCGCGACCAACCTACTGAGCACGCTCGCCACCTTGGCGGGCGAGAGCGTGACGAAGCAACGCGACTGGCCGCGCAACGGCAAGGGGCTCGCTGGGGTGCTGCGCCGTCTCGCGTCCACCCTCCGGGCGGTCGGCATCGGCGTTGACTTCGAGCGCGAGCCCGGCGGCCAGCGCCGCCGCCTGATTCGCCTCGAGAAGATGATGGGTCCCTACCGTCCCGATCGTCCCGAGACGGACGAATCCGTAGGCCCGGTGCGGGACGCACGGCGGGACGCAAACGGGACGCACGGGGACGCAGACCGGGACGGAGGCGCGGGCGAGCGGACCGGACATCCCTCCCCAGAATCAAGGGGTGGGACGCACCGGGACGGTCGGGACGCAGAGGAACCCCACTCTTCGTCCCCGTACGACGTCGAGGTGTTTGAGTGACGCCCATAGCGCTCCTCACCGATTTGATCACCCGCGGGGCGACCCTCATGGCGGACGGCAATGCCATCCAGGTTCGGGCCCCGCGCGGGGTGCTCACCGACGCCGACCGGGTTGCGCTGGTCGCCCACAAGGCGGCGCTCCTTGGCCTTCTGGCAGACCTGGGCACCCTCGAGGCCGATCGCACCGCCGAACGCCTCCGTGCCCTCTGGAGCAATCTCTCCGACACCGAGCGCCAGCGGCTCCACGCCGAGGCGGTCGCAGGCGACACCTTGGCCGGCATCATCCTCGCCGCCATCACCGTCGATTCGCAGGTCGATCGTCACGCAACCGGTGCCGTGCCTGAGCCACGCCCCAAGCGTGCCGACGGAACGGAGGAGGCGTGATAGCCCACCCGGAACGCGCAGTCAGCCGACCGCAGTGCGGAACGCCCACGCGGACCGCAGGGGGCTCAGGCGTGGTTCTGGAACGCGGCCGTGCCTCGTCGTTCAGGCCATGCGGCGCGTTCGGCGAGGCCGGCCTGCCCAATCAGGGGGTCCACCAGCGCGCCGACATGCCCACCTGCCCCGGGGAAGACGTCCTCAGCCATACACCCGTGCACGCGAGAGGCTACTATGGATACCGTGGGCCAGCGCGGCCTCGTCGTCCCCTGGCTCACCATGGCGGCCGACGTTGATGAGCCGTCGGAGCACCCCTTTGCCCGGCGGCCTAGAGGAGCGCCTTCTCGATGTTCATGAGACGGCCGCAATGCTCCGGCTCAAGCCAGCCACGCTGTATCAGTGGGCGTATGAACGCCGCATCGCCGTGGTGAAGCCCTCCGGACTACGCGGACCCCTCCGCTTCCGCCTGAGCACGCTGCTCAAGCTGATCGAGGAGTGGGAACGGCCCGCGATCCGTCCGATACCTGACCGGACTTGACGAAGAGATAATGGCTGCGTTACTAGCCTGGAACAGTGGACAGCCTGAAGCGCATCCGGAAGGCGAAGGGGTTGAGCTTGACCGAGGTTGCGAGCCGCACCGGACTCTTCCGCGAGGCAATCGCGCGGCTCGAGCGATCGGACACCGACCCGAGGGCCTCGAGCTTGCTGCTCCTCGCCCGAGCCTACCGGGTCCCGGTCTGCGAATTGTTCGATGAGGGAGGACATGACCACGGACGGCACCGAGCGCGACGACGGTCGTAAGCGCGGCGACCGCGGCATCTTCGAGCGTCCGAAGGGCTCGGGTGTCTGGTACGCGCGCTACCGTGACGAGCACGGTCGTTTGCACCGGGAGAAGGTCGGTCCGAAAGGGCTCGCGCTAAAGGTCTACCAGAAGCGGCGGACAGAGATCACCGAGCGCCGATTCTTCCCGGAACGCATCCGCCGGCCGGATATCCTGGTCAGCGTCGCCATCGACGACTACCTGGTCCGACTCAAGGGAAGGTCGCGCAGCTATCGCAACTGGGATCGCTGCGGCAAGGTCTGGAAGGCGGCTCTTGGCAACAAGACACTCCGCGAAGTGCTGCCCGGCGACATCGAACGCTTTCGCGCACGGCGACGAGGTGAGGGCCTCGCACCGGCGAGCGTGAACCGGGAGCTGAGCTTCCTCCGAAGCGTCTTCAACGCCGCCATCGAGGATGAGAAGATCGAGAAGAATCCGGTCAGGTCGAAGTTCCTCTCCAAGGAGGCGAACCAGCACGTCCGTTATCTGACCCAGGAGGAGGAGGTCAGTCTCAGGGCAGCTATCGGCGAGGCTGAGTGGCCCAAGGTCGCGGTCGCCCTTCTTACCGGGCTTCGCCAAGGGAATCAGTTCCATCTCGCCTGGGCCGATGTTCACTTCGATACCGGCATCATCCGTGCGCGCCAGTCGAAATCAGGCGAGGACTATTTCATCCCCATGAACGAGGAGCTGCGCGCTATCCTCCGCGCCCTGCCCTCGCGGCTACGTAGCGCCTGGGTCTTCCCGAGCGAAACCGGCGAGACACCCCTCGACGCGAAAAACCACCTGCATCGCGCCTTTCTTCCGGCGCTGCGTCGGGCCGGTGTACGTGACTTCCGCTGGCATGATCTGCGACACACGTTCGCTTCGAGGCTCGTGATGGCGGGGGTGGACATTCGCACGGTGCAGGAACTGCTAGGCCACAAGACGCTCACGATGACAATGCGCTATGCGCACCTGTCGCCGGCTCACAAGCTCGAGGCCGTACAGCGCCTTTCGCTCGCGCCAAGTAGCACCACAGGTAGCACCGACGACGCATCCGTGAAGATCGCCGTAGAGGGCGGCGCCGAAGTACGCAACCTGCCACCCGAATTGAGTGAGCCGTGCCGGGATCGAACCGGCGACCCGCTGCTTAAAAGGCAGCTGCTCTACCAACTGAGCTAACGGCTCGAAGGTGTAAAGACGCGGAGTTACACGTCCGCCGGGTGGGGCGCAAGGACCGCTGTACAGCGGCTGTGCAGGAACAATGGCAAGGGACTACCGTACTCCGCCCTGCCCCGGCCTATCGTGTCCTTTCGGCAGAGCTGCGTAGACGCGGGCGTTCAACCAGCGCGGGCGCGAGCCCGGCTACACATTCCTGCTCATGGCGTTGGGCCGGTCCTCGGTGGCGGCTTGACCGTTGTGCTCTTGCCGCTTGCCGCTTCTCGGCGGGCACGTCGTGCTTCCTGACGATGTACACGCTCGGCGGCTCCTTCGGCCCGCTGGTGACCGGGACACTGAGCGACACGCTGGCCCTGCGCGCGGCGACCGCGGCCGGTTCCTGCCTCGTGACCGAACAGTTCAAGGCCGTCGGGTTACAGCAGGCGATGCTCGTGATCCCGGCGCTGGCCGTCGGACTTGCGATCGTGCTCTGGGCCGGCGCGCGAACGTTCCTGAACGACGCCCTCCGCCGCGCCTGACGAACGCCGAGCATCCCGTCGGCGGCCAGCGGATTGAGTCCGCAGTCGGGCGGTGGTACCTCTGACCCGCCGGCACACGTGGTGCCGGGTTTCCCGCGCCCGCCGCGAGCTGGTCGGTCGAGTGGAGGTCGAGGATGACGAGGAAGATGTTCGTGGGAGTCGCGCTCACCAGCGCCACGGTGTGGATGGCGGCGGCGGCCGTCGATGCGACGGTGCTATGCCAGAAGAAGTCGGGCGCCGTGTTCGCCAGAGACACCGCGTGCAAAAAGAAGGAGACCCCGCTCGACGCGACGTCGCTGCTCGGCACGTTGCCCACGCGATTGACCGCGCTCGAGTCGAGCGTGATCACGCTTCAGTCGGACGTGAGCTCGCTGGATGACATCCGCGAAGTGCAATCGCTCACCGGCCTGGCCGCGCTGACCTCGTTCACGCATGACGCGGATCTTGCCTCGCTGAGCTTCACCAATACCCATAGCGGCCACGCCAGAATCAGCGTGACGATTTCGGCATCCGCAACGTGTGCCGGGGGCTTGCCGTTCGGCGTGTTCTACCTCACGCTTGACGGCGTCGACATTGCCGACAGCGGCGGCGCGATACCTGACACCGGAACGCTCTATCCGCTTCGACTGGTCGGCACGACGGCCGCCGTAGTCGATCCAGGTACGCACACGGTGCAGGTTGCCCTCGACTGCCTCTCGGGCGGCAGCGGGTACGCGTACGCACCGTACATCGACGGCGACGTCACGATCATCCGCGTCACGTCGTAGGGTTCCGTCGACCGGGCGTCGAGCGGCACGCGGCAACCTACCCGCCCGGCCGGTGGTCCTCGAACGCGGCGGCTTCGTCGTGGTCGTTGCAGCACAGGGATGGCGCGAGCGCTACGGCGTCATTTCCTCGAGCAAGCTGCTGGAGACCACCTCCCGCGTCCCGCTCGCATCCAGCTCCTTGACCAGCTTCTGATACTCGGCGTCGCTCCGGACCTTCGTGAACCCCTTCGCGAACGCTTCCATGCTGGGGTACTCGATCCCAACGAAGATCAGGCCGGAGTCCGCGCCGGCCAGCGTCGCACGCCAGACGCGGATCGTGCCACCGGCTTCGATGCGCTTCGAAATAGCGTTCAGCTGCTTCACCTTCTGCAGGTAGGCCTCCTGATCGCCCTTCAGCTTCACGGTGAGGACGCTGAGAACGGACCGGGGCTCCGCCGCCGCGGCGGGCGCCGCGGCCCACAGGACGAACCCCATTACGATGACGAGCTGCTTCCAGGACGATTTCATCCGAACAACCTCCCCTGCTGGTCCTGGCACCTGGCTCCATGCCCGTGCCGATGGGAGCTGAGTACGTCGCAGGCATATCCGCTGTCAAGAAAGCGCACGACGTTCGGGCCGAACCTCCGCGTCACCACCGCCTCGAGCGAATCCGGGCCCTCCGGCGCGATTGCCCAGATCGACGACTACATCACCGCGGTCGCCGACGGCACGGGCTGGCACCTCGCCTGGACCGACAAGCGTCCCGTCGATCTCGGCATCTACTACGGCTTCGTCGCGAAGTAGAGGGTCACGCCCATCATGGCGGTGGCGGTGTGTCGCGCTCATCGTCGAGACCCGTGCGCCGTTGGCCGCGCGTCCAGAAGTAGTTCCACGCGCCGTTGGCGTTCAGCGGGATCCCGGGCTCGAACGTCGCCGGCGTCCCGCCCGCATCACGATGCAGGCTCCAGCGCTCGTAGAATTTCGTCGTCGGGCAGTCCCAGCACGGGAGCCGTCGTGCGTCGGACGACCCCTGGCGGCGACGGAACAGGCCGCGGGCCGTGCGGTAGCGAGGATGGTTCCACGCCTCCTGGAAGCTCCGCGCGGAGACGACGGGTGCGAAGTCGTCGAATCCCTGAAATACTCCGCGACAGGGCGCCAGCATGCCGTCGACCGTGAGCACCGGCTGCCCCCACAGGAACGGGCAGGGGTGAGGCGTGTGCGACAGGAACCACGGGGGCCAGCCATCCTGCCGTTCCCACGCCGGGTCGGGCACGGCACCACGCAACGCGAGCAGCCGCATGTCGAGCTCCGTCGCCAGCCGCTGCATGGCGTCGCCCTCGTCCGTGTTGCAGGGGAACTGGAGGAACTGCAGGGTCAGCCGCGGCAGGTCGGTCGCGAGCCGTGCCTTGGCGGCCGCCACGAGGCGGCAGTTCTCGATGACCTTCGCCAGGTCCCCGCCGACGCGGTAGCGCTCGTAGACGGCCTGCGTGGCGCCGTCGATGGAGACGAAGAGGTCCGTGAGGCCGCTCGCCACCAGCCGTTCGGCGTCATCGCTGGTGAACGGGATACTCAGATGGGTGTTCACGCGGGTGGCGATGCCACGCGTGCTGGCGGCCGCGATGATCGCCGGCAGGTCGGGATGGAGCATCGCCTCGCCCCAATTGAAGACCTCGATCAGCAGCAGGTAGTCGCCGATCTCGTCGAGCAGGGTGAGGTAGGGCTCGAGCGGCATCATCCCCGGCCGCCGGCCGAAGCGTCCCGCCCCGGTGTGGCAATGCGGGCAGCGCAGGTTGCACACGTTGGTCGGCTCGATGACGAGGCGCGTAGGCCGAGAGCGGAGGATCGGGCGCAGCCGTCGCAGCTCGTAGCGGTTCAGGTAGAGGTTCGCGAGCCGCCGCCAGGTGAGGCGGTAGCCGCTGATGTCATCGGGGAGTCGCAGAAAGTCGCGCAGCCCGGCCACCCCCGACATCAGCTCGCCGTGCGGGTGCCGGAGGCGGCCGTCCGGCCGGTGGTCCGGGCCCGGGTCCAGAAGTAGTTCCAGATGCCGTTCAGACTGTAGCCGACGTCAAAGGTCTCTCGCGTGCCGCCGGCCGCGTGATGGTGCTTCCACCGTTCCCACATGTGCGTGTTCGGGCAGTCGAAGCACATCTGTGCCCGCTCCTCGGCCGTGCCGTCGCGCCGATGGTAGAAACGGCGGGCGCTCCGGAAGCGCGGGCCGTTCCAGATGTCGCGGAAGCGCACGCTCGCGAGCTGACCCGGATGGACGGCCAGGCGCCCCATGTCGTCGGCGGCGTCGAACCCGCCCCGGCAGGCGAGCACGCCCCCGTCGGTCGACACCACGGCCGTCCCCCACAGGAAGATGCACGGGAGCGGCACGGGAACGGCACAGTAGTCGAACCGGCCCGCCGCGTCCCAGTCGGGTCCGGGCACGACCCCCTTGAAGAAACGCAGCTCCGCCCCCAGCTCCCGCGCCATCGCCCGCATGCCGTCGACATCGTCGACGTTGTGCGGAAAGACGTGAAACTCAAGATAAAGCCGCGGCCCCGTCCGCCCCAGACGGCGTTTCGCGTCGGCGACCAGCCGGCAGTTGTGCTGTACCCGTTCCAGGTTCCCGCGGACGCGGTACTGTTCGTAGCTTTTCTGATCCGCCCCGTCGACCGAGACCGTCAGCTGGGTGAGCCCCCCGGTGACCAGTCGCTCGGCCCGGACACGATCGAACGGGGCCATGAAGCTCGTGTTGATGAAGGTCGCAATGCCCCGCGCACTCGCCGCTTCGATCATCGGATAGACGTGCGGGTTCAGGAGGGGTTCGCCCCACTGGAACATTTCGATCTCGAACAGATGGTCGCCGAGCTCGTCCAGGAGCCGCGCGTAGAGATCGAGCGTCATCAGGGCCCGCGGACGGCCGATCTCGCCGGCGCCGGTGAGACAATACGGACACCGCAGGGTGCAGGCATTGGCGGGTTCGATCACGAGCCGGGTGGGATACGACCGCAGCGTCGTCCGCCCGAGCAGATACTCGAGGTGGTTGAGGTAGAGGTTCAGCCGCCGCTTGCGCGTCACCCGGTACCCTCCGAGTGGGGGCAGCCCGAACAGCTGCTGCGGCGTGAGGGCGATCGGATGTACGGTGCGCCACCAGCGCGCGAGCCGTCGGCGTAGGCGCGACATCGACGCTCCCCTCCGTGCCTGCTGGTCTACACCCCTGGGTCCGTGCACGGCAAGCGAGCGGGCGTCGATGTGCAGGGGGGGGTTCTCGAGTTGACCCGCGCGGCGCAGGGCGTCACGATGGTCGACATCGGACACCCCGACGACTCCTTGGCAAACACCCCAAGGAATCGGATAGAGGAACTGGAGCCGGTCCATAGGGGACCGATCCGAACGGTCCCCCGATGTCCGGGGGAGCCCCGATGCGGGACGGCTTCCCGCGAAGGCGAGTGGTTGAAAATTGCGGATGACGCAGCACACACGCAGCGTCGCACTCCGGCAATTCAAAACCCAGTAGGAGTAGGCGATGCGTACGACAGGAACGGTCAAGTGGTTCAACGACGAAAAGGGCTTCGGCTTCATCACGCGTGACGACGGCGAGAAGGACGTCTTCTGCCATCACAGCGCGATCAAGTCCGACGGCCATCGGAGCCTTCGTGAAGGCGCCAAGGTCGAGTTCGACGTGGTCCAGGGCGCGAAGGGCCCGGCCGCGGAGAACGTCGTGCCCCTCTAGGACGAGCCGCAGACGAGACCGCAAGAGGGGCGGGCCCCGCCCGCCCCTCTTCGCCGACCGGCGCCGTCACGGCGCCGCTGTCGCATCCAGTCGCCGCAGCCACTCGCGGGCACTCACCACCTGTGCCCCCAACCCGCGCACTCTCGCCTGCAGCGCGCGATCCGACGTGACCACGCGCACGCCGGCGGGTGCCGGGTCGGACGCCACCAGCTCGACGATGCGGTCGTCGGCCGCGTTGGCCCCCGCGCGCACCGCATACACGACGCGCACGCCATCTTCCTCGCCGTCGGGGAGGTGAGGCGGCGGCCGGCCGTCGACCACGAGCGTCACCGGCTCGCGGGTGACGGCGACCAAGCGCCGGGTCGCGCCCAGCAGACGGCGCACGGCGGCGCCGCGATCGCGCCACCATCCGGTCGGACGCGATCCGATGACGTTCATCGCGTCGACGATCCACACCGTCATCGGGGACGGCCCAGCGTCATCCCGCAAGCGCCCGCAAAAGCGCCGCGGCCCGGCGCCGGGTGAGCCGGCATTCGGCACTCCGCATCATGACCCAACGGCTCCCACCCCGGAGAATTCCTCGTCCGCCGGCAAAACGCCAGCGGCCAGGCCCCACCCGGGGGGCGGGCCTCCCCGATCCGGGGGACGCTACCCAGTATTCTTGACGCCTTCGCGCGAACGAGAGTACGACCAGCCCACCTCGCCCGCGACCCACAGGAGGTGCCGCTTGCCCCCGACCCTACGCGACATCATCGTCGGCCGATTGTTCCTCGCACTCCTGCTCCCCGGGACGTTCCTCGCCGCGCCGGCGACGGTCGCCGCATCCGCGACCACCCGGCAGTGCACCACCACCTGCAAGGCGGCGCAGCGCACCTGCCAGCAGGTCACCAAGAGCCGTTTCGCCACCGTGCGCGCGTCGTGCACGGGCACGGCGGCGCAGCGGCGGGCCTGCAAGAAGGCGGGCAAGCAACGGCTCGCACGCGAGCGGACGCAGTGCAAGAGCTTCCGGACGACGTGCACTACCTGCTGCCAGGGGAGCGGCGACGCGTGCGACCTGCAGTGCGGCAACTTCGTCGTCTCGAGCGACGAGCAGTGCGACGACGGCAACACGACGAACGCCGACGGCTGCGACGCCAACTGTACCCGCACCGCGTGCGGCAACGGCATCGTCGCGGGCACCGAGGAGTGCGACGCCGGCGCGACGAACAGCGACACCGCCGCGAACGCCTGTCGCAGGGACTGCCGGCGTGCGCGCTGTGGCGACGGGGCGCTCGACACCGGCGAGGCGTGCGATCCCCCCGACGGATCGTCGTGCAGCGCGTCGTGCCAGCCCCTGTGCCAACCGACGGCCGAAGTGTGCGACGGGCGCGACAACGACTGCGACGGCGCGATCGACGAAGACCTGGGGACCACCGCCTGCGGAGTCAGCGATTGCCGGCGGACGGTGGCCACCTGCCAGGACGGCCGGCCGCAGGCGTGCACGCCGGGCGCACCCCGCCCCGAGCTGTGCGACGGCCGCGACAATGACTGCGACGGCCTGGTGGACGAGGGGCTCGGCGCCTTCTGTTTCGTGCCCGATCGGGACGGCGATGGCCTGCCGAACGACTACGAGGAGGCCCGTCCCTGCCTCGACCCCGACGAGTTCGACTCGACCACGGACAACGACAGCGACGGGCTCGACAGCCTGGACGAGTACGCGCGCGGCACCGAGCCGTGCGTGCGCGACACCGACGGCGACGGTCTCCCGGACGGCTTCGAGGTCGAGACCGCCGCCAACCCGCTCGACCCGAACGATCCCTGCGGTGCCCCGGCGCTGCGCATGATCGACTCCGACGGCGACGGACTCCCGGATTGCGAGGAGCCGGCCGCCGGCACCGATCCCGGCCTCTTCGACAGCGACGACGACGGCCTCTGCGACGGCGAGGAGACCATCATCTACGGGACCGATCCCCTCGACCCCGACACGGACGACGACACCGTGTCCGACGGCGGCGAGACCCGCCACGGCACCGACCCGCGCGCCCAGGACACCGACGGCGACGGCCTGAACGACGGCGTCGAGCGCAGCCTGGACTTCGACCCCCTCGACCCGAGCGACGGGCAGGCGGACATCGACGGCGACGGGCTCAGCAACGTCGACGAGGTTCGCGCCGCCACCGATCCGTACCGCGCCGACTCCGACCGCGACGGGCTCACCGACGGCGAAGAGGTCCACACCTACCGTACGCTGCCTACCAACCCGAACACCGACGGTCGCGGGCGAAACGACGGCGCCGAGGTTCTGCTGGACGGCACCAACCCGACCGACGGTCGCGACGACCTGCCGGTCGCCGTTCTCCCGCGCGCCATTCGCGATGGGGGGGGCTTCACCTGGGACGTGCTCACCGACGGGCGCATTCTCTCGTCGCTGCCCTCCGGCACGCAGCCGCTTTCGCCGCCGTTCTCGGGGGGTCTCGGCCTCCAGATCGACGGCGAGTCCTTCCCGTTCGTGACCGACGCGGTCACCGAACGCCTTCCCGGCGGGTCCGCCGACGGCGCCTTCATCCGCATCGGACCGGCGCGCCTGAGCGGGCTCCGCGTGAGCCGGCAGGTACTCGTGCCGCGCGCCGACGCCTTCGCACGCTACCTCGAGATCCTGGACAACCCCGGCCCCAGCCCCGTGACAGCCCGGGTGACCCTCGTGAGCGGGTTGAACGGAATCTTCACCAACAACCGCTTCCTCGTCCCTGGCATCGTGACCACCTCCGACGGCGACAGCACCCTGGATCGCACCGACGACTTCGTCGTCACCTCGACCTCGCCCGGGGGCGCGTTCCTCCTGCCGGCCGTCGTCCACGCGCACTCGGGCCCGGCGGCCGCGCTCGAACCGAGCGCCGCCGAGCTCGCCGGGCGTTTCCGCGATCGGTTCTTCGCCGCCGCCTACGTCGTCGCCGAGTTCGAAGTCACGGTTCCGCCCGGCGGCCGCGCCATCGTGCTTCATTTCGCCTCCCAACAGGACCCGCGGGCGGACGCCCTGCCCATCGCGCGCCGGCTCGTCGGGCTGACCGGCGCGACGCTCATGGGGCTCACCGCCGAGCAACGGGCGCAGGTCGTCAACTTCCTCGCCAACGACGCCGACCACGACGGCCTGAGCGACCAGAGCGAGCTCGCGCGCGGGACAGGTCCCGACGACCCCGACAGCGACGACGACGGGCTCCCCGACGGCTTCGAAGTCACGCACGGCTTCGATCCGCTGCGTGGCGGCGATGCCGCCAGCGACCCGGACGGCGACGGCCTGGACACGTCGCAGGAGCTCGCGCGCGGCACCGATCCGCGTCGTGCGGACACCGACGGCGACGGTCTCGACGACGGTACCGAGGCGCGGGCCGGTTCCAATCCACGCAGCCGGGACGGCGACGGGGACGGCATCGACGATCCCGACGAGCTGGCGCGCGGCACCGATCCCACCCGGGCCGACAGCGACGGGGACGGCCTGTCCGACGGCGACGAAGACACCACCGGCACCGACCCGCTGCGCCCGGACACGGACGGGGATGGCCTGTCCGACAGCGTCGAGGTCACGGCGCAACTCGATCCGCGCGACCCGTCGGACGCGACCGCGGACCCCGACCGGGACGGCCTGACCAGCGCCGACGAGATCGCCCGCCGCACCGACCCGTTCCACCCCGACAGCGACCGCGACGGGCTGACGGACGGCGAGGAGGTTCGCACCCACCGCACCAATCCCCGCATCGCCGACAGCGACAGCGGCGGTCGACTCGACGGCGAGGAGGTGCTGGTCGACCGCACCAACCCGACCGATCCCACCACCCCCGATCGGCCGTTCCTCAGCCCCCTGCTCGAATTTTTCGATGCCGACGACCGGGGCTGGTTCGTCGACGGCGATGGCAGCGTCGCCTTCACGGAGGGCGGGACACTCGGGGGTGGCGGCGTCCTCGAAGTGAACGGCGAACGCTTCCCCCGCCGTCAGACCGCCATTGCCGAGCTGAGCGGCACCAGCTCGTTGTCCGGCGCCTTCATCGGCCCCGCCTTCATGAGCGGTGTACGCGTCAGCCGGCATCTCTTCCTGCCGGAAGAGGACACGTTCCTGCGCTACCTGGAGGTCCTCGACAACCCCGGCACCGGCGACCGGGTTGTGACACTGACTATCCGCAACGGGGCCACGTTCCGCGGGCCGATCACCGTGGTCGCCACCTCCTCGGGCGACGACCACCTCGACGCCGACGACGACTTCGTGGTCGCACACGATCTCTTCAACGGCCCGCAGGCCGTCATCGCGTACACCTTCTCCGGTCCCTTCGCGCCCGTCGAACCGACGGCCGCAGTGCTCGATCCGGCCGAGCCTGACGTGATCACCTACAGCTTCGACGTGACCGTCCCTGCCGGCCGGCGGGTGATCGTGCTCCACTTCGCCTCCCAACACCGCACCCGTGCGGCGGCCCTCGCCGGCGCAGCCCGCCTGCGCGCATTGCGCGGCCAGGCGCTCGCCAACCTCACCGCCCCCGAACGGGCCGACATCGTCAACTTCCTCCCCTTCCCCGACGGCGACGGCGACGGCCTGACCGATGTCGACGAAGCCGGGCGCGGGACCCGTCCCGACGATCCGGACACCGACGACGACGGCCTCGGCGATGGCTACGAGGTCGCCTACGGCTTCGACCCACGCCGCCCGGGCGACGGCACCGCCGATGCCGACGGCGATGGCCTCGACAACGCGAGCGAGCAGGCGGCGCGCACGGATCCGCGCCGCGCCGACACCGACCAGGACGGCCTGACCGACGGCAACGAGGTACGCGTGCACCGCACCGATCCCCGGCGCGCGGACACCGACGGTGACGGCCTCGACGACGGCGACGAAGTCGGCACGACGGCGACCGACCCGCTCCAGGTCGACAGCGACGGCGACGGCCTCGGTGACGGCGACGAGGTCGCACGCGGCTCCATCCCGACCCGTCCCGACAGCGACGACGATGGCATCCCGGACGGCCCGGACAACTGCAGCCGGGTCGCCAACCCGGACCAGGCGGATGCCGACGCCGATGGCGGCGGCGACGCCTGCCAGCCTGCGATCGCCATCCGGCACGTCGACCAGGGCAACGGCGCCACCATCGACGTCGACGCCGTCCTGACCGACCCGAACGGCGATGCCCTCCGCGGCACGGCCACGATCCGCAGCAGCACCGCCATCACGCTGTCGTCGCTCACCGGGTACCGCGACGTCCTGGAGCCCGGCCGCTTCATCGAACGTCGCGGCGGCCGCGGCCTCCTGCGCAGTTCGGTCACCGGCGGGGCTGCCGATTTCTCCTTCGCCTGCGGCTCCTGTGACGCGCCGGACGAGGACTTCCAGGACGATTTCCGTCGCATCTGCGGCGGGAGCAACTCGCAGCTGGAGGGCCGCGACGTGTGCGTTCGTTCGCGCGCCACCGAGGCGCTGTTCTCGCTCCACTTCCTGGCGTGGGCCTCGGGGGGCGGCGATCCCGCCGCATCGTACGTCCGGCTGACCCCGACGGCGGGGCCCGTGTCGTTCACCGGCACGATGCTGCCCGCCTCCCTCGACATCAGCGGCCTCGTGTCCGGTGCCACCCATCGCCTCGACCTCGACGTGACCGACGGGTCGAGTCTGCCCGTGCGCGCACAGGTCCCCTTCCGCCGCACCACCGAAACGGCGCTGCGTTTCGTCACCTTCCCCGACACCGACGGCGACGGCCTGGTCGATCCGGTCGAGACCGGCACCGGGGTGTTCGTCGATCGCGAGGACACCGGCACGCAACCGACCGTGCGCGACAGCGATGGTGATGGCCTCGACGACGGCGAGGAGCTGCGCCTGCGCTCCGACCCCACCCGGAGCGACACCGACGGCGACGGCATCGACGACGGGCGCGAGGCGGAGCTGCTGCGTTGCCTCGCCTTCCTGCGTGCGGGTAACCTGCGCGGTGCCGCGTCGCGCTGCGCGGCAGCCGCCGTCGACGCCGACAACCCGGAAGCGAACTTGCTTGCCGCCCTCACCGGACTGGCCGTCGGCGCGCTCGAAGCTCCCAACCTCATCCCGCTCCTGGACGCCGTCGGCGTGCGCGCCGTCGGGTCACTCGCCGCCATCTGCGCCCTCCGGCCGACGCGTCCCGGCGCCCTGCCCGCGGGCATACGCACGGGCCCCGCGCAGGACGCGGTCCGGGCCGACGTCCTGCCGCTCGTCGACGCCGCGTTGACGCACCTGAACCGCATCCCGCCGGGTGCGGTGATGCACGTGGCGCTCGACGATCTGCCGCCGTGCGTCCGCCTTGCCGGCATGGCGCCGGTCGAGATCGACGCCGCCGACGTGTCCGCCCTGGGCGCGGCGCTTCAGGCCGCAGCGGCCGCGGCACAGCTCGCCGCGGCATACCGCGTCGACGTGGACCTGGCGGATATCGTCAGCCGCCGGCGCACGCCGCGCGAGGTGTTCAGCGGCAACCCGAGCCTGCTGACGCTTCTCCCCGGCGGGACCACGGAGCTGAGCCAGGCACGCCTCCGGCTCGCCGCCGCTCTGCGTGCCCTCCTGGCCGCGATCGACGGCATCGCCGCCGAGACCGACGACCAGCAGAACGACCTGCTCGTCATCGCAGCCGCCGACCGGTCCGCGGTGGCGACGCTCCGCCTCGCCGCCGACAACCTGCTGCGCGCGCTCAACGGGCAGGGGCTGTTCCGTGCCCGCGCCTTCGACCTGCTCGCCGATCAACGCCTGGCGCTGGCCGACCTGTTCGAGGGCCGCGTCGCCAGCCTGCGGCCGTTCGTGCCCGCCTTCGACGCGGCCGGCAACATCGACCGGACGCGGTTCCCCGATCCGCACTTCGGCGGGCTCCTGCCCGACATGACCCACGGCGAGCTGTCACGCCTAGTGAGCGGACGATGCCGGCTCTTCTAGCAGGCCGCCGTCGCCCGATCGCACGCGGGGCTCTGTTGACCGCGATCGTCGTGCTGCTCGGCGTACTCGTCGTCTTGCCCGCATGGCGCCGCCCGCACCGCACGGCCGGGCCAGACGTGACCGACCTCCACGAGGGCTGGACGCTGCGCGGGGTCCGTCACACCCGCTGGCAGGGGACGACCCCGGGGCTCGCCGTCTCCGCCCGCGAGGTCCACGTCGAGCGCAGCCGGGTCGGGCCGTTCCGCGTCGGGTTCGCCCGCGCCGTGGTGGCAGAGGACGTCCACATCGACCTGGAGACCACGACCGCACCGCGCCGGCCCTCGTCCGCACCGGGACAGCGCGCCGTGCACGGGTCGCTGCCCGCCGCCGTCACCTCCATGCGAGTGCACGGCCTGCACCTCCGCCTGCAGGGGCACGGCACCGATCGGCTCGAGCTGCACGCCGGGCGCTGCGAGGCGACGCTGCTCGGGGCCGGACGGATCGTCTGCGACCGGACGGTGCGCCTCCGGGGGCCGGGGTTCGCCCACGCCGTCGACGCGCTCGCCTACGACCCGACCGGACGCCGGTTCGCCGCCACCCGCGGGACGACGGCCGACGACGCCGCGCTGGACGCGGCAAACGCCGTCCTCGCCCGGATGAAGGCGCCCGACCTCGACGCCCTGCGAACGGGCCTCGCGCCGCTGCTGTGACGCCGGGCGGCGCCCGGCGTCAGGCCGCTACGCCGATCAGCCGTTCGAGCTTCTGGCGCACCAGGTCGGGGTCCACCACCGGCTTGGCCAGATAGTCGTCGCAGCCGATCGCCAGCGCCTTCTGCTCGTCGCCAGCCATGGCCTGGGCGGTAAGGGCGATGATGCGGATACTGTCCCCGCCCTCCATCTGCCGGATGGCCTTGGTGCACTCCCAGCCGTCCATGACCGGCATCTTCAGGTCCATGAAGATGAGGTCGGGCCGGTCGGCCTTGACGGCCTCGAGCGCCTGCTGTCCGTTGGCCGCATCGCGGATGTCGAACTGGCCGATCTTCCGCAAGCGGTAGATGAGAATGCGGCGGTTGTCTTCGTTGTCCTCGACCACCAGGATCTTCTTCATCGGCATGACATTCCCCCTCTTCCGCTCAGGACAGTGGCCCTTCGATCGTGAGCACGTCGCCGGGTGCCGCGGGCGTCTCGGCCAGAGTGCCGGCAGGCAGCTCGAGCACGCTCGTCGCCCCCCACACGTACGGCGACACGCGATTGCGTTCGAACTCCTCCACGGTGCGCAACACCCGCCCCTCGCCGTCCAGGAACACCAGGTCGAGGGCGTAGTGCATGAAGAACGAGTGCACCTGCTTGCACGGCCGGATCAAGAGCCCGTGACGGCGCGGCAGCTCGCGGGTGCCCAGCAGCCCCCGCAGCCGGGCGCGCACCGAGTCTGCGATCGCGACCCGGTCTCCCAGGACCGTGCCGCGGCTCGCGTTGCGTGCCACGCAGTCGCCCGTCATGCTCGTTCTCGTCGTCAGTATGGAGAGCGGACGCGCGGGTCACAAGCCGCAGCGCATCCGCCAGGGTGTCAAGACGTTGACTTGCGAGGGACCTTCCGCTTTCCTCCGCCGGATGTCGGTCCGAACGCGCTTTCCGCCGAGCCCGACGGGCTACCTCCACATCGGCGGCGCCCGCACCGCCCTGTTCAACTGGCTCTTCGCCCGGCACCACGGGGGCACGCTGGTCCTCCGCATCGAAGACACCGACCGCGAGCGCTCCACATCGGAGTCGGTCCAGGCCATCCTGGACAGCCTCACCTGGCTCGGTCTCGACTGGGACGAGGGACCGCACTTCCAGAGCGCCCGCTACGACCTCTACCGCGCCCGTGCCGAGGCCCTGCTGGCGGCCGGACACCTGTATCGTTGCTACTGCACGACCGACGAGCTGGACGCCAAGCGCAAGACGGCCCTCGCCGCCGGACGCCGGCCGGCCTACGACCGCACCTGCCGCGACCGGAGCGGCCCCGCTCCCGACCGGCCCTTCGTGCTGCGCTTCCGCACGCCGCTCGCCGGCGAGACCGTGATCGACGACCAGGTGAAGGGCCCGGTGGTCTTCCAGCATGCCGATCTCGACGATTTCGTGGTTCTGCGGTCCGATGCCACCCCGGTGTACAACTTCTGCGTCGTGGTCGACGACGTCGACATGACCATCACCCACGTCATCCGCGGCGACGATCACTTGGCCAACACGCCGCGCCAGGTGCTCCTGTACCGGGCCTTCGGCGCGTCCCTGCCCGTGTTCGCGCACGTCCCGCTCATCCTCGGGCTGGACAAGACCCGGCTCTCGAAGCGCCACGGCGCCACCTCGGTCATGGCGTACCAGGATCTCGGCTACCTGCCACATGCGCTCGTCAACTACCTCGCCCGCCTCGGCTGGTCGCACGGCGACCAGGAGCTGTTCACCCGCGACCAGCTGATCACCCATTTCTCCCTCGACAATGTCGGCAAGGCGGCCGGGATCTTCAATCCCGAGAAGCTCGAATGGGTGAATTTCCAGTACCTGAAAACCACCCCCGTCGACGAGCTGACGCGCTTGCTGATCCCCTTTCTCGAGCGTGCCGGCCTGCCCATCCCCGCCGACCGGGCCTGGCTGGCGCGCGCCGTCGGCACGCTACGCGAGCGCGCCAAGACGCTCGTCGAGCTGGCCGAGTTCTGCCGCTTCTATCTCGTCGATCCGATCGTCCCGGACGAGCAGGCCGCAGCCAAGCACCTGACGCCGGCCATCGCCCCGGCGCTCACCGACCTGGTGGCGGCGCTCGGTGCCCTCGACGCCTGGAACCCCGGAGCCATCGAGAGCGCCTTCCAGCAGGTCATCGCGCCACGCGATTTGAAGCTCGGCGCGCTCGCGCAACCGGTGCGCGTCGCCGTCACCGGGGGCACGGTGAGCCCCGGGATATTCGCGGTGCTCGACGTGCTCGGTCGCGCGCGCACCCTCGCGCGCCTGCACGTCGTGCAGGAACGCCTGGCGACGGCGTCCACCGCCGCGCAATCTTGACTCGTTACACCCCTTCGTTTAGCGTCCCGCGTCTCTTGAGGAGTCGGCTAATTGGTAAGCCACCTGACTCTGGATCAGGGCATTGGAGGTTCGAGTCCTCCCTCCTCAGCCTCGCACAGGGTCCCATCGTCTAGCGGCTAGGACGCCGGCCTCTCACGTCGGTAACGGGGGTTCGATTCCCCCTGGGACCATTCTCCCGTCGCGTTCCACGATCGACGACGCACCGCGCGGCATTCACGAACGCCGACACGCCCTTGGCGGAGCGACAATTACTTGACAGGGTGGGGTGCAGCCGATACCCTCGCCTTGTCTGGTGCCTTGGGGTGATCCGGTAACGGTTTGCGTCGTGAGGCCACCGACACGGTGGTTGGGGGGGGAAGTGGTGCTGCGGACAGGAGCCACACCAGCGCGAGACGGTCGTGTGGGCACCCCGGGCGACGCGGCTGCGCTTCATGTCCCTGTTCCGGTCCGGCGCATGCTCGGCACGGTGCTTGCGACGACGCAGAGCGTGATGACGCCCCAGGGCCCCTGGATCGCACGTGCCGGCCCACATCACGACTACTAGCGAGAGGAGCTAGCCCATGGACCGCCCGTCCTTCGAGCAGCTCATCAAAGAAGACCGCGCCACGCAGGAATCGCGCGACTGGCGCGGTTCATTCCTCGAGTACCTCGACCTCGTCCGCGACGACCCCGCTATCCCGAAGCTGGCCCACGCCCGGCTGTTCGACACCATCATGCGACCCGGGACGCGCGACATCCACGAGTCGGACGACGCGCGCGTGAAGCGCCTGTACAAGGACGAGACCCTCAAGGTCTTCACCTTCTTCAGCGACGAGTTCTTCGGCATCGAGCGCACCGTCGCCCAGATCGTCCGCTACTTCCACTCGGGGTCGCTCAAGGGCGAAGAGAGCCGCCAGGTCCTCTACCTGATGGGCCCGGTCGGCTCGGGGAAGAGCTCTCTGGTCGAGCGCCTGCAGCGGGGGCTCGAGGGGACCGACCTCTTCTACGCCATCGAAGGCTGCCCGATGTTCGAGGAGCCGCTCCATCTCATCCCGCGGCACTTGCGCAAGGAGTTCGAGAAGATGCTCGGCGTGCACATGGAGGGCGATCTCTGCCCGGTGTGCCGCTTCCGCCTGAAAGAAGAGTTCGGCGGCCGCTACGAAGAGGTTCCGGTCGCGGCCCAGTTCTTCTCCAAGCGCAACCGTGTCGGCATCGGCGTCGTCCCGCCGGTCGACCCGAACAACCAGGACACCTCGGTCCTGATCGGTAGCGAAGACATCTCCAAGCTCGACCTGTTCAGCGAGGGCGACCCGCGCGTCCTCGACCTGAACGGCGCGATCAACGTCGGCAACCGCGGTATGTGCGAGTTCATCGAGGTCTTCAAGAACGAAACCGAGTACCTGCACGCGATGATCACCGCCACGCAGGAGAAGGTCATCCCCGCCCCGGGCCGCCACGGCATGGTCTACGTCGACACCGTTATCGTGGCGCACTCGAACGAAGCCGAGTGGCAGAAGTTCAAGGCCGACCACACCAACGAGGCCATCCTCGACCGCATCGTGGTGGTCAAGGTGCCGTACAACCTCCGCCTGTCGGAGGAGGTCAAGATCTACCAGAAGATCATCCGCCACTCCGACTTCCGCGCCCACGTCGCCCCGCATACGCTCGAGATCGCGTCCATGTTTGCCCTCCTCTCGCGCCTCGAGCCCAACGCCAAGTGCGACCTCATGACCAAGCTCAAGCTCTACAACGGCGAAGAAGTCGTCGAGAAGGGCAAGACCAAGAAGATCGACGTGCAGGAGCTGCGTGAGGACGCCAAGCGCGAGGGCATGACCGGCATCTCCACGCGCTTCATCATGAAGGCGCTCGACAATGCGCTCTCCGACAACGTCGAGGGCAACTGCATCAACCCCATCAACGTGCGCGAGGCCCTCATCAGCATGGTGAAGGAGGCCGATTTCTCCGACGACACCCACAAGCAGCACCTCGAGTTCCTCCAGGACGTGCTCCACAAGGAGTACCTGGAGATGTTGGAGAAGGAGATCACCAAGGCTTTCGTCTACTCCTACCAGGAGCAGGCCGAGTCGCTGTTCCAGAACTACCTCGATCACGCCGAGGCCTTCGTCAACAAGACCCGCGTGAAGGACCGCAACACCAAGGAAGAGCTGCAGCCCGACGAGGGCTTCCTCAAGTCCATCGAAGAGCAGATCGCGATCATCGGCTCCGCGGCGGAGGGCTTCCGCCAGGAGGTCATCGCCTACCTGTGGGCGTCCACCCGCCGCGGCGAGCGTGTATCCTACCGTTCCTACGAGCCGCTAAAAGAGGCGATCGAGAAGAAGCTCATGACGTCGGTGCGGGACATCAGCCGGATCATCACCAAGGCGCGCACGCGCGACGAGGAGCAGACCCAGAAGTACAATGTCATGGTGAAGAACCTGCTCGATTCCGGCTACTGCGAGAGCTGCGTCGATGTCGTCCTCAAGTACGCCGCCAACAACCTCTGGAAGGACTGACGGGCTGGAGCCGCCCGCCCCTTCCGGCAGGGTTGACCCGATCTTCCGGCCCCCCGTGCCGTCCGGCACGGTCGAGTCGATCTTCCGGCCCTACGTGCCGTCCGACGCCGAGCGCAGCGACCGTTCGGCCGGGGACCGCGCCCGCCACCGCGCCAAAGTGCGGGAGTCCATCCGCGACAACATCGCCGATATCATCGCGGAGGAATCCATCATCGGGAAGGCCCGCGGCAAGATCATCAAGGTCCCGATCCGCGGCATCCGCGAGTACAAGTTCGTCTACGGCGACAATACCCCCGGCGTCGGGCAGGGGAACGGCGACACGCAGACGGGCGAAGTGGTGGGCAAGGCCCGCCAGCAGGGCCAGGGCACGGATCGCGCCGGCGACCAGCCGGGGAGCGACTACTACGAGACCGACGTCACGCTGGAGGAGCTGATCGAGATCATGTTCCAGGATCTCGAGCTGCCCGACATGGAACGCAAGGCGATGCGGCAGATCGAGTCCATCCGCACCGCGAAACGGAAGGGCTACCGCCAGGTTGGCATCCGCGTCCGCCTCGACAAGCGGCGCACCGTGCGCGAGCGTGCCCGGCGCAAGCTGGCAAGCCGCCGGCACCGGGCGCTCGCCGCCTTCGGCCCGCCGGGGTCGGCGACCCCTGTCGCGCCGCCCCGCGAACGCTTCCCCTTCCACGAGGACGACCTGGTCTACCGGCACATGATCACCGACGTGAGAAAGGAGTCGAATGCGGTGGTCCTGTGCGTGATGGACACGTCGGGCTCGATGGACACCATGAAGAAGTACCTCGCCCGGAGCTTCTTCTTCCTGCTCTACCAGTTCATCTGCACCAAGTACCGCAACGTCGAGATCGTCTTCATCGCGCACCACACCGAAGCGAGCGAGGTGTCCGAAAGCGAGTTCTTCCACAAGGGAGAATCCGGCGGAACCTTCATCTCGTCCGGCTACCTGCGTGCGCTCGAGATCATCCAGGCGCGCTATCACCCGTCGCTGTGGAACATCTACGCCTTCCACTGCTCGGACGGCGACAACTTCGACTCCGACAACCCCGCCGCGCTGCGTGCCGCCAAGGAGCTGGCGGAGGTGTGCAACCTGTTCGGCTACGGCGAGATCAAACCGCTCGGTTCGCGCTACTACGAGAGCTCGATGCTCAACATCTTCCGCCGCCTCGACGCCGAGAACTTCCAGACCGTCCTCATCGAACGCAAGGAGGACGTCTGGCCCTCCTTCAAGGCGTTCTTGGCCAAGGACCGCGGCCGGAACGACTGAGCCCGTGGCCTCCTACACCGCGAAAGACCTCGAGTACTGGGACGCGCGCATCCGCGAGCAGGTCGCTGCCATGGGGCTCGACTGCTTCCCGCAGGAGTTCGAGGTCTGCGACCACACCCAGATGCTCGGCTACATGGCCTACTCGGGCATGCCGTCGCACTACCCGCACTGGTCGTACGGCAAGGCCTACGAGAAGCTGAAGACCCTCTACGACTACGGCGTGTCGGGCATTCCGTACGAGATGGTCATCAACTCGAACCCGTCGCTGGCCTACCTGATACGCGACAACTCGCTCTGCCTGCAGATCCTCACCATCGCGCACGTGTACGGGCACAACGACTTCTTCAAGAACAATTTCACTTTCCGCACCACGCGCCCCGAGTTTACGATCGGCACCTTCAAGGCGCATGCCGACCGCGTGCGCCGCTACGTCGACACTCCGAGTATCGGCATCGACAAAGTCGAGGGGTTGCTCGACGCGGCCCATGCGTTGTCGCTCCAGTGCCGGCGGAACCTGTCCGTGCGCAAGCTGACGGAAGAGGAGGACCGCGACCGCCTGGTGGACGCCGCCACTCCACCGCCGGACCCCTTCCAGGCCATCCATCGCCGCCAGCAGATGGTCGAGCCCGACTTGCGTCGCATCCCCCCCTCGCCAGAAGAAGACCTGCTGATCTTCATCCGCGACCATAACCCGTTCCTGGCCGAGTGGGAGAAGGACCTCCTGACCATCGTCCACGAGCAGGCGCAGTACTTCATCCCCCAGATCGAGACCAAGATCATGAACGAGGGTTGGGCGAGCTTCGTCCACAAGCGCATCCTCGACGCCCTCGAACTGCCCCAGGAGCTGCACCTCGAGTTTCTGGTCCGCCATAACCAGGTCGTGCGGCCCATTCCCGGCGGCCTCAACCCCTACCATCTCGGCCTCCGTGCCTGGGAAGACATCGAGCGACGGGGCGACCACCCTACCCCCGAGGAGCATGAGAACCTGCGGCCGGGGACAACGGGGCGGGCCCTGCTGTTCCAGACGCGCGAGGTCGACCGGGACGCGTCCTTCCTGCGCCGCTGGCTGCACGAGGACCTCATGCGTGAGCTCGACATCTTCCGCTTCGAGCCCAAGGGCGACGACCTGGTGGTGAGCGACGTGTCCAACCAGGACGGCTGGCGCCAGGTCCGGGAGACCCTCGTCCGCAGCGTCGGCATGGGCACCATCCCCGTGATCCGGGTCGAGGACGCCGACCACAACCACTCTCGCACCCTCCTCCTGTCGCACGCACACGACGGCCGCGACCTGCATCTCGAGTACGCCGAGCGGACGCTGGCCTACGTCCATCGGCTGTGGGGCCGGGATGTCGCCCTCGACACCGTGGTCAACAGCAAGCGCACGTCGCTCACCTACGGCGAGCGCGGATTCTCCGCCAAGGCGAGCAAATAGCCTTCGGGGGCCCGCCGCCCCGGCCTTCCCCTGCCGTTCGCACGCGCTATAATCGTCCGCGCCATGCCGATCTACGAGTACCGCTGCGAAGACTGCCGCAAGAAGGTGACCGTGCTCACGCTGCGCGCCAGCGCGGCCGTCGACGCGACCTGCGAGCACTGCGGCGGACGGAACCTCACGCGACTCATGTCGCGCTTCGCCATGCTGCGCTCCGACGACGCCCGACTCGACGACCTGACCGATCCGTCGTCGCTCGGGGGCGTCGACGAGCAGGACCCCAAGAGCATGGCACGCTGGATGCGGAAGATGGGGCGTGAGCTCGGTGACGACGCCGGCGACGACTTCGACGAGATGGTCGACGAGCTAGAGGACGGGGACGACGACGGCGAGGCGCCGGCGGGTGGCGAGGACGACCTCTAGTGCCCCACGCCCGCCGTGGGCCGACGTGCTCGCCAGCATCGAGGACGGCATCATCGTCCTCGACGCGAGCGGGCGGATCGCCGACGTGAATCCGGCCGCGGAGCAGTTGCTGGGCGTCTCCGCCGCGGTAGCGCTCGGCAGCGACCTCGATACCCTCTGTCCGAACGCCCCCTGGATCGCCAAGATGGCGCACGGCGCGCTTGGCGACTCCGCCACCCAGCACCGGGGCGAGGGGGCGTTTCGCGGGCGCGGACGCGACGTGCCCCTGCGCGTAGGCTGCGCGCCGGTGGTCGACGCCGGGGGGGCGGCGCGTGGCGCGGTCGTCGTCCTGCACGACTTGACGCTCCAGCGCACACTGGACATGACCACGCGACGCGCCGAACGCCTGGACGCGCTCGGCACCGTCGCGCGCGGCCTGGCACACGAGATCCGCAACCCGCTCGGTGGCATCAAGGGCGCCGCCCAGCTGATCCGCGGCGCGGTCGACGACCCCGAGCTGCACCACTGCACCGACATCATCGTGCGCGAAGTCGAACGGCTCGACGGCCTGGTGGAGCAGCTGCGCGAGCTGTCCACCCCGCCGCGCCTCCAGCTCGGGCCGGTCAACATCTACCGCGTGCTGAACGACGTGATCGCCCTCGAACGTCAAGGACCGCGTTGGGGCACGGTCCGTCTGCGGACCGTCTTCGATCCGAGCCTGCCCGCGGTCCTGGGCGACCGCGCGCAGCTGACCCAGGTCTTCCTCAATCTGGTGAAGAACGCCCTCGAGGCCCTGGCCGGAACCGGCGAGCTCGCGCTGTCGACCAGCATCGAAATACGCTACCGGGTGCGTCGGGGCGGGGCACGCGGACGGTTCCTCTCCGTCCTGATCGAAGACGACGGCCCGGGCGTCGCCGAGGCAGACCAGTCCCAGCTGTTCTCGCCCTTCTTCTCCACCAAACCCCGGGGTACCGGCCTGGGTCTCGCCGTCTGCCACCGCATCGTCAGCGAGCATGGCGGCACCATCACCCACGAAGGCCGCGCCCCGCGGGGCGCGGCCTTCCGTGTCACCCTTCCCGCCACTGAGGACGATGGGGCAGCTGCCACCCGATAAGCCGGGCGCCACGGCACCCGGGCGGATCCTGATCGCCGACGACGAGGAGTCCATCCGCTGGGTCCTGGAGCGGGCCTGCGCACAGCACGGGCATACCGTCACCAGCGTCGGCAGCGGCACCGAGGCCCTCGCCGCCCTGCGCGCAAACCCGTTCGACCTGGCGGTGATCGACATCAAGATGCCCGACCTCTCCGGACTCGACGTGCTCAGCCGCGCCCGCGAGGAGCAGATCGACACGCTGATCATCGTAATGACGGCACAGAACACGATGGGGAACGCCATCGAAGCAACCAAACGCGGCGCGTACGATTACCTGACCAAGCCCTTCGACCTCGACCAGGTGGCGTTCCTCGTCGGGCGCGCCCTGGAGCTGCGCCGCCTCACCCGCGATCTCGAGCGCCTGCGCGGCGAGCTGCAGCAGCGGTACGAGCTGGTCATCGGGCGCGCTCCCGCCATGCAGGAGGTCTACAAGCTGATCGGCCGGGTGGCGCCGACGGACGCGACCGTGCTCATCCAGGGCGAGACGGGAACCGGCAAGGAGCTGGTCGCCAAGACCATCCACTACCACTCGGCCCGTAACGGGCCGTTCATGGCCCTCAACTGCTCCGCCATCCCGAACGAGCTCCTCGAGAGCGAGCTCTTCGGCTACGAGCGCGGGGCGTTCACCGGCGCCGGCGTGCGCCGCATCGGCAAGTTCGAGGCCGCGGCCGGCGGGACGCTCTTCCTCGACGAGATCGCGGACATGCCGCTCGCGCTGCAGGCGAAGCTCCTGCGCGTTCTCCAGGAGCGCGAGTTCACGCGCGTAGGCGGGCGTGAACCCATCCGCGCCAACGTGCGCATCGTGGCCGCCTCGAACCAGGATATCGAGGCCGCGGTCCGGGACGCCCGCTTTCGCGAGGACCTGTTCTTCCGCTTGAACGTGGTGCGCATCTGCGTCCCGCCGCTGCGCGATCGCCGGGGCGACATCCCGGAGCTGATCGAGTTCTTCATCGACAAGGTGAACCGCGATCTCGGCACGACCATCGTCGGCGTGAGCGACGACGCCCGCGCCATACTCATGCGGCACAGCTGGCCGGGCAACGTCCGCGAGCTCGAGAACGCGCTCCTGCGCGCCGCCGTGCTCGCCCGCGGACGCTCGCTGGTCGCAGAGGACTTTGCGTTGGCCGGCCAGCCGCGCGAGGCGCCGGCCGCCGCCCTCCCCCTAGAGGACGCCGTCCGCGCGCGCCTCTCGGAGCTGCTGGCGGCCGATGCCGCCACGCCAGTCAGCGACCTCTACGCCACGCTCATCGGGGTGGTCGAGCGCCCCCTCATCGAGGTGGTCCTGGAACGGACCGGGGGCAACCAGGTGCGGGCCGCCGACATGCTCGGCATCAACCGCAACACCCTCCGGAAGAAGATCACCGACCTCCGCATCGCGATCCGCCGCGGGCCGGTATCGTGAGCCGGCTGGCACTCCCGCCGCTGTACGCCATCGTCGACCCGCTCGAGACCGGCCAGGATCCGGTGACGCTGGCGGCGGCGTTCCTGGCCGGCGGCGCCCGCCTCATCCAGCTCCGCTGGAAGGGCGCCAGCAGCCGCGAGCTGGTCGCGGCAGCCACCGCCATCCGGGCCTGGGCGACTGCGGCACGCGCCCTGTTCCTGGTCAACGATCGTCCCGACATCGCCCGCGCCGTCGGCGCCGATGGCGTCCACCTCGGTCAGGACGACCTGCCGCTCGCGGCCGCACGCCGCATACTCGGCCCGGGGCCCGTGATCGGGATATCCACGCACTCCGTCGACGAGGCGCGGGCGGCCCACGCGAGCGGTGCCGACTACCTTGGCATCGGTCCGGTCTATGCCACCGCGAGCAAGAGCGATGCTTTGACGCCCCGCGGGCTCGATCTCGTCCGGGCCGTGCGTATTGCCGTGCCCGTGCCGCTGGTCGCCATCGGCGGGATCACCGCCGCAACCGCCCCGGGCGTGCTGGCGGCGGGTGCCGACGCCGTGGCCATGATCGCCGGCTTGGTGCGAACCGCCGATCCTGCCGCGGCTGTCGGGACCGTACTCGCCCGTCTGGGGTGAGGGGACCGGCCGGTCACCCGGCTCTTACTCCTCCTCCTCCTCGATATGCTCCACGTCGAGGAAGGTTCCCAGAGGGGGGAGGCCGATGTCGTGCCGCCCCTTCTCGCCGACCGCGGGGACCTCGAGCAGGTCGTCGCACGCCTGGATGCCGGTCACGCACTCGAGCACCGAGTGGTCACCCGCATGCCCGTTCGGAACGAATATCTGCGGGCGGTCGAACGGCGCGCGCTCCTTACGCACGCGCTCGTCGGTCAGGCTGAGCAGGAACTCGACCAGCGGCTCCTCATCCTCCTCCTCGACCGCGATGCGCGCGATCTGCCGGTCGAGATCCGCGAGGTTCTCGTTGCTGAAGTCCCCCTGGCGGTCGTAGAATTCTACGATCTGCGTCAGGGTCACCTGCCCGCCGTTATGGAAGTACGGGCCGGTCAGCGCGACGTTGCGGAGGCCGGGCACCTTGAACGCCCCGTCGACCGACACGCGGTCGCCAACGGGACACAGTTCCTCGTCGAGCCCCCCGCACCCGGGCAGCTCCGGGGCGAAGTCGAACCCGAGGAGCTGCTGGCGCACGAACGACAACGGCTTGCCCGCCTCCATCCCGCCGCGCCCCAGGTCCTCTGCCGTCGGCCGCACGCCGATATTGGAGAACCCGTTGTCGAGGAAGGTGGTCAACGGTCCGATCACCAGCGTGCCGGCCATGAGCTCGGGCGTCTCCTCGACTTCGATCAACTCGAGCTCGTCGTCTTCGACCAGGTTGCCGACCGCGGCGTCGGTCAACTCGGGCCCGCCGTGGCAGCTCACGCAGTTTCCGACACCGACATCCTCGAAGATGGGATCGTCCGACGCGCCGGGCCCTTGATTGATGAAGGCGAGGAGTCCGCGCAACTGCTCCTGGCTCAGCTGGTCGTTCTGCCCCTCCATGAACTTGTCGAACGGCGTCCGATCGGCCACCAGCGTGCTCTCGTACATCTGCACCGCGACGCCGAAGAACAGGCTGAAGTTGCTCTCCATCTGCGTATAGCCCTCGTCCAGCTCGGTCGACTCCCAGTACTTCTTCTTGAACGCTGTCCGGATCAACGTCCGGTACGAGGTCGTGATCCCCGTACGGCCAACGGCCCGTCCGTTCCGCAGGCTCGCCCGTGACAGGGGTCCGAGAGCGCCGTCCTTGGGGTGCACCAACTGGAGTCCCAGAGGCCGCAGGCCGAGCAGCTTCCGGCCCACGTCACGGAACGGCCGGTTGAAGAACGACATCTCCAGGTCGCTCCCCGGCGGCCCGACCGCCTGCGAGGCCAGGCTCGAGTTGTTGAGGCGGATCGCCCGCCGCACCAGCGTGCCGTTGTCGAGCACCAGAACGGTCGCGCCCTCGTCCAGCGGCCCGAGCGGGCTCACGCCGTTGAACTCGTTGTGCGCTCGCCCGTCCCAGAAGTTCGCGAAGTTGAAGACCGCGTTGATCATCGTGGGCGTGTTGCGTGGTTCGACCCGGCGCACGTTCATCCCGCCGACGTTGAAGATCCCGTCGGCGAACGGGACGCCGAGGTCACCGGGTTGCCCCGGAAGGACGCCGGAAAAGTTGGCGTTGAACACGCCCTGCGAGGACACCACGTCGTCGCTGTCATGTAGCACCGTGGAGGTCCGGTCCTCGGGCTCCTCCAGCTGGTGGAACGGAAAGTCCTCCGGGCTGAGCTCGTAGTTCGGTCCACCGTCGCCGGTCGGGGTCGGGTCGAAGACCTCGCGCATCAGGGGATTGGTGTGCTTGAGCCCCGGGCTCAGCTGGTTCTTGGCCCGACTGTCGGCACCGGCGTGGAAGTGACACGTTCCGCAGGCCTGCCCGTCACTCCCGACCTGCATGTCCCAGAACAGCGCCTTGCCGAGCCGAGTCGCGGCCAGCCGGGCCTCGCTCCCGTCCCGCAGGACCTCGTCCAGGTTGTCCGGGGCAGGCACCTCCACGCGGTGCAGCGACCCGAGACCGGCAGCCACCGCAGCGCGCCTGACCTGGCCCGGCGCGAGCTGCTCCTGGGCCGAGGCCTCGACAGCCCCGAGGACAACGCCAAGCGATAGGCCGGCCACTGGGAGCAGCCGCTTCGCTTCGTCCATGAACCTGCGTATCCGGAGTCCACTCGATGCATTCGTCATGTCGTCCTCACTTTGCGCTTGGCTGTCGTGTAGCCGTTCCCGCCGCCCTCGCATCACGGGGCACAGCATGATGCAGCATTCTTAGATTCTGCTGAGTTCTGGATTAGATTCTGCTGAGAAACGCCCGGGGCTTTCCGCCTGAACCGTGCGGGCTTTCCCTAGGCGGAGCCCTCTGCCGGCAGGACGAGGCGAAAGCAGCTACCGTTCCCGGGGGTCGATACGAGGTTCACCGCTCCCCCATGGGCGCGCGCGATCGCTTTCACGATGGCGAGACCGAGCCCGACGCCGTCCGAGTCTCCGGCCGTCGTGGCCGTGCTGTAGAACGGCCGGAAGATCTTCTCCTGCTCGTCGTGGGGGATGCCGGGACCCGAGTCCTCCACGGACACCGTCACGCGGTCGCCTCCGTTCCCCACCACAACCTCGACCCTTCCTCCCACCCCGGCGAACCGCATCGCATTGTGGAGCAGGTTGAGCAGTGCCTCCACGATCAGCTGCTTGCTGCCCCGCACGCACGCCGGCACCATCGGGCCACACCCGAGCCGCACGCCCCGCTCCTGCGCCAAAGGTGTCATCTGCTCGACCAACTCACCCACGACCAGCTCGAGATCGACCCTTTCACTGAACACGTGCTGGTCTCGCGCTTCATGATCGAGCCGCGCCAGGAGAAGCAGGCGGCCGCACATCCGCGTCAACCGCTCCAGCTCCTCCTGAACCCGCTCGAGCGGTCCCCGCAACTCGGGCGGCACACCGTTGCGGAGGATCATGTCCAGCTCGCCGCGGATGCGGGTGAGCGGTGTACGGAGCTGATGCGCCGCACCCGACGTGAACTGCTCCATCTGCTGCAACGATTGCTGCAGCCGGTCCAGCATCCCGTTCAGCACCATCGCCAACTGATCCAGCTCGTCATCGGCGCCGGACAGCGGCAAGCGCTCGGACAGGTTCGTCGCCGTGATCCTCGACGCCCGCCTGGTCATTCGCGCCACGGGCCTCAACGCGCGGCTCGTCACAGACCACAAGAGGACGAACACCACCCCAAGCCCCCCCGCCGAGTACAGCAGGGCGTACTCGAGGGAACGCTGCATCGCCGCGTTGAGCGGCCCCAGAGAGACTGCGACTTGCACGACCAGCGGGCCCCCGCCCCACGGGTTCGCAATCTCGCGCACGCGCTCGCTCCGGACCCGGATGCGTTCACCCGGCTTGCGGTCGCCGGGATACGCCGCCTCTTCGATCCGGACACGATCCGCCTCTTCGTCACCCGCCAGGGCACTCGGGACGGGTAGCCTCGCCTCGCCGAGGTTCTTGCTCCGCGCCACAGGGCGGCCGTCCTCTGTGGCGACCTGGTAGAAATACGTGTACGGGGAGAACCGGTAGTTGGTCTCGATGGCGAGCAGCGCCTCGAGCGTGAGCTGCGATCCGCCTCCCGTGAGCACGGACAGCACCTCGTCGCACTTGGTTTCCAACGTCTTCTCCAGCTGACCCAGGAGCTGTGCCTGCGTCCGCAGGTGGAAGACGATCATGAGGCCGGACGCGATCGCGACCGCCAACGCAAACGTCGACAGGGTGAGCTTCCAGCGGATCGACAGCCGCCGCGTCATGGCGGCTCCGGCGACAACACATACCCGATGCCGCGCACGGTATGGATGAGCTTCGCCTCGGAGCCGGAATCGACCTTTGTCCGCACATAGCGAATGTAGACGTCGATCACGTTGCTGAAGTAGTCGAAGTGCTGATCCCACACGTGCTCGGCGATCATCGTCCTCGTCAGCACGTGCCCCTGACTCCGGAGGAGGTATTCCAGCAGCGCGAATTCTTTGGGGGTGAGATCGATCGGGCGGCCACCGCGCGTGACCTTCCGCGTCGCCAGATGCATCTCGAGATCGGCGGCGCGCAGGACTTCCTGATCGAGTTGAAGAGAGCGCCGCAGGAGCGCGCGGACGCGCGCCACCAGCTCCGCGAAGTTGAACGGCTTGACGAGGTAATCGTCGGCGCCGCTGTTCAGGCCGTGGATGCGATCACCGACGCCGTCCTTCGCCGAGATGATGAGCACCGGGACGCGGCAGCCCTGCTTGCGGATCTCGGCCAGGACCTGGAACCCGTCCATGTGCGGGATCAGCAGGTCGAGGATGATGAGGTCGTACGGCTCGTGCAGGGCCAGATGGAAGGCATCGCGGCCGTCCGCGGACGAGTCCACGCAGAACCCCTCCTGCGTGAGCCCACGCTGCACGAAACTCGCGACCCGGAGGTCGTCCTCTACCAGCAGGAGACGCATGACCCGGCTCTGCCCACGAGCGAGGGACAGTACGCAGCGGTGAGTTCACCCACAATCTTCAGTGCCATGCCCGACCGCACCGCAGCTACACCTTCCCGAGCTCTAACGCAGTCCGCTGCGACCCGCCGCGTGCTCCGGCCACCGGGCGCCCGGATACCGCGGCACGCTGCACAGCACTAGCAGCAGCGCTCGCCCTCGTGACCTGGAGCTTCCGGAAACGGGCATCCGGGGAACACCGCTAGGCGATTCCCCCGGGGGGTGTGAACCGGCGACGCTAGTGCAAGGCCGCCGACCCGGGGCCACCGCTGGCAGCGTCCTCCCGGGAGACTTCGCGATTCTCGAAGCGGGTGAACTCCTTCAGGAAGGTGAGCTCGACGGTGCCGATCGGCCCATTGCGCTGCTTGGCGACGATGACGTCGGCGATACCCTTCTTGTCGGAGTCCTCGAGGTAGTACTCCTCGCGGTAGAGGAAACAGATCACGTCGGCGTCCTGCTCGATGGCGCCCGACTCGCGCAGGTCGGCCAGACGCGGGATAGGCGGCTGGCGATTCTCGACCTGGCGGTTCAGCTGCGACAACGCGACCACCGGAAGCTTCAGCTCCTTGGCCAGGGCTTTCAGCGAGCGGCTGATCTCGGATATCTCCTGCTCGCGGCTGTCCCGCCCTTCCGCACTATGCATGAGCTGGATGTAGTCTACGACGATGAGACCGAGCTTGGCCTCCGGGTCACGCTTCAAGCGCCGGGCCTTCGCGCGCAGCTCGAGCACGGAGAGCGCTGGTGAATCGTCGATGTAGATGGGGGCGTCGGCGAGGCGCCCAGCGGCCATCGCGAGCCGGGGAAACTCGCGCTCCGTCAGGTGCCCCGTGCGCACGCGCGCCAAGTCGACGCGGGCCTCGGAGCAGAGCATGCGCATCGCCAGCTGCTCCTTGGCCATCTCGAGCGAGAACACCGCCACCCCGACATCGGCACGGAGCGCACAGTTCTCCGCGATGTTGAGGCAGAAGGCGGTCTTCCCCATACTGGGACGCCCGGCCACGATGATGAGGTCCGACGGCTGCAGCCCGGACGTGAGGCGGTCCAAGTCGACGAAGCCCGTCGGCACGCCCGTGACCGACTGCTTCTGCTCGTACAGGCGTTCGATGGTCTTGATCGAATCGACCAGGATGTCCTGCAGGCGCGAAAAGCTCGCCCGCACCTTACGCTCGGCAATATTGAAGATCGCCTGCTCGGCGCGGTCGAGCAGCTCGTTCACGTTGGTGGTGGCCTCGTAGCCTTTGGTGGCGATGTCGGTGGCCGCGGTGATGAGATCGCGCTGGACGGCGCGGTCGCGCACGATGCGTGCGTAGTGCATCACGTTGGCCGCCGTCGGTACCCGCTCGGCCAGCTCGGCGAGATACGCGGCCCCACCGACGTCGGCAAGCTCGCCGCGCGCCCGCAGCATCTCGGCCAGAGTGATGATGTCGACCGGCTCGCTCTTTTCCGAGAGCGCGAGCATGGCGCGGAAGAGCTTGCGATGCGCGCCGCGGTAGAAATCGTCCGGCCGTACGAGCTCGACGACGCGATCGATGGCCGTATTGTCGAGCAGGACCCCTCCCAGGACCGATTCTTCGGCCTCGAGGTTCTGCGGCGGCACGCGCCGCAGGTTCTCTTCGATCGTGCTCATCCCCGCCGCACCTGCCCCGTCCCCCAGACGCTACGGGCGGCGCTGTTCCGCGAGGACACGGTCGAGCGCCTGGCGGTCCCCCGACGACAGCGGCTCGTGGACCTGCAGTGCAGGGTCGAGCATGAGCAGGCGCCACACCATCGCGCTGGTCACCACACCGCCCGCGAGCATGAGCAGGGGCCCGATCAGCGTACGCGGGGGTGCTCCGCGCCGCTGCTCTCTCCTGTCCGCCATGTTGCTACCCTCCTCCCAGCATCGAGCGGCGCCGCCGCCGTTTCGTCGAGCCGCAGCTGCAGCACGGGCCAGCCGCGGCGGAGCGCCATCCGGCGGAGCCGCGGGTCGGGGTTGACCGCCCGGGGTTCGCCGACGCGCTCGAGCAACGGCAAGTCCGTGATCGAGTCGGTGTAGAAGTAACTGCGCGCGAGGTCAACCCCCTGAGCGGCGGCGAACTGCTCCGCCCAATAGATCTTACCTTTGCCGTAGCACACCGGACGCACCGGTTCGCCGGTGAAGCAGCCGTCCTGGACGACCAGATCGCTGAACAACAGGTGGTCGATGCCGCAATCCGCGGCGACCGGCTCGGCGAGATAGCGCGTCGCGCTGGTGATGATGGCGGTGACGTGCCCGGCGCGTCGATGCGCGTCGACCGTGGCGGTCATCGCCGGCAGGAGATAGGGCCGCAGCTCCTGGTGATACCAGCGCACGGCATCGGCGCGGATGGTGGACTCGACCTTGCCACGGATGAACGACATGGACCGCGCCAGCGCCCGGTCGACATCGAGCAGACCGAGCTTGTAACGCAACACGTAGTAGACCGTGATCGCCACGTCGCGGCGCCGCGCCTGACCAGTGCGCCGCAGGTGCTGCATGTAGAGCGACGCCGAGTTGCGCGCGATGAGCGTGCCGTCGATGTCGAAAAGTGCCCCGACCGCCACGGGCTACGAGCGCTCGACGACCATCGCGATACCCTGCCCACCGCCGATGCAGAGCGACGCCACACCGAGGCGCGCATCGCGATCGGCCATGGCATGTAACAGGGTGACCAACACGCGGCCGCCGCTCGCGCCGATGGGATGGCCGATCGCGATCGCCCCCCCGTGCACGTTGACGCGGTTCTTCGGGATGCGCAGCTCGCGCAGGACACCGAGCGATTGGGCCGCGAACGCCTCGTTCAGCTCCCAGAGATCGACGTCCTCTTTGCGCAGCTTGGCGCGCTCGAGCGCCCTCTCGCAGGCGGGCCACGGCCCCATGCCCATGATCGACGGGTCGACCCCGGCGGAGGCATAGGCGCGGATGCGGGCGAGCGGGGTCAGCTTGAGCGCCTTGGCGCGGTCTTCAGACATGACCACCACCGCTGCCGCGCCGTCGTTGATGCCCGACGCGTTGCCCGCGGTGACGGTCCCCGCTTCCTTCTTGAACGCGGGCCGCAGTCCGGCCAGCCGCTGCGCTGTGGTGTCGCCCCGCGGATGCTCGTCGGTGTCAAAGACGATCGGGTCGCCCTTCTTGGCCGGAAGCTCGATCGGGACGATCTCGGCCTTGAACTTCCCGCCCTTCTGGGCCGCCGCCGTCTTCTGCTGGCTCTCGGCCGCGAACTCGTCCTGCTCCTCGCGCGGAATACCGTACTTGGCGGCGATGTTCTCGGCGGTGACCCCCATGTGCACCAGGGTGATCGGACACGTGAGGCCGTCGGCGATCATGGAGTCGAGGAGCTCGTCGTGTCCCAGCCGCACCCCGAAGCGGGCCTTCTTGAGGATGTAGGGTGCCCCGCTCATGCTCTCCATGCCGCCCGCGACGACGATCTCGGCATCGCCGAGCTGGATGGCCTGCGCGGCGAGGACGACGGCCTTCAGGCCCGAGCCACACGCCTTGTTCACCCCGTAGCTGGGCACTTCCTTCGGAAGCCCGGACTCGAGGGCCGCCACCCGGGCGGGATTGAGCCCGAGCCCGGCCGGCAGGACGTGCCCCAGGATGGCCTCATCGACCTGCCCCGGTTCGAGCTTGGCGCGGCGGATGGCCTCTTTGACGGCGATGGCCCCGAGCTTGGTGGCCGGAATCTGGGCGAGGGCCCCGCCGAGGGTCCCGACGGCGGTGCGCGTGGCACTGACGATGACCGCGGTGGGCATGACGAACCTCCGTTGGTATGCACGGCGTGCACGGAAACGCCGTGGGTCGGCGGACCCTAGCACGGCGCGCAGCTCGGACGCCATATACATCCAGGAGAGGCCTGCACCAATCGGAGGGAGACCAACCGCTTACGCCCCCGCGCCCCTTCTGCCCCCCACGCGATTGGTCCGTACACCCACCCCGCCAGCGCACGCGCGCTCCCCCGGGAAAGCACCCGACTCCTGGCCGGAGATAACCGCAAACTCCGTGACATTTCCCTTGACTACGGCCCCCGAGATGGACGACGTTGCGCCTGCGTGCCCGACGCACGCACGGATACGCCACCGAGGCACCGAACCAGGGAGGGCATGCAGAGATGGCTGCGACCGGTTGGATTCACAGATCTTGGCTCCTATCTACCCTGTTCGCAGCGGCGCTTTCCGTGCCAGGGGCCCCGGCGCTTGCGGTCAACACCTGCAACGGCCTGCTGACGATCGACTACGTCGCCGGGCCGGTGTTCTCGATCCCGGGCGACACGATACGCGTTCAGCTGACCCTTGGCACGGGCAGCATCCAGGGCGGCACCAAGCTGAACGTGAATCGCGTCCGCTTCGATCTCGACTGCAACAGCGGCTTCGCGCTCGGGGTGCCGTGCACCGACGAGGGGGCCAAGATCGAGTACCAGGGCGACGGCACCATCACGACCACCTGCGGCGTCGCGTTCACCACCGGGCACGCCGTCAGCAGCGCCCCGAATCAGGTCGTCTTCACGCCCAGCAGCACGATCATGATTCCGCCGAACCAGGCCATCCCCCCGGGCTTCTGCAATCTCGAGTTCGACGTGAAGATCCTGGCCCCGAGCACGGACGTGACGCCGACGCTCATCGAGCAGGTGGCCGGCTTCCTGATCCTGCCGAGCGACGCGATGTGCGACAACGGGCTTTCCTCGGGCAGCACGCAGGCCAGCTCCATCCCGCTCTGCCCGGCATGCAACGACAACAATCCCTGCACCACCGACGCGTGCAACCAGAACACCGGCCAGTGCGTGTTCACGAACCTCGCCGACAGCGCGCCCTGCCCCGACAACGACGGCAACGCCTGCACGACGGCGGGCTGCACCGGCACCGGCACCTGCGACCAGAACCATCTGGTGGTCGTGTGCCAACCGGACGGCATCGACTGCACCGAAGACCCGCCGTGCAACACCATCACCGGCACGTGCGACCACCCGGCCCGGTCGGCCAGCACGCCGTGCACCGACACGGACGGCAACGCCTGTACCGCGGCGGGCTGCACCGGGTCGGTCGGCGGCGCCTTCCTCGGCTGCGATCAGAACCACGTCGTGACCGTCTGCACCCCGGACGCGAACGACTGCACCAACGACCCGCCGTGCAACCCGGCCACCGGGCTGTGCGAGCATCCGAATACGCCCGACAGCACGCCGTGCGGCGACACCGACGGCGACGCGTGCACGGACGCAGGCTGCAACGGTAGCGGCACGTGCGATCAGGTGCACATCGCTACGGTCTGTACGCCGGACGCCAACCCCTGCACCGATGACCCGCCATGTAATCCCGCCAACGGGCTCTGCGAGAAACCGCCCGTGGCGGACAGCACGCCATGCGCCGACGGCGACGGCAACGCCTGCACGACGGCCGGCTGCGAGGCCGGCACCTGCGTGCAGACCCACCAGCAAACCATCTGCACCCCCGACAGCAACGACTGCACCGACGACCCGCCGTGCAATCCCGCCAACGGGCTCTGCGAGCACCCATCCGTCCAGAACAGCACGCCGTGCCCCGACACCGACAGCGACGCGTGCACCACCGCCGGCTGCGAGGCCAGCACCTGCGTCCAGAGCCACATCACCTGCACCAACGCCCCGCTGCACCACTACCAGTGCTACGAGGTACGGAAGGACGCCTTCACCGGCCCCACCGTGAGCCTGCAGGATCGGTTCGGCACCGAGAGCGTCCTCGTGCAACGTCCCGACCGCCTGTGCGCCCCGGCCAACAAGCGGAACGAGGATCCTCCGGCCCCCGCCGATCCGATCCACCTGGCGGGGTACCGCATCCGGCCGCCGAAACTCATCCACCCGAACCAGGTGGTCATGAACCAGTTCGGCACCACGACCGTGGACATCATCAAGCCCGACCGGCTCATGGTGCCCACCACCAAGAGCCTGACCGCCACCCCGCCGGCGGCCCCGGGGCCGCCCACGATCGACCACTTCAAGTGCTACAAGATCCGGCGTACCGTCGACACGCCGCCGTTCGTGAAGCAGCTCGGTGTGCCGCTCGTCGACCAGTTCGGTCCCATCACGGTCGACCTGCTGAAGCCGCTGCGCCTGTGCACGCCGGTCAACAAGAACACCGAGGACCCGACCGCGCCCGCGCACCCGCTGCACCTCCTGTGCTACCGGGCCAAGGTCAACGTACTCTTCGGCACTCTCAACCCGTTCATCACCAACCAGTTCGGCAGCCAACAGGTCGAACTGATCCGGCGCCAGGAGTTCTGCGTGCCGTCGACGGTGCAGTAGGGGCCGTCCGATCTCTGCACCCCGGCGGCGCGCTCGCGGGCGCGCCGCCGGGGCAGCGCCCCCCTCCCCTTCCGTGCGAACCAGGATCGCGGCCGGCGTCGTCTTGCTGGCAAGTGTGGTGGCCGCACCGTTCGAGCGTGCGTCTGCAACCACGTTCTACGTCCGGCAGACCATGGGGAAGGACGCCAACGATGGCCGCACCGCGGCCACAGCCTGGGAACATGTCGCACTCTTGTCGACCGTCCTGCGGGCCGGCGATACGGCGATCGTCGGTCCCGGGCTCTACCGCGAGCAGGTCACGCTGGCGACCGACGGGACGCCTGACCGGCGCATCACGCTGATCGCCGACGCCACCGGGACCCGCACCGGTGACCCGCCCGGCCCAGTCATGCTCGCGGGCGCCGACCCCGTGGACGAGAGCATCTTCACCGCCGGAGACACGCCCGGCGTCTACGTCGCCGCGTTCGTTCCCTTCGTGGTGTGGGGCGTGATCGAGATGGACGGCCCGCAGCACCGCTACACGCGCGCCACCAACACCCCCGAGCACCTGAACGAGCACCAGGCCCCCACCGCCGTCGTCGCCAAGCTCCCGGGGAGCTACTACCACGACGAGCAGACGCGCGTGCTCACCATCCACACCCGTGATGCCGCGCCGCCGGCAACCCACGAGATCGAGCTGGTCCGCCGCGCCGCCGGGGTCTACCTGGCGGGCCGCCACCACGTGACCATCGTCGGGTTCACGTTCCGCCACATGCAGGACGCCGGCATCAGCTTCTTCAAGGGCTCGGGCGACGGCCTGGCGCTCGGCAACGTGTCGTACGGCAGCCGGCAGGGCATCCGGGTCTACGCCGCCACCGACATCACGCTGGCCGGCAATACGCTCTTCCGGAACGAGAACTCCGGGGCCTACTTCGCCGCCGAATCACGTCACAGCGCCGCCATCGACAACGTCGCCTATGAGAACGTGAAGGGCCTGCGCTGGAGCAGCCAGTCGACACACGCGGTGATCGCCGGCAACACGACCCTCGACAACTCGGAGCGGGGCATCGCGCTCGAGCATGTCGACGACGCCGTCCTGCGCCGCAACACCCTCGCCAACAACGCGGTCTCCCAACTCCTGGTCCTGGAGAGCACCTACAGCGCCGACGACGACTGCTACGCCAGCGGAAGCCCGACACAGCTGGTCGCCGACTTCAGCCCCTTCCCCTTCGGCGATCGCTTCCCGACCCTCGCCGCCTACCAGACCGCCCGCCGGCAGGACCTGCACGCTCGCGACGGGGCCTGCGGGCCGATGCCGGCACGGCTCGACGTCCAGGCCCTGCACACCGAGACCACCACTTACGCCGAGCGTGCGCGCGCCATCTTGCGCGGCGAGCGTCCCGGGTGGCTCGACTGGCTCTTTCGCCGCTAGCCGCCGCGCACCCCGTGGCGGCGGGGGCTACGCCGGGTCCGCCGGGACCCGCGGGTACCCGTCGGGCCGCACGTACCGCGCCTCGCGCCCGGGTGGCACCGGCACGCGCTCGCGCTGTTTCTTGGTCAGCCGGATGAGCACCTTGAGGGAGTTCTCGAACTCGTCCATGGAGCGTACCTCGAGCAGCCCGCGCCGCACCATGTCGTCGAACATCGCCTCGCCCTTCGCCGTGCGGAGCACCGTGATGGTCCAGTCCGTCGACGCCACCCCGCCGCACGAGATGTCCGCCAGCTCGGCCGAGAAGTCGCCGCAGTGGTGGCACTCCGGACGGGCGTACTCCTGCGCCTGGCGGAGCTTCATCTCCACCACCTCGCCGTCCTTCTTGTAGATGAGCACCTTGCCCTTGACGTTGAACTTCTTCACCTCGGTGAGCGGGATGCCCATGTCGCGCTCGATCTTGTCGACCATGAGGCCCTCGTAGGTGAATACCTCGGTACACAGGAGCCCGACGGTGAACGACACCAGGTCCCCGAACCCCTTCAAGAACTTCGTCTGCCGCTCGATGTGCTTGTCCTTCTTGCGGCCGTTGTCCAGGTACGACGCATCGGCGAGCTGGATCTTGCGCGTGGGCGTGATCTGGCACGGCACGCCGACGAAGCACACCTGCTTGAGACCGAGGCGCGCGGCGTCGGCCAGGGCCAGGTTGTTCGGACAATAGGTGTACCACGAGCTGGCACTCGCGATCGCATCGGCGACGGTGGTGACCACACGCGGCTTGGGCGCGGCCGGCATGGACGCGTCGGCGGCCGATACGATCGCCCCGTCGAAGGTGCCCTGCCGCAGGCCGTGGCACAGGATGGCGGTCACGACGCCACCGTCCTGGCAGCGGGACAGGATTTCCGGATCCTTCGTACGTGCGGCGACGATCCGCCGGTAGCGGCCAAAAGCGCCCTCGTACACCCCCGCCTCGAGGGGCACCACCCGGTCGCGCATGTCGAACTCACGGATGCCGATCCGCGGGCACGCCTGGGCGCACACGTCGCACCCGATGCCCTCGCTGATGCCGCAGAAGTCGAACGCCGCGGTCGCCTTGGCGACCTGCTTCGGCTTGCCGTCGATGTAGTCGATCACGTTGTGCGGGCAGACGAGCACGCACGCGCCGCACTCGCAGCAGCTCCCGAAGTCGACCACCTCGTTCATCATCTGCTTGAACGAGGGGTGGGCGTAGCTCGGATGATCCATCCACGCGGGAGGCGGCATGTCGGCCGCGACATTAGCCGTGCCCGTTTCGGAGTGTCAAATTGGGTCATGGCCTTCGCCATGCGCATCGCGCGCCGGACGACGGGGAGCGCTCCGCGGAGCCTTCGCGGTGGCGCTTGTGGATCGCGTGCTCTGCCACGCGCTCACCGGCAAGCCGACCAGCGCCCGCGAGCGCTTCCTGGGGAGCCACATGCCGCAGGTGTTTCGCCGCCGGCGTCCCCATCCGGCACTGGCGCCGGTGCCGAGCCGGGCCGCCTGACCTCAGGGCGCCTTCACCGGGCCTCGGTTCGGTAGCGGCGCAGCTCGGGCAGGCGCGCCGCCACCACCGCCAGCACCAGTAGGCAGCCGACCCCCCCGCTCACGACCGAGAACGTCGCACTGGTAAGTGCCGCGACGAACCCCGACTCGGCCGCCCCGAGCTGGTTCGAAGCACCAATGAAAATCATGTTGACGCCGCTCACCCGCCCCCGCAGCCTGTCGGGCGTGGACAGCTGGATGGCCGTGCTGCGCATGACGACGCTGATCTGATCCGCCATGCCGACGAGCATGTACGCCATGACGGACAACGGAAAACTGCGCGACAGGCCGAAGACGATGGTCGCCATCCCGTAGACGGCCACCCCGACCAGCAACGCCCATCCGGCGCGCCGGATGGGCGGCAGCACCATCAGGGCGAGCGAGGTGAGCAGCGCCCCCAGATCGAGCGCCGCGGCGAGGAGCCCGTAGCCACGCGGGCCGACGGCGAGGATCTCGGTCGCATACACCGGCAGCAGCGCGGTTGCGCCGCCGAAGATGACCGCGAACATGTCGAGCGTCATGCAGCCGAGCACCACCGGCTGCCGGCGCACGAAGCCGAGGCCCTCGCGGATGGCGCGCAGGCTGACGCCGCCAGTGCCGGGGCCGCGACTGCGTGTCCGGAGCGCGGCGAGCGCGGCCAGGGCGCCGGCGATCAGCCAGGCTTGCACGACGTACACACGCTCCACGCCCCCGACCGCGATCACCCAGCCACAGACCGCGGGGCCGGTGGCGAACGACAGCGCCTGCACCGTCGAGGCGATCGTCACCGCCCGCGGAAAGCTCTCGCGCGGGACGAGCGTCGGCAGCAGTGCCGACCGCGACGGGCTGTCGAACGCCCACGCCACTGCCCCGACCACGACGGCGCCGTACAGCAGGGGCAGGCTCACCGCGTCGTGCCGGGTGGCGAGAAACAGCACCACCGACGTGCCGAGCGGCAGGAGCTGCGCCAGCATCATGATCCGGCGGCGGTCGTGGGTGTCGGCGAGCGCCCCCCCGACGAGCATCAGGCACAGCACCGGCACGAACTGAACGAACCCGATCAACCCCAGATGAAACGGGGAGTGCGACAGGGCGTAGACGTGCCAGGCGATGCCGGCGCGCAGCATCGTCATCGCCGTCGCCGAGCAGAGCCGGCTGACGAGGTAGAGCCAGAAGTCGCGTGAGAACCCCACGACGCGGACCCGATACCTGCCGCACCGCCGGGGGGCAAACGATCCGCTCACCGACGACGGCTCCACCGACGACGGCTTGACGGGCGCCGCCCCGCGCGGGTACGTGCCCCCTCGCCTCCCCATGGACCACCCGCCGTCGAGTTCCGTCTGGCGCGACATCATCGCCGGTTCCCTCGTCGCCCTCGCGCTGGTCTCGTTCCACCTCGCGTCGTACGGCGACGGGCTGCACACGTTCTTCTACTTGGACGACTTCTGGGTCATGGAGATGGCCAGTCGCGTACACATCCGCTGGCCGTGGGACGTGGTGCAGCTGTTCGTCCCCAGCCACCTGGGCTTCCTGCTCTACCGCCCGCTGTCGACCGTCACGTACTTTTTCGCGCTCCGTGAGACGGTCGGCTACGTACCGACGGGCTACCACGCCGTCCAGCTCGGCTTTCACGTCGTGAACGCCGTCCTGGTCTACGCCCTGGCGCGGCGCCTCACGCTGCCGCGCGGCGCTGCCGCGGCCACCAGCCTGATCTACGCCGCCGCGCCGGGACACGCGCTCGCCACCCGCTGGGTGGCGCTGTTCACGGTGACCGGCACCGCGTGTCTCTACTTCCTCACGCTCCGGGTCTGGCTGCAGCGCGGATGGCGCTGGCGCGTTCCGGTCACCTGGGGGCTGTGCGTGCTGGCGGTCCTGGCGAGCGAGCTGGCGGTGACGCTTCCGGTCGCGCTGCTGCTCACCGACGTGCTGCTCGACGGCGAGCGCGACCTATGGGCCCTGGCGCGGCGCCACATACCCATCCTGCTCCCGATCGTCGCCTACGTGGCGGTGAAGGCGTACCTGTTTCAGTACCTGCTTCCCGGCTCCCCGCGGCGCGCCGGCTTCGAGGGGTCGCTCCAGGCCGCGTACGGCATCACGCTCGACCCGACGGCCATCGTGCGCCACCTGGGCCACTACCTCGGCTGGTCCGTGCCGTTCGCCTACGGCGTCAACCTCCCGGCCCTGGTGACCGCGGTCCCCGCGCAACAGGCCTGGGCGCTCCGGCTGGGGTACCTCGTCCTCGCCCTCACCGCCACGACCACCGGCTGGGCGTGGCTTCGCCCGCGCGCCCACCCCACCCTGCGCCTGGCGGCCTTCGGCCTCGCCCTGTTCGTACTGACACTGGCGCCGGTGATCGTCCTGCGTGACCACCTGTTCTCGTTCTACGTGAGCGTAGCGGCCTTCGGCCTGGCGCTCGCCCTGGTCACCGGCGTACGCGCCCTGCCGTGGATCGGCGACGCGGCGCCGCTCCTGCTCGCAGCCGCCGTACTCGTGACGCATGCCCGCTGGACGATGACGGCCGTCCGGACGGAGCGACTGGCGAGCATGTACCAGGCGTACTCGGAAGAAGCCGTGCAGTGGCTGTGGGCCATCCAGCTGGCGACGGCGGACGCGGCCGTTGACGAGGTAGTCGTGCCCCGCACCGGCGTAACGGTCAACATGTTCGAGCGCTCCGAGGCGCATCGGCTCTTTCTCTGCGGCCGCTACCGCGTCCGCATCAGCGACGACCTCGACGGTGAGCCCCGCCCGCCGGGCACCATCGTCCTGCCGCGACCGACACGGGTACCGGACGACACACGCCGGTCGTGGGCGTGGCTCCGGCAGGCATGCGCCGCCGCATGACGGCACGCCGTCTCGCCGGCGCGGCCCTCGTGCTGGTGGTCGCCCTGGCCATCGCCCCACTCGGCCGCCGTACCCTCTTCGATTCCTTCACCGCCTACGACGACGAGGGGATCGTGCTGCTCACGTTGCGCGGCTACGCCCACGGGGCCCGCCTCTACGACGACCTGCACGCTCAGTACGGGCCGGCGTACTACCAGCTGCTGCACGCAGCCGGCGACCTGCTCGCCCTGCCCTACACCCACACCGGAAGCCGGTGGGGCACGCTCGTCCTCTGGCTCGCGACGGCGACCCTGTGTGCGGGCATGATCCTGCACGCGACCGGCTGCCTCACCCTGGCCCTCTGTGTCGAGCTGGTGGTTTTCGGCGGCCTGGCCGGCTATCCGAACGAGCCGCTTCATCCCGGGCATCTGCTGAGCGTCCTGCTCGCGGTGGTGGCCTGGGTCGGCATCATGCTCCCGATCCGCATGGGCCCGGCCGGATACGCGATCCTCGGTCTCCTGGCCGGGACGGCGTGCGTGATGAAGATCAACGTCGGCGTGTTTCTCGGCATCGCCCTCGGCTTCGTCGTGCTCGTCCGGGTGCCCACGGCGCGCACGCATGGCCTCGTACGCGGCGCGCTCGCCACCGCATTCGCCGCCGTGGCCCTGCTGCTCATGGCACGCGCGCTCGGCGCACCGTGGGTGTGGCGCTATGCCATCCATGTATCCGCCGGCTCCCTGGCGGTGGCGATCGCGATCGCCGCGCAGGAGCCGACGGGGCCGCCGGTCCGGGGCCGCGATCTGGGGTGGATCGTGGCCGGCTTCGTCGCCACCATCGCCCTGTCCGCCGCGGTCGCGCTCCGGGACGGCACCACCCCCGGCAGCCTCCTGGACGGCGCTCTCCTGGCCGCCATCCGGCTCCCGGCGGGCATCATCGGTCCCCTCCTTCTGCCCACCGGGGCGCTCGTGGTCGGACTGCTGTCCCTGCTCGTCGCCGCCCGGACCGCACTGGCTCCGCCCGGCGATCTGCCCCTCGCCGTGGGCCGCCTCATCGCCGGCGTCGCCATGCTCGCGCTGGGCGTCGGGCGCTCCGCGCTCGCGTTTGCGCTTCCGCTCGCCTGGGTCGCCGTCGTCCCGGGACGCACGCCCACGCGCCATGCCTCCGCGGGCGTGCTCCTGGCGGCCACGGCCTGCCTGCAGACCCTACATGCGTATCCCGTGGCCGGCAGTCAGCTCGGCTGGGGGACGTTCCTGCTCCCGTGCCTCGGCGCCCTGTGCGTGCATCGCGGGTGGGAGGAGCTGGCGCCGTGGCGCACGGCCCGCGGGTGGTCCAGAGCGTTCGGGCACGTCGCCGGCGGCACGCTGGCGGCCACCGCCTTGTGCACGCTGTTACTACAGTGGCGCGCGCGCGTCGACACGCACGCACGACTCGTCCCGCTCGGCTTCCCCGGCGCGGAACGTGTTCATGCCGCCCGTTCGCTGGCGGGAACCTACCAGTGGCTCGCCGCCCGCGTGCGCGAGCAGTGCGGCACGTTCATCGCCATCCCGGGACTGAGCAGCCTCTACCTGTTCACCGAGCGCGCCCCGCCGACAGGTGTCAACGCAGGCGTGTGGACGCTCTTCCTGGAGCCGGAGCGGCAGGCCGCCGTGGTGGAGACGCTGATGCGGACACCGGACCTGTGCGCCATCCGTAACCGCCTTCTCCTGCTCTCCTGGACCCGCAACCCGATGCCGGACGGCCCGCTATGGCGCTACCTCGACACCCACTTCCATACCGTCGACGTGCGCGCCGGCTATGAACTCATGGTGCCGAATGCAGCCGCGCCTGCACCATGACCGCCGCCCCTCGGCCCGCCGCGCTCTCGCACCACGCGAGCGGCATGGCCGCCAGCGTGAGCGCGAGGTAGGCCAGGTCGGCCGCCCAGGCCACCGCGCCCCCCTGCACCTCGCCCCGCACGGCGCGCCCGGGGGGGTAGAGCCCCGGCGCCACGCTGTTGGCGAGCGCGATCGGATTGTCGCGCAGCGAGAAGTGGCTCTCGCCCACGATCAGGAACCCGTTACGCTCGAGCGTCGCCCGCAGCGTCGTCGCCGAATAGTCGACGACGTGCCGCGGCACGTCCAGCCCCCCCCACCGGGGGCCAAAGGCGCGCGCCTGCCAGCTGTCAACGTTCGGCACCTGCACGATCAGATCGCCGTCGGGCGCGAGCAGTCGCCCGACAGCCGCCAGAAAGGGCGCCGGAGAGGTCACGTGCTCGAGCACGTGGAACAGCGTGATCACGGAGAAGACCCCGTCGGCAAAGGGCGCCCGCGACACATCCGCGCACAGCACGTCGTGTCCGTCGGCACGGGCGGCGCGGAGCGCATCTGGGGAGGCGTCGAGGCCGATCGCGGGATGGATGCCACACCCGCCGAGAATCGAGCCATCGCCGCAGCCAATGTCGAGCAGGCGCACGGGCCGCCCGCGCGTACGCTGGGCGTCGACCACACGCGTGACGAAGCGCACCTGGTCGCGGAGCACGAGCCGGCGATACACCTCGCGCAAACGCATGCGCAGCCCGGCGGCCTCCGTCCGCGCCTGCGCTGCGCCCCAATAGCCGTCGGGGTAGTCGACGGCGCGGCGGCTCTCGGGCGGCGGCGGCCACAGATAGAGCACGTCGCACGCGCCGCACCGGCGCAGCTGGAACGGGTCCGCCGTGGTGCGAAACAGGCGGTCGTACACGGTCCAGCAGTGCGCCCCCGTTCCGCCACCGCACGCCGGGCAGCGCACGTCGCCAACCGTCACCTCCGTCGCCGCCACGCGGGCCCAGCTACCCACCACGCCCCGACGCCGTCAATCGCGCACCCTTGCAATGGGCCTCCCCGACTCACTACTAGCGGGAGCCCATGTCGCCGCCGCCGCTCGTGTCCGCCGTGGTCGTCAATCTGGACGGCGGCCCCATGCTGGGGGAATGCCTCGAGTCCCTCGTCGCCCAGACCTACCCCGCGCTCGAGATCATCGTGGTCGACAACGGCTCGACCGACGGGGCGCTCGACGCACTCCTCCCGCGCTACGGCGAGCGCGTGCGCATCATCCGCAACCCGCGCAACGAGGGCTTCGCGCGCGGCAACAACCAGGCGTTCGCCGTGGCACGCGGCGAGTGGCTGTTCCTGCTCAACAACGACGCCGTCGCGGCCCCGGACGCGATCGCGGAGCTGATGGCGTTCGTCGCCGGGCGGCCCGAGGTCGGCATGCTCGCCTGCCGCGTGCTGCAGTACGATCGGCCCAACGTCTTCGATTCGGTCGGGCTCCTCTTCTATCCCGACGGCGTCTGCCGCTCCCGCGGCTGGGAGGAGAAGGACCTCGGACAGTACGACCGCGCCGAGGAGGTCATCGCCCCGCACGGCTGCGCCGCCGCGTACCGCAAGACGATGCTCGACCTGACCGGCGGCTTCGACGAGCGCTACTTCGCCTACCTGGAGGACCTGGACCTCGGCATGCGTGGCCAGCTGTGCGGCTGGCGTGCCTGGTACGTACCCACCGCCACCATCCGCCACCGGAAGTCGACCACGTTCGGCAACTACTCCAAGTTCAAGGCCTACCACGTCGAGCGCAACCGCATCTGGAATGCGGTCAAGCTGCTGCCGCGTTTCCTGCTGCTCATGAGCCCGTTCTTCACCGTGAACCGCTATCTCCTGCAGGGCTATGCCGCCGCGACCAGGCGTGGCGCGTCGGGGGATTTCGTGAAGGAGTACTCCTACCCCGCACTGGCGTGGATTCTGACCCGCGCCTACGCGGGCGCCCTTCGCCGGCTGCCGGAGATGCTCGCCAAGCGACGAGCACTGGCTCGCAGTCGCACGCTGTCGACGGAGGAGTGGTACCAGCTCATCAGCCGCTTCAAGCTCGACGCCATCGAGCTGGCCCTCAAGCACTGAGACGCGGTCGGCCCGCTACACGTTGAACCGGAAGTGGGCGATGTCGCCGTCCTGGACGACGTAGTCCTTGCCCTCGAGGCGGAGCTTGCCGGCCTCGCGGGCCTTGGCCTCGCTGCCGAGGCGGATGAAGTCGTCGTACGCGATCACCTCGGCGCGGATGAACCCGCGCTCGATGTCGCTGTGGATCTTGCCCGCCGCCTTGACGGCGGTCGTGCCGCGGCGGATGGGCCAGGCGCGGCACTCGTCCTCGCCGGCGGTGAGGAAGCTGATCAGGTCGAGGAGCGCGTAGCTGGCGCGCAGGAAGCGATCGCGGGCGCTCTCGGCCAGACCGAGATCGGCCAGGAAGGCAGCGCGGTCGGCGGCCTCCAGCTGAGCGACTTCCATCTCCACCTGCGCCGACAGGACGAGCGCCTCGCCGCCGGCGGCGTGCGCCTGGCGCACGATGTCGTCCGGCACCGGGGCGGCGACCTCACCTTCGGGCACGTTGAGCACGACCAGCAGCGGCCGGAGCGACAGCAGGGCGAACCCGGCCAGCAGCGTGCGCTCGTCGGCGCCGAGCCCGAGGAGGCGGAGCGGCGTGCCCCCTTCCAGCTCGGGCATGATCTTGTCGAGGAGCGCGCGCTCGCGCTCGTGCCCCTTTTCCTTCTTGAGGCGCTCGACGCGCTTTTCCAGTACGGCCAGATCCGCCAGCACCAGCTCGGCGCCGAAGGCGTCCAGGTCGGCCGCGGGGGTGGGCGGCTCGCCGGCCAGGTCGGGAAACGCGCGCACCACCAGGACGAGCGCATCCGCGTCGCGGAGCTGCGCCACCGTCTCGGCATCGAGCACGGCCCGCTGCCGCGCCGCCGTGCGCGGCGGCGGGAAGTCGACGAAGCTCACCTCGGCCAAGGTGACCTTCTTGGGCTTCCAGATGCCGGCGAGGGCATCGACGCGTGCGTCGGGGACCTTGATGACGCCGAGGTTTGGCTTGCCCTCGCTCGCCCCGGTGCCGGTGCGGGCGTGCAGGCCGGTGAGGGCGTTGAAGACCGCGGTCTTGCCGCTGCCCGGAAAACCGGTCAGCCCGATCTTCACAGCAGCACCTCGAGCGCCACCGCGCCCAGGTGGAGGCCGACAATGGTCTTGCCGTCGACGATCGCGCCGTCGCGGACCATGGCCAGCGCCTCGCGATACGGCACGCGGCGAATGTCGGTGATGACCTCGTCCGGGTCGTGCGCATGGGCGGTCTCGTGCAGGCCCTGGGCCAGGAAAAGCCAGATGCGCTCGTCGCAGAAGCCCGGGCTGGTGAACATGCTGCCGAGCTCGCGCAGCCGGTCGGCAGTGACGCCGGCTTCCTCGCGCAGTTCGCGCGCGGCGCACGCGGCCGGCGACTCGGCGGGCGGGTGGAGTCCGCCCGCCGGCAGCTCCCAGAGATAGCCGCCCGCCGCATACCGGTACTGGCGGAGCAACACCACCCGCCCCTCGTCGTCCACCGCCACCGCCGCCGCGGCGCCCTTGTGGCGCATCAGCTCGAGGTCGATGGCGGTCCCGTTCGGCAAGGTGACGCGCTCGACGCGCAGGTCGACCACCCGGCCGGTGTAGATCTGCCCCACCATCGGACTCGTCTAGCGGCTCGGCGGGGGGAAGGAAAGCGCCGCGCCGGTTGCCGCCCCGCCGAGCGGCGTACTAAAGGACCCCATGCCGTCCCGTCGCCACGCCATCGCCCTCAGCGCCGAGGAGCAACGTCGCTACCTCGAGGAATCGCACACCATCATCCTCACCACCCTCGATCGCCACGGGTACCCGCACTCGGTCGCCATGTGGTACGTCGTCGAGCCCGACGGCGCGGTGGCAATGACCACCTTCACCAAGGCGCAGAAGATTGTGAACCTGCGCCGCGACCCGCGCTGCGCCCTCCTGGTCGAGAGCGGCCGCACCTATCCCGAGCTGAAGGGCCTCCTCATCCGCGGCCGCGCCACCATCGACGCCGACACGGACCATGTCCTCGAGGTCCTCGGCCGCATTCACGAGAAGTACAACCAGGGGCAGGCCGCCGAGGTGCACGACGCCCTGCTGGGACAGGCCCGCAAGCGCGTGGTCATCCGCATCCCCGCCGAGCGGGTGGCGAGCTGGGACCACCACAAGCTGGCCGGCGTGTATTGAGCCGCTACGACACGCCCTGCGCCTTCAGGCACTCCGGCAGCGGCGCCCCGTCGGGACACTGGCGAAGGAACGCCTTCAGGCGGTTGATGGCGCGATCGAGCCGCTTCTGGCGCTTGCTGCCGCGGTCCGGCTTGGGCGTCTGCACCGCCGCCACGGCCTGATCGGCCTTGCGCCACTGCTTGGCGATCCTCTTCGCAATCTTCCGATCGGAGCATTCGCGCGAGACCTTGCCTAGGCAGCAGTCCGTCCGGCCGATGCCGGTGCTGGGCTCGTTCCTGCAGCCCACCCCCGCCTCGCAGCGGTCGATGGTGAGACAGTCACCGTCGTCGCAGGTCTTGTCGGCAACCCCGACGCAGACGGCGTGGTCGCACGTACCGTCGCGACAGGGGTCCGCGGGCGTGCACTTGTCGCCCTCCGGTTTGACGACGCAGCCCGTGGCCGGGTCGCACACGCCGGTGAGGCAGGAGCCGTCGCAGGCCAGCGACGCCCCGCCCGTGCAGGTGCCGTCGGTCTCGCCGCTGCAGTGATCCGCGGTCGTGCACGCGTTGCCGTCGTCACACGGCGTGGTTGCCGGTCGGGGCACGCAACCCTGCGCCGGCATGCACGCGCCGGTGAGGCACGGCCCGTCGCACGCGGGCGTGTCGGTCCCCGTCACGCACGTTCCGTCGGCCTGACACCGATCGCCCACCGTACAGCGGTTACCATCCTCGCAGGCGCTCCCGGCCGGGGCGAACACACACCCGGTCTGCGGATCACAGGCGCCGGTCTCGCACGGACCAGCACACAGCACGGCCGTACCCGGCACGCAGGCGTTGCCGGTCCCGCTGCAGCGATCCCCCACGGTGCACTCGTTGCCATCGTCGCAGGTCGCCTCGGCGGTCTTGGGGAGGCAGCCCAGAAGCGGGTGGCACACGCCGGTCAGGCACGGGCCGTCGCAGGAGCGCGCGGGCCCCGGGACGCAGACGTTGCCATCGCCGCTGCAGTGATCGCCGATCGTGCACACGCTATTGTCGCCGCACCGCCCGCTCGCCGCCTGCGGCACACACCCCTGCTGGGGATCGCAGTCGCCGGTCAGACACGCGCCCCGGCACTCGACGCTCCGGCCGCGACAGGTGCCACCGCTGCAGCGATCGTCGACGGTGCACAGGCTGCCATCGTCGCAGGGCGTGTCCGCGGGCGTGGCCACGCAGCCGCGCTGCGGCTCGCAGACTCCGGTCAGGCAGCCCCCATCGCAGCGCCGGACCTCCGCCCCCGAGATGCACATACCCCCTTCGCCACACTGGTCGCCCAGCGTGCAGAGGTTGGTGTCTTCGCAGGGCTCGCCGACCGCCTTCGGGAGGCAGCCGGCGACCTGGTCGCACACCCCCAGGTCGCACGTCCCGTTGCACCGTCGCGCGGCCCCGGCGATGCACACGTCGGAGGTGCCGCTGCAGTGGTCGTTCACGGTGCAGGCATTGCCCTCCTCGCACAACGCGCTGCTCGGCCGCGGGACGCAGCCGGTGAAGGTATTGCACGCCCCGGTCAAGCACTGGCCGCTGCAGTCGCGGGCCGGGCCGGCGAGGCAGACATTCCCCTCGCCGCTGCAGTGGTCGCCGACGGTGCATGCGTTGTTGTCGACGCACGGCTCGGCGGCCGCCTTGGGGACGCAGCCCCGCTGCGGGTCGCACGCGCCGGTAAGGCACGTGGCGACGCACGAGAGCGTGCCGGTCCCCGCCACACAGGTGTCGGCGGTGCCACTGCAGCGGTCGCCGACGGTGCACGCGTCGCCATCGTCGCACGCCGCGGTGCTCGGCTTGGCGATGCAGCCGCGCGTCGGATCGCAGCCGAGGCACTGGCCGCCGCAGTCGAACGCGTCCCCCGTGCATACGCTGGGCTCGCCGCCGCTGCAGTGGTCGTCCACCGTGCACGGGTTGCCGTCGTCGCAGCGCGTGCTGGCGGGCTGATCGGCGCACACCGCCGGGTCGCAGAGCGGAATCTCGCGCGACACCGTGCGCCCGGCGGGATCGGTCTTGGACACGCGCAGCTGGAGCGGCGCAAAGCAGTCGAACGGCATCCGGAAGGCGACCATCGTCGGGGTGACGGCGTCGGGACTGAGGGTGGCCAGGACACCGCGGTCGGCGTTCAGCAGCTCGATCCGGTTGGCGCTCGTCCGCCCCGGGTTCTCGACCGAGCAGGGCGCGACCGGCTCCGTCGCCCCGGCACAGCCGGTGCCCTCGATGGCGTTGAAGTTGTCGCCGAAGACGCGCACCACCGCGCCCTTGGCCGGGCGCGAGGGCGTCACCGTCGTGAGCACCAGCGCGCCGGCCCGCGGGCCGCTCGGGCTCCCCAGGTCCACGCCCGCGCCCGGCCCGAGGACCACGTCCTGCGCCTGCACGTTCGCCGTCAAGCACGAGTTGCCGATCCCGCAGTGCTCCCACTGGTTGCCGTGCGCCGGCAACAGCGCGCCCGCGACGCGATGCTTCAGGTTGGCGCCGGTCGACAGACGCGGGTTCCGGTTCCAGGTGAAGGCGTTCCGGCCCGGATCGGTGGCCGTGCCGAAGTCGACCTCGGGTCCGGGCCGCCCCGTCGCCTGCGCTTGCGAGGCGCCGATGCCCTCCGAGTTGTCGAGCGGGGCACACGTGGGCGGCACCGCGTCACAGGCCGTCCCCGAGCCGTCGTCGCCCTCGCAACAGTCGGCGGCGGTCTTGCACGGCGTCCCCTCGTCGCCCGGGTCGGGCTCGCACACACCGCTGATGCCGGCGTTGCGGTTGCACACGAAGGCCGTGCCCCGGAAGCGGGCGCGCGGAGTCGTCCCGACCGGGCCACGCTCGGTGGTCTCGACCTTGCTCCCCGCGAACTGATTGTCGGCCACATAGTCGTTGCTGAAGCTCGCCTCCGAGTTGTCGGTGACCGAGATGCCGCGCCCGCCGGCGAAGCGGACGATGTTACCACGCGTCTCCATGAAACTCCGGTCGGCCGTACGGCCGGTGACCGAGAGACCGTTGCCCGACGGGCCGGGGACGTTCCGCTGGATCAGGTTGTCGCGCGCCACTACGTGGCCGCCCATGGTGCTCTGCACGCCGCCGTTCCGGTTGTCGTGCACGCAGCTCTGGCGGAGCTCCACCTGGGCGCCGGTGGTCACCTTGAGGCCGCGATCGCGCGCGTTCCGGACCTCGCACTGCTCGATCACGTTGCCGGTGGCGTCGGTGTCGGCGCTGGTGGCATCGCCGCACGAGGGTCCCACGACGACGCACCGCTCGACGCGGTTGTTGCGCGCCCCGGCCCCGCTCATGGCCAGCGTGTCCCACTGTCGCGACACGCCGTCGACCCGGCAGGGCGTGTCGAGCGCGCCGCCGTGCAGCTCGAGCCCGCGCAGCACGTTGTCACCGCCGACGACGCGCAGCAGGGCGAGGCCTCTCGTCGGAGGGTCAGCATCGTCGTCGGCCCCCGCCAGGAGCACGACGCCGCCTGCGCGGGCATCGGCGTCGAGCGCGTCGATGACGAAGCGCGACCCGGACAGGCAGAGTGCGACGTTCCGGCAGGCCTCGAGCGGCGTGGCGACCGGCCGGCCGATCTCGATCGTGCGGGGTGCTGCCGTTCCCGGAAATGCCGCCCGCGCGAACGTGACTAGCGCCCGGTCGCCGGGATGGGCGGCGGTGTACTGCGCCGCCGCGTCGAGCTGTGCCCGCAGGTCGACCTCGGTCGCCTCGCTCACAACGAAGGCGCGCGGGTAGATCGTCCAGGTGACCACATTGCCCGCCGGGTCGGCGAGAAAGACCGCCGCCGTCGCCTGGACCTGCGGCGCAGAGTCGCGCACGGTCACCGTCAGCCGGTTCACCCACGCCCCGGGGCGGAGCCCTTCGAGGCGACCGCAGGCGCTCAAGCCAGTTCCCAAGCACGTGAGGGTTTGCGTGTAGGTCGTGGCCCCACCCCCGGCACAGGTCGCATCGGGGGCCACCAACGCCCCCTCGACCGTGACCAGGAGCTCCACGTCCGCGCTGCTGTTGTCGACCAGCACATCGACGGCCGCGGGCGCCACCGGACACGGCTGCGCGAGTCCGGGCGCGGGACGGAGTACTGCCCCCAGCACGAGCAAGAGAGCACACCCCCAGCGTCGAATCCCTCGCACGGAATGGTACCGGAGCAAACCCTGTACCCCGGAACAGCTTGATCCACGGCGCATCTGGCCGCGCCAACATTCCGGATCTTGCAACCCTGCAAGTCGAGGGCGAGTTTTTCGGCCGTTGGGGCTCCGCCGGGCGGGACCGGGTTTTGGGGTGGCGACCCGGCTGCCGGCCGGAGTAGATTCCGGCCATTCCATGCGTCTGGCGCTCTCCCTTCTGCTCGTCGTCGTTGCGGGGCTCGCTCTCGCACACCACCGCCAGAGCGACGCCGTGCTGCCGCTCCCGGCCGGCGGTGACGTGGTCTTTCCGCGCGTGCCTCCGCCGGGCAAGAAGACGCTCGCGCTCGTCCGGCCCGGCCCCGGCGGCACCGAAGTCGTCGGGTTCACCCCGTTTCGCGCCCGGGATGCCGCGTCCGTCGTGTTCGCCACCGGCAACAACGCCAACCCGACGGTGTCCTACCGCGGCGTCGTCTTCGCCTGGGACTCCGACGCCGACCCGCTCGGCAGCGGCGCCCCGGGGCGGCAGGTCTTCCTCAAGGCGGGCGGGACCCTCATGCAGGCCGCCGTCGATCCCACCGGCACGAGCGAGAACCCGGCACTCGACCCGCGCGACCTCCATCTGGTCTTCGACTCGACCGGGGACCTGGCCGGCGCCGGCAACGCGGGCGCGCGGCAGGTCTTCGTGCGGCGGCCGGACGGCACGCTCGTCCAGGTGAGCCGCGGCACCGGTACCAGTCGCAACGCCGTCGTGAACACCCTCGCCGGCCTGATCGCGTTCGCGTCGACGAGCGACGCCCGCACCGGCGCCGACACGGGCGTCACCCAGCTCTGGCTCGCGCCGCTGGCGGGCGGACCGGCCACACCGCTGACCAGCGGCGCCGGCTCGAGCGACAAGCCCGTCGTGTCGAGCGACGGCCGCGTGCTGGTGTTCGAGAGCGCCGCCGCGCTCGCCACCGACGCCCACGACACCGGCGTGCCGCAGGTGTTCGCCTACGACCCGCGCACCGCCACCTTCGCCCAGATCACGACCGACGCAGGCGGCTGCACCGACCCTGCCGTCAGCCGGATCAAGCGCGACTGGCGCATCACGTTCGTGTGCGAGGGTGCGGCGTTCTTCTACATGCTGCGCGCCGACCAGCGCCATCACGTCGCCACCGACGGCGGCCATACCAGCGCCATCGTGCCCCAGTTCGGTGTCCACTTCGTGGTGGTGAGCACCACCGCCGACCTGATCGCCGGAGGCGTCACGCCGACGCACCAGGCCTACGTCGTGAACCTATTCAAGCGCCCCGCGGTGCCGGTGCCCGGCACCGCCGTGTGGTTCCCGTCGCGCGGCATCCCGCCCTTCTGATCTCCACGTTTGCGTCGCGTCAACGGAGCGCCGGCAGGACACCGTGTCGAGGGGGGCTTCGCATTGGGATCCGATATGCCCTATTCCTGGCCGTTCGCGGACGCGGCGCTTGGACGCCGTCGGTCCGGGAAGTACTACCCGCGCATGCCCCAACGCCACCGTTCACCAGAAATCGCCGGGTTTGCCGGCCTCGGCCTGGATCCGCGACTCCTCGCAGGCCTCACCGCCCTCGGCTACGAGGAGCCGACGCCGATCCAGGTCGCCGCCATCCCCCCCCTCCTCGCCGGCCGCGATCTCCTGGCCCAGGCCGCCACCGGCACCGGCAAGACGGCCGCCTTCGCCCTCCCCCTGCTGCACCGCCTGACGCCCGAGGCCCCGCCGCGGGACCGGGTCTCGGCCCTGATCCTGGTGCCAACCCGCGAGCTGGCGATGCAGGTGGCGGAGGCCGTGCATCGGTACGGGAAGGTGCTGGGCGTGCGGGTCCTGCCGATCTACGGCGGCGCCTCGATGAGCGCGCAGATCCGGTCGCTCCGCCGTGGCGTGGACGTGGTGATCGCGACGCCGGGGCGGGCCCTGGATCACATCCGGCGCGAGACCTTGCAGCTCAAGTCGGTACGACTCGTCGTGCTGGACGAAGCCGACGAGATGCTCGACATGGGGTTCGCCGAAGACCTGGAGGCCATCCTCTCCGCGACCCCGGACCAGAAGCAAACGGCCCTCTTTTCCGCTACGCTGCCACCCCGCATCTCGGCGATCGCGCGCGCGCATCTCGAGAACCCCGTCACCATCGAGATCGACCAGGCCGTCGTGCGCGCCGGCACCACCGCCAAGGTGCGGCAGGTCGCCTACATCGTGCCGCGGCCCCACAAGATGGCAGCCCTCGGGCGCGTGCTCGACATCGAGCATCCCGTCTCCGCGATCGTGTTCTGCCGAACCCGTATCGAGGTGGACGAGTTGGCCGAGACGCTCACCGCTCGCGGCTACCGCGCCGAAGCGCTCCACGGCGGCCTGTCGCAGGATCAACGCGATCGGGTGATGCAGAAGTTCCGCGGCAAGAAGGCGGATCTCCTGATCGCCACCGACGTGGCCGCGCGCGGACTCGACGTCCAGCACGTCTCGCACGTGGTGAACTACGACGTGCCCGTCGCCGCCGATGCGTACGTGCACCGCATCGGACGCACCGGGCGCGCAGGACGGGCCGGGGTGGCGATCACGCTGGCCGAGCCGCGCGAGCACCGCATGCTGCGCAACATCGAGCGCGTCACGAAGCAACGCATCGAGATCGCACCGCTGCCGACGGTGGCGGACCTGCAGGCACGGCGGCAGGAGACGACCCGCGCCAGGTTACGGGAGACGATCCTCGCGGGGGACCTCGACGGCTACCGCGGGATCGTCGAGTCGCTGGCCGACGAGTTCGACGTGATGGACGTGGCAGCTGCCGCCGTGAAGCAGGCGGACACGCACGCGGGGGGCGGCGAGGAAGAGGAGATTCCGGCAGTGTCCGAGCGCCCCGAACATCGGGCCCGAGCGGACCGACCGTCGAAGGCGCGCGGTCGCGACCAGGCCTCCACCGACATGGCGCGCCTCTTCATCGGCGGCGGGCGCGCGCAACGGATCACGCCCGCCGATCTGGTCGGGGCGATCGCCAACGAGGCCGGCGTGAGCGGTCGGGCGATCGGGGCGATCCGGATCGACGAGCGCCACTCGCTGGTGGAGGTGCCGAGCGCGATCGCCGACCGGGTGGTCGCCGCGCTGCGCGCCACATACATCAAGGGCAAGCGGCTGCCGGTGCGACGGGACCAACAGGCCGGGGATCGGGAGCGAGACGGCGAGCAGCCTGTTCAGGACGGTTCTCACCCATCGTTGCGCCGGCGAGTGGATCGGTGGTAGGTTTATTCAGTCCTCTTGTTTGAGCGTGTATCCCTGCGTCGGCTTCATTCGCGTTCGGTCTCTCGCCCAAGCAACTGCGATAAAATTCAGTGAGCCCGGACAGGGCGAGGAGACAGTGATGGGCAAGAAGCTATTCGTAGGGAATCTGTCGTTCGACACGAGCAGCGCGGATCTGGAGACGCTGTTCGCACAGGCAGGCACGTGTGAGTCCGCCGCGGTCATCACGGATCGCGAGACCGGACGCTCACGTGGTTTCGGCTTCGTCGAGATGAGCACGTCTGGCGAGGCGCAGAATGCCATCTCGAAGTTCAACGGCACCGACCTTCAGGGCCGGACGCTGAACGTCAATGAGGCGAAGGAGCGCTCCGCCGGGGGTGGGGGTGGCGACCGCTCGCGCGGCCCATCCAGTCGCCGCAGCTACTGAAGCCACAACGATAAGTCGGACGCCGGTGGGTTCCCGGAACCACCGGCGTTCCGGCTGTGGCTGAAGGTCGGGCACCATTGCCGCCTATCGGCATGGATTCCGTTGTGGGACCTGAGGGCGTGGTGACCGATGGTGCCGGCCACGACGCCATCTGGGCCTGAGACTGGCTGGACCGCGACAGCCCGCGTGATCGAGAGATCATGGACCGCGCCATGACGGAGGGCCGCGAGTCCGATCTCAAAAACGGAGCCATCGAGCCGACGGGCGTCCGCGTGCGTCCGCCCGACGGTCCGAGCAGCTGACGAGCGACCTGCCGTTCGACGCTTCGAGGAACGGGTCGATCGTGTGTCGCGAGAATGGGCCGCCGGAGAGTCGAACTCCGGACCCGCTGATTAAGAGACGGCGAGATACTGCCGGAACGGCGCGGCCTTGGCACCGCACTCGCCATGTTTCCGCCCGCCTAGCTGTCTCATCACGGCTCGGCACGTCTCTTGCTGTCTCCGTCGGCCTGGAGCCCCGGTGGAGCCCCGAAGGAGGACCGACATGCCGACCGTACTGCTCACCGACCGCGGACTTGCGAAGCTCACGGCCCCGAGCGAGGGGCGCATCACCTACATCGACCAGACGCTGCCCGGCTTCGGCCTGCGCGTCACCGCGACCGGCGCTCGCTCCTGGGTTGTCGTCTACCGCCACCGCGGCCGGAAGCTCCGGGTGACGCTCGGAACCTATCCGCTCGTCTCGCTCGCCGACGCGAGGGCGACCGCCTGCGCCCGCGCCGGCACGGCGGCGCCCTGCACGGTCAGGCCGACCTTGAGTCCGGTGCGGCGCGGGAGCTTCGGGAAGCCCTCCTCGGCGAGGACGCGTTCGACGGTGCGGACGCTGAGCTCGACGCCCGCCGCGGAGAGGAGCTGCGCGATCTCGCC
>CAZUDO010000101.1:0-3471 GCA_964618895.1 uncultured Binatia bacterium (SeqCode)
GTGGCCGACAACCGTGACGCCGAGATCGAGCGGCTTCGGAAGGAGGTCGCGCGCGCTGAGGCGATGCTCGCGAACGAGCGGTTCGTGGCGAATGCGCCTGCAGAGGTAGTGACCGCGGAGCGCGAGAAGCTCGAGCGCTACCGCCGAGAGCTCGCCGCCCTAGGCTGACCTGGGTCAGCGACCTCCGAGCGTGTGGACCACGAGTTGCTCGCCGTTCCCTTGGATGTAGCCGTCGACTATTACCGCATCGCCACCGACTGCGATGCTGTCTGGGCGATACCGTGCTCGGTCGCGCGGCGCAGGATTCCAAGGCAGCAGATTTCCGGTCACAGCGCCGATCGCCGCTAACCCAGCGCGCATGGCCCCGCGTACGCGGGTGAAGTCGCCTGCGACAAAGACCTGTCCCGCTCGCAACCCGATGACCTCCACTCCTTCGAACCCGTTGAGATCCGCATCGAACGGTGTGGCCGCACCGGACTCCGTGTTCACGAGCGCGAGGGCGCTCCGAGCGCTGGTTCCGATCGTCGTGAACGAGCCGCCGACGTAAACCCCTTGCGACCCGACGGCGATCGCATTGACGTCGGACAAGTCCTCCGGCGCGGGGTCCCATGCGGTGACGCCGGCCGAGTCGCGTTCGACCGCGACGAGCCCGCCGCGCCCGTCCGCCCCCGCGGTGTCGAAGTCGCCGCCCAGGTAGACGATGTGATCTGTGACTGCGATCGCCTTCACGTGTACCAGTCCCGACTCCTCATGCAGCTTGGGATTCCACTCGGCCACCTTGCCCGTGCGCGCGTCGAGCGCGGCCACACCGACTCGTGGTTCGTACTGCTCGTCGAGTCCCGACGCTGCGCCTGAGTAGTCGCCGCCTGCGTACACGACGCTCTCGAACGACGCGAGAACGGTGACTCCGTAGGTCGGGTCGCCGCCGATGGCTGGACTCCAGTCGTTCAAGTGCCCCGTTGTGAGATCGAACGCAGCAAGGCTGCGCCGCGGTTGACCATCGACCTGCTTGAAGTTGCCGCCTGCATAGAGCCGGCCGTCCGCGACTGTCAATGCGTTGACTCCTCCCGGTCCATAGCGCCCGACGACGCGGGGTGCCCACGGCAACAGCCGACCCGATGGGCCGTCAATCGCAGCGAGCCCGTTTCGCGACTCAACGCTCACTCCTGACAGCGTTCCTCCGAGCAGGACTCGGTTGCCCGAGCGGCCCATCGCGAGCACGGGGCCGTTCGGCCGCGGATCCCACTGGCGAGCCTCGCCCGAGGATTCGTCCACAGCGGCGACGAACGCACGCCGGGCACCTCCGGCGCGCGCGAAGTTCCCGCCGATGTACACGACGTCTCCGATCGGAAGAATCGAGTGAACCCCGGAACCGGGCTCGTAGCAGCAGAGGTCTCCTGCGATCCGCGGCCTCCACGGCAGACGGTCTCCGCTACGGAGGTCGAAGGCGGCTGCGCCGAAGTAGCCACCGGCGTAGAGCTTCGGGCCGCTCGCTGCGAGCACGGTCACTCTGAGGTCCGGGAGTCGTGGCCCGACGTCCCGCCCCGTCGTGGCGTCGACGACGCGAAGATCATCGCCTTCGCCCCCGGCTACGACCAGCCCACTCTCTGTGGCAAGGAGTGCGGTAACCGCAGGTCGACCGCAGTCGGCGGCCGAGAATTCTGCGTCGAACGCGAGCATGGCGGCGCTCTCGGGATCAAGTGCCACAAGCCCTGGCCGTGGCGTGCCGTTGACGCCCGAGAAGAAACCACCGACGTAGACCGCAGTCGAGTCAGACGTAAGCGCGGCCACGCTACTTATCAGGACTCCTGGCTCGTCGCGATCCGGGCAGGTCAGAGCCGGATCGAGCCGCGGCGCCCACGGAAGAACTGTGCCCGTGCTAACGTCGATTGCTGCAAGCTGACCACGGCGCTGTCCTCCTACGTGCGTGAACTGGCCTGCTATGTAGAGAGACCCGTCGAGACGAGTCATCGCATGGATGGGACCGTCGGTCCGTGGACAGAACTCGATATCGAGTCTGCCGTCGCTCTTCACATGGACGACTCCCGGGCAAGATCTGTCCCCGGCGAACGCAAATGCCCCACCGACGAACCACCCACCCTGTCCATCGTCGACCATCGCCTGTACCAGTGGCGTCGCCCCGGTGACATCACCGACTTCGCCGCTGAGTTCGGGCATCGGAAGTCGTTGCCCCGTCCGAGCCGTCACGGCCGCGAGAGGGCCGGTCCTTGGCCCGATGCTCCCGCCCGCCGCAACGTAGATCGTGTTGCAGGACACTGCAATGTCGGAAATCTCACCCGACGTCGCCCACGCTTGGCGGACGAACTTCCGCCGCGGCTCTGGGCACGTGCCAGCCCGCTCGTTTTCCGTTGACTCTCCGCCTGTAAGGCTGCAACCCGAAGCGAATGCACTCAGAACGGCGAGTACCAAGACGAGCGCCAGCTTGCAGCGGCGGCCGCGTTGAGCAGCGGTCGAGGTTACGCCCAATCCCGGCATCGACGCGAGCATCCTCCCACCGGCTCAAGAAACGTTCAAGGGAGCTGACGGTCGACCTACGATGAACTCGTGACCGCCGTCGAGTGGCTCGACTCGCTCAGCCCTTGGCCTCGGGACGGCTTCGGGCTCGAGAGGATGCGCGCGCTGCTGGCTGAGCTCGGCGAGCCGCAGGAGGCGTACCCGGCCATTCATGTCGTGGGGACGAACGGCAAGTCGACCGCGACGGTCACGATCGAGCAATTGCTGGTCTCGGAGGGCCTTTCGGTCGGCTCGACGATTTCGCCGCACGTCGCGAGCTGGAGCGAGCGGATCCGGCTGAACGGGGCCGAGGCCGACTTCGAGGCGGCGGTGGAGCGCGTTCGGGCGCCGGCGGCGCGCCTGCAGGCGACGCAGTTCGAGATCGTGACGGCCGCTGCGCTCTCCGCGTTCGCCGCTGCCGAGGTCGACGTCGCCGTCATCGAGGCGGGGCTCGGGGGCCGCTTTGATGCGACGAACGTCCTGCGCACGCGCGTCGTCCTCCTCACGAACGTTGGCCTCGACCACACCGATGTGCTGGGCTCGACGGTCGAGGAGATCGCGCAGGAGAAGCTGGCCGTCGCTCCGGAGGACAGCACCGTGGTGCTTCCCGACAACACGTATGCGCACCTCGTCCCGGGTCGCGAGATCATGTTCGGCGCCGCGCGCAAGGCCGCCGAAGCCTTCGTCGGCCACACGATCGCGGCCGACCCGCACATCTCCCTTCCCGGCCGGTTCGAGCAAAGAGCAGGCGAGATCCGGGACGGCGCGCACAATCCCGACGGTGCGCGCTACGTCGTCGAGCGGCTTCCGGCCGAGGACTACACGCTGGTCGTCTCGATCCTGGCGGACAAGAACGCCGACGAGATGCTCCGCGAGCTGCGCCGAGTCGGCTCGCGCCTCGTCGCCACCAGATCATCTTCCGATCGCTCGCTTCCTGCCGAGGATCTCGCAACCCTC
>CAZUDO010000102.1:0-2958 GCA_964618895.1 uncultured Binatia bacterium (SeqCode)
GGTCTCAACGACCCGATCAGTTCCGGGAGGAGCGACGGCGGTACCGTGGGGAGGAATCACACGCTTAAATTTCAGGATCTTCCCATCGCGGTTCGCGAAAGCGATATCGAACGGTTCAAGCACGCCGCGGGAATGGAAGAGAGTGCCGGCTCTAACGCCGGGGAAAACGAAGAAGGTCTTGTCCGGGATCGGACTCATTCCGATCAGGCCCTTGGCCTGTTCCCGAGGCCCCTTGAAGAGGACGATATCGATCAAGGATTAACCTCGAGAATGGATGGTATGAAACGAACTAATCCCGGATGCTCGTCAGGAGCGAGTAGAGCATGAACACTCCGCCCGCCGCCCCGATAATCCTAACGGTCTTGTTGGTCGACATGCCGACGACCACTCCAGCAAGACCTAGCCCAAGCACGCTTACAATGGCGGTACTGGGCGCCTTGAGTTCTCCAAGATCGGCACCAAGGGAATCCCGTTCAAGCCGATCCACGACGAAAGAGGCCGGTTCGTTCATTCGACGCGCATCGGTCGACTCGTCGTTGGGATGAAGCTCCGGAGTCGTCTCAGGGCTTGTAATGCCGCACTGAGGGTATTTCTTGTCGTTATAATCGGCGCCCGGAAATCTTGCTGCCATCTTAAATCTCCGTCTATATAGTACCTAACGCCCCCGTCTTCCTCAACCCTTTCTGGTTAAAGAGGATTCTCCAAACTCATGACCAGATGGGGCTTAAGGGGCAATCCGATCAAACGTGCGATTTCAACCATCTTCTGAGTCACCAAGACAGGGCCCTTGAAAAGCCCGTATCTCGTAAGCTTATAGCCCTTCTTCTTAGCCGCTTTCTTCCAACGGATGTTATCAAGCCCCAGCCCGAACTCGATAATGTGGGCCTCTACTTCCTCGGGAGTGGAGAAGAAAAGATCGACCTTGGGAAGATAGGTATTCCCTGATTTGAGCCCCTTATCAGGAGGTCGATCAAAGATATTAATAAGGGCACGACCGGGCATATCGCTCAGGTTCGGGACGACTGCTACAAATTCAACATCCCGAGCCTCCCGGTGCCGGAGCCGGCTACCTACGAGATGAAGACGTTCAATCTGCGGAAAGGCCGACTTGATACGGTTGGCGATCCCCTTGACAACGATGGTCTCAATGATGGCCCGAGGAAGTTTACTTACCTTCTTACGGGCCGCCGTACGGATTCCCATCATGGTAATGGATTCCAGCGTCTGGAGCCATCGACCATAGGAAGAACCAAAACTCATATAACATCAGACGTTCGTAGAATAATCAGGAAACGCCGTCTGAATCTTCTTTTGGAGCGTCTTGGAACGATAGGAAAGATCACCGATACGATTAACAAGATCCCTGATCCTTCCCATGAACACGTCAAATTTATGAGTCCCGATCATCTTGGCCGTTTTAAGATCACTATATGAGACGCTCTCTTTAGACCGGCGCCGATTAAGCATACGTTCAATCTTCGAGAAACGCTCATTTGACAACTCCCCTTCCGCCAGCCTCGAACGGGCCTCTTCGAGCATCTCCATTTCATCTTTTGTAGGAAGTCTCGTCCAACTCACGTCTGGATCCCATTCCCACTTCGGCGCATGTCTCATCGTCCATTGAACAAGATCCTGCGCCTTTGTGACCATCTCGGCGGCCTTAAAATCATTCATGGGCATGATCTTTTCCGCCTTTGCCAGAAGGCTCTCAATAGATTTGATGGTGCGCTCGAGAGGGAATACCCTCAAACTTTCTTTGGGCACTTTTGGAAACTGCATATGCTCGATTTTGATGGGAGTTTCCAACTTCTGCCGAGTCGCCGAAAACGCTTTATTTTGTTCTGGTGTCAGAGATCCGCTCCATTTGAGCTGGAGCTCACTGACCATTTGAGTAAGAGCCTCCCTCTTACTCTGTTCCGACTGAAACAAAATTTCTACCATCTTTTCGTTGGCCGCGTCACGACTAGCACTCTGAACGCTTCGGACAAGTCTTTTAAGAGGCCCTGACAGAGATACCGGAATCATCTGAAGTTTACGTTCAGCACTGTTGGCATAATCTACAGCCGTAAAGGGATCGTCCCAGTCGATCTCCGTCATCGCATTCGAAATGTCATCACGAATGGATTTGACCTTCTCGATAATGGTCTTCTTATGCCGTTCATCAATAAACCACCGCGTCATGGAAAGAACGGTATCCGCAAACTCCGGATTCTGAAAAGTTCTGCTTTGAATCAGCGCCCGTTCCAAATGGCCTGAAGCGGCATTACTTTGTCCCTGACGGGCATTATCCAAAGCCATCTGAATACTGTCCCTGAACGACCAAATACGAGCCTCTTCAGAAGGTTCAGGAAGAGACGGCAAATTAAACTGCTCACGTGATGCCATGGCTTTCGCCATACTCTCCCTAAGTGCCCGACTCCACCCGATGACTCTTTCAGGAAATCCCTTCTCGTACGATGCTCTTCTCAAAGATTCAACGGCTCTTCTCGATTCCAAAGTCTTACGCCAGTCATCAAGGCCATCCATCGACGACATCTTGGAAAGGAATCTCGAGTTCTCAACCGCCATGCCGGTAGACAGGTCAAGCCATTGATTCAGAAGCGGCCTGAGGACGGCATTGGATTCACCGGCATCAGAAGCCTCGGTAATGCCCTGTCGCGCTTGATCGAGAAGTCCTCCTGCACGCGAGAGGATGTTTCTAGAAGATTCGACCTCTTCCGGACTGATGGCCAGATTGAGGGTATGTTTCCCGAGGTCGAAGATCAGCTTGGCCTTGCGTAGATTAAACGCAACCGAGACGGTCGGATTGCCTGCATTAAGAAACGCAAAGCTCACCGGGCCCCCTGACCGGGCGGTCTCCCTACGATAAGGAGAGCGAGCGGCACGAGAAGTGCCTCGCGCACCAAAAACGTGGAGAGCCCGAAATCCTTGGCCGCCGTAAAGATGACCCCGTTGGCA
>CAZUDO010000103.1:0-136030 GCA_964618895.1 uncultured Binatia bacterium (SeqCode)
TTCCCTGCGCGCGGACCGCCGGAGGTCGCGGACGTGCCCGCGTAGCGCGGGATGATTCGGGTGCGTCGGGCGGTGGGCAGCCGTGCGCGCGAGGAAGGAACGCTCGGTCAACTTCGCCCGGTTATCCCGACTACGGACCCACCCGCCGGGATCGAACGCGAACGCTCGTTCGTGACCGAGCCGCCGCATGACGGCAAAGCTCGCGCAGCCCGATCCGCTGCGGACCGCGGCCGGCACGACGGCCCATCGCCGCGCGCCCCACGACCGCCGCCTGCGCCAGCCCCGCCAGCGCCACTGATTCCTCGGCCAGCGGATCGCCGTCCCCGTCGGGCTCCGCCGCGCCCGTCACACCGAGGCGCGCGAGCTGCCGCCGGACCCGTACCACCACCCACTGCACCTCCGCGTCCGTGAGCGGCTCAGCCGGATGGAACTGCAGCATCCCGTCCGCCCCCCGCACGAACACGCCGTCGAGTACGAGCGTGTGGAGGCCAGAATCAGGGTCTGCGACCTCCGAACGGTCTGATCGGAGCGAGCGCGGGCACCTACACTCGCATCGTCACCCGGTGCTCGTACGCCGTGTCGGCGGCCGGGACCTCGTCGCGCTCCGCCTGCTTCAGGAGCCGCCACATCTGCGGGCCCAGCACGTCGATCTCGGTGCTGGTGAGCTGCTCGCCGCCGAAGCGCCGGATGGTGTCCGACTGCCGTGCAAGCATCGCCGCATCCTGGGCCAGGATACGCGTCGCCACCGGGGTGAGCAGCGGCGCGACGAGGCGCGTGGCGACCCGCAGGCGGAGACTCAGCACCGCCCACACACGCGTCGTGAAGTCGGTGACGGGGGTCATCACCGACGACACCAGCAGGTGGTTGTGCTCGCCGAGGCGATACTCCACCTGCCCGATCGACGGCAGGAGGAAGCGGTCGAAGTGGGTCACGACCCCGCCCCCCGGCGCGAGCAGGCGCCCGATCACGCCCCCGGGACGGGGCTCCCCCACGAACTCCGCCTCGACCCCATCGGCGCCCCGGCGCACGACCACCTCGATGTCGTGGCACGTGCTGGCGGTGCGGAAGAGGCCACCGTGCAGATAGGCCGTATGCGGCACGTCGAGGACGTTCTCCAGCGCGTGGTAGAGCGGCGCCTCGATCACGTAGTCGCGGCGGTGCGTGGAGTAGCGCCCGTCGTCCAGGTGCGGGAAGCGGAACGGGCCGGCCCGCGGCGCGGTGTCGGCGGTCGAGTACACCCACACGAAGCCGTCGTGCTCCGCGGTCGCGTAGGCGACGGCGTGCCGCGCCTTGGCGTCAGGCGTGCCGCAGAGACCCGGGACGGCGCGGCACACGCCCGCGGCGTCGAAGCGCCAGCCGTGATAGCCGCACTCGAGCAATCCATCGCGCGGCCGGCCCGCGGACAGTGGCGTGTTGCGGTGCGGGCAGCGATCGAGCAGCGCCGCCGGCCGGCCACCGTCGGCACGGAAGAGCACCAGCGGCGTCCCCTGGATGGTGCACGCCAACGGACAGTCGCGCGACAGGTCCGCCGACCGCGCCGCGATGAACCACTGGTGCGGCAGGTGCACGATCGACACCGGACCGCGGCTCGGCGGCGGCGCGAGACGCTGCTCAACGGACTCCATCGTCCGCACTATAGCGCCGGACGGGGCGCGGCCGGCAAGACGCCTCAGGCCGCCGTCCGCGGCGGGAAGAGATGCCCGTGCATGCCGGCGAGACTGCCCAGGTCGTGCACGTCACGGGCGAAGTTGGGCACCGCCACCACCGGGACACTGCGCGGGAGCCCGCCGCGGAACTGCTCCAGGCGAAGAGATTCGCCGCGCGCGAGCACCTGGTAGTCGACGAAGTTCTCCGCCAGCCCGCGCGCCAGCGCGCCGTCCTCGCCGAGCGCGCGCGCGACCACGTCCGCCACCTGCGCCACGTCCTCCGGACCCATCTCCTCGCGTCGGCGCCGGCCGCGCGCAGCGCGGAAGTGGAAGTCCGAATGCACGCGGTTGAAGACCACGCCCTTGAGCGGCATGCGCAGCTCGGCCATCTTCGTCGACAGGTACTCGGCGTCGCCCAGCACCTGCTCCTCCGGACCGGTCACCAGCACGAAGGCGGTCTCCGGGCCGCGCAGCACCTCGGTGGCCCGATCGACCCGCGCCTGGAAGTTCTCGAACAGGCCGCTCATGCTGGTGAAGAAGTCGGAGATCTCGACCAGCGCCGACACCCCCGTGGCCTGTTCCAGGCGGCGGAGCAGGAAGCTGGCGGTGCGGTTCACGGCCCTGAGCGCCGACCAGCCGGCGGAGAAGTACGGCCGGACGAACCAGCGCACCACCTTGCGGTCGAGGAAGTCGGCGATCCGCCGCGGCGCCTCGAGAAAGTCGAGCGCGTGGCGCGTCGGCGGCGTGTCGACCACGATCAGATCGTAGCGTCCGCTCTCGACCAGCAGGCAGAGCTGCTCGATGGCCATGTACTCGTGCGAGCCCGCGAACGTCTGCGACAGGTGCTGATAGAAGGGATTGGCCAGGATGCGTGCCCGCGCCTCCGGCGCGGCGTGGCGCTCGACGAGCGCGTCCCAGGCGCCTTTCTGGTCGAGCATCGACGCCGCCAGCGTGCCCCGGGGCGCGAGCCCCTGCGCGGCGAACACGTCGGCCGGGATCTCGTGCTCGCCGCCGCCGAGCGTCTCGAGCCCGAGCGAGGTCGCCAGGCGACGCGCCGGGTCGATGGTGAGCGCGACCGCCCGCCGTCCCTCGAGCGCGCCCCAGAGCGCGATCGACGCCGCCACCGTGGTCTTGCCCACGCCGCCGCTGCCGGCCGCGATCACGATGCGATGGCGCGTGACGAGTTCCTGGAGGGTCATCGCGGGCGCTTCCGGGCGACCGGACGCTCGACGGCCGTCGCCGCCTCGAGCATCCGCGACAGCCCCTCCAACTCGGCCTCCCCGAACTCCTCCGAGAAGACGAACGGCAGCTCGACCAGCGGCGCGTTACAGATCCCGGCCCGCAGGCGGGCCAGCTGGGCAGTGTTGATGTCGGCCCACCCGCCCTCCTCGACGGCACGCTCCACCACGCAATCGAGCAGGTCGCGATCGGCCGCCGGCACCTGCGCCGCACGCAGCCGCGCCAGCACGGCCGGCTCGAAGCGACGGCAATGCAGGCGGTTCACGATGACGTGCCCGAGCGGCAGCCCGAGCGGACCTACGAGTTGCGCCTGCGTCTCGAGCGTCTCCGTCACCGGCATCTCCTCCGCCAGAGTCACCAGATGCACGGCGGTCGTCCGCGGGTCGCGCAGCAGGCCGGTGATCTTGGCCGCCTCGCGCTGCACGAGGCCGGGCCCGAACGTGTCGTGCGCCGCCTGTGGCATGCGCAGATACTGCAGGCTGTGGCCGGTGGCCGGCGCGTCGACGACGATGACGTCCCACACCGGCCGCCCGCCCTCGAGGCGTGTCGCCTCGAACCATATCTTGCCGACCGTCATCAGCTCCTTCAGCCCTGGCGCGGCGGCGACGAAATACTGATAGACCTTGCTCCCGAACACCCCCTGCAGGAACCGCTTCACCGGGATGATGAGGCCGAGGTATTCTTCGAGCGCGGCGCGCCCGTCGACCGTCATGAGCGACAACCCCGGCGCGACCGGCACGGCGGCGTACTGACCTGTCGGCACCCCAAGAAGCGTGGCCAATCGGCCCCCGGGATCCATTTCCACCAGGAGCGTCCGCAGGCCGCGCCGCACCAGCAGCCGGGCCAGCGCCGCCGCCACCGTGGTCTTGCCGACGCCCCCTTTGCCGACGACGAACTGCAGCCGCCGCTCGAGCAACGTCACACGAAGCGTCCGAAGGCGAGCGTGGCGTTGGTGCCGCCGAACCCGAAGGAGTTCGATAGCGCCGCGCCGACGCGCACGGGACGTGCCGTCCCCGGGACGTAGTCGAGGTCGCACCCCGGATCCGGCTCTTCCAGGTTGATCGTCGGCGGCAGCACACCGTGCGCGATCGCCAGAACCGTGTACGCCGCCTCGACCGTGCCGGAGGCGCCGAGCAGGTGCCCCGTCATCGATTTGGTGGAACTCACCGCGACCCGCCGCGCGTGGGCGCCGAACACGGTCTTCACGGCCCGCGTCTCCACCTGGTCGTTGAACGGCGTGCTGGTGCCGTGTGCGTTGATGTAGCCGACCTCGTCCGGCCGGAGACCGGCGTCCTCGAGCGCCACCGTCATGCACGCCGCCGCACCCGTTCCTTCCGGCGCCGGCTGGGTCATGTGGTAGGCGTCGCAGGTGGCGCCGTAGCCGAGCAGCTCGGCGTACACCGGGGCGCCGCGTGCGCGCGCATGCTCGAGCTCCTCGAGCACGAGACAGCCGGCGCCCTCGGCGATCACGAAGCCTTCGCGGCGCGCATCGAACGGGCGGCTGGCACGCTCGGGCTCGTCGTTGAAGCTGGTGGCGAGCGCCCGCATGGCGGCGAAGCCGCCGACGCCGAGCAGGCACACCGGCGCTTCGGCGCCGCCGGCGAGCATCACGTCCTGCCGCCCGCCACGGATGAGCGTCAGCGCCTCGCCGATGGCGTGCGCGCCCGACGCACAGGCGCTGGTGGTGGCGTAGTTGGGGCCGCGCGCGCCGACCCGGAGGGCGATCGTCCCGGCCGCCATGTTGGGGATGAGACGCGGAATGAAGAACGGCGACACCCGCCGGATATTGCCGGACAAAAAGAGGCCGTATGACTCCTCCAGGCTGATCATGCCCCCCATGCCCACGCCGACGATCACTCCCACGCGCTCCGGTTGTGCGAGGGGCGTCCGCAGGCGGGCGTCGTCGACGGCCATCTGCGCCGCCGCCACGGCGTACTGGATGAAAAGATCCATCTTCTTCAGGTCCTTACGCTCGATGAAGCGCTCGGGCTCGAAGTCGGGGACCTCACCCGCCACCCGGGCCGGCACGACCGACGCGTCGAAGCGGGTGATGCGACGCACGCCCGACTGGCCGGCGGTGAGCCGCTGCCAGTTGCGTTCGGTACCCGTACCGAGCGGCGTGACGAGCCCGATGCCGGTGATCACCACCCGGCGACGCGTGCCGTTCGCGACCTGCAAGCGTGGCATGCTAGCCCGCCTCCCGGGGGTGTCAAGACGGTGGGGCCAGCGCGCCCCGCCCCGACGCCCACAGCACCAGATAGGTGGCGGTGGTCGCAAGCACGACGGCCCCAGCGAGCACGTCGGCGACACCCGCCCGCGCGCGCAGGTACGTCGTGCGCGGGCGGCCCGAGTTGAAGCCGCGCAGCTCGAGCGCCATCGCCATGCGATCCGCCCGCCGGAGCGCGCCGATCAGGACCGGCACGATCACCGCGCCGAAGCGGCGCAGACGTGCCACCAGGCCGCCCCGATCGAAGGCGAGCCCGCGACAGCGCTGCGCCTGCACCACGGCCAGCGCGGCGTCGAAGAAGACAGGGACGAGCCGGAACGCGAGCGTCAGCGTAAACCCCACCCGATACGGAACCCCGACACACCCGAGCGCGTAGGCGACCTCTTCTACGCGCGTCACGGTGAGGAAGAGGATGCCGGCGGCGAGGAACGTGTCGAGGCGGATGGCGGTCGAGAGCCCGTAGAGGAATCCGGCCTGCGTGGGCGCCAGGGCGCCGCGATAGAAGAACGTCCAGACGACTATCGTGAACACGAACACCATGACGAACATCACGCGCAGGCGCCGCACGTTCGGCCACCCGCCCGCCGGCCCGAGGAGGGCGGCCACCGCCGCCGCGAGCGGCAGGAGCACCAGGGGACGATCGACGACGAAGGCCGCCACGATGAACCCCACCAGACTCGCGAGCTTGGTCACCGGATGCAGGCGGTGGAGCCTCCCCGCCGCGGGGACGTACAGGGTGACTGGCATCCGTCAGTGCCGCTCCGGCATCCAGCGCACCAGCTCCTCGACCGAGAGCGGCGTGCAGCCGAGCAGCTGCCCGAGCCGGGTGACGTCGGGAGCGCGGAAGGCAGCCGCCACCACCAGGTCGGGGGCCGCGAAGAAGTCCCGTACCGGGCCGTCGTAGCGCACCCGTCCGGCGGCCAGGAGGACCACCCGCCCGGCGTGCTCGGCGATGACCCACGGGGTGTGGGTGATGAGGATGAGCGTCGTCCCGGCGGCGTGCAGGCGATCGAGCAATGCCAGCATGCGCTCCTGCTCGGGCCAGTCGAGTCCCGTCGTCGGCTCGTCCAGCACGAGCACGTCCGGACGGAGCGCCAGGACGGCGGCTACGGCGAGCCGCTGCCGCGCGCCCTTGTCGAGCAGGAACGGGTCGGCATCGCGGTCGCGCAGGTCGACGGCGGCCAGCGCTTCGTCGACCCGCGCATCGATCTCGGCGGACGGGAGGCCCAGGTTGCGCGGCCCGAAGGCGACCTCGTCCACGACTGTGGCGGCGAACAGCTGATGGTCCGGATCCTGGAAGACGTAGCCGATCCGCTGCGCCACGTCCTCGAGCGCCATGTCGCGGACGGGCCGGCCGGCCAGCGTCACCGTGCCGGCGGTCGGCGCCAGCAGGCCGTTCAGATGCTTGGCGAGGGTGGTCTTGCCCGACCCGTTGCGCCCGATGAGGGCCACGCACTCGCCGCGCCGGATGGTGAGCGAAACGCCACCGAGGGCCTCGCGTCCGTCCGGGTAGCGGTGCGCGACCTCGTGCAGATCGAGCAGCGGCGCCCTTGCCGGCGACGACGCGACGGCCACGTCCGCCACCGGCACGAGCCCGCCGGCGCGCAGCCGCTCCGCCGCCGTCTCGACGTCGAGCGGCGAGTCGGGAAGCGCCAGGGCTGCGAACACGCGCGCCACGTCCGGTGGCCGTACACCGGCGGCGAGGCACAACGGGACATCGGCCAGCAACGGCCGCGGCGGACCGTGCGCCAGCATGCGTCCGTCGCGCAGGAAGACGAGCCGGTCGGCGGCGACGGCGGCGTTGGTGTCGTGTTCGATGACGAGCAGCGTCACCCCGTCGGCGCGCAATGCGGCCAGCACGCCCAGCACCTCGGCTCGCCCTGCGGGGTCGAGGTCGGTGGTCGGCTCGTCGAGCACCATCACCGGCGGGCGGAGCGCGAGCAGCCCGGCGATTGCGAGGCGCTGCTTCTCGCCGCCCGAGAGCGCCGTCGGGTCGCGCCCCTCGAAGCCGGCGAGCCCGACCGCGGCCAGCGCGCGTGTGACTCGTGCCGGCATGTCGGCCGGGGGAACGCCGGTGTGCTCGAGCCCGAAAATCACCTCCTGGGTCACGTCGGTCGAGAACAGCTGCGCCTCGAAGTCCTGAAACACCATGCCGATGATGCCGGCGAGCTCGCCCACGCGGCGCTCGCGGATCGGCGTCCCGAGGAGCTCGACCTCGCCGGTCACGTCACCGGCGAGGAAGCACGGGACGAGGCGCGTGAGACAGCGCGCCAGCGTCGACTTGCCCGCCCCGGTCGCGCCCATGATCACCACCAGCGCCCCGGCGGGCAGCTCGAGGTCGATGTCGCGGAGCGCCGCCCGTGCCGCCCCGGCGTACGTGCACCCGAGGCCCCGGACGAGAACCACCGGGGCACTCACAGGAGCGCGAGCCCGACGACGACCGCGCCGAGCAGCGGCAGCAATCCAACGCTCACCTCGAAGACCCCGGTCGCGGTCCGTACAGGCGCCCACGGCGCGAGCCAATACCCGCCGGCGATCAGCTCGCCGGCGGCGAACGCGCCGAACGTACCAACGACGACGAGCGTGAGCCCGGCGGCGGTGCGCCATGCAGGGCGCGGCGCGCGTGCACCGAGCAGGTCGCGATAGTGCAGCCGCGCCCGCCGGATGCGGGGATACAGCACCGCCAGCAGGGGCGGCCCGAGCACCACCGCCACGACCAGGTTGTTCACGAGGACGAGCGTGCCCAGCACCGTGAACGGATGGAAGCCGAGCATCTGGAGCCCCCACCCCACCACCGTCGCGCACAGCGTGGCCGCCAGCGTGATCACGGCCAGCAGCCCCGCCAACGATCCCGGCCCGCGCGCCAGGGGCGGCGCATCCGTCACCGCCTCCCACACCAGATACGGGACCAGGCCGTAGAACAGGTTGCCGACGAACCCGAACAGGTCGCCAGGACCGAGGCCACCGAAGAAGTCACCGATCAGGTTGCCGAACGCGGCGCCCCACGCCGCCGCCGGACCGAACAGGAACGAGCACACCACCGGCACGGCGTTGGCGGGCCGGAACTCGGTGATACCGGGGATCAACGGCACGACCTTGAACGGGATCAGGATGGCGGCGTAGAGGGCCGCCGAGATGGCGGTGAGGACGACCATCCGGGTGTTGCCCCACATGCGGAAGAGATCCTGCATCGGTGGCCGCCCTGGCGCCCGCCTATAGCACCCGTGCTCGCCGCACGCACGACGGCGCGCGCGTTGACTCCCCCCGGGGCATTCAGTACCGTCGCGCCGTGCACCGCGCCACCGTCGCGCTCATCGGTGTCGCCCTGGCCGCGGGGTGCGCCGGCAAGAAGCCCATCATCCCGGTCGAGCAGCTGCGCTCTGAAGCCGACGAGGCCTACAAGGACGAAGCGAACGAACTCGCGGTCGAGCGCTACAAGGCGCTGCTCGACCAGTATCCGTTCGACCCCGGCGCCGAGGAGGCCGAGCTGCGCATCGCGCTCTCGCACTACCGCGCCGAGCGCTACGCAGAGGCCATCGCGGCCTTCGGGGACTTCGAGCGTATGCATCCTACCACTCCGAACCTCGCCGTGGTGGAGTACTACCTCGGCATGGCGTACCTGGCGCAGACGACCACCCCGGACCGCGACACCCAGGCCGCGACCAACGCCCTCAACTACTTCCGTAACCTGCTCGACCGCTTCCCCGACAGCGAGTGGGCCGCGAAGGCGGCGCTGCGGATCACCGAGTGCCGCGATGAGCTGGCCGGCCACGAGGCCATCGTCGCCACCTATTACCTGAACCAGGGCAACATGCTGGCCGCCGAGTCGCGGCTCACCCGCGTGCTCACCAACTATCCCGACACCGACGCGGCTGCGTCACTCCTCCTCCGCTTCGCCCAGGCATACGCGAAGCGGGCCGAGACGGCGGCGGAGACCCTGGCCCTCGCCACGATCCTGCAGCATCACCCTGAAGGACCGGTGGCCGCCAAGGCCCGCGGCCAGCTGGCGAAAGACGGCGGCCCCGCGTCGGTGGGGGATCCGCTGCCGCAGCTACTGGCGCATCTCGATCAGACGAGCCGGGACGCCGACCGACGGCCCCTGCCGCAACCGGTGTCCGCCTACCCCGACGGCCCCGAAGGTGGACGACCCTACTGATCGCCCCGCGCCGCACTGCACGTTGACACACCTTCATGTTTCGGGTTAGCTCCCCGTCCGAGAGAGACGATAAAGCACAGCCTTATCCAGAGTGGCTGAGGGCCTGGCCCGGCGACGCCACAGCAACCGGTCCCGAGAAGGACGTCAGGTGCTAATTCCGACGCCCACCGCGATCCGTCGCGGGGGCGAAAGATAAGGTATCGCACGCTGGAAAGCCCCTGCTCCCATTGCTGGAGAGGGGCTTTTTTTGTTGTCCGATGAACGACCCGATCCCCACCAGCGTCCGCGATCCCGTCCTCGCCCGGGCATACGTGCTGATCATCGGCGTCGGTGGGCTCGGGGCCCCGGTGGCACGGACGCTCGCGACCGCCGGTGTCGGCACGCTCGGCCTCGTCGATCCGGACGTGGTCGAGCTGTCGAACCTCCATCGCCAGCTGCTCTACGACGAGGGCGACATCGGCCGCCCCAAGGTCGAGGTCGCCGCCGCACGCCTGGGCGCGCTCGCCCCGGGCATCCGGGTGCATGCCTGGCGCGAGCGCTTCGCGCCCGGCACGGTCCACCGCTTGCGCGGCGTCGACGTCGTGGTCGACGGCACCGACACGATCGCCGCCAAGTTCCTGGTGAACGACGCCGCCGTCGCCTGCGGCGTCCCGCTGGTACACGCCGGCGTGGTCGGCTGGCAGGCGCAGCTCCTCACCGTGCTGCCGCACCGGAGCCCGTGCTACCGTTGCCTGTTCGAGGACGCCCCGCCCGACGGTGACCTGCCCGCCTGCACCGAGGCGGGGGTGCTCGCGCCGGTCGCCACCGTCGCCGGAGCCCTCCAGGCGGCGGAGGTCATCCGCCTCCTGACCGGCGTCCCGGCGGCGTTCGCCGGGCGCCTGCTCACCATCGACGCGCGCGCCGGTCGCTGGCGCACCGTCCCGTTCGATCCCAACCCCCGCTGCACGGCGTGCGCCCCCGCTCACGCCGAGTCTCCAAGGAGCCACGTCCCATGAGCTACGTCACAGGCCTGCGCTGCCGCGAGTGCGGCGCCGAATCGCCGGTTGCCGCGCTGCACGTGTGCGAAACGTGCTTCGGGCCGCTCGAGGTCGTCTACGACTACGACGCCATCCGGCGCGTGTTCACACGCGAGGCCATCGCCGCCCGCCCGCGCAACCTGTGGCGCTACCGCGAACTGCTGCCGCTCGACAGCGAGCCGCGCACGGGCTTCCACTCGGGCTGCACGCCGCTGGTACGCGCCGATCGCCTGGCGGCCGCGCTCGGCGTGCAGGAGCTCTACGTCAAGGACGACTCCGTCAACCACCCGACCTTCTCCTACAAGGACCGCGTCGTGTCGGTCGCCATCTCGAAAGCGATCGAGTTCGGCTTCGACACCGTGTCGTGTGCCTCGACCGGCAACCTCGCCAACTCGGTGTCGGCGCACGCGGCCCGTGCCGGCCTCAACTGCTACATCTTCATCCCCGACGACCTCGAGCAGGGCAAGGTGATCGGCTCGACCATCTACGGCCCGCGCGCGGTCGCCATCCGCGGCAACTACGACGACGTGAACCGCCTGTGCAGCGAGATCGCCGACAAGTACGGCTGGGCGTTCGTCAACATCAACATGCGCCCGTACTACACCGAAGGCGCCAAGACCTACGGCTTCGAGATCGCCGAGCAGCTCGGCTGGAAGCTGCCGCGGCACATCGTCGTCCCCACCGCCGGCGGGACCATCCTGCCCAAGGTGGCCAAGGCGTTCCACGAGCTGCGCGACCTCGGTCTGGTCGACGGCGACTTCAGGATCTACTCGGCGCAGGCTTGGGGCTGCGCGCCCGTCATCCACGCCCTCCACAAGAACGTCGACCTGATCACGCCGGTGAAGCCGGCCACCATCGCCAAGTCGATCGCCATCGGCAACCCCGCCGACGGGTTCTATGTGCTGAAGGCGGTGCGCGAGTCGGGGGGCTGGGGCGAATCGGCCACCGACCCCGAGATCGTCGAGGGCATCCGGCTGCTCGCCCGCACCGAGGGCATCTTCACCGAGCCCGCCGGCGGCACCACCGTCGCCGTCACCAAGAAGCTCATCGAGCAGGGCCGCATTCCACGCGACGAGTCGATCGTGATCAGCGTCACGGGCAACGGCTACAAGACGATCGAGGCCGTGCTCGAGTCGGTCGATCAACCCTATCGCATCCCGGCCCGCCTGGCGGACTTCGACGAACTCTACGCGCGGCTCACCACCGGCCACCAGGCCACCGCCGTCTGACATCGCCGAGCCCGTCCGGGCTCGGCTGGCAAGAGAGAGGAGGACGCGTCATCATGGTACAAGTCAGGGTCCCGACCCCGCTGCGCAAGTACACCGCGGGTGCCGGGGCGGTCGAAGCACAGGGAGACACCGTCGCCGCATTGGTCGACGACCTCGAGCGGCGCTATCCAGGCATGAAAGAGCGCATCTGCGACGACGGCGGCCAGGTACGCCGGTTCGTGAACATCTTCGTGAACGGCGAGGACATCCGCTTCCTGAATCACCTCGCCACGCCGCTCAAGGCGGGCGACGAGCTATCGATCGTGCCCGCGATCGCTGGGGGGCGGTGACGGCCAGCCCATCTGCCCTGCGGCCCGCGGCTGCCGTCCCGACCTCGCCGACGGACGGTCTGTGCGCCGTCACGTCGGTGCTGGCGCTGGTGGGCAACACGCCCCTGGTCGAGCTCCATCACGTGCGCGACGGTGTGGCGCCGGGCGTGCGCCTGTTCGCCAAGCTCGAGGGCTTCAATCCCGGCGGCTCGGTCAAGGACCGTCCCGCCCGCAAGATGATCGAGGACGGGTTGGCGCGGGGTGCGCTCGTCCCGGGCAAGACCATCCTCGACTCCACCTCGGGCAACACCGGCATCGCGTTCGCGATGATCGGCGCGGCGCTGGGGTACCCGGTGACGCTCGTCATGCCGAGCAACGTCAGCACCGAGCGCAAACGGGTCATCCAGGCGTTCGGGGCCGAGGTGGTATTCAGCGACCCGCTCGAAGGCTCCGACGGCGCCATTCGCCTGTGCCGGACGATCCTGGCCGAGGACCCGGCGCGCTATTTCAAACCCGATCAGTACAACAACCCAGCCAATTCGCTGGCGCACTACGAGACCACGGGGCCGGAGATCTGGCGCCAGACCGACGGCGCCGTCACCCATGTCGTGGCCGGGATCGGCACCAGCGGCACCATCATGGGCACCGGGCGCTTCCTGAAGGAGCAGAACGCGGCCGTGCAGGTGATCGCCGCCGAGCCCGAGGATGCCTTCCACGGCCTCGAGGGGCTGAAACACATGGCCACCTCGATCGTGCCGGGCATCTATCACGAGACCGAGCTCGACCAGAAGATCGGCGTCGTGACCGACGACGCCTACAACATGGTCTACCGCCTCGGCCGCGAGGAAGGGTTGTTGGTGGGACAGTCCTGCGGGGCGGCGCACGTGGCGGCGCTGGCGGTGGCACGCCCCCTCCGCGAGGGAACAGTGGTCACGATCTTCCCGGACTTCGGCGACCGCTATCTCTCCACCAACCTGTGGATGGGCTGGCAGCACCTGGCGGAGGAGAGACGATGAAGCGCACCGCGGCACCGGCGCCTCTCAGACGCGCCAGGACGGGCGGCGCCACGCGCGGCAAGTTCTACCTGACCTACCCGAAGAAGCTCGTGAAGGAGCCGCTCATCTACCAGATGACGCGCAAGTTCGACCTCGTCTTCAACGTGCGCAGTGCGAGCGTGAGCGAGGAGATCGGCATCATCGCGCTCGAGCTCGACGGGAGCCCGGTAGAAATCGAGGGGGCCGTCGCGTGGTTCCGCGAACAGGGCATCACGGTCGAGCCGATCGAGAAGAACGTGATCGAGTGACGGGACGCGCACCGTGCGATGCTCACTGACCGGCAGCTCGAGCGCTACAGTCGCCAGATTCTCCTGCCGGACGTCGGCGGGCGGGGCCAGGAACGGTTGCTGGCCGCCACGGTCGTGCTCGCCGGCACCGGGGACGCCCTCGCCGTCGCGGCAACGCTTCTCGCGCGGGCGGGCGTCGGCCGCCTCGTTTCGACGGCCGCCGGGGTGCCCGCCGGTACCGACGGCGCCATCGAGGGCGACGCCACGCTCGACCTGGCGGGCGTGACGCAACCTGTTCGAGCCCCGGCCATGCTGGCACGCCCGGTCGTCGTCGGTCGTTACACGGCCACGACCGCCGTGCTCGCGACGCTGGTTGGACGGCCGTGCCTCCACTGCCTCCCCGCCGCCACCCTGGCGCCGCCGTCCGGCTCCGACGACGGCCCGCTGGCGGCCGCGCTCCCGCCCCTCCTCGGCGGCCTGGGGGCGAGCGAAATCCTGCGCACGCTGCTCGCCCCACCGGCACGCGGACGCGTGCACCGGGTCGCGCTCGAAGCGGGGACGGTCACCGCCAGCGAGTTGGCCCCGGGCGGCTGCGCCCGCTGTGCGGGCAGCGCGTAATGCACGGCGCGTACCTGAAGGTCGAGCTCGGCACGCGGGGAGTCCGGATGGACGCCAGCATCCGCGACGCGACCCTGCTGGCCCCGGGCATCGGCCCGCGAGCCATCGACCTGCTCCTGCCCGACGACCTCTGCGTCCGCGCCCCACTCGTCGAGTCGTCACCCGTGGTCCTGGTGGCGCAGGGCGACCGCCACGTGCTCGTGCGCGCACCCGATGCACCGCCGATCGACGTGCGGCCCGTGCCCGTCCCGCGCTTCTACCAGCGCAACACCTCGCGCGGCACGCCCATGTGGCGGGTGGCGACGGTCCGCGGGAGCCACCTCGTGGTCCATCCGGGAACCGTGTGCGGGGTCAGCATCCAGGGCAGCCCCTGCCGCTTCTGCCTGGAAGGGGCCCGGACCTCGGGCGATCGGGAGGCAGCGTCGGTCGCCGAGGTGGTCGAGGTGGTGCGCGCGGCGTTCGACGAGGGGGTGTGCGAGCTGGTCTACTTCAACACGGCCTTCTTCGACGGCGAAGACGGGGGCATCGCCTTCCTGGCGCCCTACATCGATGCGGTCCGGAGACACTTCGACACCCTGGTGGCGGCCCAGGTCCATCCGCCGCGCGACCCACGCTGGGTCGAGCGGACGTATGCGATGGGGGTCGACGCGCTCAGCTACAACCTCGAGATATTCGACAAGGACGTGCTCAACCGCCGCTGCATCGGACGGGTCCGGTACATCGGGCGCGACCGCTATCTCGAGGCGCTGGCCCATGCCGCCCGCATCTTTCCGGGCGGTACCGTGTGGAGCGATCTGGTGCTCGGCGCCGAGTCTCCCGAGTCGACCATGGCCGGCATCGACGCGCTGACGGACATGGGCGTCGTACCCGTCATGGCCCTTCCGGGCACCCTCGACACCCCCGTCGACGCGACCGCGCTCACCCCCGTCCTCGCACACCTCTACCGCACCGTGAAGCAGCGGGGGGTCAACATGGGGTGGGTACGCGACCTCACGCTCGCCATCACACCGTTCGAGGCACGGCACTTCGCCGGCGACGACGCACGCCTTGCGGTGACGGTCCAGCAGTTCACGCGGTCGCGCCTCGGGGGAATGGCGGCGCGTGGTCTGGCGCGCTTTCGCCGGCGCCTCCGGGTCCGAAAAGTGAGCGAGTCGTTCGACGCCTCGCACCTCTAGCCGCGGCCCCGGGTGCCGTCCCTTGCAAGTCCGCGTCCCGGCCTCTAGTTTGTTCTGATGACCTACGACGTATCCCAGGATGCCATCGCCCCCCACGGGGGCGTCCTCGTCGATCGCGAGGCCTCGCCAGCCGATCGCACACGCTGGGAGAAAGATGCCTCGCGCCTGCCTGCCCTCACGCTCGACAAGCGCGCCCTCTCCGACCTCGAGATGATCGTCATCGGCGGTTTCAGCCCGCTCGAGGGGTTCATGGGCGAGGCCGACTGGACGAGCGTGGTGACGCGCACCCGCCTGGCCAACGGGCTCGTCTGGTCCGTGCCGATCAATCTCGGCGTGACTCCGGAGCAGGCAAAGAGCCTGAAGCCCGGCACCGACGTGGCGCTCAAAGACGAGTCGGGCACCCTGATCGCCGTGCTTCATCTCAAGGAAACCTACCGTCCGGACAAGGCACGCGAAGTGAAGGCGGTGTACGGCACCGACGACCCGAAGCACCCCGGCGTGGCCGCCGTGCTGGCGCAGGGCGACGTGTACGTGGCCGGACCGGTCACGCTCATCCGCCATCCTGCCGACCTGCCGTTCCCGGAGTTCCGCCTGACCCCGCGGCAGACCCGCACCGCGTTTCGCGAGCGTGGCTGGAAGCGCATCGTCGCCTTCCAGACCCGCAACCCCGTGCACCGCGCGCACGAGTACATCCAGAAGTGCGCGCTCGAGATCGTCGACGGACTGCTCCTGCATCCGTTGGTCGGCGAAACCAAGGGCGACGACATTCCGGCCGACGTGCGCATGGAGTGCTACCGCGTGCTGCTCAAGGACTACTACCCGGCCGATCGCACCGTCCTCTCGGTGTTGCCGGCGAACATGCGCTACGCCGGCCCGAAGGAGGCCATCTTCCACGCCCTCATGCGCAAGAACTACGGCTGCACGCATTTCATCGTCGGCCGCGACCATGCCGGCGTCGGCAACTACTACGGCACCTACGACGCGCAGCGCATCTTCGACGACTTCCCGCCCGACGACATCGGCATCCAGCCGATGCGCTTCGACCACACCTTCTTCTGCCGCGTGTGCGACGCCATGGCGTCCACCAAGACCTGCCCGCACGACGCCACCAACCACGTCGCCCTGTCGGGGACGAAAGTGCGCGAGATGCTGTCCAAGGGCGAGCGGCCGCCGAAGGAGTTCAGTCGGCCCGAAGTGGCCGACGTGCTCATCCGCTCGATGCGGTCGAGCTGACCGGCGGCCGATCGACCTGGTGGGCCTCCGACGGGCAACCGATCATGCGGCACGTGCAGCGGGCCTGAGCGCGATGCCCGACCCCGACTGGCGCGCCCGCGCCGGAGATCGGCTGGTGTCGGCCGAGACCGCCGTTGCCCGTGTGCGCTCCGGCGATCTGGTCCGTCTCGCCCTCGGGCCGGGACCGCCCGCCCTGCTGGCCGCGCTGGCGTGCCGCCGGGAGGAGCTCCGTCAAGTCCGCGTCCACCAGAGCGCGACCGCGTTCCCGCATCCGTGGGCGACCGATCTCGCCGACTGGGAGGGGCACGTCACCTACGTGACCGACTACATCACGCCGCTGGTTCGCCCGTGCCTCGACGCACGCCGGGGTGACTTCGCAGTGACCGACTACGCCATCGGCTCGACGGTGCAGGCCCCGGGCCGGCACGATGGGTGGGCGGCGGACGTCTTCATGGCGGTCGTTTCGGAGCCCGACGCCGACGGTCGCGTTCACTTTGCGTGGGGGCCCTGGCATGCGCCCGGCCTCATGCGAGCCGCCCGCCTGCGCATCGCCGAGGTGTCGCCCGGGCTCATCCGGCCGCGCGGCACGAGCAGTAGCCCGCTCACCGACTTCGACCTGGTCGTGGCCGCCTCGGAGCCGCCACTCACCCTGCCGGCCTACCCGGCGCCGACCGGCGAACGGCGCATCGTGGTCGACGCCATCGGAGCCCAGGTCGCCCGCCTGGTCCACGACGGCGACACCCTTCAGCTCGGCAGCGGCACGGTGTCGGCCGTGATGGCGAGCTATCTCACGGACCGGAACGAGCTGGGCGTCGACTCGGAGATCCTGGTCCCGTCGTTGATCGACCTGGTAAAGCACGGCGTCGCCTCGGGCCGGCGGAAGGTGCAGCACGCCGGCGTCGCCACCGGGGCCTGCATCGTCCCCGGTGCGGATATGTCGTTCTGCGACGACAACCCGCGCGTGGCGCTCTACGACATCGAGTGGGTGAACAACCTGCCACGCATCGCCGGCATCCCGCATCTGATCGCGATCAACCAGGCGCTCGCCATCGACCTGACCGGCCAGGTGACCGCCGAATCGCTCGGGCCGGTCATGTTCACCGGCCCGGGCGGCCAGCTGGTGTGGACGATGGGTGCCTTGTTCGCGCCGGGGGGGCGCAGCGTGCACGTGCTCCCCGCCACCGCCCGCGACGGAACCGTGTCGCGCATCGTGCCGCAGCTGCCGGTCGGGACCGTGGTGACCGTGCCGCGCACGTTCGTCGACTTCGTAGTGACCGAGCACGGGACGGCCAACCTGCAGGGGCTGACGCAGCGCGAGCGGGCGCTGGCACTGATCGAGCTGGCCGCGCCGGCCTTCCGCGCCGAGCTGCGGCACGAGGCCCGTCGGCTCTTCTGGCCGTAGGCGGGGAAGCTCAGCGCGCCACGCCGAGCGGGTGGAGCTCGATCGACACGCCGAACACCTGCACCAGCAGGATGTAGAGAGCGAGCAGCGCGGTCAGCAGGGCCCCCAGGGCCGCCACCGCCACCCCGGACAGCATGAGAAACGTGATGAGGGCGCCGATGGTCACCGCCGGCGCCAGGAAGTCGGGGCGGTTGAACGGATGCACGGGACGGAAGAGCGACAGGAACCCCTGGCGCTGCGCCTCCGTGCCGAACGACTCCACCACCCCCCAGATCTGCTTGCCGAGATCGTCCAGCCACCCCGTCGCCATCATTCCTCCGCGCGCACCATGATGATGAGGGCACGTGATCGCGCATCGTGCCCGACGCCGAAGAGCATCACACCACCGTTCTGCAGGCGGACGTCCGTGTCGACCAGCTCGCGCGTGCCCTCGCGCAGCTGGATCTGCATCACCACCGTCTGATCGCGCATCGCGATGGGAACCACCCGCAGCTCGCGGCCGCCGCGGATCGCAAACGCCTCCTCGCTGCGCCACTCGCAGCGGCGGCGCTCGTCCTGCACGACGCGGAACGACCGGTAGCCAACCAGGCGCCGCAGCCGGGGCCGCAGGGTGATCAGCTGCGCGTCGGACGCGCCGCGCTCGGTGGCCCGCACGGTGGTGACCCGTACGTCGAGCGCCTGTACGCCGGTCGCGAGACCGCACAGGAGCGCCGCCCCCCCGAGCCCCAGGGCGCGGGTCCTCACCGCAGCACCTCATCGGCATTGGCGCGCACCATGATGAGCGTCGTACCGTTCTTGCGCTCGCGCCGCAGCGACACGCGACTGCTGCTACCGGCACTGAGACGCTCGATGACCGCCTGGTTGGGGCGCGGCCGCGCCGCGACGCGGACGGGCTCCGGACCCGGCACGGGGCTTTGCAGCCAGAACACGGTCCCGGCGGCAAGGGCCGCCACCGCGCCCCACGCCGGCATCACCCGCATGCGGCTGCGCCACGTGCGCTGCCGCCCGTCGCGCTCGACCTCGGCCGCCACCGCCGGCCAGAGGCGGGAGAGGTCGAGCTGATCGGCGTCCCGTTGCACCGCCTGCTCGACCACCTCGCGCATGGTCCCGAGCTCCCGCAGTGCCTCGTCGCAGGTCGTGCACGCCCCCGCATGGCGCGCGATCGCGAGCAGCATCGGGCCCGGCAGCTCCGCGTCGACGAACGCGTCCTGCAGCTGCTCTACGTCGGCGCACGTCATGGGGTCAGAGCAGTCCTCGCAGACGTGCCTGCATCTGTCGGCGCGCGTAGTGGAGACGGCTCATCACCGTGCCCTTCGGACAGTCGAGCACCTGGCTGATCTCCGCATAGGAGAGGCCCTCTACCTCGCGAAGGAGTATGACGGCGCGGTGCTCGGGGGTCAACTCACGCATGGCATCCTGGACACGGCGGGCGATCTCGGTGTCTCGTGTGCGTTCGAAGGGCTGATCGGGACGCGGACCGTCGGGCGGCGGAAGGGCGCCTTCGCGGCGTTCGTCGGTGTCGAGCGCGACTTCGGCCTGCTTGGCCTCCCGCCGGCGGTGATCGACGCACAAGTTGACCGCGATGCGGTAGAGCCAGGTGTAGAAGGCGGCGTCCCCCTTGAATTTGTCGAGGTTCTGGAAGGCTTTCGTGAACGTGTCCTGTGCGATGTCCAATGCGTCGTCCCGGTTGCGAACCATACCCAGCGCCAGCGCCGCGATCTTGCGTTGGTAGCGCTCGACCAGCACGCGGTAGGCGTCCTGATCGCCTCGCCGCGTCCGTTGGACGAGTTCCCAATCGCTCGGTTCCACCCCACGCTCCTCCATATGACGCCCGTACCCCGCGCCTATTCACCGCGCATGTGCCATGCGCGGCCGCGGAGCCTCAGTGGGCCTCCGCCCAGTTGGAACCTTCGTGCACGTCGACCCGCAGCGGCACGCGCAGCGACCACACCTGCTCCATGGCTTCCCGGACCGCGGTCGTGACCCCGGCCACCTCGTCGACGGGCGCCTCCAGCACCAGCTCGTCGTGCACCTGCAGGAGCAAGCGGGCTTGCAACCCGGCCGCCACCAGGCGGCGCCGCACCTCGAGCATGGCGAGCTTGATCAGGTCGGCCGCCGACCCCTGGATGGGGGTGTTGGTGGCCGCGCGCTCGGCGAACTGCCGCACGGCGGGCTCGCGCGCGCCCAACTCCGGAAGGTAGCGGCGCCGGCCGAGCACCGTGGTCACGTAGCCACGCGTCCGCGCCGCCGCCACCGTGTCGTCGATCCAGGCCCGCACGCCGGGATAGCGGGCGAAGTATCCCGCGATGTACGCCTCTGCCGCGGCCATCGATACTCCCAGCTCGCGCGCCGCGCGCGCCGGGCCCATGCCGTACACGAGCCCGTAATTGATTACCTTGGCGAGCCGGCGGCCGTCCGCTGGCGGCAGATCGCCGAACACCTCGGCAGCCGTGCGAGCATGGATGTCCTCGTCGCGCGTGAAGGCGTCAATGAGGGCCTGGTCCCCGGACAGATGCGCGAGCACGCGCAGCTCGATCTGCGAGTAGTCGGCCGACACCAGCCGCCACCCCGGGGCACCCACGAACGCCGCCCGGATGCGGCGTCCCTCCTCGGTGCGAATGGGAATGTTCTGCAGGTTGGGGTCGGAGCTCGACAAGCGCCCGGTCGCCGCGACCGTCTGGTTGAACGACGTATGCACCCGTCCAGTGCGCGCATCCACCAGCGCCGGCAGCGTGTCGACGTAGGTCGACTTGAGTTTGGCCAGGCCGCGGTAGTCGAGGATCCGGGCCGGCAATGGATGCTCGGCCGCCAAGCGGGTCAGCACATCGACATCGGTCGACAGGCCCGTCTTCCCCCGGCGCACGCCGCGGGCGGAAATGCCGAGCTTGCCGAACAGGATCTCGCGCAGCTGCGGCGGCGAGTTGATGTTGAACTCGCATCCCGCCAACGCATAGATGTCCGCCATCAGCCCGTCGAGCGCCGTTCCGAGCTCGGTCGACAGTCGTTCCAGGGCGGGGACATCGACCAGGATGCCGGCGAGCTCCATCTCTGCAAGCACGTCGGCAAGTGGCATCTCCAGGTCGCGGAAGAGTCGCTCCATCTCCTGCTCGCGCAAGCGCTCCTCGAGCACCGGACGTAGCGCGTGCGCGGCATACGCCGCCCGGGTCGCCACCGTGACACCATCGGCGGCGTCGGACGGGGGCTCACCCAGGATCTCGGCCGCCAGGCCCGCGATGTCGTGGTCGGCGCGGGAGGGGTTCAGGCAGTACGAGGCGAGTCCCAGGTCGAAGCACGGCCCGGCGAGCGCCACACCGCGGCGGGCGAGCGCCACGCGCACGCTCTTCAGCCCGGCCCCGACCTTGGTGACCGCCAGGTCGCCCAGGAGTGGCGCGACGGCGGCCAGCATCGCGGCCTCGTCGGGGGCCGCCAGCACCTCGACGGGACCCGTCGGGCCTGCGAGCGCGAGCGCTTCGAGCCGTGCCGTCGTGGCCCGGGGCGAGTCGAGCGCCGCCACCACGGCGACGGTTCCCCCGCGGGCGAGCCGTGCCGCGGCCACCTCCGCCTGCGCCGCGGTGTCGAGCCGATGCTGCGCGACGTCGGGCATCGGGTCCGCCGGCGCGATCTCGCGCAGCAGGGACAGGAACTCGAGCTCGGCGAACAAGGGGCGCAAGCGCTCCACGTCGGGTCCGCGGTAGATGAGGGCGTCCATCTCGAGGGGTACCGCCACGTCGCGGCGGATGGTGGCGAGCGCCTTCGACAGGCGCGCGGTCTCGGCCTCGCGCACGAGCGCCTCGCGGCACTTCTTCGCGCCCCGCACGGCGCAGCGCTCGATGGCCTCCGGATGAGCAAGCATGTCCTCGAGGCTGCCGAGCTCACGCACCAGCGCGCTCGCCGTCTTCTGGCCGATCCCGGTCACCCCGGGGATGTTGTCGATCGCGTCCCCCATGAGCCCCAGCACGTCGGGAACCAGCGCCGGATCGACCCCGAAGCGCTCGCGCACGGCGGCGACGTCGGTGCGGCGGTCGCGCATGGTATCGAGCAGCGTGGTGTGCTCGTCGACGAGCTGCATCATGTCCTTGTCACCCGTGACGATGACGGTCTCGATGCTGCGCGCTCCCGCCTGGGCGGCCAGGGTTCCGAGTACGTCGTCCGCCTCGACGCCTGGGATCTCGATCACGGGCAAGCGGAGCGCGGCCACCACGCGCCGGATGTACACCAGCTGCGGCCGCAGCTCGTCCGGCATCGGCGCGCGATTCTGCTTGTATTCGGCGTAGAGCGAGTCGCGGAAGGTCTCCCCGGGGGCGTCGAACACGACCGCCACGTGGCGCGGCTGCTCCGCGCGCAGGAGCTTTGCCACCATGGTGGTGAAACCGTAGACCGCATTGGTGGGCAGCCCCCGGCTGCTGCGCAAGCCGGGGATGGCATGGAAGGCGCGGTAGACGTACCCGCTGCCGTCGATCAGATAGAGGCGCGGCCGGGCCGCCGGAGCCGCGGTTCTCATCGCCGCGCGCGGACGCTAGCAGAGGGGTTCCGGTGTGTCCAGGCAAGTACAGGCCGAATGTTGACATCACCCGGGTCGCTGGCTAGAAACCCGACCTCGAATTTTATTCTTTGTCGCGCGTCCAAGGCGGATCGATGATCGAGGTTGCACACCTCAGCAAGCGGTACGGTGACCTGGCCGCGGTCAGTCAGGTCAGCTTCACGGCCTCGCCCGGGCAGATCGTGGGCTTCCTCGGCCCCAACGGGGCGGGGAAGACCACCACCATGCGGATCATCACCGGGTTTCTCCCCGCCACCAGCGGCACGGTGCGGGTGGAGGGCTTCGACGTCTTCGAGCAGTCCGCGGAGGTCCGCCGCCGCATCGGGTACCTCCCGGAAAACCCGCCCCTCTACAACGACATGGCAGTGACCCCGTACCTGCGCTTCGTGGCCCGCTTGAAGGGCATGAGCCGGAGCGACATCCCGGCAGCGCTCGACCGCGTCCTCGAGACCTGCGGCCTCGGCGCCGTGCGGGACCGCCTGCTCGGGCACCTGTCCAAGGGCTATCGGCAACGCGTCGGCCTGGCCCAGGCGCTCATCCACGACCCACCCGTGCTCATCCTCGACGAGCCCACCATCGGTCTCGACCCGCGCCAGATCCGTGACATCCGCGCCCTCATCCGCTCCCTGGGCGCCAAGCGCACGGTGGTGCTCTCGACGCACATCCTCTCGGAGGTCCAGGAGGTGTGCGAGAAGGTCGTCATCATCAACGAGGGGCACGTCGTGGTCGAGGACAAGCTCGCCAATCTCACCCGCGACGGCCGCAAGCTCGAGGACATCTTCATCGAGGTCATCTCGCGCGATGGCGGGCACGCGCACGTCGCGTCGGTCGCGGAAGAGACCTAGGAGGCCCGTCCCGTGCGCAACGTCCTCACCATTGCCGGCAAGGAGATCCGCTCGTACTTCTCCTCGCCCGAGGCCTACGTCCTCCTGGCCGTCTACCTCGCGCTCGCCGGCTACTTCTTCTACGCCCTGCTCCTCGCCTTCAACCAGACGATGCAGATCTACAGCATGATGCGCAATCCCGAGATGCTGCAGCGCTTCAACCTGAACCAGATGGTCATCGTCCCCCTGCTGCACAACCTCTCGGTGCTGCTCATCTTCATCGTACCCGCCATCACCATGCGCCTCTTCCCGGAGGAGAAGCGCGCGGGCACCTACGAGCTGCTCCTCACGTCGCCGATCAAGGTGGGCGAGATCGTCCTCGGCAAGTTCCTGGGCGGTGCGGTGCTGGTCCTGCTGATGGTGGGGCTCTCCGGGCTGTTCGGCCTGCTGCTGCTGGCCTACGGCAACCCCGAGGTCCCGATGATGCTGTCGGGATACCTCGGCCTGACACTCATGGCGCTGGTGTTCCTGGCCCTCGGCACGCTCATCTCGTCCTTCACCGACAACGTCGTCATCGCCTACGTGGGCGCATTGTTCACCCTGCTCGTGCTGTACACGATCGGCTGGTTGGGCGAGACGGTCCAGGGCGTCGGGGGCGGCCTCATCAAGTACGCCTCGATCACCGACCACTTCCAGGAGTTCACCAAGGGCATCATCGACACCAAGGACCTGGTGTACTTCGCCACGCTGCTCGTCGTGAGCCTGTTCCTGACGCAGCGCTCGGTCGAGTCGGTGCGCTGGAGGTAGCCGTGCGGCGGTCGGCATCGTTGTTCGGGCTGCTCTCGGTCGTGTTCCTCGCCTTTGGCCTGATGGCCACGGCACTGCTCGGCGTGGGCGATCCCATCGGACTGCTCAACCTGGTCGCGGGTCTCGCGCTGCTGATCGCGTACCTCGCCTTCGGGTTCGAAGAGTTCCGTGGCCTCCTCGGCCAGCGCTCGACGCGCTACGGCGCCGGCGCCCTCGTCTACAGCCTCCTGTTCGTGGCCCTGGTGGCCGGGGGCAACTACATCTCGAGCCGCCGACACCACCGCTGGGACGTGACCGAGGCCGGCATCTACACGCTCGCGCCGCAATCGAAGAAGGTGGTCGAGAACCTGAAAAGCGACCTCACGATGACCGCCTTCGTCGAGGGCGGCCAGGACCCGCAGCTCGATTCGCTGCTCGGCAGCTACGCCTACGTCGCGCCCGCGCGCGTGAAGGTCCGCCTGGTCGACCCCGACAAGGAGCCGGCGCTGGTCGAACAGATGAAGATCACCGCCGCCCGCAGCGTGAGCCTCCAGGTGGGCAACGAGTCGTTCGTGGTCACCAACCCCACCGAGGAGTCGATCACCAACGGCATCATCCGCGTCTCCGGCACCACCAAGAAGGTCGTCTACTTCACCGACGGCCACGGCGAGCCGGATCTGCAGAACGCGCAGGATCCGAAGGGGTTCTCGAACTTGAAGCTTGCGCTCGAGCAGGAGAACTACGAGGTCAAGACGCTCCTCCTCCCGTCGGTCGAGCAGCTCCCGGGCGACGCCAGCATCGTCGTGCTGGCCGGCCCCGAGCGCCCGCTCACCACGCACGAATTCGGACTGCTCGACGGGTACCTGAAGCGCGGCGGGCATCTGCTCGTGCTGCTCGGTACGCGGCAGGGCGACCCCGAGCTGACGAAGATGCTCACCGAGTGGGGGGTCAAGGTCGGCAGCGACATCGTGATCGATCGGGAGGTTCGCCTCTTCGAAGGCCCCCGCCTCGGCGTCGTCCCGATCACCAAAACGTACGGCACCCACCCCATCACCCAGAACTTTCGCGACTACACCGTCTACCCCCAGACCCGCAGCGTGGAACCCGACACCACCGGGAAAAAGGGCCTGACGGTCACCGCCCTCGTGAAGACGAGCCCGTCGAGCTGGGCCGAGACGAGCGTCGACGATGTGTTCACCAAGGGCACGGCGACGCTCGACGACGCCGATCGCCAGGGTCCCCTCACCATCGCGGTCGCGGTCGCGGCCAAGCTGGCGGACATGGGCATCACCCCGCCCATCCCCGAGGGCGGCCAGGCGCCCGAGGAAGCGCGCCTGGTCGTGTTCGGCTCCGAAATGTTCGCCGACAATCAACAGCTGATGCAGTCGCGCCTCAACGGCGACCTCATCCTGAACGCGGTGGGCTGGCTCGTCGGGCAGGAGGAGCTGGTCTCCATCCGCAGCCGGAGCGTACGGGCCTCCCGGGCGGAGCTCACGGGCCATCAGGCGGTCCAGGTGTTCTACCTCTCCGTGCTGATCCTGCCACAGTTCCTGATCACGCTCGGCATCGCCGTGTGGTGGCGGCGGAAGTCGCGGTGAGCTGGCGACGCATCCTCGTCCTCTTCGTCCTGGTCGCGGCCCTCGGGGCATACCTCTACTTCTACGAGGTCCCGCAGGCGCAGAAGGAGGGCAAGAAGGACAAGTTGATCGCGGTCGACAAGGACGCCGTGACCGGCGTCGCGCTCACCTATCCGGACCGGGCCATCGAGCTCACCAAGAAGGACACGGGCTGGCGCATCACCAAGCCGGTGGATGCGCCCGCCGACGAGACGGTCGTGAAAAGCCTCGTCGCCACCATCGCCGACGCCGAGGTGCAGAAGTCCCTGGACGACCTGCCCGCCGACCTGGCCCCCTTCGGCCTCGACAAGCCGACTGTCACCGCCCGCCTGACGCTCAAGGACGGCACCGAGCCGCCCGCGGTCGCCGTCGGCAAGAACACCGCCCTCGGCGGCAAGACCTATGTCCGTAAGGGCGACGAGCCCAAGCTCTACCTCACCACCACGGCGTTTTCCTTCGGCCTCAACAAGCAGGTGAAAGACCTGCGCGAGAAGAAGCTCCTGTCCTTCCAGGACGACGACGCCCGACGCATCGAGCTGGTGCCCCAGAGCGGCGAGACCATCGCGGTCGTTCGCGGAGAAGGGGACGCCAAAGATACCTGGACGATCATGCCGGGCGGACACACCGCCGACCCGACCGAGGTGCGCTCGTACCTGTCCTCCCTGCGCTCCACCAGTGCCGTCGACTTCCCCGACGACGCCCCGACCGACCTCGCCAAGTACGGTCTCGACCGTCCCCGCCTCACCGTCCGGGTCATGACCGGACAGGAGGGGGGAAACGCAGCAACCCTGCTGCTCGGCGGCGAAACGACGCAGGCCGGGCAGAAGCAGGTGTACGCCAAGCGCGGGGAGCAGGCCACGGTCTACGCGCTGGGCGAGTTCTCCTATAACACGCTCAACAAGACCGCCGCGCAGCTGCGCGACAAGACGATCCTGCCGGTCGACCCGTCGCAGGTGGGCCGCATCGTGATCGAGCGCAGGGACGGGGGCGGGGTGACGCTCGTGCAGAGCGACACGGGCTGGAAGATCGAGGGTGTCGACAAACCGCTCAAGGCCGACGCCGTCACCCGGTTCGTCGATGATCTGCGCGAGCTGCGCGGGGCCGACATCGTGGCCGAGCCGGCCAAGGACCTCGGCGCCTGGGGACTCGCCGCCCCCGACCTGCGCGTCTCGGTCAGCAACCGCGACGGGCAGGCGGTCGGGACGATCGTCGCGGCCAAGCGGGATACGAAGCGCTACGTGATGCGGGCCGGCACCGAGACCGTCTTCGAGGCACGCGACTACATGTACGCCCGCCTCGACAAGCAGCAGCTCGACTTCGAAGCCGAAGACCCCAAGGCGGCAGGCAGCGCCACCACCCTGTCCGCCCCGCCCGAGCCTCCCGCCCTCGAGTATCTGGGCGAAGATGACGGCGGCGCCGACCTCGGCGACGAAGAGTCCACCGACTAGCGCGCGACGATTTCGCCGAGCGCCTCGACCAACGTCGCCACCTCGGCGTCGGTGCCGACGGTGATGCGCAGCGCGTCCATCAACCCCGGGACGGCGAAGTGGCGCACCAGGATGTCGCGTGCGGCCAGCGCCCGCGCCACCGGCCCCTGGTCGCTGCCCGACCGGCGCGCGAGGACGAAGTTCGCTTCCGACGGGAGCACGGCGTAGCCGAAACGCTCGAGCGCAGCGATGAGCACCGCACGGGTAGCCCGGATGCGGGTGACGTTCACCTGCATGGTCTCCTGGTCGGCCAGCGCCGCCTCCGCGGCGACCTGCGACAGCCGGTTCAGGTTGTAGGAGTCCTTCACCGTCCGGAGCCCGCGCAGCAAGTCCGGGTGGCCGAAGGCGAGCCCCACCCGCAGCCCGGCCAGAGAGTACGATTTGGACAGCGTCCGGAGCACGAGGACGTGGGCATAGCGCCCGACCAGGTCGAGACAGTGCGTGGCGGCGAAATCGACGTACGCCTCGTCCACCACCAAGATGCCGGTGACGGCGCGCGCCAGGCGCTCCACCTCGGCCACCGGCCGCACCGTCCCCGACGGCGAGTTCGGGTTGCACAGAAAGGTCACGCGGGCACCCGTGTCCGCGAGGGCGGGTGGGATGCGGAAGTCGGGAGGGAACGGGACCCGCACCGCCTCGCCCCCCTGCACGTCGACGAGCGTCTCGTAGAGGCTGTACGTCGGCACGGGGAACGCGACCTGGTCGCCCGGATCGATGGTCGCGCGTAGCAGGAGGGCCAGCAGCTCGTCGGATCCGTTGCCCGCCAGGATCCGATCGGCCGGAATCCCGTACACCGCGGCGGCACGGGCCCGGAGCGCCACCGCCTCCGGATCGGGGTACAGGCGGACCTCCGGGTTCAGCGCCTGTGCCAATGCCTCGAGCACGCGTGGCGACGGCGGGTACGGGTTCTCGTTGGTGTTGAGCTTGATTACCCGCCGTCCCGGACCAGGTTGCTCACCGGGCACGTAGGGTGGGACCGCACGCACGCGCGCACGCAGCCAGCGGGCGGGCGAATCCGGCGCCGCCAGGCTACTTGACCGCTTTCATGTGCCGCAGCGACCGTTCCTCGGCCGGTGGCTCGGACTTCAGGTGGCGCTCGGCCACCTCGATCGCCTGACGGGACCGGTTCGGAATCCCCGTCATGACGTCCACCAGACGCGCCCAGCGCTCGCGATCGGCGTCTGCCAGCTCGTAGATGCGCATCGTGCTGTCGACGTCCCGCCGGCGGAGAGCGAGATCGCCCGACTGCAGCATGCGCTCCCGAGGAAGCGGAACCGCGCCCAGCTCACATACCCGCACCACGTCCGCAATGCGATTGCGGTCGAGCAGGCGGTCGGCGAGGCGACTCCAATCGACGGTGTCCACGCAGGCCACGTTCTTCACGAACAGGCTCATGGCGGCGTCGAGAAAACCGCGCTCCAGGTAATGGCGGCCGACGAGGACTTCTGACTCGCTAGCAGGCATCGGTGCGCACCCTCCTGTGCACCGCAACGTCTGTGACCTTAACCGAGGCGCGCCGCGTATTGCAAGCAGGTTTTGGGAAGGAGAAGCGCAAAGCGTTTGCATATTCGTAACGTTAGACGGGGAAGCGAAGGCATTGCCTCGATCCGGGTCGCTCAAGAAGCCGGTGCGCCGTGCCGATATCACGGCCACGATGGCGACCCGCCTGAACATCACGTACAGCGCCTACCGAGAACTCGAGAGCATCCCCCAGAGCCCGCTCCGGAACATCGGGGAAGCTATCATCGCCCTGGCCGAGGACCCGTATCCGCCGGGCTCGTCGCTCCTGCAAGGGGTCGGCGGCTGCTACTACCTGGCCATCGACGATTACTACATCCTCTACCATCTCGACGACGACGAAGGCCTCACGGTGCTCGGCGTACTGCACGGGCCCTACCACCCGCTCCACTAGCGCGCCCGCGTCGTCGAACGCGGGCCCCAGTGAACGGCGCAACCGGCCGCGCCCGCATCGACCAGCGCTGTTCCCAGTGAACAGCGCAACCGGCCGTGCCTGCGCCCGCGACGCCGCGACCCGTACGTGCCGCACCTCCGCACGTATACGCCGTGGCGTTCGGAGTCCGCTGTGCCGCACCAGACGCCGCGGCCTCGGCCTGCAGGCAACGTAGATATCCTCACCGCTGCACGGATCGCGCGGCCGTGCGGCGGAACCCGGAGCGGAAGCCGGCGGCTCGAGCGCCGCCACCCGAGGCGCAGTGCACGGCACTCCCGTGCGCAGCCGCCGCGCGCGCACCTGTACACGGCCGCAAGGGGCTGCGATCCCGACGCGCGTCAAGTGCCTGTTTCCGCAACGCGTCCCGATCCCGCGGTTCGGGCCGTGTGCCGGCGGGGTCCGGACAGCGATCGCGGATGCTGCAGCAGTGCGACGCGGTGGCACGCGCCTTGATCTTGTGCCGCCACGGACTGCGGGCATTCCGCCCGCGACCCATTCGACCGTCGTGTACCGACTTCCTACCCGTGAGGACATGATCCGATGAGACGTTTTCCCGCACTCGCTCTGGCCACCATGGCCGCCCTCCTCGCCAGCAGCACGCCGACGCGCGCTAGCGTCCTGGCGTTCCGCGAAGTGCAGCGCAACCTGGTGAACGGCGTCGACGGGTTGAACGACCCGCAGGGCGTGGCCGTGAGCCCGGATGGTACACATGTCTACGTCGCCAGCGAGTTCGACGACGCCCTCCTGATCTTCAGCCGCGACGCGAGCACCGGCGCGCTCACCCAGACCGGCATCCTGCGCGACGAGGTGAACGGCATCGACGGGCTCGACGGCGCGCGTGCGGTTGCGCTCAGCGCGGACGGGGCGTACGCCTACGTCGCCGGGTTCGTCGACGACGAGGTCGCCGTGTTCAGCCGCGACGCCAGCACGGGGGCGCTGACGCTGCTGCAGATCATGCAAGACGGCACGAGCGGAGTGAACGGCATCAACGGCGCCGGGTCGATCGCGATCAGCCCGGACGGCGCCAGCCTCTACGTCGCGGGCAGCGAGGACAACGCGATCGCCGTGTTCAGCCGCGCCGCCGTCGCCGGCACGCTGGCGTTCGTGCAGTACGTCAAGGACGCCACCATCCTCGGCAACGCCAGGTCGGTGACCGTCAGCCCCGACGGGCACCACGTGTACGCCGCCGCTTCCGGCAGCGACTCGCTGGTCGTGTTCGCGCGCGACGCGGCCAGCGGCGCGCTCACCCAGGTCGAGGTCCTCAAGGACAACACCAACGGTGTCGACGGCCTCGACAGCGCCCGCGCGGTCACGATCAGCGCCGACGGCGGGCAGGTGTACGTCGCTGGCCAGACCGACAGCGCCGTCAGCGTCTTCAGCCGTGACGCCACGACCGGCACGCTCACCTTCCAGCAGATGATCCAGGACGGCGCCGTCCTCGGCAACGTCACGGCGGACGGCCTCAACGGCACATACGGCGTGCTCGTGAGCCCCGACGGCAAGCGGGTCTATGCCATCAGCAACATCGACGACGGCCTGGTCGTGTTCGACCGCGACCCGGCGACGGGCCTGCTCACCTACCTCGAGGCCTACCTCGACAACGTCCGCGGTGTGAACGGCCTCGACGGCTCGTCGAAGAGCATGCAGGGCTTCGCCATCAGCCCGGACGGTCGCAGCATCTACGCGGCCGGGTACGCCGAGGACGCCGTCGCGGTCTTCGACATGACCTGCGGCGATGGCGTCGCGCAGATGAACGAGCAGTGCGACGACGGCAATACGCAGAACGGCGACTGCTGCTCGTCGAGCTGCCGGTTCGACCTGGCAGGCAGCGCCTGCGCGCCGGACGACAACGGCTGCACCGACGACCAGTGCAACGCTGGCGGCGTGTGCGAGCACGTGCCCAACACCGCGCCCTGCGACGACGGCCTCTTCTGCACCGTGAACGACACCTGTCAGGCCGGTGCGTGTCAGGGCGCCGCGCGCGACTGCTCGCCGATCGCCGATCAGTGCAACGACGGCGTGTGCGACGAGGCGGTCGACACGTGCATCACGCAGGTCAAGCCAGACGGCTCGGCGTGCGACGACGGCGATCTGTGCAGCCAGACCGACGCCTGCCAGGCCGGGGCCTGCACGGGGGCCACCCCGGTCGTCTGCGTCGCGCTCGACCCGTGCCACGATGCCGGCACCTGCGACCCGCAGACCGGCCTGTGCGCCGATCCCGCCAAGGCCGACGGCAGCGCCTGCGACGACGGCAGCCTCTGCACCCGTGCCGACAGCTGCCAGGCCGGCAGCTGCACCGGGACCGATCCGGTCGTCTGCACGGCCCTCGACCAGTGCCACGACGCCGGCACCTGCGACCCGCACACCGGCGTGTGCGCCGATCCCGGCAAGGCTGACGGGGCGACCTGTGACGACAACGATGCCTGCACCACGGCCGACAGCTGCCAGGCCGGCAGCTGCCAGAGCGGTGCCCCGGTCGTGTGCACCGCGCTCGATCAGTGCCACGACGCCGGCACGTGCGACCCGACCACCGGCTGTTCCAACCCGGCCAAGGCCGACGGCACCGCCTGCAACGACGGCAGCCTGTGCACCACCGGCGACAGCTGCCAGAGCGGCAGCTGCACCGCCGGCAGCGCGGTCGTGTGCTCGGCGCAGGACCAGTGCCATGACGCCGGCACCTGCAACCCCACCACCGGGCTGTGCTCCAACCCGGCCAAGCCCAACGGCGCGTCGTGCAATGACGGCAGTGCCTGCACCCAGACCGACACCTGCCAGGCCGGTACCTGCACCGGCGCCAATCCCGTCGTGTGCACGGCGGTGGACCAGTGCCACGATGCTGGCACCTGTGACCCCGCCACCGGCGCGTGTTCCAACCCCGGCAAGGCCGACGGCACCGCCTGCAACGACGGTGACCAGTGCACGGTCGACGAGACCTGCGCGGCGGGCATCTGCGCCGGCTCCACCGTCGCTGACGCGGACGAAGACGGCGTCTGCGACGTGCGCGATGTCTGTCCCGCGATCCCGAACCCGGACCAGCTCGACAGCGACCAGAACGGCGTGGGCGACGCCTGCGAATGCACCCAGCAGGCCCCCGGCCGCTGCATCATGGGCGGCGGCAACAAGACGACCGACTGCCTGGTCGAGGTGAACCCGACCGCCCCGGCCAGCCCGAACCCCCGCCGCACCGGGATACTCGGTGTGCTGCGCTGCACGGACGGTGACCCGGCGTGCGACTTCGATCGCCTCGCCGACGGGAAATGCACGTTCGGGGTCGCGATCTGCGTCGCCAACCACGACCCGCGCCTCGCCAAATGCCAGGCCGCGGGCATGCAGAGCTTCGAAGTCATGAGCCCCAACCCCGACCGCACCCGCTCCAGCATGGACCGCGACAACGGCCTCGCGCTCGAGCAGGGCCTCGGCAACCTCGGCCTGGAGATCCGGCGCCGTGGACGCGTGCTCGCCGCGGGCGGGACACCGCCGGGCGGCAGCCTGTGCAGCTCGCTCATCCGTCTGGTGACCCCAGCCCCCACGGGCGCCAAGCCCGTCCGGCGCACCTTCCAGCTGCGCGGCGTCTCCACCGACCGCCGCATCGATACCGATCGCGTCAGCCTCGAGTGCCGGCGATAAGCGCCCGCCTCGTGAAAACGTCCGCACCTCTCATGTCGTCACGCCGCCGCATCTTCCACCCGGGGTGGATCGCCGCCGTCGCGCTCCTCACCATCGCGGGGTCGGCACACGCCGGCGTACTCACGTTCGTCGAGCGGATGCGCGACACCATGGGGGGCATCGACGACCTGAACGGCGCCCGCGGCGTGGCCGTGAGCCCCGACGGCAAGCACGTGTACGTGGCCGCCGACAAGGACAATGCCGTCACCATCTTCAGCCGCAGTGCCGCGACCGGCGCCCTGACGCAGCTCGACGTGATCCGCAACGGGACGGACGTGCTGGATAGCCTCGCCGGCGCCCGCGGCGCGACGTTCAGCGCCGACGGCACCTTCCTGTACGTCGCCGCCGGAACGGCCGATGCCCTCGCCGTCTTCCGGCGCGACGCGACCACGGGACTGCTCACCTTCGTACAACGGAAGAAGGATGGCATCGACGGGGTGAACGGCCTCGACGGCGTCGCCTCGATCGCCATCAGCGCCGACGGGGCACATCTCTATGTCGCGGGATCGGCCGACAACGCCGTCGCCGTCTTCGCCCGTGATCACGCCACGGGCGAGGTCGCGTTCGTCGAGATGCATCGCGAGGGCGTGGGTGGGATCGTCGGCACGGATCAGGCGCGCGCGGTCGCGGTCAGCCCGGACGGGCGAAACGTCTACTCCGCAGGCTCGGGCGACGACTCGGTGGGCGTGTTCCGCCGCGACCCGAGCACCGGCTCGCTCGCCTTCGTCGAGGTCCAGCACGACGGCGCCGGCGGGGTCGACGGGCTCGACGGGGCGCGGGGACTCGCGGTCAGCCCCGACGGCGTGCACGTCTACGTGGTCGGCTCCATCGACGACAAGATGGCCGTGTTCCGGCGTAACCAGGCCACCGGGGCGCTGACGTTCCTCCACGTGTACGAGGACGACGACGCCACCGCGCAGATCGACGGCCTGAACGGCGCCTGGGCGGTGGCACTCAGCCCCGATGGCTCGCGCGTGTACGTGGTGGCCAACGTCGACAAGGCCGTGGCCGTGTTCCAGCGCGATCCGGCGACCGGTCTGCTCACGTTCCTCGAGCGCCATCGGGACGGCCTCGCCGGCGTCGACGGCCTCGCCGGGGCTCGCGCGGTGGCCCCGAGTCCCGACGGGCTCTCACTCTACGCGTGCGGATTCGTCGGCGACGCCGTGGTCGTGTTCCAGAACAACGCCCCGTGCGGCAACGGCGTGCTCGACCCCGGCGAACAGTGCGACGACGGCAACCTGGTCGCCGGAGACTGCTGCTCGCCGAGCTGCGTTCTCGACACGGCCGGCTCCGCCTGCACCGACGACGGCAACGGCTGCACCGACGACCGCTGCGACGGCTTGGGGCTCTGCACACACATCGCCAACAGCGCTCCCTGCAGTGACGGCGCGTTCTGCACCGTGAACGACACCTGCCAGGCCGGCCAGTGTCGGGGCACACCGCGTGACTGCTCGGCCATCGGCGATCAGTGCAACGACGGCCTGTGCGACGAGACCGCCGACGCGTGTGTCGCGCAGGCGCGCGGCGACGGCGCCCCGTGCAGTGACGCCAACGCCTGCACCCAGACCGACACCTGCCAGGCCGGCGCCTGCACCGGCACCCAGCCCGTCGTCTGCACCGCCCTCGACCCGTGCCACGCCGCCGGCGCCTGCGACCCCGCCACCGGCGCCTGCGCCCAGCCCGCCCAGCCCGACGGCACCCCCTGCAACGACGCCAACGAGTGCACCGTCGGTGAGTCCTGCCAGGCCGGCATCTGCGCTGGCGCCACGCTCGTCGACCGCGACCAGGACGGTATCTGCGATGTGCGCGACGTGTGTCCCGACCTCCCGAACCGGGACCAGGCCGACGCGGACCAGAACGGTACCGGGGACGCATGCGAGTGCACCCTGCCCGCCCCTGGACGCTGTCTCCCCGGTGGGGGTGCGAAGACCACCGACTGCCTGCTCGAGCTCAACCCGGCCGGGCCGACGACGCCCAACCGCACACGCACCGCCGTGCTCGGCGTCCTGCGTTGCACCGACGGCGATCCTACCTGCGACCTCGACCGCACCGCCGATGGTCAGTGCACCTTCGGCGTCGCCCTGTGCCTGGCCAACCCCGACCCGCGCCTGCCCAAGTGTCGGCCCGCCGCCGTCCACAGCTTCGAGGTGATGGCGCCCAACCCGGACCGCGCCCGCTCCACCATCGACCGTACCAATGCGCTCGCGCTCGAGCAGGGAGTGGGGACACTCGGATTGGAGATTCGCCGCCGCGGCCGCGTGCTGTCGGGGGGCGCATCGTCGCCGATCGATCGCTGCAGCTCTCTCGTCCGCCTCACCACTCCCGCTCCCGCCACGCCCGGCGGCAAGCCCGTGCGCCGCAAGCTCGTGCTCCGGGCCACCGCTGACAAACGCGTCGACACCGACCGCGTCACGCTCGAATGCCGCCGCTGACCCCTTCCCCGCCCGCTGCTCACGCCATCCCACGCAGAGGAACCCACCACATGATGACCCGCGCTTCCCGTCTTCTTCTCGCCACCGCCGCCTGGATCGTTCCGGCCGTGCTAGCGGCATGGCCCGACCCCGCACACGCGACCTACCTCAACTTCGTCGAGGTGCAGCGCGACAACACCGGCGGCGTCGACGGCCTGCAGGGCATCGAAGGCGTCCTCGTCAGCCCGGACGGGCGCCACGTGTACGCCACCAGCGACACCGAGAGCGCGCTCGCGGTCTTCAGCCGCAACCCATCGACCGGCGCGCTCACCTTCGTGCAGGTGAAGAAGGACGGCGTGGGCGGCGTCGACGGGCTCCGCGATGCGCAGACCGTGAGCCTGAGCCCGGATGGCCTGTTCGTGTACGTCGCCGGCCGGCTCGACAACGCGATCGCCGTGTTCCGGCGCGACGCCGTCTCCGGCACGGTCTCGTTCGTCGAGGCGGTCCGCAACGGCGCAGCGGGCGTGAGCGGCATCATGGGGGTCAAGCACGTCATCGTGAGCCCCGACGGGGCGTCCGCCTACGCGGCAGGCCACGACGACTCCAGTCTGGTCGCCTTCCGGCGTGATGCCACCACCGGCAAGCTCACCTTCGTCGCCACGTCGACCGACGGCGTGGCAGGTATCGACGGCCTCACCGAGGTCCGTGCCCTCGCCATCAGCCCGGATGGGGCGACGGTGTACGCGGCCAGCAAGCTCGACAGCGCCGTGTCGGTCTTCCGGCGCGACCCGGCCACCGGCGTGCTCACCTTCGTCCAGGTCCTCAAGGACGGCGTCGGCGGCGTCGACGGCCTCGCCAAGACGCGCAGCGTGTTCGCGAGCCCGGACGGCGACAATGTCTACTCGACGGGCGGCGACGACGATGCCCTGGCGGTCTTCCGGCGCGATCCCGCGACCGGCCTGCTCACCTTCCTCGAGGTCGTGCGCGACGGCGTGGGCGGGGTCGACGGCCTGAACGACGCCCAGTGGGTCACCGTGAGCCCCGACGGCACGCACGTGCTCGCCACCGGCGAGATCGACGACGCAGTCGCCGTCTTCGCCCGCGATCCGCACACCGGTCAGCTCACCTTCGTCGAGGTGCAGCGTGACGGCGTGAACGGCGTCGACGGCCTGAACGGCCCCCAGCCTCTCGCCTTCAGCCCCGACGGCTCGACGCTGTACGTCGGTGGCCATGCAGAGAACGCGCTCGCGGTCTTCCATCTCGCCTGCGGCGACGGCGTGCTCGACGCGGGTGAGGAGTGCGACGACGGTAACGCGCTCGGTGGCGACTGCTGCTCCGCGGCCTGCCGCTTCGAAACTGCGGGCAGCTCGTGCCCCGATGACGGCAACGGCTGCACCAACGACGTGTGCAACGCGAGCGGCAGCTGCACGCACACGGCCAACACCGACCCCTGCGACGACGGCGCCTTCTGCACCGTGAACGACACCTGCAGCGGCGGCGTGTGTCGCGGCACGGCCCGCGACTGCTCCGCCACCGCGGCCACCACCTGCCAGGTCGGCACGTGCAACGAGGCCGCCGACCGCTGCGACATGCAGGCGAAGCCCAACGGCACGACGTGCAACGATGGCAACGCGTGCACCCTGAACGACGCCTGCCAGGCCGGCATCTGCGCCGGCAGCGTCGCCCCCAATGGCACCGCGTGCTCCGATAGCAACGCCTGCACTCAGACCGATTCCTGTCAGGCCGGCGCCTGCACCGGCGCCAACCCCGTCGTCTGCACCGCGCCGGACCAGTGCCACGACGCCGGCAGCTGCGACCTGGCCACCGGCCTCTGCTCCAACCCCGCCCAGGCCGACGGCAGCGCGTGCTCCGACGACAACGCCTGCACGCGCACGGACCGCTGCGAGGCCGGCGCCTGCACCGGCGCCGACCCGATCGCCTGCACCGCCCAGAGCCAGTGCCACGAGGCCGGCACCTGCGACCCCGCCACCGGCGCCTGCTCGAACCCGGCCCAGGCCGACGGCGCCACGTGCAACGACGGCAACGCCTGCACTCAGACCGACGCCTGCCAGGCGGGCACCTGCACCGGCGCCAACCCCGTCGTCTGCAGCACGCAGGACCAGTGTCACGAGGCCGGGAGCTGTGATCCGGCGAGCGGCCTCTGCTCCAACCCCGCCAAGCCTGACGGCAGCGCGTGCGACGACGCCAACGAGTGCACGGGCACCGACGCGTGCCAGGCCGGCACGTGCACCGGCACGCCGGTCGCGAACGGCACGGCCTGCAACGACGGTAACGCGTGCACCCGCACCGATGCGTGCCAGACGGGCGCGTGCACGGGCAGCGACGCCGTCGTCTGCATCGCCCAGGACCAGTGCCACGAGGCCGGCGTCTGTGATCCGGCGAGCGGCATCTGCTCGAACCCGGACGAGGCCGACGGCACCCGCTGCGACGACGGCGACGCGTGCACGCAGTACGACGCGTGCGGCGCCGGCGCGTGCACCGGGGCCGACCCCGTGCGCTGCCCGGCGCAGGATCAGTGCCACGACGCCGGGGCGTGCGATCCGGCCACCGGCACCTGCGCCAATCCCGCGAAGGCCGACGGCGCCCTCTGCGACGACGGTGACGCCTGCACCCGCTCCGACGTGTGCAGCGCCGGCGCGTGCACGGGCGGCGACCCGGTCGTGTGCACCGCGAAGGCCCAGTGCCACGACGCCGGGGCGTGCGATCCGGCCACGGGCGTGTGCGCGAACCCCGCCAAGCCGGACGGGGCCACGTGCAACGACGGCAACACCTGCACCGACGGCGATATCTGCACCGGCGGCCTGTGCGCCGGCATGGCGGCGCGCGCCGACGGCGCCTCGTGCGACGACGGCAACGGCTGCACGCAGACCGACATCTGCCAGAGCGGGTTCTGCGTCGGCGGCAACCCCGTCATGTGCGCCGCGTTCGACGCCTGCCACCTGGCCGCCGCCGCGTGCGATCCGGCCACCGGCACCTGCCCGAACCCCATCGCCCCGGACGCGACCGCCTGCGACGACCAGAACCCCTGCACGGACGAGGACAGCTGCCAGGCCGGCGTCTGCACCGGCACGACGCGTACCTGCCCCGCTCCCGACCCCTGTCACCAGGACGGCGTGTGCGACGTGACCAGCGGCCGCTGCATGCACGCGGCCAAGCCCGACGGCGCCAGCTGCGACGACGGCAACGTCTGTACCCTCGGCGACGTATGCCAGGCCGGCACGTGCACCGGGGGCACCATGCCCGATCGGGACGACGACACCGTGTGCGACCTGATCGACGTGTGCCCCGACATCCCGAACCCCGACCAGCTCGACACCGACCAGAACGGCATCGGCGACGTGTGCGAGTGCAACCAGCCGGCGCCCGGGCGTTGCATCGCGGGCGGCGGCGGGAAGAAGAGCGACTGCCTGCTCGAGTTCAACACCACCGGCCCGATCACCTACAACCGCAAACACACCAAGGTGAAGCGCATTCTCAAGTGCGCCGACGGCGACCCCGCCTGCGACCTCGACCGCACGCAGAACGGGACCTGCGTCTTCGGCGTCAGCTCCTGTCTATCGAACGCCGACCCGCGCTTCGCGCGCTGCCACATGAACGGCCCCCTGGCCTTCGAGGTGGTGAAACCGAAGACCAGCGCCAAGAGCTCCCTCGACCGCATGAACATGTGGGCGCTGGAAGAGATGCTGCGCGCCATGGGTCTCGAGATCCGCCGCCGCGACGCGGTCTACACCCCGGGTCAGGTGGTGACCACGCCGAACATGTGCAGCCCCCTCATCCACCTGTCGGTCCCGGCACCGGCGAGCCCCACGGCCAGGCCCGTGCGCCGCACGTTCCGCGTTCGCACGACGCTCCCGAACGGCAAGCGCGACCGGGATCGCTTCAAGCTCGAGTGTCGCGGGTAGTCCGGGGCCTCATCCCCGGCGCCCGCGACGCTGGCGTTCGCGGCGCTCCTGTTCGAGCTCACGCACCAGTGGGCGCAGTTCCTCGATGGCCTCGGCGACCTCCTGCCGCTTGGGCGAATCGGCCGGCAGCAGGACCTCACTGCGCTCGAACTGATTGAGGGACTGGTCGAGCTCGCCGCGCAGGCGGGACGCCAGGGCGAGGTGATAGAAGCCGTCGGCCTCGTCGCCGCGGCGGCCGAGGGCGAGGCCGGCGAGCCGCTGGGCCTCCTCGAGGTCGGGATCGAGCCGCAGGGCACGCTGGTATTCCGCGAGCGCCCCCGCCGTATCGCCCACCTCGGCCAACGCCTTGCCGAGCTGGAGCCGGGTCCACGCGTCATTGGGATGCCTGGCTAGGTGACGACCGAGAGCCTCCCGGGCCTTGTCCGGCTGCTTCAGGCCGACGTACACCGCCCCCAGCGGACGGTCGACGCGGCCGCCCAGGCCGCCGCGCGCACGGCACTCCTCGAACGCGACCCGCGCCGCGTCGAGCTGCCCGACCGTCTGATACACCCGCCCGAGGAGGAAGCGCGCCTCGGCGGAGTCCGGGTGCTGCTCGACCTCGCGACGATACCGGCCGACGACGACGTCGACGGGATCGGCGATCGCACGCGCCACCGCCTGCACCTCCGCCAGTTCCGGGGCCCCGGCGGGCCGGCCGGCCGGGGTCTTCAGCTTCTGGGACGAGATCATGGTGTCGACGTTCGTCACCCGCTTCTCGGTGAGCGGGTGGCTCAGCATGTACGCCGGCGCCCCGACGGGATTCACGCGCTGCTCGGCCAGCAGCTGCTTGAAGAACGATCCCAGTGAGCGCGGGTCGTACCCGGCCTCGCTGGCGTAGCGCAGCCCGAGAAAATCGGCCTCCTGCTCGAAGTCGCGCGAGTAGCTGAGCTGCGCCGTCTGTGCGGCGGCAATCGCGCCCGCGCCCAGGACGGGGTTCACGGCGGTCAGCAACGCCCCGAGCAACGCGGCGTAGTTCCACGCCTGGCCCTGCGACTGCAGGCGCACGATGTGGTGCCCCGCCACGTGGCCGATCTCGTGCGCCAGCACCCCGGCCAACTCGTCGTCACTGCCGACGCGCGCCAGCAGGCCGGAAAAGATGAAGATGTACCCGCCCGGCACGGCGAACGCGTTGAGCGCCGGGTGCTCCACGACGAAGAACTGGTAGTCGAACTGCTGCGCGCCCAGGGTGGCGACCAGGCGGCCTGCCACCCCCCGGACGTACTCCGTGACCGCCGGATCGTCGACCAGCGGCAGGCCGCCACGGGCCGCCAGCAGGAACCGCCGCCCGAGCTCGCGCTCGGTCCCGGCGCCCACGGCGCCGGCGGGCCCGGCCGCCGCCAGGAGACCGGCCAAGGCGAGCGCGACCAGTCGGTCGGCACGTCTCATGCCTGCCAGCGTCCCTGCGCCACGTCCTTCGCGAAATAGGTGATGATGATGTCGGCGCCGGCGCGGCGGATCGCGGTCAGCGTTTCGACCACGACGCGGCGCTCGTCGAGCCACCCGCGGGCGGCGGCCGCCTTCACCATCGCGTACTCGCCGCTCACCTGATACGCCGCGACTGGATAGCCGAAGCGCTCCTTCACCCGACGGACGAGGTCCAGGTACGGGAGCGCCGGCTTCACCATCACGATGTCGGCGCCTTCGTCGATGTCGAGCGCCACCTCGCGCAGCGCCTCCTCGGCGTTGGCGGGATCCATCTGGTAGGAGCGCCGGTCGCCGAACTGCGGCGTGGACCCGGCCGCCTCGCGGAAGGGCCCATAGAACGCCGAGGCGAACTTGGCCGCGTACGCCATGATGGGCAGGTGGGCGAAGCCGGCGTCGTCGAGCGCGCGGCGGATGGCGCCGACGCGGCCGTCCATCATGTCCGACGGCGCCACCAGGTCGGCACCCGCGCGGGCATGTGCAAGCGCCTCCTCGGCCAGGAGGGCGAGGGTCGGATCGTTGTCGACATCACCGTCACGCACGACGCCACAGTGACCGTGGTCGGTGTACTCGCACAGGCACACGTCGGTCACCAGCAGGAGACCGGGCGCGGCGCGCCGGATGGCCTCGAGCGCGCGCGGGATGATGCCGTGTGGGTCGGTCGCGCCGCTGCCACGTGCGTCCTTGTGCTCCGGGATCCCGAACAGGATGACGGCCGGCACACCGAGATCGGCCAGGCGACGGCACTCCTCGGCGACCCGGTCGACCGACAGCTGCGCGATGCCGGGCATCGAGCCGATCGGACGCTCGACGTCACGCCCGGGAACGACGAACAGCGGCTGCACCAGCTGCTCAACGACCACGCGCGTCTCACGCACCAGCCGCCGCAGTGCCTCGCTGCGACGGAGCCGGCGCGGGCGATAGGCCGGGAAGCGACTCATGCCCGAGTCTCGCATACGGGATCGGCCGAGGCGTTGCAAAAGTGCCGGGTCAGCGCCTCGGCCAAGGCTGGCACGGTGTAGCGCGCCGGCACGACGTCCACCGTCAGGCCGAGTTCACGTGCCGTCTCGGCAGTCACCGGCCCGATGCAGGCCACCACCGGCCGGCCGGACCGGATGAGCGCGCGCGCGTCGTCGCGCCCGAGCAGCGCCACGAAGTTGCGCACCGTCGAGCTGCTGGTGAACGTGAGCGCGTCGACCGTGCCGGCCGCCAGCGCCTCCCGGAGTCCGTCGATGTCTGCATCCGCCGGCGGCACGGCACGATAGGCCGTCACCTCGTGCACCTGCGCGCCGCGGGCCACGAGCGTGTCCGGCAGGATGGCGCGGGCGCCCGCGGCGCGCGGCAGGAGGACGCGCCGGCCGCGCAGGTCTTCGCCGGCGAACGCCGCCAGCAAGCCCTCGGCACGATAGTCGTCGGGCAGCAATCGCGGCCGCAGCAGTCGGCGTTCGAGCTCGGCCGCCGTCTCCGGTCCGATCGCCGCCAGGCGGACGGCGGCGAGCTCGCGGACGTCACGCCGGGCCGCCGCGAAGCTCTCGAAGAACGCCCGGACGCCGTTCACGCTGGTGAACACGATCCAGTCGTACGTCGCCGCCCCGGCCACGGCGGACGCAAGCGGGGCCGGGTCGTCGGGCGGCAGGAGCGTGATCGTCGGCACGAAGATCGTTTCGGCGCCCTGCTCCTCGAGCAGGGACAGGAGTCCCGCCGCCTGCGCGCGCGAGCGCGTGACCACGATCCGGCGGCCGAACAATGGCCGCTGTTCGAGCCAGCGCGTCTGTTCGCGCAGCGCCACCACCTCGCCCACCACGATCACCGCCGGCGCGCCGATCCGGGCCGCCTGCACCTCGGCGGCCAGGGTCGCGACCGTCGCCACTACCGTCGCCTGCCGCCCCGTCGTCCCCCAGCGCACCACCGCCGCCGGGGTGGTGGCGGGGAGCCCATGCTCCAGCAGGCGGCTCATGATCGCCGGCAGCTGCCGCATCCCCATCAGGAAGACCAGGGTCCCACCCTGGCCGGCGAGTGCCGGCCAGGGCAACGACGGCGCCGACGCGCCCGGGGCGCAGGCCTGATGTCCGGTGGCGATAGTCACCAGTGAGGCGTGGTCACGGTGCGTGAGCGGGATGCCCGCATAGGCCGGCGCGGCCCAGGCAGACGAGACCCCGGGCACGATCTCGAACGGGACCCCGGCCCGGCGCAGCGCCTCGGCCTCTTCCGCCCCGCGCCCGAACAGCATCGGATCGCCGTTCTTCAGGCGCACCACCGTTTTTCCCGCACGCGCGCGGTCGATCAGCACGCGCTCGATGTCGGCCTGCGCCAGGCGCGCGACGTCCTCGTGCGAGCGCCCGACCGCGATCACCTCGGCGCCAGACCGCACCGCCGCCAGCAGGCGGGGACCGACGAGATAGTCGTGCACGACCACATCGGCGGCGGCGAGGCAGCGCTCGGCGCGCACGGTGAGGAGGCCCGGATCGCCGGGGCCGGCACCGACCAGATAGACCCGACCGGTGCCGGTCATGCGCCCGCCTCCCGCACGGCGTCCAGAATCTCCCGTGCGCCGGCCGCGAACAGCCGGGCGGCGAGCGTCTTCCCGAGCGCCTCGGCGTCGCCTACCGGAGCGTTGGCCTCGTCCTCGAGCCAACGGCGCCCCTCGAAGTCGGTCACCAGGACGCGCAGCACGACTTGACCGTCACGGACACAGGCGTGCCCGGCGAGCGGCGTGTTGCAGTCGCCGCCGATGGCGAGCAGGAAGCTGCGCTCGGCGGTGACGGCGATGGCCGTCGCGGCGTCCTCGATCGCCGCGACCCGCTCGCGCGTGGCGGCATCGTCGGTACGACACTCGAGCGCCAGCGCCCCCTGCCCGACGGCGGGCAGGAACTCCTCCGGGGCCAGCGCGTACGCGGTGGGCTCGACGATACCGAGGCGCGCCAGCCCCGCCGCCGCCAGCACGATCCCGTCGACCGCCCCCTCACGCCAGCGGCGCAGGCGCGTATCGACGTTGCCGCGCAGGGTGACGATCTGGAGATCGCGGCGCCGGGCAAGCAGCTGGGCGCGCCGCCGCACGCTGGCCGTCCCGATGCGGGCCCCGGGCGGGAGCCCGGTCAGCCCGCCCCCGGCACCGCCGATCAGCACATCGTGCGCCGGCGCCCGCGGCGGTACAGCCGCGATGGTCAGCCCCGGCGCGAGCCGGACCGGCACGTCCTTCATCGAATGGAGGCCGGCGTCGACGACACCGCTCGCCAGCGCCTCTTCGATCTCCTTGATGAAGAGCCCCTTGCCGCCCATCGGGGCAAGCGGCCCGCGCGCGAGCTGGTCGCCGCTGGTCCGGATGAACACGAGCTCGACCGCGAGCCCGGGATGGCGCGCGCGAAGCACCCCGGCGACCTGCTCTGCCTGCGCACGCGCCAGCGGGCTCGCACGCGTCCCGAGGCGAAGCACCCGAGCAGCCACGGCCGGCTACCCTTCCTCGTCGTCGGCGTCGGGATCCTCATCGACGGGATCCACGCCGAACAGCCGACGCACGAGCGCCACGGTCGATGGGTCGCCCCGATACCGGCGGAGCGCCGTCATTGGCCCATGCATCATCTTGTTGATGATCGATTGGGTGAGGCGTTCCACCAGCGCCCGTCCCGCCGGCCCGAGCTCGGCCAGCGCCGCGTCGACGCGCGTGAGCTCCTGCTGCCGGATCGTCTCCACGTGCTGGCGCAACGCCACGATGGTGGGGACGGCATCGAGGGTGGTCGCCCAACGCCAGAAGGCCTCGACTTCGTCCTCGACGATGGTTTCGGCCTTGAGGGCCTCTGCCGCGCGCGCGCCCTGATTGTCGGCGATCACGCCTTCGAGATCGTCGATGTCGTACACGTATACACCATCGAGTTCGTTGACGACGGGGTCGACCACCCGCGGCACGGCCAGGTCGATCAGGAACATCGGCCTGCGCCGGCGCTCGCGCATGGCCTCATCGATCATGGCCGGCCCGAGCAGGAACTGGTCGCCCGCTGCCGCCGCCACCACCAGATCGGCAAGCGGGAGATAGCGCCCGAGACGCTCCCACGGCACGGGGGTGCCGCCGAGCGTGCGCGCGACCTCCACTCCCCGATCGAAGGTCCGGTTCGCCACCATGATCGAGCCGACACCGTGCGACAGCAGCTGGCGCGCGGTGAGCTCACCCATCTCTCCGGCCCCGAGCAGCATGGCTGCCTTGTCGTCCAGGCGATCGAAGATGCCGCGCGCGAGCTCGACCGCCGCTGAACCGATCGAGACCGCCTTCTGCGCGATGGCGGTCTCGGTGCGCACGCGCTTGGCGACCGAGAACGACTTGTGGAAGCATCGATGGAGGACCCGTCCAGAGGCGCCCACCGCCGCCGCCGTGGCATACTGCTCTTTCATCTGCCCCAGGATCTGCGGCTCACCGACCACCATCGAATCGAGGCTGGCCGCCACCCGGAAGAGATGTCGCACCGCCGCACGCCCGGCGAAGGTGTAGAGATGCCCAGTCAACGCCGCCTCGGGAAGCGCGTGCTCGCGCGCCAGGAACTCCGGCAGTACGCTGCCCAACACCTCCGGCTGACTGCCGCAGGCGATCAGCTCGACCCGATTGCAGGTGGACACAATGGCCCCTTCGGCGACACCCGCCGTCTCGACCAGCCGCCGGAGCGCGCCCTCGAGCTGGCCGTTCGAGAACGCCACCCGTTCCCGGATCTCGACCGGCGCCGTGCGGTGGTTGAGCCCGACCACGACGATCCCCGGACCGAGGTTTCCGCCCGCCCCTTCGTCGATACCCGCCATGCTCAGAACGCCCTGCCGTGCTCCCCGAGCGCCAGCACGTTGATGCCGACGAACGACAGCGCCAGGACCGCGAAGCCGGCGATGGTGAGGGCCGCGGCGCGGCGGCCGCGCCACCCGGCGGTCATGCGGCCCTGGAGCAACACCACGTACAGGCCCCACACCACGAGCGTCAGCACGAGCTTCGGATCGGAGGTCCAGAGCCGGCGCCCCCAGGCGCTGTGCGCCCACACGATGCCGCTCAGGATCCCGAGCGTCAGCAGGATCAGTCCCCACACGAGACAGGCGTAGTTCACCCGGTCGAGGGTCTCCAGCGACGGCAGGTGGCGCAGCATGCCGCGGCCCCGGCGCGCTTTCAGGCGATGCTCCTGCAGGAGGTAGAGCAGGCTGGCGCTGAAGGCGAGCGCAAAGACCGCATCGCCGAGGATCGCGAGCACCACGTGCACCGGCAGCCAGGCGCTGTCGAGCACTGCCGGCAGGGGACGCACCCCCTCGTAGATCACGTCGGCCGCCAGCGTCAGACCGAACGCCAAGGGACTCACGACCGCGCCCAGGGCGACCAACGGGCGACGGAGCTGGATGAGGAGGAAGAGTGCCACCAAGAGGAGGGCGAGGAACGACAGGGACTCGTCGAACGTCGTCACCGCGAGATGACCGGCGTCGACGGAACGCAGGCCGATCGACGTCGCATGCGTGGCGACTCCGAACCACAGCAGGCGGGGCAGGAGCCGGCCTGGGCGTTCCTGGCGTGCCGCCAGATCGATGAGGGCCACGACCGTCGCCGCGAGGTAGACCGCGATCGTGCAGCGCAGGAGCGTCAGCTCCACGACGGGACTCCCAGCGCCGCGAGCGTGCACTCCGGCCCCGCCACCCGGGCAAGGAGCGCATCGACCCCGTCGCGCTCCCCGCGCCGCACCAGGTCGAGCAAGGGCGAGAACAGGAGCGTCGTCACCACCTCGCCCCGCACCGGCGCGCGCGTCGGGTCGTCGGCGAGCGCGCGCCGGACCGCTCCCAGAATGGCCACGAAGGGACCGTATTCGGGCCCGAACTGGCTGTCGAGCGTCCGCCGGAGATGCGCCGCCAGGGCGGGGCTGGCACCACCCGTCCCGACCGCGATCTGGAGGTCGCCGCGCGCCACCACGGCCGGCGCGAAGAAGCTACACGCGGCGGGCATGTCGACCACGTTGAGCCACACCCGCTCGCGCGTCGCCTCCGCCACCAGGGAGGCGATCACCTCGGGGTCGCAGGTCACGGCGTACGCCAGCACCGCCCCGGCCAGGTCCCCGGGCCGGTAGCCCCGGGCCTCGTGCCGCATGCGCCCCCCGGCGATCCATCCCGCCAGCGCGGGCGTGACCGACAGTGCGACGACGGTCACGGTCGCACCCGCCTGCAGGCAGGACTCCGCCTTCGCAGTCGCGACCTGGTCCCCGCCAAGCACCACGCACGGGCGGCCCTCCAGGCGCAGAGAAACCGGATGGGTACGCATCCGACCGGGGATGGTACCAGAAGGGGAAGGGCGCGAAAACGCGGCTACATCGCGGTCTGCGGGACCGGAATCTTGAGCATCTGTCCGGCCCGCAGCCGCTCCGCTTTGCCGAGCCGGTTCTGGCTCCGCAGGCTGGCCACGGTCACCTTGTGCTGCTTGGCGATGTGCGACAGCGTCTGCCCCTGCCGGACCTTGTGGGTGACCACCGTTTTCGTCGCCGGCCGCTTCGCACGGGTCGCCGGCCGGGGGGCCGCGGTCGAGACCTTGGTCACACGCGCCTCGGGCAGTTCGGCCACGGCGTCTGCGAGGCGCTCCGTGGCGGCTTCGGGCACTCGGAGACGGTACCCCGCCGGGATGGGCCGCCGGCCGCTCACGACCAGCTCCGAGAGGGCCGGATTGAGGCTGGCCAGCTCGTCGCGGTCGGTACTGGCCAGGCGGGCCGCCTGCTCGATGCCGAGTGCCCGCTCGAGTCGGTGCTCCCGGGCCCGCAGCGGTGGATCGAGGGGAAGGTCTCCGAAGTGCGTGCGATAGTCGCGTTCCACGTCGAGCGCCGCCAGGAACTCGGCGTAGAAGTTGCGCGAGGCGAATCCGAAGGCACGCCCCTGGTACTCGCGCACGATGGTGTCGATGTCGCGGGTCCCGGTGACGCGCACGGCCGTCGCCATGCCCTGCGGCCCGTGGTTGTAGGCCGTGATCGCGAGGGGCCAGGTCCCGAGCCCGTCATGGATGCGCCCCAGGAACTGGGCGGCGGCACGGGTGGAGGCGATCGGGTCGCGACGTTCGTCGACCAGGTTGTCGACGCGGATGAAGCCCCGCGCCGTCTTCGGCATGAACTGCCAGATGCCGGCGGCCCCCACCTTGGAGTAGGCGCGCAGGTTGAAACAGGACTCGATCAACGGCAGGCGGGTGAGCGCGACGGGGAGCCCTTCGGCCCGAAAGATACGTTCCATCTCGGGCAGGTAGCGTCGCGATACCTGGACGCCCTCGGCGAAGCGCTCGCGCAGGCCGCGCTGGCTGCGCAGGCGCTTCGAGTCGGCCGCGGCGAGGAAGCGCCCGGGCGCCGGATCGTCCCGGAACAACTGGTGAATCTCCTGCTCGGCGGCCGTGAGCCCCTGCGGCTCCGGGCCGAGGGCATGCAGTCGGAGGAGCGTCGCCCGGATGCGCTCGAGCTCGAGATCGGTGTCGATCCGCTGCATCCGCTCGACCTGGCCCGGGCTCATGCCGTCGGCCAGGTAGGAGCGGAAGTCGAGGACCTTGTAGACCTTGTCGAGGTGGAGTGCGTCGTGCAGAACCACTTGGTGCGTCGAGTACTCGGCGAAGATGCCGCGCCAGAACCGCACCTGAGGCTCGAGCGTCGCCGGACGGGGGAAGAGGTGGGCAGTGTCCGTGGCGTACGCCGGGCCGCCGGAAACCAGCGTTGCGAGGATAATTGCTAGACAAACGTCTCTCACGCGCGTCAACCTCTCTTGCCTGGCCACGACCCCGTGCCTGCGAGCCAGCCACGGCATGGTACCAACTGGGTCGGAGGCGAGTCAACCAAATCGCCCTGTTGGCGGCGCTCGCGTGCGCCTGTGAGCAGCCGCCACCGACCCCCACCGGACTCGTCCTCGCGCTCTCGAGCGACCCGCAGAGCCTCGATCCGCGCTTCGGTGCGGACGCCAATGCATCCCGCATGGCGGACCTCTTGCACGTCGCGTTGACGCGCGCCGATGCCGCCGCGCGGCGCGTTCCCGAGCTGGCTGTCACATGGGACATGCCGGACGCGACCACCGTACCTGACGCTCGCCCCTGGCCTCGCCCTCGCGGCGACCGTGACCGCGCTGCAGTTGCTCGGTGACGGGGTGCGCGACCTGCTCGACGTCCGTCAGCGCTGACAGCGCGGGCAGTAGAAACTCGAGCGCCCCGTCACGACGCAGCGGCGGATGGGCGTGGCGCAGCGGCGGCAGGGGTCGCCGGCACGGTCGTACACGGCGTGCTCCAGCTGGAACCATCCGCTCCGGCCGAGGCCGTCGACGTAGTCGGAGATCGAGGAGCCGCCGCTCCGGATGGCCGCGCCGAGCACCATGCGCAATGCGTCCACCAGCCGTTCGCACTCTGCCCGGCGCACCCCACCGGCGCGCCGGCGAGGGCGAATGCCGGCGTGGAACAGCGCCTCGCTCACGTAGATGTTGCCGAGGCCCGCGATCCGGCGCTGGTCCATGAGCAGCGCCTTCACCGACGTGCGGCGGCGGCGCATGAGCGCGAACAGGCACTCGGGCGTGAGCGCGGACGAGAGTGCGTCGATCCCGGCGTTGGTCTCGGTCGCCAGCGCGGACGGGTCGACGATCGCCATCCGCCCGAAGCGGCGCGGGTCGTGGTAGGTGAGCACCCGCCCGTCGTCGAGCCGCACCAGCACGTGATCGTGCACCGCCACGGCCGCGTCGGCCGCCCCGAGAATCAGCCGGCCGGTCATGCCGAGGTGGACGAGCCAGATGTGCCCGTCGTCGAGGGGCGCGAGCAGGTACTTCCCGTGGCGCGTGACCCGTTCGATGCGCCGCCCGGTCAGCTGGCGCGCAAAGTCCGCCGGCACGGGCGTCCGTAGCCGGCGGTCGCGCACGTGGACGCTCACGACCCGGCGCGTGACCAGGGCGGGAGCCAGGGAGCGCGCGACCGTCTCGACTTCGGGAAGCTCGGGCACGCGAGCGTCACGCGAAGGCGCGCGCCAAGCGACCGAACGCCTCGAGATCGAGCGTCTCGGCGCGGGCGGCCGGATCGATGCCTGCCGCACGCAAGGTCGTCGCCAGTCCACTCCGCCCCAGCCCACGTGCATCGGCGAACTCCGCCAGCGCGTTGTGCAGCATCTTGCGGCGCTTTCCGAAGGCGGCACGCACGAGGGCCTGATACACCTCCGGGGTGCCCACGTCGACGCACGGACATCGGCGCCACCGGATGTCCATCACCGCCGACTCGACCCTCGGTGGGGGGAGAAAGCTCCGCCGGGACACGCCGAACGCCAGGCGGAGATCGGCGAACGTCTGCAGCAGCACCGACGTGCCCCCGCGCGCCGGGTGTCCCGGCGGCGCCACGAAGCGCTCGGCCACCTCGCGCTGTACCATCACGACGGCGCGCGGGAAGCGGGCCGCCAGCGTACGCAGCCGGAAGATGATCGGAATGGCGATGTTGTAGGGCAGGTTGGCGACCACGGTCACGTCGCGTTCCGGAACGACCTCGTCGAGCGGCACCTCGAGCGCATCTCCCACCAGCACACGCACACGCTCGTCTCCCGCGTAGCGCTCGCTCAGCCGCGCGGCAAGGCCGGGGTCGACCTCCACCAGCGTGAGACGACCGGCGCGCACCGCGAGCAGCTCCGTCAACGCTCCCAGGCCGGGCCCGATCTCGAGTATGGCCGAGGTCGGGCCCACGTCCGCCAGATCGACGATCCGGCGCGCGACGTTGGGATCGCACAGGAAGTGCTGCCCCCAGCGGCGTCGCGGACGGAGGCCGGCGGCCGCCAACGCCGCACGTGCCTCGTGCCGCACGCCCACTCAGCCCTCCCAGCGCACGCCGAACGGCAGGTCGGCGTCGGCCCCGAGCGCGAGGCCGTCGTTCGCCCCCGCACGCAAACGGGCCGCCCCCGCGAGCGCAATCATGGCGGCATTGTCGGTGCACAGCGCCGGGCGCGGAAAGAACACGTCGACGCCGAGCGCCTCCGCGGCCTCGATCATGCGCGTACGCAGCCGTCCGTTGGCGGCCACCCCGCCCGATACGACCAACCGCTCCGCCCCGGTGGCGAGCAGCCCATCCCGCGTCCGCTCGACCAGCATGTCGACCAGCGCCTCCTGGAGACTGGCTGCCACGTCGGGCAGGTCTTCCGGCGCCGGACGATGCGTGAGCAAACGGTCACGGAGCGCCGTCTTGAAACCACTGAAGCTGAACTCGAACCGCCCGCGCTTGAGATGCGCCCGCGGAAAGCGGATCGCGGTCGGGTCGCCGCCGCGCGAAAGTCGATCGATGATCGGCCCGCCCGGATACCCCAAGCCGAGCAGCTTCGCCGCCTTGTCGAACGCCTCCCCGACCGCGTCGTCGCGCGTGCGACCGAGACACGCATAGTCGCCCGGGGCCCGGGCCAGGTAGAGCCCGGTGTGGCCTCCGGACACGATCAACCCGAGGAACGGAAAACCGACCGGCTGGTCCGGCGTCCGTTCCAGGTTGATCGCCAGCAGGTGCCCTTCGAGATGATTCACGCCGACGAGCGGCAGGCGGCGGCGCTGCGCGATCCCCTTCGCCAGGGCGAGCCCTACGAGCAGCGACCCGACCAAGCCCGGACCGTGGGTGACCGCGACGCCGTCGAGACCGTCGAGGCCGACACCCGCCTGGCGAAGCGCCGCATCGACGACGGGGAGGAGATTGCGGACGTGCTGGCGCGACGCGAGTTCGGGCACGATGCCGCCGTATGGACCGTGCACGGCGTGCTGCGACGAGACGACCGACGCCAGCAGCACGCCGTCGCGCAGGACGGCGGCCGCCGAATCGTCGCACGAGCTCTCGATGCCGAGAACCGTCACCCCGAGCCAACCGCGTCAGCCGCCGGGTTTCAGGGCAAGGAAGATCGTGTTCTCACCACGCCGGACCAGGAAGAGGATGCTCTTGCCCTTGCCGGCGGCACGGATCCCCTTGCGATAGGCCTCGACATCCTTCGTCGGCTGCCGGTTGACCTCCAGGATCACGTCGCCCCGGCGCAGGCCGGCATCGGCGGACGGTCCAGCGGGCTCGACTTCGGTCACCACGACTCCCTTGACGGACCGGTCGAGACCGAGATTCTCGGCGAGATCCGCCGTGAGCGTCTGCACCGTGAGCCCGAGATCCTCGCTCGTACCCGCGCCCGCCGCCCCGGCTTCTTCCTCCTTCAGCTCCGAGATCTTCACGCTGACGGCTTCCGTGCTCTTGTCGCGGATGACCTTCAGCTTGACGGTCCTCCCGACCGGGGTGCGCGCGACCATGAGCGGGAGCTCGGCGGAGTCGTTGACCGGCTTGCCGTCGAACTCGATGATCACGTCGCCCTGTTTCAGCCCGGCCTCGGCCGCGGGGCCGTCCTTGACGACATCGGCCACCAGCGCACCCTTCGATTCGTCGAGCCCGAGGGACTCGGAGATCTCGGGGGTGACCTTCTGGATCATGACCCCGAGCCAGCCGCGAATCACGTGGCCCTTGTCCTTCAGCTGCGGCACGATCTCCTTGGCCAGGTTGATCGGGATGGCGAAACCGATGCCGATGTTCCCACCGCTGCGGCTGAAGATGGCGGTATTCAGTCCGATGACCTCGCCCTTGGTGTTGAGGAGCGGTCCGCCGGAGTTGCCCGGGTTGATGGCGGCATCGGTCTGGATGAAGTTATCGTACGGTCCCTGATTGATGTGCCGGCCGATGGCGCTCACGATGCCGGCCGTGACCGTGTGCTCGAGGCCAAACGGGTTCCCGATCGCGACCACCCACTGGCCCACCTTGAGCCCATCGGAGTCGCCGAGAGCGACCGGGGTGAGATCGGACGCGCCGCTGATCTCGATGAGCGCGATGTCCGTCTTCGAGTCCCGTCCCACCACCTTGGCCTTGAACTCCTTGCCGGTGGACAGTCTGACGACGATTTCGTCGGCGTTCTCGACCACGTGGTTGTTGGTGAGGATGTACCCGGCCGCGTCGATGACGAACCCGGAGCCCAGGCTCTTCGCCTTGTAGGGCGTGCGGCGCGGGGGACCGAAGAAGCGCTCGAATGGCTCGAAGTACTCGTGGAACGGATCCCCCTCACCCCCGCCGCCACCCCCACCGCTCCCGCCACCACCCCCGAAGCTCGGGCCGCCCTTCACCTCCTGGGTGCTGGAGATGTTCACGACCGAGGGCTCGAGATGCTCGGCCAGCGCGGCGAAGTCGGGCAGGGCCACCGACGGAGCTGGACCGGCCGCGGGCGCCGGACGGTCGCCGCTCCCGAACAGGCTGATCGCCTCACTCCGTGGAAACAGGTCGAGCCGGATGCTCACCGCAATGCCGACCGCGAACCCGATCAGAGCGACTGCGACCAGCGCGCGGCGATTGGTGTGGGGCGTCATGTCCTCTCCTTCGACTCCTCTCCTACCAGCTCGACGTACCGCATGCGAAGATCGTACAGCGCCGACTCGAGCAGCGACTGCTCTCCCGCATCCAAGTTGTTGCGGGTTTTCTCCGCCAAGATGCCGAGGACGTCGATGACCTGTTTGGCCGCCCCGAGGTCCGACTGCACCTGCTGGGTGAGCGGGTCGGGAATCTCGCCCAGATGGAGCAACGCCTGCGTCGAGAGCCCGAGCACGAACGTCGAGAACGTCACCAGCGGCTCCCCAGCCAACGGGCTTTCGCCGGCCGCCGGGGGGGTCACGACCTCGGCCTGGGCAGGGATCGCGTGCTCCGGCGGAGCCTCGTCCCTGGCCTCACCCGAGTCGGCGAACCGCCGACGATCCGTCACCCGGAATCCACGTCGCTGCTCGTTGTCCTCTTCCATGGGGCTCCTCCGCACGGGGCGCGGGTGCACGCGGCACGCCCGTTCCCCTTGATGCCGCGCCGTTCCTCGACTTCAGCAGGCCATCGCCCGGGGCTGCCGCCCAGCCCCCGCAGGGAGCGACGGAGCACCGAGGAACGGGCGACCTGGCCTTCCGGCGCTGGCGTTCGACATCGCTATCGGAGCCTCCAAGGCACCGGGGGTGCCTCGCTCGTGGACGGGAGGCTCGTCGCTTCTTATGTGCATCCTCGGATGCGGGGGGCGGCGGGCCGGACGCTAGTCTCGAGGTTCTCCCTTGTCAAGGCGATCTGCCGCTGGCAGGCCGCCACGACGCGAGCCGCCGGCAACACGGCGAGCGACATGCCCGCGGGTGCCGCCATCGGCGCGTGCAGTGACACGACCCCATCGCCCAAAGGCCGCCACCGCCGCGGATCGGTGGTGCCGAAGAGCACAACCCCCCGCGCACCGACCGCCGCCGCCAGATGGCTCACCCCACTGTCGTTGCCCAGATAGAGAGCCGCACGCGCCAGCACCGCCGCGACATCAGGGAGAGCCCACCCGCGCACGGGCGCGCTCCCGGCGATCGTCACATCGTCCTCCGCCGGCCCCGAGACGGTCACGACGCACCCGCCGTCGCGACGCCACCACTCGGCTACCCGGACGAATCCCGCTGCCGCCCATCGCTTGGCCGGTGCGCCCGCCCCCGGGTGGATCGCCAACGTCGGTCCCGCGAGCGTACGCCACAGCGCCTCGGCACGCGGCGAGGCCGGGGCCACGATGCGGGCGCGGGCGACCAGCGTCGACACCCGGTCGGTGACGCCCACGGCCCGCGCGTAGGCGATGGCCGCGTGCGGTCGTCCACCCCCGCGCTCGACCGCGAAGCAGTGCACGCCGGCCGCGACCGACTCCAGACGGGCCCGCAGGGTGTCATCACGCGCGCCGAGCCAGCTGTACACCAGCGGCCGCCCCGCAAGCCACGCCGGGCACCGCGCACCGCCGAACAGCCACGCCGTGTCGGCGCCATCCAGGCTCGCCGTCACATCGGCAACGCCGGTGGGTGCGATCAGCGCGCGCAGTGGTTCGCTCACGACGGCGGTCACGTGTGCCGTCCTGTGACGCACCCGCAGCGCACGCAGCGTCGGGAGCGCCAGCAGCAGGTCGCCGAGTGCGCCGGGGAAGAGGAACACGACGTCGCGAATTGACTGCGCGCGCACGCGGCCTATATCATGCCGTTCGCGGTTCTCGCGCAACGCGATCATGCCTCTGCCCTGCCACGTCGTGCGCTCGCCGATCGATCTCATCGGCTCCACGCCGGTGGTGCGGCTGTCGCGGATGCCGCAACTCGCGGGCGTGGGTGGCCAGGTGTGGGCGAAGCTCGAGAGTTTCAATCCGGGCGGAAGCGTGAAGGACCGCATCTGCCGGGCCATGGTCGAGGCGGCCGAGCGTGACGGGATGCTCCGGCCGGGAGGTACCCTCATCGAACCGACCAGCGGCAACACGGGGATCGGCCTGGCCCTGGTCGCCGCCGTCAAGGGCTATCGACTCGTGCTCACCATGCCGGACACGATGAGCGAGGAGCGGCGCTCGCTGCTGGTCGGCTACGGAGCCCGCCTCGTCCTCACGCCCGACACCAAGGGCATGCACGGCGCGGTTCACCGCGCCGAGGAACTGCTGGCGGAGAACCCCGGCTGGTACATGCCGCAGCAGTTCACCAACCCGGCCAATCCCGAGGCACACCGCCGGACGACGGCCCCCGAGATACTGACCCAGGTGCCACAGATCGACGCGTTCGTGGCAGGCATCGGCACCGGAGGAACCATCACGGGGGTGGGCGAAGTGTTGCGCGCGGAGCGACCGCACATCCGCATCTATGCCGTCGAGCCCGCCGCGTCGCCGGTCCTGTCCGGTGGCGAGCCCGGGTTTCACGGCATCCAGGGCATCGGGGCCGGCTTCGTACCGGAGATCCTCAACACCCGGGTGTACGACGAGATCGTCACCGTGACCGACGCCGAGGCCGTGGCCTGCACCAGGACGCTCGCGCGCTACGAGGGGCTGCTGGTCGGCATCTCCTCGGGCGCGGCCTGTCTCGCGGCCATCCGGGTCGCACGCCAGCTCGGGCGGGGTGCCAACGTGCTCACGATCTTCCCGGACACCGGGGAACGCTACCTCACCACCGACCTGTTCCACGCCGAGGGAATCTGAAGATGGACGGAGACAGCAAAGTCACGCGGCTGCGCGCCCTCCTGGCGGAGCTCCCCTCGTCGCTGGTCGCATTCTCGGGGGGGGTCGATTCGTCGTTCCTCCTGCGCGTCGCCCACGAAGTGCTCGGGAACCGCTGCCTCGCGCTCACGACCGTCTCCGCCACCACCCCCCCACGCGACCTCGACGAAGCGCGGCGCATCGCCGCCACCCTGGGCGTGCAGCATCTCGTCATCGATACCGACGAGCTTGCCATCCCCGGCTACGCCGAGAATCCGACCAACCGGTGCTACTTCTGCAAGGACAACCTGTTCACGATCTGTGCCGCCGAGGCCGAGCGCCGGGGCATCGCCGCCGTACTCGACGGCGCGAACGTCGACGATCTCGGTGACCACCGGCCGGGGCTGCGCGCTGCGGCGGAGCGTGGCGTCCGCCACCCGCTGATCGAAGCGGGCCTCACCAAGGCGGACATCCGGGCGGCCAGCCGCGCGCTCGGCCTGCCGACGTGGGACCGCCCGGCCAGTCCGTGCCTGTCGTCACGCTTCCCCTACGGCACGCACATCACGCGCGAACGGCTCGACCGGGTCGCCGCCGCCGAGGAGGCCGTGCGGGCCTGTGGGCTCCGCGAGCTCCGCGTCCGGTTTCACGATACGGTCGCCCGCCTCGAGGTCGCCGTCGACGACATGCCCCGGCTGCTGCTCCCCGGCGTCCGGGAAACGCTCGTGCACGAGTTCAAGCGGCTCGGTTTCGCGTACGTGGCGCTGGATCTTCAGGGGTTCCGGAGCGGCAGCCTGAACGAACCCGTACCCCAGAAACACGAGGGGCCGGAGGGATTCGACCCCCCGGCCCCTCGCATCCGCTAGGCACGCGGGACGGACCGTTGTTAGTTGATGAAGATGCCGCGCAGCTCTTCCATGATCTTCTCCTCGGTGTGCGCCTTCGCGATGGCCAGCTCCTTCACGAGCAGGTTGCGGGCCGTGTCGAGCATCTTGCGCTCACCGAACGAGAGCTCCTTGTCCCCCTTCAGCACGAAGAGGTCACGCAGCACTTTGGCGATCTCGAGGACACTGCCGGTCTTGATCTTCTCGGTGTACTCCCGATATCGCCGGTTCCAGGTCTGCTGATCGATCTCGACCTTCTTGTCACGCAGGATCCGGTAGACCTTCGCGACCATGTCCTTGCCGATGATCCGCCGCAGGCCGACCGACTGCACGTTCTCGGTGGGGATCATGATGGTCATATCGTTGTCGATGATCCGGAGCATGTAGAACCGGCGCTCGCTGCCGGAGATGACCTTGGTCTGCACCCCCTCGATGACCCCGACGCCATGGGCGGGATACACCACCTTCTCCCCTATTTTGAACATGCCTGCGGCTCCGGGCATTCGATGCGCCTCCGAGCTCGGTATTGTACGGGTAGCCATACCGACCCGTCAACGTCAAAATGAGCCACGGTTGGCACATCGGGATGGGGATGGCTGGCACATCAACCCGGCACCGTCGGATAATTTACTGATATCCCAGGGAAAATCTGCCGTTCTACGGGTGCCATCGGCGGCCCTATCGCGGCTCAGCGGAAGGCTGGCAGCCCGCGGAGGGCGAGGCGATTTCCGCATCCCCGCCCGCACAGCGGGTGCTCCTGTACGCCCGAGCCTACCCCGGCATTCCCGCCGGGCATTCTGCGGGCCGATCTCGCCTGCGGGCCCTCTGTCGCCGCGGCCGCAACGTCGTCGAAGGACGGCGGGGCTCGTCGACATTCAGGCACGCATCACGCCGCCGAGACCCCGGATCAAAAGGACGAGGCCCGACGACCCGCGAGAGGCTCCAGCCGCGCCTCGTCAAGCGGGCCGAGGAAGTCCCGCCTCCGCGACCATCCGGTTGCGACAATGCGGCTTTTGTGCGAAGAGAAACGCGATTTTTCTAGCGACCCCGGCGGGGGAAACCACAAGGAGGTGAGCAGCATGCGGATCCGGAGGATGAGCGCTGGCTTGGCCAGCGTACTGATGGTCGTGGCGTTGTCTACGGGCTGTCACGATGGCGAGGTCAAGCGCGCGGAACAGGCGGCGACGCGGTCCGAGGACGCGGCCAAGCGGGCCGAGGGCGCGGCCAGCCGCGTCGAGGCGGCGGCTCAGCGCGCCGAGGCGGCGGCCGAGAAGGCCGAGCGCATGTTCTCGAAGCACCTTCGCAAGTAACGCTGGCGGAGGAAACCGGCAAAAGAGGCGAGGGCGTCAGGCCGTCGCCTTTTTTGTTATAGGCGCGTGACGACGACCGGAGACAGCGGTCCGCGTCCGACGGTGGACGTGGTGATCGAAGTCGACGGCGGGATTGTCCTGATCCGCCGCCGCAACCCGCCTTTTGGCTGGGCGCTCCCTGGGGGATTCGTCGACTACGGGGAGTGTCTGGAGGACGCGGCGCGGCGGGAGATGCACGAGGAGACCGGCCTCGAGGTCGATCTCGTCGAGTTGCTGGGCGTCTACTCGGCGCCGGACCGCGACCCGCGCAGTCATACGGTCTCGACCGTGTACGTCGGGCGCGGCCGGGGCACGCCACGTGGTGACGATGACGCGGCCGAGGCGGGCGTGTTCACTGAAGCCACACTTCCCAGCCCCATCGTCTTCGACCACCGGCAGATCCTGACCGACTACTTCCGGTTTCGCCGCACGGGACACCGGCCGAGATTGAAGTGACCCGGGGCCGGGTGCCCGCGTTCGCGTCTCAACCCAACGTACTCAAGGCACGAGCCAACCGTACGATGGCTTCCTCGAGCACCGGCCGCGAGGCGGCGTACGACAGGCGAACGTGCGCGGGGGCGCCGAAGCCCTCGCCCGGCACCACGGCGACCCCGACATGGCGCAGGAGATAGGTCGCCATGTCCCCGGCCGTGGCGACCACCCCATCCGGTCCTTGCCGACCGAAGAACGCGCTCACGTCGGGGAACACATAGAACGCGCCGCCCGGCACCGTCGTATGGAGGCCGGGAATCGCCCGCAGCCGCTCGACCACGAGCGCTCGACGACCGGCAAACTCCGCCCCCATGACGTCGACGCTCCGCTGCGACCCGACCAGGGCCGCGGCGGCGGCGGCCTGCGCGATCGAGCTCGGGTTGGTCGTGCTCTGCCCCTGCAGCGTGGTCATGGCCTTGATCAGCTCGGCGGGGCCGGCAGTGTAGCCGATCCGCCAGCCGGTCATCGCATAGCTCTTCGACACCGAGTTGACGATCACCAGCCGCGGCCGCAGCGCCGGCACCAGGACTCCGAGGTGCCGTACCGGCCGATCGGTGAGCCGCTCGTAGATGTCGTCGGTGATGACGGCGAGGCCCCGGCGCACCGCCACCTCGCCCAGCGCCTGCAACGCCGCCTCGTCGTACACGGCGCCGGTCGGGTTGCTCGGGCTGTTCACGATGACGGCCACCGTCCGCGGGCCGATCGCCGCCTCGAACTGCGCCACCGACATCCGGAAGCCGCTGGCCGCAGTGGTGTCGACGATGCGCGGCACGGCGCCTGCCAGACGGAGCATGTCGGGGTAGCTCACCCAGTACGGCGCCGGTAGAACGACTTCATCACCCTCGTCGAACATGGCCTGGAACGCCGTGTACAGCGCATGCTTCCCGCCGCAGCTGGCCATGACTTCGGTGCGCTCGTAGGCGAGGCCGTTGTCCCGCTCGAGCTTCGTGCGCACGGCCTCCTTGAGTGCGTTGGTCCCGCCGATCGGGGTGTACTTCGTTTCCCCACGCGCGAGCGCTTCCCGGGCGGCCGCCTTGATGTGCTCCGGGGTGTCAAAATCCGGCTCGCCGACCGACAGATCGACGATATCACGCCCCTGCTCCCGCAAGGCCGCCGCCTCCGCCGCCATGGCGAACGTGGCCGACGGCTTCACCATGCGAAGCCGTGCCGCGAGCTTGATGCTCACGAACGACCCCGTTGCGCGCGGGCGAGGAGTTTCGGCACGACGTGGTCGGGAATGAGGCCGGCCACGTTCCCGCCCAGGCTCACGACCTCCTTCACGAGGCGCGAGCTGGTGTAGAAGTGTGACTCACCGGTCATCATGAAGATGGTCTCGACCTGCGGACGCAGGTGCCGGTTCATCATCGTCATCTGGAACTCGTACTCGAAGTCGGCCACGGCCCGGAGCCCACGCACGATCACGTTGGCGCCTTTGGCGGCTCCGTAGTCGACCAACAGCCCCGAGAAGGCGTCAGCCACGACCCGATCCCCCTCGGCCCGGAACGTGTCCTGGATCATCGCCACCCGTTCCTCGGGCGTGAACCAGGCCTGGTCCTTGTTCGGGTTGAAGGCGACGGCGACGAGGACCCGTTCGAACACCTGTAGGCAGCGTCGCACGATGTCGACGTGCCCATTGGTGATTGGGTCGAACGACCCGGGATAGAGCGCCACGCCACTCATGTCGGGTGTCCCCGCGGCGCGCGCTTATAGCCGGTCAGTCGAGCGGGCCGCAACCAACGTTCCACGCCCGTCACTCACTTCTTCTGCTGCATGTCGGCGCCACAGCACTTGATCGTCCCGGCGCTGCCCTTGGTGACGATCACCTGCGCTCCACACTGGACACACACGTATATCTTCCCGATCTGATTCGCCATGATCGAAGCGTCCTCCTACCGGCCCGTGAACTCCGGCCGCCGCCGCTCGAGGAAGGCGCGCACGCCCTGGCGACGGTCCGCAGTCGTCTGTAGCAGCACGTACAGGTCCTGCTCCACCCTGATGCCTTCTCCGAGCGGCAGGTCAAGGCTCCGCAGCACGGCCTCCTTGGCAAGCCGGAGCGCGAGCGGCCCGCGCGCGGCCAGGTGCCGGGCCGTCGCCTGCACCGCGGCGTCGAAGCGAGCGGGTGCCGTGACTACCGTCACGAGCCCCCAGTCCGCCGCCCGAGCCGCGGGCAACCGCGTCCCGAGCAGGATCAAGTCGAAGGCGCGAGCCGTTCCGACCATCCGGACCAGGCGGGCCGCCACCCCGCCTCCCGGGAGGTACCCCTGCCCCACCTGGGGCAGCGCAAGCACGGCCCCCGTCGAGGCCACCCGCAGGTCACACGCGAGCGCGAGTGCGAGCCCCCATCCGAGCGCATCCCCCTGCAGGGCCGCGACCACCGGACGGCTGAGCCGCGCCACCGCCTCTACGGCGTCCGGCCAGGTGGCCGGAGGCCAGGCGCACCCGTGCGGTAGTCCCGCCGAGAACGTCGGCCCGCGAGCGCGCAATACCGCTACCCGCACCTCGTCCGCGTCTTCGATGGCGGCGCAGGCCTCGACGAGCGCGGCCTGCATCTCGGCGTCGAGCCGGTTGCGGGATCCCGGCCGCGCCAGCGTCATCCAGGCAATGCCGTCGTCGACGACCAGCTCGACGGCGGGTCCGCGTCCCGGCCGCGGCGATCGGCTGGGCGGGCGGCGGGCTCGGCTCGGGCCGCGACCAGAGCTCACGGAGCGTCGGACTGCGTGCGGAGATCCTTGCGCAGGATCTTGCCCATGGGATTCTTCGGGAGCTCGGGCAGGAACCGGAAGATCTCGGGCTTCTTGAAGCTCGCCAGCCGCTGGCGGCAGAACTCGCCGAGCTCCTCCGTCGTCGCCGTCGCGGCAGCGCGCAGGACGACGAAGGCGGCCACCCGCTGCCCCCATTCCACGTCGGAGACACCCACCACCGCCGCCTCCTCGACGGCCGGATGCGACTGCAGCACCGCCTCCACCTCCGCGGGCGCGATGTTCTCGCCTCCGCGGATGATCATGTCGTCCTTGCGCCCGGCGACGTACAGATACCCGTCGGCGTCGACCCAGCCCATGTCACGCGTGGGCAGCCAGCCGTCGCGCTGGAGCGGCGACTCGGCGCTGCCGGCGTACCCCTTCATCACGCGCGGCGTGCGCACCCAGATCTCGCCTACCCCGCCCACGCCGAGCGGGGTCCCGTCCTCGTCGACGATCTGCACCTCGACATCGGGCAGTGGCTGGCCGATCGACGTGAGCCGCTTGGTGCGCCGCTCGATCTCCTCCGGCGAGCCCTCCAACCGGTGATCGTCGGGCCCGAGCAGGGTCAGCGTCGACGTGGTCTCGGTCTGCCCGAACGCATTCACGAAGCCGACCGTCCTCGGAAAGCGCTCGATGGCGCGGCGAATCACGGGGAATGGCATGGCCGCGCCGCCGTAGGACAGGATCTCGAGGCTGGAGAGATCCCGGCGCTCGAGATCCGGCTGGTCGAGCAGCTGTTTCATCATGGTGGGCACGACGAACGCATGCGTAATGCGCTCGCGCTCGACCAGATCGAGCCACGTCCGGGGGTCGAACTGCGCCATGAGCACCAGGCGCCGGCCGGTCCACAGCGTGGTCATCATGTTGGTGGCGCCAGCGATGTGGTAGAGCGGCACGCACAGGAGCGCCGCACCGCGGGGCGTACCATCGGCGAGCTCGACGTTGGCCGTCACGTAGGCGGTGAAATCCTGGAAGCTCAGCATGACACCCTTCGGGAGCGCCGTCGTGCCGCTGGTGTACATGAGGATCGACACGTCCTCGTCGTCGATCTCGGCCTCCTCCTCCCATTCCGCCGCGTCGGCCAGGAGCTCCTCGTACCCGTGGTGCCCACGCGTGGCGCGGTCGAAGGCGACCAGGACCTCGAGGTCCGGCAGCTCGGCGCGCAGCTCCTCGACCACGTCGAGGTAGCGCTCGCCGACGAGCAGCACGCGCACACGGCCGGTGGTCAACATGTGGGCCAGCTCGGGACGCTTGGCGCGGTAGTTGAGGGGGATGAAGACGCCACCGAGGAGCGCGGTCGCGTAGTAGGCCTCGACGTAGCGGTGCGAGTTGACGTGCAGTGCGGCCACCCGGGTACCGCGCCCGACCCCGCGCGCCGCCAGCACCGCCGCCAGGCGCCGCACGCGCGCCAGGGTTTCGGCGTACGTGAAGCGCTGCCCCTCGAAAACCAGCGCCTCCTGGTCGGGGACGATGCCGGCGGGGATGGCGAGGAAGCTGACCGTGTTCACCGGCGGGCTTCTAGCGCGAGCCCGAGCCGGCGCTCAAGCGCGGCCGCGTCGTCGAACCCGAGGTCGTGCCCGGCGCGTACGCACCGGCGGACCGCCCGGACCACCGCCGGATCGAGGGCCGCGAGCCGGCGTGCCAGCGCGACCGCCGTCGATTCGAGGCGCACCGCCGGCACCACCCGGGCGACGAGTCCAGCCGCCAGGGCGGCCCGGGCATCGACCCACCGTCCGACGAGCACCAGCTCGAGTGCGCGGGCGAGCCCGACATGACGGGCCGTGGTTTGTGTTCCCGCCACCCCGGGAATCATGCCGAGCGCGGTCTCCGGGAACGCAAAACGTGCGTCGTCGGCCGCCACACACAGGTCGCAGAGCAGTGCCATCTCCAACCCGCCGCCGACAGCGTAGCCGTGCACGGCCGCGACCGTGACCGCGCGAAGCTCCAGCAGGCGGCCCCACACGTCCCGCCGCCAGCGCGTCGCACGCGCGACCAGCGGCGAGGGCGCCGTCCCGAACTCCGTCAGATCGCCGCCGGTGGAGAACGCCCGCCCGCGTCCGCGCAGCACGAGCGCACGGACCTCCGGATCCTGATCGGCCGCGCCGAACACGGCATCCAGGTCGTCGCGCATCGCCATGCTGTAGGCGTTGAGGGCGTGCGGACGATCGAGGGTAACGATCGCGACCGGGCCGCGCTTCTCGTAGCGGAGGGTCGCGAAGGTCCTCATGTCGACCACACCGGCCGTCCGCCGATCAGCGTGCAGAGCACGCGCGTCGTCTGCACTTCGTCCGGGCTCGCACGCAAGGGATCCGGCTCGACCACGACCAGGTCGGCCGGTCCACCGGGAACCAGCCGGCCGAGGTCGTCGGCCGCGAGCGCGTAGGCGGCCGCGGTCGTGAACAGCCGGAGCGCCGCCACCGCCCCGAGCCGCTCGGCGACGCCGAGCGGACAGCCCGAGCGGGTACGGCGCGACCGTGCCGCCGCGATGCCCACCCAGGGATTGGCGGGCACGACCGGGGCGTCCGAGGCTCCGGCGAGCGGGACGCCGGCCGCCATCAAACTGCGCGCCCGATACAGCCAGCCGCGCACGGCACCGTCGGTGTCCGCGCGGTATGCATCCCCCCGCCAGTAGACGAAGGCGGGATTGGTCACCAGGAGCCACTCGGCGCGGGTCAGTCGGACGATGGGAGTGGCTTCGCTTCCTTGACCTTCATGTCGTGATCGCAGCACGCGATGGTGCCACTTCCCGCCTTGTTGCACAGGATCTCGGTGCCACAGGTGTCGCACAGATACCGTTTGCCGAGCTGCGTTGCCATGCCCGGGGGCGTAGCAGAAAACGGCCGTCCCCGGAAAGCCGCCCCTCAGGCAGCCGCCCCTCAGGCGAGCGGCCAGGGCGTCACCCGGGCGACGGTGACGGCGTGCCCATGCGGGACCGACAGCTCGCTGCCTGTGTCCCAGTACTCGCGCCGGACGAACCCCAGGGCGGCCATCCCCGGCCGACCGAAGGTCCGCGCCACGGTCGTGAGCCGGCCGCACTCCTTGCCGTCGCGCACCAGCACAGCGCCCGCCGGCGGTGCCGGCCCCTCCAGCACGAGCCCCACCAGCCGGCGATTCACGTGGCCGCGGGCGGTCCCGCGGGCGACCACTTCCTGTCCGAGGTAGCACCCTTTGGTGCTGCTCATGGCCTCCTCGACCGGCACCTCGAGCGCCAGCGTCGTGCCGTCCATGTCGAGGCCGATGCGCGGCACGCCCACCTCGACCCGTCGTCCCTCGAGCGCTTCCATGCCGCATGGGCGGGCCCCACGCGCCACCAAGGCGTCCCACACCACCGGCGCGCGGAGGGCCGGCACGTGCAGCACACACCCGGAGCCTCGCACTTCGCTCGCCCGCTGCACACGGACCGGGACATTGCCGAGCACGACCTCGGCATGGGCGAACCCCACCGCCGGCGCCCCCAGACTCAGCGACGCGACCTGCGGACCTTCGACCCCGATCAGCGCCACATCGTCCGCGTCCACCAACTCGACGTCGTCGGCGATGATGAGCGCCTGCAGAGCCTCGAGGAGACCGGCGCGAGCCCGCACGTCGACGTCGAGCAGCAACTCGTCGGTGCACGCGGCCACGCGCACGTCGGCCGTCACCCGGCCCTGGATCGTGAGCAGCAGCGCCGCACAGCCAGCCCCCGGGCCGAGCGAGGCCACCTCGTTGGTCAGCATGCCCTGCAGAAACGCCCCCCGATCGCCTCCGATGGCACGCACGAGCGCCCGGAACCCGAGATCGAGCACCGCCGCGCCCTCGCGGAGCGCCGCGTACTCGGCCGCCGGGTCGCCGAAGTGGCGTGGGAGCACGACACCGCGGTCGTCGGCGTGCGTCGCCCCGGCGCGGGCCAGGTGCACGTGCAGGGCCGTCTCACCCATCCCGGCAGCTATGCCGGGGGTGGCCCCGCTTGACAAGGCACCGACCGGCGCGCCTATCAGCCGCGATGACGTACGACGACATCCTCTACGACGCCCGCGACGGCATCGCGTGGATCACGATCAACCGTCCCGAGGTGCGCAACGCCTTCCGCGCGCGCACCGTCGACGAGCTGATCGCCGCCTTTCGCACCGCCTGGCGCGACCCGGACGTGGGGGTGGCCGTGCTCACGGGCGCGGGCGACAAGGCGTTCTCCGCGGGCGGTGACCAGCGCGATCGCGGTGCCACCGGCTACGGTGGCGCCGATGGCATCGGCATGGACGTACACGGGCTGCACGGCGTCATCCGCGCCATCCCGAAACCCGTGATCGCAATGGTGAACGGCTTCGCCATCGGCGGCGGCAACGTGCTGCAGGTACTGTGCGATCTCACCCTGGCCGCCGACACCGCGGTCTTCGGGCAGGTCGGCCCGCGCGTCGGCAGCGTCGACCCCGGCTTCGGCACCGCCTATCTGGCGCGCCTCGTGGGCGAGAAGAAGGCGCGCGAGATCTGGTACCTCTGCCGCCAATACACGGCTGCCGAGGCGCTCGCGATGGGCCTCGTGAACGCCGTCGTCCCGGCGGCAGCGCTGCGCGCCGAGACGGAGCGCTGGTGCCGGGAGCTGCTGGAGAAGAGCCCGATGGCACTGCGCCTGGCCAAGCAGTCGTTCAACGCGGACACCGAGCACATCGCGGGGATCACCGAGCTGGGCTTCAGCGCGCTCGAGCTGTACTACGGGACGGCGGAGGCGGAAGAGGGACGCAAAGCCTTCCTCGAGAAGCGGCCGCCGTCGTTCCGGGGGCGACGATCCTGACGGGCGGCCACGATGCGGCGCTACAGCGCGATCAGGACCGTGCCGCCCTCGATCTTGACGTCGTAGCGCTGCACGCCCTCGGTGTCGTCCATCACGTTGACGCCGGTGGTCACGTCGTACTGCCAGCCGTGCCACGGACAGGTGACGACGGTCCCGTCCAGCTCGCCTTCGGCCAACGGCCCGCCGCGATGCAGGCAGGTGTTGTCGATGGCATAAAAGGCCCCGCCGATGTTGAAGAGCGCGATCTCCTTGCCGTCGACGGTGATGCACTTGCCGGTGCCCGGGGGAACTTCGGCGGCCTCCGCGGCCTTCACGAAGGTGGCCATCGCGGCGCTTCTGACACGCGCGTCGGCCGGGGGTCAAGACGACAACGCCGCCGCGATGGCGGGGACGGCGCTGATCCGCGCGAGCCACGCGCGGAGGACGGGCCAGTCGTCGAGCAGGCGTCCCTCGACGTAGCGCTGCATCCACTGGAGCTGCACAAACACCGCCACGTCGGCGAGCGTCGGACCCCGGCCGAGCAGGTAGGGCTTGTCCGCCAGCAGCGCCGCCAGCACGCCCAGGTTCTCGCGCATGCGTTCCTCGAACGCGCCAAGCGACTGTGCCGTGTACCCCCACGCGGCGTAGCGGCGCCGCACGTCCCGGACCATCCACCATCCGACCATCGGCCGCAGCGCCCCGCCTGCGACCTCGGTCACGGTGTTGGCAAGCGCCACGCGCCGGTTCGCCGGGTTGAGCCACTTGAACGCCCCCACGATGAAGTACAACGCCTCGTCGGCCCATTCCTCGAGCAGCTGCGCATACGCGCGCGCCGACGGGTCGCTCGGCAGGAGCGCGGGTTCCGGGTGCGCGGCGTCGAGATGGCGCGCGATCCGGCTCGAGTCGACGATCACCTCCGTGCCCTGCACCAGCACCGGCACCTTGCCGAGCGGATTCAAGCGGCGCAGCTCGCGTGCGCGGCCGACCGTCACCGTCACGCGGCGGAACGGCACACCCTTCAGATTCAGGCAGATACGCGCCTTCAGGCAGAAGGGGGAATCGCTGTTGTCGTAGAGCAGGGTCTCGTCGAGCATGGCGGTGTGTCGGCGGCCGGACGGTGCGTGCGGGCGGCTACCCGCGCAACGCCCCGCGCAGCTCGCGCGCCAGCATCTCGACTGTCCCGCGTGTCCCACCCGCCTGCTTCTGCCGCCACTCCCCCTCGGTCTCGAAGCGGCCGTCGCCGATGAGCTCGCCCCATGGGTGTACGACCTGTCCGATGGCGTGCGCGTCGAGCGGGTCGCTGCCCCCTTTGCGGATGGTGCTCACCACGTCCGGCACCACGCGCAGGAAGGCGCGCAGCGCCATGCCGGTCTTGATGCTGTACTTGCGCCCCGCCCAGGCGCGCGGGAACACTTTGGCGACCTGCTTGAAGTAGTTCAGAAAGAAGCGCTGCGACGCCTCGCGGAAGCGGCCCGACTCGCGGCCACCGAGCGCGTCGAGCGCGGTGAAGATGCCCTTCAGTTCTTCGGCGAGCGGCGCCTGCGCCACCCGGCCAGGCCCGACGCCGAAGAGCTTGATCTCGCCGCGCAGCGGTGAGTCGCCGTGCTCGTTCAGCACCCGGATGATGTCGTGGCTGGCGGCCAGCTCCTTGTCGGGATAGAGGCGCCGCCCGGCCAGGCTGATGAGATGCGAGGGGTTCAGCTTGGTGTGCTTGGCGTTGATGGTGACGAACAGCTCCACGATCTGGTCGGGCGAGAGCCGGTCGAACACCACCGCCGGCACCTGCACGTCCTCCGCCTGCCCGGCGCTGATCAACTGGTGCAGCGCGAGCAGCCGGTGCTGTCCGTCGAGGGCACGCAGCGCACCTTCTTCGGCCGGGATCTGCAGCACGCCGAGGACGCGGTGCGTGCTGGTGGGCGTGAATTCGAGTCGGCGGTCGGCCACCAGCAGGACGGCGCCGGGAATCGCGGGCAGCGTGCCGGTGTCGGCGCACTGGGAGTAGTACTCGACGAGGTCGGCAATCTTCTTGCGGATGACCGGGCGCTGGTAGGCGTCGGCACTGGCCGCGATGCGCTTCTCGAGCAGCTCCCAGTTGACGCGCGCCGGCTTCTGCTTGCGCTTCGTGCCCTTGGCCTCCGGCGCCGGATGCACGCCGGAGTCGTAGGCCAGCACCTCGAAGCGCACCAGCCGGTCGACGTCCTTCGCGCCCAGGATCGCCTGGTAGAGCACGACGCCGAACTGATGCAGCCGCATGGCGGGAACCGTGATCATGCGCCCCTCCCGAAGAGGACGTGTTGAGGCGTCGGGGCCTCTTCCTCGACGTCGCCCCCGATCGCGCCGACCTTGCCGGCCAGGCGCTCGAGCCGGCGGTCGGCGGCCGCGTGGGCCTGGGTGGCGTTCCCGAGGTGCTTGCCGAGCACCCGCACCTCGTCGCGCAGCTTGTCGAGATCGCCGGCCAGGCGAGCGAGCAGTCCGATCACTTCCTGCGCGCGCGCCTCGATACGGAGGCCGCGGAGACCGAGTACGATGGCCTGCAGGTAGGCATAGAACGAGTTCGGCGACACCGGGATGACCTTGCGCTCGAGCGCATAGGCGGACAGCGCGCGCTCCTCGTCCCGGATGATGGCCTCGTAGTAGACGTTCTCGGCCGGGATGTACATGAGGGCGAAGTCGTACGTCCCCTCGTCGGGCACGATGTACTTGGCGGCGATGTCGTCGACGTGCTTCCGCACTCGGGCGACGAACGCCTTCTTGGAGCGCGTCTTCGTGTCCTCGTCCTCGGCATCGAGGAGACGACGAAAGTCCTCCAGCGGGAACTTCGCGTCGACGGGGACCAGGCTGCCGCCGAGACGCACGACGGCGTCCACGCGTTCGCCGCTCCGGAAGGTGTGCTGCAGAGTAAAGTGCGGCGCCGGCAGCACCTCGGCCAGCAGATCGCCCAGCAGGAGCTCGCCGAGGCCGCCGCGGAGCTTGGGGGCACGCAGGATGTCGTGCAGGCTGGCCACGTCGCGGCCCACCTCGTACACCTTGGCCGTGGCCTCGCGCAGCTCGCCGAGGCCGCGCTGCACGTCGCCGACGACGCGCGAGGTATTGTCGAGCCGTTCGCCGACGCTCGTCTGCGAACGCTGCACGACCTCGAGGCTCTCGCGCAGACGCTCGTTCATCTGGCCGGTGAGGCGCGCGATCTCCTGACTCAGCTGCTGGCCTTGCCCGGCGAGCGCTTGTCCGACCTGCGTGCGCAGCCCCTCCAGCTGCTGTTGGAGCAGCAACACGCCGGCGTCGTTCTGCGGTGCGGGGTGGCGTCCCCGGGCCCACCACGCGAGCACGGCGGCGAGGATCACCCCGAGCGCCACCACCCCGAGCCAGCCTGCGGTCGTCATCGTGCTGTCGTGACCTCCTCCCCGCCTCCGGTGCGTTCCGGTCAGCCGAGCGCGGCGGCGTACCCCTCGAGTTCTTCAAGCTTGCGGAGACGAGCCATGCGCACCCAGCGCTCGCGCGCCGGGGCGACGACCAGTTGCGCGCGCGCCGCCCCCACCGACGCGGCCAGGATGGCGACGAAAGCGATGACCTCTCCCACCGCGCCCCCCTGCTACCACGGCCCCGGCGGGGGCGGCAACGTCGCGTTGCCCGGTCGGCGAGCGCCGGCTACAACGGGCACGTGCGCCTGGTGTGCTGTGGCGACATCCACATGGCGTTCCGCGCCATCGAGCGCCTGGCTCCGGCGCTCGGCGAGGCGGACGTGGCCATTCTGACCGGCGACCTCACCACGTTCGGCGATCCGCCTGATGCGGCCCGGGTGGTAGCGGCCGTGCGCGCGCACTGCCCCACCGTGCTCGCCGTCACCGGCAACCTCGACATGCCCTGGGTGATCGACGCGTTTCGCGCCGACGGCATCTCGCTCCACGGCGAGGGGCGACGCTTCGGCGACCTGGGCGTATTCGGATGCGGCGGATCGAACATCACGCCCATGGATACGCCCACGGAGCTCGAAGAAGACGAGATCGCCGCCGTCCTCGCCCGCGGCCACGGCGCGGTGGCCGACGCGCCCCGCCGGCTCATGATCTGCCACACACCTCCGTTCGACACCCGCCTCGACCGCCTGATGAACGGACGCCCGGTCGGCAGCCCCGCCGTGCGCACGTTCATCGAGCAGCACGCGCCCGACATCGCCGTCGTCGGCCACATTCACGAAGGGCGCGGCGTCGATCGGGTGGGTGACACCCTGGTGCTGAACGCCGGCGCGCTGCGCGACGGCGGGTACGTCCTGGTCGAGGACGACGGCCGCGCGCTCACCGCCACCCTGCGCAGCTGGCGCGAGTAGATGATTCGCGCCGTGACGTTCGACGCCGCCGGCACGCTGATCGCGCTGGCGGAAGCCGTCGGCACGACCTACACCCGTGTCGCCCGGGCATACGGGGTGGCACTCGACGCCGCCACCACCGAGGCACGCTTCCGGACGGCGTTCGCCGCCGCACCGCCGCTCGCCTTCGGGCGGGTCTCCTCCGCCGACCGCGGTGCGCGCGAGCGGGCGTGGTGGCGCGTCGTGGTGCAGGATGTGTTCGGCTCGGCGGCCGACCATCCGGCCTTCGCCGCCAGCTTCGACGCCCTGTTTGCGCACTACGCCGACCCCTCGGCATGGCGAACGTTCCCCGACGTGCCGGAGACGCTACGCCGGCTTCGGGCGCGCGGCGTGCGCCTCGGAGTGGTGTCGAATTTCGACGGTCGCCTGCCCGGGCTCCTCGCCGGACTCGGCCTCGCCCCCTGCTTCGACGCCACGATCGTCTCGACCGCGGTCGGGGTCGCCAAGCCGGCCAGCGGCATCTTCGCCGCCGCGACGGCCGCGCTGGGCGCGCATCCGTCCGAGACCGCCCATGTCGGTGACGACCTGCACGCCGACATCGAGGGCGCGCGCGGCGCCGGCTGCCGCGCCATCTACCTCGATCGCGCCGGTCGGCACCCGCCGCTCCCGGCCGACATCCCCACCGTCAGCTCGTTGACAGAGCTCGAGCTGCTGCTCTAGCCGTACACGTCCACCAACGTGCCGAGTTGTAGCGGCTCGCCGACCGCGTACGGGACGCCGGCGAACGCCCACCCCCGCACCTCGGCCAGAGCGGGCGCCTGCCACGGGGCCGGCTCGTCGGACCACGCGTCCACGACGAGGATCGCCCGTGCCGGGGCGCGCGCGGCGAGGGCGATTTCGGGGACCAGCACGGGCGAGCGCAGCGCGGGAAGCGTCCCGACAGGCATGAGCACACCCGAGCCCGTCGCACATCGCGTGCCGGGCGGGCGATTCTGCCGCGGGCGGCGATTTCTGCCGCATGTCCGCGGGGCCGTGTGACCGTCGGGCAGAGATCGCGCGGGCGAGCGCGCACTGGCGTGCGCACCGCAGCATGGTCCCGGGCGCGCGGCGCGTCACGAGCAGCCGGCCGTTCGCGGGGTTGCGGCTCCACATGGCACTGCGCAGCCACGACCACCGACTGCGCAGCGCGCTGCGCACCCTTTAGCCCGGTCGGGTTGCCGGAATCCCGAAGCGCTTCAGCTTGTACAGCAGCGTCCGTCTCCCGATGCCGAGCAATCGCGCCGCGTGCGTGCGATTCTGCCCGACGGTCGCGAGCGCGCGCTCGATCAGGGCACGCTCTGCCGATGCGCGCGCGTGGTCGATGGCGCGTCGGTAGTCGGCCCCCTCGTCGACGGTGCCGTCGGCGTCGTCGCCGAGGTCGGCGCGCTGCAGCATCGGACCGTCCGCCAGCACCACGGCCTGCTCGATGACGTTTTCGAGCTCGCGCACGTTGCCCGGCCACGGTCGCGCCATCAGTGCCGCCAGGGCATCTGGTGCGAGCCGGAGCCCGGACCGTTGGTGCCGCGCCGCCGCCCGGACGAGGAGATGCTCGGCCAGGAGCGGGATGTCCTCGCGGCGCTCGGCGAGCGGCGGCAGGCGCACGGTGGCCACGTTCAGGCGGAAGTACAGGTCGGCGCGAAAGCGCCCGTCGCGCACGGCCGTCTCGAGGTCGTAATGGGTCGCCGCGATCACCCGCACGTCGACCGGGACCGCACGTCCGCCCCCGATACGTGTCACCTCGCGCTCCTGCAGGACGCGCAGCACCTTCGCCTGCGCGCCCGGACTCATGTCGCCGATCTCGTCCAGGAAGAGCGTGCCGCCGTGGGCACGCTCGACCAGCCCGGCACGGCGTTCCACGCCGGTTGCGACCCCGCGCTCGATGCCCAGGAGCTCGCTCTCGAGCAGCGCCTCCGGAAGGGCCGCACAGTTGACCGCCACGAACGGCCCCCCCCGGCGTTTCCCGCGCCCGTGCAGGGCCCGCGCCACCAGCTCCTTGCCCGTGCCGCTCGCTCCCCGCACCAATACCGTCACGTCGGTGGCGGCCAGCCGTCGGATCATTGCCGCCAGGCGTTCCATCGCGGCACTTCGGCCCACCGGCTCGGGAACGGGGGCTTCCCCACATCGTCCCGCTTCGCCGCGCGGCAGCGCGAGCGCCGGAACCCCTTGCCCTACCACCGATTCTTCCATCGCCCTCCCCCGCGGCGTGCCCCGGTGCCCACCCCGGCCACAGGCCCTTCGACGCTAACCAGACCAGCACCGAGTCGCAACCCGAGCGCAACTTACCTTGACACTAAAACCTGAACTTGCGATGGATGGCCGCACTTTGAGTTTCCGCCCAACCAAGGAGGACTGTTGATGACCCGTGCCACTCTGTCCGCAACGCTTGCGACGCTGTTCCTGGGTGCCTGCCTGGTGATGTCGTCTGGCGTGGTCAAGGCCGCAAACCAGTGCAAGAAGGACTGCGGCGTCAACAAAAAGGCGTGCGTCGGCACGGCGAAGACGGCCCTGACCGCCTGCAAGACCGCGGCGGCGACCGACAAGATCGCCAAGAAGGCCTGCAAGGACGCGTTCAAGCTGGCGAAGAAAAACGCGAAGACCAACTGCAAGACCGACTGTGTAGACAAGACGGCGACGCCGCGGGCGAACCCCTGTTCACCCTCCGGCGCGTTCCTCGACGCGTCCTCGGCCCTGTTCTAGAGCCGTCTCGTATCGATCGGCAGCCGGGAGTGGTGACGCACCGCTCCCGGCTGTTTCCTTTTGCACCCATGCGTCACCGAGGCTGACCGGCATGCGACTTGCTTCGCCTGGTCGGTAGGGGGTTCCACATGATGGACCACAGCCTCGACGGAAAGCGCTGTCGCACGATCCGGCCCGTCCCGCACCACGCCGGCTACCTGCCGCGCCGGCTGGAAGGGACGATCCGCTACCAGGTCGAGAGCCTCGGGCGCACGCTGCTCCGGGTCGACTTCGACGGCGGCACCTCGGTCATGGTGCTGCAGGACGACGTCGCGGTCGACGACGACGAGCGGGCCTGAGGGCCTACAGCAGGTTGCGCAGCCAGGCCAGCCAGCCGGTGGCCTCGACCGCACGATCGGACACCACGCCGACGCGGCCGAGCTCCCGCTCGCCCTGGCGAATGACGACCTCGCCGAGGGGCTGCTTCTGGCGGACGGGAGCCGCAACCAGCTTCGGCACCCGCGCCTCGACCACAACGCCCTTGTCCTCGGCACGCTTGACGAGCACGCGCAGGTCTTCCACGGGGACCGCCTGCACGCTGTCGACGGTGCCTCCGGACACCGCCACGCTGCTCACCGCCACCCCGCGCTTGGCAGGCGCGACGACGCGGTAGGTGGCGAAGGCCTCGTTCATCAGGCGGGCGGCTTCGCGGAACGAGTTGGCTTTGTGCTCCAGCCCGAGCACGACGGCGATCAGGTTCAGGTCATTCCGGCTGGCGGTCGCCGTGACGCAGAAGCCGGCGACGCGATAGTAGCCGGTCTTGAGGCCGGTGATGCCCGGGTAGTCACGGACCAGGTGGTTGGTGTTCGTCATCTGCAGGGTGTCGCCGCGGAAGCCGGCCGTCGGCATGGCAGCCCACTGCATGACCTCCGGATAGCGCATCAACTCGCGCGCGAGCACGGCCAGGTCGTAGGCCGTGGTGAGATCCGCGGTCTGTCCCTTGCCGGGCGGCAAGCCGTGCGGGGTCTGGTAGGTCGTGTCCTTCATGCCGAGCGCCTTGGCGCGCGCGTTCATCAGGTCGACGAAGGCGGTGGACGATCCGGCGATCTTCTCGGCCACCGCCCCGGAGCCGTCATTGGCCGAGGCGATCATGATCGCCTTCAGCATCTCACCGAGCGGGAAGGTTTCGCCCGGCGCCAGATAGACCTGGGAGCCGCCCAGACGACTGGCCGACACCGACGCACCGACCGGCTCGTCGAGAGACAAGCTGCCGTCGCGCACGCGCTCCATCGCCAGCAGCACCGTCATCATCTTGGTCATCGAGGCGGGCGGCCAGCGCTTGTGCGCCTCCTTCTCCGCCAGGACGGCCCCGCTGTCCGCGTCCATGACGATGTACGCGGCCGGAACGTCGGCCCCCTGCACGCGCACGGCGAGCATGGCCACGACCCCCACGATTCCTGCCACCAACCTCCACCGCCTCATTGCACCACCTCCGCAACCGGCCACAGTCGGGCCGTCGCTACCGAGCGCCGTCCCTCAGCGCGCCAGCATCGTGAGCGCGTCCGTACGCCGGACCAACTGATCGGGCTCCGCCCGGATGACGTGCCCGTCGCCGTCGAGATCGCCGTCCAGGAGGAGGCCACCTACGTCCCCGGCCTTCTGCAGGAAGGTGGCGAACCCCTCGCGCGTGAGACGTTGCGGGACGTAGCCCCGGCCGTTCACGAGATGCGTCCATACCGCGCCGACGGCGGCGTCGTTGGTCCACACGAACAGCGTCCAGCCCCAGTCCCAACGGCCGCCCAGGTACTCGCCACCGATGCGCCGTGCGGGTGGCCGCCAGAACACGAGAAACCCGCCGGCGCGGCCGAGCGTCTGCAGGGCCGCCAACGGGCGGAGCGGGCGGTCGCCCCGCTGCGGCGGCGACAGCCGGCGCCGAGCCGCGAAATCCACTTCGATGACCTTCGCTCCCGTCGTCCCCGGCAAGGCGGGCGCGAAGTTACCAGCGCCCCCCGGGCAGGTCAACGCAAAAGGGGACGGCGCTAGTTCCCGCCGTAGCGCGTGTCGGCCTGCCCGGCCAGATGCTCGAGCATATGCTGCTCGGCCTGGCGGTAGGCGATCGCCCGCAGCATATCCTGGGTCTGCTGCGCGAGGGGGACAGTGGCGATCAGGCCCGCGATGGCGGCGGGAGACAAGGTCGCGATGGCGCGCTCCATCTCCTCGACGACCTCGTCCGGCAGGGCCGGCACCACGACCGTCTTCGCGACGTCGAGGGCCGGGCCGAAGCGACTCGCAAACTGCTCCTTGGCCTGGGCGCGCTCCTCGGCCGTGCACACCACGTCGAGCTTCTTCGCGGCGGCGTCGAACAGCCGGTCGAACGCCTCCAGCAGGGCCTCTCGTCCCGTCATCGCGGCACGAGTCTAGTCACGTGGGACGCTCGCGCAACCCCATGTCCACGATTGACTCCCCGGTGCCGGCCACGTAGAGCCCGTGTTCGTGCGGGTCGCCCTGTGCGTCGTCGTCTCCCTTGCCGTCCTCGCCGCTCGGCCGGCGCGCGCGGACGACGGGCCCGACAACGCCCGGCGGGCCGAGGCCGCCGCGGTCCGGGCGGAGGCCGCCGCGGCACGCACGGAGGAGGCGGCCGCGCGCGTCGAAGGCGCCTCGGAACGCCTCGAGCGCCTGGTCAACACCCTGGAGCAGGAGCTCGAGCGCCGGGCGAAGCGTCCGGCGCGGTAGCTTGCGGCGCGCGCGCCGGGCTTGGTAAGCCCGCCCCATGGCGGATGGCACGCGCGCGATGGGGGAGTCGGTCGCCAGGCCGGCGGCCGACTCGGGGTCGACGCGCCTCGATGGCGGCGCGCTCGTGTGTCGCATCCTGGCCGAACAGCGGGTGCCATATCTGTTCACCATCAACGGCGGCCACATCTGGCCGATCCTGGCCCACCTGCGCGCGCACGGCATCCAGATGATCCACATGCGGCACGAGCAGTCGTGCGCGTACGCCGCCGACGCCTGGGCCCGCACCAGCGGGCGTCCGGGCGTGCTCGCCGTCACGGCGGGGTGCGGGCTCACCAACGCCGTCACCGGGCTGTGCGTCGCCGGGCTCACGGGCAGTCCGGTGGTGTGCCTCTCGGGGCAGCATCCTACCACCGAGGATCAGCTGGGCTCGTTCCAGGAAGCCTACGGTGCCGAGATCTGCCGCACCTTCTCCAAGTTCACCAAGCGGGTGCTCGACTGGTCGACCATCGAGGTCGATCTCCGGCTCGCTTTCCGCGCGGCGACCGGGGCGCCACCCGGACCCGCCGTGCTCGAGATCCCCACCAACGTCCTCTATCAGCAGGACGACATCGCCCGGCAGCGGCGGGGCGCGCGGGTGTACACGCCGGACGAGCTGCGCAGCGCCGGCGATCCCGCCGCCATCGAGCGCGCTCTCCAGGCGCTCGACCGCGCCGAGCGGCCCCTCATCGTGGCGGGCGACGGCATCTTCTGGTCGGACGCGGCGGCCGAGCTCTGCGCGCTCGCCACCCGGCTGCAGATTCCCGTCTATTCCCGCCGCGCCGGTCAGGGTGCGCTCCCCGAAGACCACCCCCTCGCCGTACGCGGCGCGTGGAAGAAGCCGTTCACCGGACGGGCCGACGTGATCCTGGCGGTCGGGTTCCGCTTCTGGAGCGGCGAGCACTTCGGCGAGCCGCCCACGTGGAACGCCGACGCCACCTACATCCAGGTCGATGCCGCCGCGGCGCGCGTCGGCGCGCACGTGCCCGCCGACATCCCGATCGTCGGCGATCCGAAGCTGGTGCTGGGCCAGCTGTACGAGCGGGCCGCGGCGCTCGGACTGGACGCCACGCGCCGGGCCGGCGGCGCGTGGCTCGCCGACATCGCGTCCGTACGCGCGAGCTTCGATCGGGCGCTGCGCGAGCAGGAAGCCAGCGTGCGCGACGCGCTCCCCATCCACCCCGCCCGGCTCACCCGCGAGCTGCTCGAGGTGATGGACCGCGACGCGACGCTCGTGATCGACAGCTTCACGCTCTCGGGCTGGCTGTCGCAGTGGTTCGGCGCCCGCTTCCCGGGGCAGATCGTCGACGCCGGCCCGCTCGCCCCGGTCGGGCACGGCATCGGCATGGGCATCGGCGCCCAGCTCGCGCGCCCGGGCAAGCAGGTGATCGTGGTCATCGGCGACGGCGGTCTCGGCATCGGCGGCATGGAGCTCGAGACCGCGCTCAGGTACAAGCTGCCGCTCGTCACCCTGGTCTGGAACAACAGCTCGTGGGGGCCGGGCTTCGAGCAGATGCCGATGCTGCGTGGACGCACGGATCCCTTCGATATGCTGCCGGAGCTTCGCTACGACCGCATGTTCGAGGCCATCGGCTGCCACGCCGAGCACGTGACACGGCCGGAGGACATCCGGCCGGCGCTCACACGCGCGCTGGCGGCGGGGAAGCCATCGGTGGTGAACGTCATCGGCGATCCGCGGGTGGGGCACGCACGCCTGGGCGGCAACCTGCTCGGTTCGACGAAGGTCTAGTTCTCGGGCAGGGCCACCGCGTCCGCCGCAGCGCGCAGGCGTGCCGCGAGGGTCGTCGCGCAGCACGACGACACGACCCGACGCTCGACGACCGCCGCCGCACGGCGCCAGCGCAACGCGGCGCGGGACGACAACTGCACCGACCGGGCCTCGGCAGCGCGCGCGCCAAGCGCGCAGGCCCCCGACACGAGACGCGCCACCCGCCGCGGCACCGCCGCCGTGCGGCAGTCGACCGCGGCCCCGCGCTCGAAGCCACAGACGGCCGCCGGACGCATGTGCCGGTGGCGCCGGCGTCCTGCCGCCCGACCGCCCGACGACGGCAGCGCGCGCAGCAGGCGGAGGACCACCGCCGCCGTGTTGTCCGCCGCGAGGCGATAGTAGGCGAAGAACTGCTGGAACGGGAACTCGGTCAGCCCGAGCGGGTCGCCGGCGCCATCGGAGACGCCGCGCGCCGCCACGAACGGCACGCCGTGCGCGACGGCGACGGCTGCCACCGCCGCCGTCTCCATGTCGGTGGCGTCCGCCGGGCTTGCCACAGCCCCGGTCGAGGCGAGCACGCGCGCCTCGCAGCCGAAGATCTCCCCCGCTCCGGGCTGGCACGGGAACGGGATGCCGCCGAACGGATCGCCGCTCTCCCCATCGCCGCCGACCACCACCCGCGGGCGATGCGGCAGGCACACTTCGTCGCCCGGGGGCTCGGGCGGAACGGGGGTGCACCGCCCGAGCACGAGCCGGCGGGCCGCGACCCTGGTCGCGACGGCGAGAAGGTCGCGATCGGCGGCGAACGAGCGGCCGCTGGCGGTGTCGGTCCAGCGCGCCGGCACCGCCACGTCGCCGATGCGGAGTCCACTGCCGGCGACGCCGGAGAACACGATCGCTCCGATGTCGAAGCGGGCGAGCACGGCCTCCGTCATCGCGGTCGCGTTCATGAGCCCGATGCCGGTGAGGGCGAGGACGACGGGCTGCCCGGCCAGCCGTCCGACCAGCACCGTCCGCCCCGCGATCGTCACCCGTTCGGTGATGGTCGCGGCGGCGCGTAGGACGCGCTGCTCGGCGGGGAACGCGGACAGCACCGCCACGTGGGGCCGGCGCGGACACGGCGCCGAGACGACGGCGCACAAGCCGTCCAGGGGTGCCCCCGCCACCGCCGGTGCGCACGCCAGCACGACACGGGGAAGCATCGCCACCGTCGCCAGCAGGAAACGTACGTCGACCATCAGCCCGTGCAGCTACGCCGGCGGCATGTATCCGTCAACATCCGCGTCAGCGCACGCGCACGAACGGGTACGCCTGGCGCAGGGCACGCGGGACCACGGCCAGACCCGCCTGGTCACCGAGGGTCTCGATCACCAGGATCGCATCCGGGTCCGAGAACTCGACGCGCGGCACGTGGCCACGGGCTTCGAGGGCGCGCCACACGTGGTCGCCGATCTCGCGCTCGACCGTGGGCGAGTGCAGGCGCCCCTTCAGCCCCCGGCGGTTGACGCGCACGAAGAACGCCCCCTCGGCCAGCCGGGGGAGCAACGGCTCCGCCGCGGCGATCAGCGGGTCGACGGGCCCATCGGGCTCGAAGCGCAGCGTGATGTCGATCGGCACGATGCGGGCGAGCGCCGTCGGGAGGACGGGATCGGTGGCGAGCGCGGTGCGCACCTGGTCGAGAAACGCGGCGCGATCTTCCACCGTGCCGACAACCACGTTGCGATACCCGCCCGGGCGAAAGCGCCCGAGCCCGCGGAGCCCCATCAGGAGGGCGTCGCGCTGGCCTTCGAGCGCGGTGGCGAGGACGTTCCAGGTCGGCGCCATCAGCGGCCGGTGAAGCGCGGCGGGCGGCGCTCGGCGAGCGCGCGGGCCCCCTCGTGCGCGTCCGCGGTACCGACCAGCAGACTCTGCGCCAGGATCTCCATCTGCAGGAACGTCTGCGTGTCGGTGTTGCTGCCCAGGTCGATGAGCCGCTTGGCAAGCCCCACCGCCAGCGGCGCGTTGGCGGCGATCTCGCGTCCCAGCCGCGCCGCGGCCGTGACGTGCTCGCCCACGGGCACCACCTGGTGGACGAGCCCGACCGCCAGCGCCTCGTCGGCGCGGATCATGCGCCCGGTCAGGATCAGCTCTTTCGCGCGCGCGTAGCCGCAGGTGCGTACCAGGCGCGTCGTCCCGCCCACATCGGGCACGAGTCCGACCTTCACCTCCGGCAGTCCGAGCTCGCAGTCGGCGCTGGCAACGCGCAGGTCGCATGCCAGGGCCAGCTCGAGGGCGAGCCCCGGTACGTAGCGATGCAGGGCGGCGATCACCGGCTTCTCGAGCCGCTCGAGGCGCGTGAGCGCGGCCTGCATCTCGCCCACCAGGGTCCGGAACGGCCGCGGGACCTCGCCGCCCACGTCGCCGGCCAGCATCGTGAAGTCGACCCCCGCCGAGAACACGGGCCCCTCGCCGTAGAGCACCACCGCGCGCACCTCGCGGTCGCGCTCGGCGGCGCACACGGCGTCGACCAGGGCGCCGAGCAACTCCCGATGGAGCGCGTTCCGCTTCTCGGGACGGTTGAGTCCGACGTAGAGGAGCGCGTCCTCGCGTCGCGTGACGATCAGATCCGTCATTGGCCCTCCTTTCGGGGCGCGCATTATGCGCCGCCGTCCCGAGCATCGCCACCGCACGCGCCCGCGCTCGCACCGTCCGGGGGGGGTTGCTATAAGGACCGCCCGCATGCGCTCCCCCGTGCTCGGCCTCCTGCTGCTCGCCCTCGCCGCGCGTCCCGCGTTCCCGGGCGCGATCTTGTACGTGAGCGCCACCGGCGTGAACCCGGGCGGCGGCGACCACCCGCGCATCGACGCATACTGCCTCGACGAGACGAATGGCGGCATCGCGCAGACGCTGGCGTTCCAGTACGAACTCGCTGAATCCGAAGTCGAGCCGCGCCGCGTGCTCGTGCACCCCACGCTCGGGAACGTACTGTACGTGGCACAGCGGCGGCGCATCTCCGTGTTCCAGATCAGCGACACGGGCAGGCTCACGCCGGCCCCGAACGGCACCATCCCCGTGCGCGACCCGCGCGACCTCGCCATCTGGGGGAATACACTGTACGCCTCGCTCCACCAGGGGACGATCGTCGGCTTCCAGTTGAACGCCGACGGGACCCCGTGCGCCGCGCACGGGCAGGAGTCCGACCAGAAGAACCCCTACACGTACACGACCTGCATCGACAGCGACACGTCCGGCGCCTATCAGGACCTCGCCATCGACGACGGCGACGGCGACTCCAGCAACGGTGCCCTCGTGTACGTCACCGGCGGCGGCGACTTCGGGCGCATCGACGTGTTCCAGCTCGCCAGCGACGGCACGCTGCTCGACGCGTCCGGCGCGCCCCAGGCCTGCGTGTCCGGCCCGCTCCGGCCGTGCGACTCCGCCACCACGACCAGCTCCACCACGACCACGAGCACCACCGCGACCACGCTCGACAGCACGACCACCACGACCCTGCCGGCACGCGCGCTCTCCCTGCGGCGCGACCTGGCCCGGCCGAAGGCGCTGCAGATCAAGAACGGCATCCTGTACGTCGCCGAGAAGTCCCGTAACCGCATCGTCGCCTTCCAGCTGCAACCGAACGGCTTCTGCCAGTGCTCCGATCAGGCGGCCGACGGCACCGTCGTCTGCAACGACGCCAAGCTGACGACGAACTCGAGCGGGAAGCCCCGCTGTCTCAACGATGCAGGCAAGCTGAAGAAGGACTGGGTGCAGCCGCTGTTCAGCAAGACCGCCCAGGTCGACCGCTATCAGTCGCTGCTGCTCGTCGGCAGCACCCTGGTCGGGACGCAGTACAACGAAGGGCGTCTGGACTCGTATCTCGTGGCAACGGACGGCAAGCTCCCCAAGCGCCCGAAGCGCCGCGGGTCGAAGGATCTCCGTCGCAGCCCGGTGCGAATGGCGGCCTATCCTGGCCGCACCGATCTGGTCTACGTCGCCGGCGGGATCCTCGATCAGGTGCTGGCGTTCAAGGTGAACGACAAGAAGGGCCTGATCGACCCCCGGCCCTTCAGCGCGACCCCGGTCGACCGCAACTCCTTCCCCAACGACGCCGCAGTCGCTGTGTTCACTGGGGACTGCCGCTAGGCGGATTTTCTCGCTCGCGGTTGCAATCCCGGACCGCCATCCCGTAGGTTCCCGCCGCATGCGTCGCGCTTCGGCTCTGGTGCTGCTCGCGGCAGCGCTCGCGTCCGCCGGTCCCGCGCACGCCAAGCGGAAGAAAGGGGACCAGCTCCTGCGCGTGGTCGCCCCGGTCGCGCGCCGCACCGCCCCCGCGCATCCGTTCGTCAACGTCATCGTCCGCTTTGCCGCGGCCGTCGACGGCACCCCCGTCGATCCGGCCACCTTCCGCGCCCGCATCGGCAAGCACCCGCTCGCGCTCACCCCGATCGTCGAGAGCGGACAGACGGTCGGCATGCGCGGCACCATTGCGCAGGACCTGCTCAAGCTCGGTCCGCGGCGGAACAATCGCCTGCGGCTCGAGGTGCGCACCATGCCGAAGCCGGGCAAGCCGAAGGGCATCCGCGACGTCGACCGCGTCCGCTTCCGTGCCGTCGAGGCCGCCAACGAGCCCCCGGTCGCACGCCTGCTCACCGGCCGCGACGTGGTGTTCCCCGACATCGGCACCCCGTTCGACGGCTCGGAGAGCCACGATCCGGAGTCCGACCTGCTCACGTATCACTGGGATTTCGGCAATGGCCAGACGGCGACGGAGGCCACGCCGCCGCCGCACATCTTCCCGGGCGGCACCAGCAACGTGACCGTCCGCCTCACCGTGAGCGACGGGCAGGCCTCGTCGACCGATCAGGTGGCGCTCGTCGGCTGCCCGCCGCTCGACCCTGGCAAGACCCCCGGGCGCCTGCAGGTGACCGCCGCGCAGGCGCTCGAGTTCGGGGCCGCGACCACGCCCACCACGCGCACCTTCACCGTGACCAACACCGGGGTACCGGGCACGCAGCTCCACCTGCGTCTCGCGATCGAGGGAACGGCCTTCACAGCCGATCCGTCGGACTTCACGCTCGACTCGGCCGAGAGCGCGCTGGTGACGGTCACGTTCACGCCCGGGGCGGCCGGCCATCAGCAGGGCGACGTGGCGCTGGTGGCATGCGCCGAGAACCGCGACGTGATCCACCTGCTCGCGCACGGCTACGCCGGCAATGCCCCCGACAACGGGCCCACGTTCGCCGCCGAGCCGGCGTTCTTCAACCTGTTCGGCGTGGGCGTGTCGCTGTTGCTCCCGAACGGCGATCGGCTGCCGGCCGACAACGTCGTCCACGGCTGCACCGGCACCAACGACGCCTGCCTGGACGACCGGGACTGTGCCGCCAACGGCGGCACGTGCCTGCTGTCCACCAATCAGCTCCTCGACCCCAACGACCTGTGCGCCGACGGCACCGGCGGGCTCTATCTCCTGAGCGACGAAGGCACCTTCACCGACCCGACCCCCAACAGCGACACCGAAACCAGCGTCACCATCCTCCGCCTGCAGTACGACGCCAACGGCAACCGCACCGACGCCGCCATCGTCGGCCGTACCACCAGCGGCACGACGCAGATGGCATGCGACGGAGCGGCCGCCACCGACGCCGGGCGGCTGTTCACCGCCGAGGGCCGTGCCGTCACGCTCGAGCAGAACTGCTTCCGCGACGAGATCGAGCAGCTGGTCGTCACCCGCAAGGGCAACGGCTCGTCGCCCCCGCCCCTCATGACGCGCATCGACGCGGTCGCCGGGCAAGATCTGTGCAACGGCGACCTCGATCCCGTGGCCAACCTAGAGGTCACGCGCGACGGGAGCGCCGTGTTCGCCACCCTGTCCGACAGCGGGCTCTACCAGCTGCGACCGGCGGCACGTTTCATCACGCCCGACATCCTGGGTGGGTTCCAGGTGCACCCCGACGGCAGCCTGATCCACGTCACAGCCACCGACAACGGCACCACCGGGCTGCTCAGCCTGTACAAGATCTTCCCCGATCAGGCGGCCGATGGGACCCTCCGCCTGGCCGACCTGACCCCGTGCGCGACGTTCACGATCCCGAACAACCGCACCGTGGGCAGCACGACGCGCACCACGTTCCTCGGCGAGCACTCGTTCGCCGTCGGCCGCAGCGCGGCCGGCTCGCTCGACGGGATCGTGCTGGTGAGCTTCTTCTCCATCGGCGGACAGCAGCCGGGCCAGGGACAGCCCGCCGTGTTGCCACGCCAGCTCCGCCTGCAGGGCATGGCGGCGTTCTCGTCGCCGGCGGGGGCCACAGCCTGCCAGGCCCTCGGGCTCATCAACCTGGATCTGGTCGATCAGCTCGCCTTCTGATCCCGGACCTTCCGATCCTATGCATGGCGCATGGTCGCGCGCGCCTTGCGCGACCACGACCAGGGCTCCATCCTGCCGCCATGCGATCGGCGTCCCCGCGCGTCGTGAACCGGCTCCCCGCACTGCTCGCCCGCCACGGCGTCACCTGGGGTGAGCTCGGGCGCCGCACGTTCTTGCCGCCCCGTCTCCTGGCGCGCCTGCGCGTTCCGGCCGCCAACCCCCGTCTGGCGGTGGCCGAGCGCGTCGCCGCCGTCCTCGCGCTGCCGGTGGAAACCCTGTGGCAGCTCGCCCCGCCCCGGCGGCGTCCGCGATGACACCGCGCAACCACCTGTCGCGACTGGTCGCCGACCGCGGATGGACCGACCAGGAGCTGGCGCGGCGCTCCGGGCTCGATCGGACCTACGTCAACCAGGTGAAGAACGGCCGTGCCCTGCCCAGGGTCGCGACGGCGCTCGCACTCGCGCAGGCGCTCGGCGTGCCGGTGGCGACCGCCTTTCCCCCCGGGTCGGCGGGACGGCGGCGCGCCCCGCGCCGCCCGCGTCACATCATATCGCCGTTCATGAGGACGTAGTTCGGCGGCGGCGCCGTGCCGCCGCCCCGCACCATGTACTGACACGCCCGGAACGCCCGGAAGCCGAGCTGCAAGAGCCCGTCGACCACACGGCGATCGCCGGCCGGCACCATGAGACGCAGCACGATCCCGGGGCCGGCCAGCTCTTCCGCCACGGTGGCCAGCAGCACGAGCAGCGTTTCGGGATCCTCGGCCGACGCCGAGCCCAGGTGGGCGACGCCGTGGGCGCCGATACCGAGGGCGTAGCCCGCGACCGTGGTGCCGCGCTCGGCGACCACCGCTCGCCCGCGCTGCAGGTAGGTATCGATGCTCTGCGGGCGCTCGGCACCGAATGCCCGCGCGTCCCGCGCCACCACGCGTGCCCGGTCAGCGTCCGTGGCCGGGCGCACGCTCACCCCGCTCCCGGAATCCGGCGCCGCGCGCGCGAGGGTGCCCCGGAGCTCACACTCGAGCACCGGCGCGACCACCCGGAATCCGGTCCGGAGGTACAGCCCGAGCGACGTCGTATTGAAGCTGTCCTGCACCAGCCGGACCTGCAGCACGCCCGTGCCCGCGGCCTCGATGCAGCGCTCGAGCAGCCGTCGTCCGATGCCCCGCCCCTGCGCCCGGGGCACGACGGCGAGCGGCCCGATGGTCGCCACCGGCCCGCGCCGGTGCGCCCATCCGAGGCCCACCACCTCGCCCCGCTCCTCGGCCACGATGCCGCCCAGGGGGTCGATGGCGAGCAGGTAGCGCAGGTAGCTCCGGCTCTCCGTCGGCGATCCGACCGTCGACGGCAGCCCATGCCGGAGCGCCACGTCGTAGAAGGCGACGAAGTTCGCGTCGCCGGCGGCGTCGAGGTCACGCTCCAGAAAAGCGCGCAGCGTCACGCCGTCGGCCACGGCGATCAGCCCTCGTCGTCCGGGGCCGGCGTGACGAACAGCAGCCCGGCCGGGCGGGCCGGGCCGGTGTCGCCGTGGGGCCAGTGGATGCGGTTGAAGTCGACCCCCACCTCGCCGGTGAACTCGTCCTGGAAGGCGGTATCGAGCCGGAGCCGGCCGCTGGCCGGGTCGAGACGCACGATGTACACGCGCCGGTCGCCGTCGCGCGTGTAGCCGGGCACGTCGACCGTGTAGTCGGATACGGCGACGCGCGTCCCATCGGCGCCCATGGCGAGCGCATGCGGGCCGCCGGCGCGCGGGCGGCTCGCATCGAGCGGGTCGCGGTCGAGACGCACGGAGGCGACCAGCTTCGGACGCCAGGGGTCGGTCAAGTCGAGCGAGGCGACGCGATTGGCTCCGCCGAGGGCGGTGACGTAGTAACGGTCGTCCGGGGTGATCGCCGCCCCACCCGGGAAGCTGTCGGCCCCGAAGTCGAACGCCAGCTTGAAGGCGGGCGTCGGCAGGTGTGTGGAGTCGGAGGCGTACAGGGCACCGCCCTGATCGGTGTTGACGTAGAGCATCTGCCCCGCATGCGCGAAGCGCGGCACCAGCGGCCCGAGGTTCTCTTCGCCACGCGGACCGGCATCCAGGATGACGGTCTTCTGGAACGCGAGGCCGCGCAGGCGCCACAGTCCGACGGAGATGCCGGGCATACGGTCACCGTTGACGGTGCCGGCGTAGCCGTGGGCGTTGTTGGTGGTGACGAGGCGATCGAGCGCGGGCGCGGCGGCGATGCCGAACGGGGCCAGGATGAGCCAGTGCGCCTTCGCATCGGCCGCCGAAATTTCGCGCACGAACTGGCCGTCCGGGGTGAGCTCGAGCAGGCCCCCCGGCGAGCTGAGCAACTCGCGGGCCTCGCCCCGGTAGCGCGCCGGATCCGCACAGGCGGCGGCCACGTTGCCGTTCGGCAGGCTGACGTACTCATGCGGCGCCCAGAAGCGGCGCCCGGCCCCGGCCTCGTCGACACGCGCCAGGCGGCCCGTCATCGGGTCGCGCAGATCGAAGACGAAGGTGCGGTTGGTGAGTACGCCGCTGGCGAACACCCGCCGGTCGTCGCGCTCGGTCGGGTTGAGCCATTGCGGCTCGTTGCCGCGCGAGCGCACCGGGTAGGTCTGCAGCACGCTGCCGTACGAGGCCGACGTAGGATCGGCGTCGATCACGGCCAGGAAGTCGGAGTGTTGACGATCCGCGTCACCGGCCCACACGATCAGGTAGGGCTCGCCCGAGAACAGCGCCTCGCTCGACCCGCGCACGCCGCAGCCGGCCACCACCAGCACCCACAACAACCCCATCGCCCAGCCACGCATACTCACCTCCCCACGCACCCCCGTGGCATTGCTCGCGCTTCTGTACAACCCACCGTCCGGCGTGTCCACCGACGTGCGCGTGCACGTCGGGGCATCGCCGGGCTACAACGCCGGCCGTGACCGCCGCGCACCGCCGTCTTCTCACCCTGCTCGGCGTGGCGCTCTTCTTCGAAGGCTACGGGCGCTCGCTGGTGACGGTCACGCTGCCGCACATCGGACGCGATCTGGGCGTGCCGGCCGCCACGCTGTCGTACGCGCTCGCGGTGATCGCCGCCGGCTCCCTCGGCACCCTGGTGCTCGGCCCGTTGGCCGACCGGACCGGGCGGCGCCGGCTGCTCCTCGCCAGCATCGCGCTCTACTCGCTGCTCGGCGCCGCCACGGCGTCGGCGCATACGTTGCCCGCGCTCGTCGTCTGGCAGGCGGCGGCGCGCGTGTTCCAGGAGGGAGCGCTCTTCTCGGCCGCGGTCTTGTTGGCCGAGGAGATGCCGGCGGCGCAACGCGCCGAGGCGCAAGGTATCCTCGGCACCGTCAACGCGTGCGGGTCGGGCACCATGGCGTTCCTGTTCGCCGCCATCGCGCTGGTGCCCGGCGGATGGCGCGGCCTGTGCCTGCTCACGCTGCTGCCGTTGGTGCTGCTGCCCTTCCTCCGCCGTACCATCCCCGAGACCACCCGCTGGCTCACGCGCGCGCACGCGCGCAGGGAGGCACCGCCGCGCCTGGCACGCTCGCGACTCGCCGCCGCCTTGGCCGTGGTCTTTCTCGGCATGGCCTACGACGTGGCCGGCTTCGCCTTCGCGACCTACGTGCCGATGGAACTGTACGGTTGGTCGGCTACGGAGGCCGGCAGCATGGTGGTGGTGGCAGGCGCGATCGGCCTCCCCGGATGGTGGCTCGGCGGCCGCCTCGCAGACCGGTACGGCCGGCGCGCGAGCGCCGCCCTCTTCCTGCTCGGCCTCGCCGCCGCGGAGGCCGTGTTCTTCCTCGCCGGCCCGCGCACCCTGTGGCCCGCCTTCGCCGCCATGGTGTTCTGTCAGGGCGGCAAGACGACCGTCCTCCGCGCCTGGTCGACCGAGCTGTTCCCCACCGCCATCCGCGCCACCACCACCGGCTGGCTCGCCGCCGGCGCGACGGCCGGCGGCATGACCGGCCTCGCCACCGCCGCCGCCCTCGCCCCGTCCCTGGGCGGCATCGCCCCCGCCCTGGTCGTGGTCGCCAGCTCCGGGGTGGTCGCCGCCGCCCTGGCCTGGTGCGTTCTCCCGGAGACCCGCGCTCTCGACCTCGAGTAGGCGTGATCTCCGACGCTCAGTCGGACGTGTCCCGCTAGCTGGAAAGCACCTGCCGCACCGCCGCCGCCAGGGCCGCCGACGGATCGTCCGGCGCACGCGCCACCCGCCAGGCAACGTGCTGGTCCGGACGGACCAACAGCGCGCCGTCCGGACCGATCTCGCACGCCCGCTGCCAGGATCCTTCCGGGTCGGTGAAATCCCGCGCTGCCACCAGACACCGGATGGTCGCCGGTGCGAGACGCGCGACCGCATCCGTCCACACCTGCCCGCGCGGCCCCGTGAGCAGGGTGAAGCCGTCCCCGCACAGCAGGTCGAGGATCGATCTCTGCACGCCGTCCTGCGCCACCCACCCGTGTGGCAGCCGTGATCCGGGCCGACTGGTCGGCACGAAGTCACGCACGGGGTTCACCGGCGTCGGACGCGCGGAGCCGTCCGGCACGACGGCCCCCTCCTCGTACCCGAAGCCGAGCTGCAGTCCGATCATGTCGAAGTGGTCCTGTTGGTCGGCGATCGTCTGCCGGACGCGCGCCAGCCCCGCCTCGGTCGCCAGCGTCTCGACGAGCTGCGCATGCGACGCGGCCACATCGTCGGTGATGCCGAGGGCCACGAACGCCGCCAGCATCTTCATGGCGTTCACGACGCTCTGCTCGGCGTTGCACTCCGCCACCGGCCGGCGCTCCCTCTCGTAGGTGTCGAGCAGCGCCGTGCCGGCCTGGCCGGCCTCGACCCAGGCGAGCTTCCACGCCAGGTTGTGGGCGTCCTGCACGCCCGTGTTGAGGCCGAGCCCCCCGGACGGCGGAAACCGGTGCGCGCTGTCGCCGACCAGGAACACGCGCCGGTCACGAAAGCGCTCGGCCACCTGCGCCGTCATCGTCCACGGGCTCACGTCGCAGATCGTCAGGTCGATATCCTCGCGTCCGATGGCGCGCCGCACCATGGTGGCGCATGCCGCCGGGGTGAACGTGGCCAGCGACTCGGTCTCCGGGTCGTAGCGGTGCATGAAGACCCAGGTGCGGTCGATGTCGTGGGCGACGAAGGTACCCGCGCACTCGGGGTCGACGATCCAATAGAGGATGGCCGGGCGATCACGCACGAGCGGGCGCAGGTTCGCCTCGAAGTGGATCATGATGAAGCTCTGCAACCGGTCCGGCCCGACCATCTCGATGCCGAGCGCCCGCCGCACGCGGCTCCCGGCGCCATCGGCCGCGAGCACGTACCGGCTGCGCACCTCGTAGTCCTCGCCGCCCGCGAGGTCGCGAACCGTCGCGGTCACCCCGGTCGCATCCTGCACGAGCGCCTGCCACTCGTGGCGCCAGAAGAGCTCGGCGTGCGGCTCCCGGCGCACCGTGTCCACCAGGATCGGCTCGAGCCGGTGTTGCGACAGGTTGATCAGCGGCTCCGGCGTCAGCGCCCGCACGTCGTCGCCCTGACGCTCGTACGGCAGCCGCCCGAGCTCCGTCCCTGCGAGGGTCGTCACCCAGGAAACGTACGCCCCGTCGGCGCGCGGCGTCGCCGCAGCACGGAGTACCTGGGTGTCGATCCCCATGGCGCGGAAGATCTCGAGCGAGCGTGGGTTCACCACGTGCGCCTGCGGCGCGCGGTGCGACCCGTCGCGGCGGTCGACGACCCGGTTCGCGATGCCCAGCCGGGACAGCAGGATCGAGGCCGTCACGCCCACCGGGCCAGCACCGACGACGAGGACGGGTATCTCAACGCGCCGCATGGGCCCGCAGCAGGCCAAGGACCGCGCCCATCATGACCGAGAGCACCATGAAGACGAACACGTTCTCGTCCCAGCCGAGGATGTGGATGTGCTCGCCGGGCACGGTGATCAAGCCCCCGTAGACCGGCACGAGCGCGTAGGCGACCCAGAACCCGCCCAGGTTGCAGCACTGCCAGGCGGCCGACAGCCACAGGTTGCGCACGTCGAAGGGCCGGCGGAACCAGACCAGATACAGGTTTGCGACCCCGGAAAAGAACATGAAGCCGAGCAGCCACACGAGGTGCACGCGCGCATGGCCGGCCCAGGCGGGGTTGAGTGCGTGGCTCGGGCTGAAGTCCCGGATGATCGGCCCGAAGAACTCGAGCGCGGTGATCGTGAGCAGTACCTGCACCGCCCGGATGGGCTGCGTTCGCGCGGCCATGGTTTCCTCCTGCCTCAGGGGACGCTCTCGTTGTCGATCACGCCGAGACGGTCTACGCGGATCGTCACGCGGTCGCCGGGCTGCAGATAGACCGCCGCGGTCCGCGCCCGGCGGACGTACGCCTCGACCACATGCGCTGTCAACGGCGTCTGCCACCCACCGCCGAGCCACGCCAGCAGGCCGGCGCCGCGCGTGGTCAAGCAAACGCCAACGGAGCCACACAGATTGCAGGAGCCTGACCGCGAAAGCGGTCACGCCAGGCGACGGGGTCCGGGGGCATCGGAGGAGCGCAGCGCGCGCACCGCGCGTGCGAGCACCGCACGGGCCCCCGGGATCCTAGTGATATATCTCCGTCAGCTCGATGATCCCGAGGCTCTTCATGGCGTCGAACACCTGCCCCTTCACTTCCTTCACGGTCGCCAGGCCGAGCACGTCCCGCGCCAGGGCGCGCGCCGTCGCGTGCGACACCGAGCGGATGATGCGCTTGATCACCGGGATGAAGAACGGCCCCATCGAGAGGTCGTCGAGGCCGAGGCCGAGCAGCACCACCGTGCACATCGGATCCGACGCCATCTCGCCGCACATGCCGACCCACTTGCCGGCTCCGCGGGCGGCCTGCACCACGTCGTGGATGGCGCCCAGCACGGCGGGGTGGAGCGGTTCGTACAACGACGCGACCTTGCGGTTGTTGCGGTCGACCGCCAGCATGTACTGGATCAAGTCGTTGGTGCCGATCGAGAAGAAGTCGACCTCGCGGATGAGCTGCGACGCGAGCGCCACCGCGGACGGCACCTCCACCATCATCCCGAGCGGCACCGCGGGCTCGAAGTCCCGTCCCTCGTGGCGCAGCTCGTCCTTGGCCTCCTCCCACAGCTCCTTCACGCGCCGGATCTCGTCGACGCTGGAGATCATCGGGCACATGACGCGCACGCGTCCGAGCGTGGCGGCGCGCAGGATGGCACGCAGCTGCACTTTGAAGAGCTCCGGCATCTCGAGCGAGATGCGGATCGAGCGCCAGCCGAGGAACGGGTTCTCCTCGCGCGGCATCTGGATGTAACCCGGGTATTTATCCGCGCCCACGTCGAGGGTGCGGATGGTGACCGCCCGGCCCTCCATGCCGCGCACGACGCGCGCGTAGAGCTGATACTGCTCCTCCTCGTCGGGGAACTCGCGATAGGTCAAGAACGGGAACTCGGTGCGGTAGAGCCCGATGCCCTCCGCGCCATGGCGGTGGGCGAACAGCAGATCGGCGATCAGCCCGATGTTGGCGTACAGGGATACCCGCCGCCCATCCGTGGTCTCGGCGGGCTGCTGCTTCAGGCTCTCCAGCTCGCGGTTGAACGCCCGGTACTCGCGGTCGAGCCGCTCGTACTCGCGCGCCACGTCGACGGGCGGGTTGACGTAGACGACGCCCGAGTTGCCGTCGACGATCACGTCGTCGTGCTCATGGATGTGGTCGGTCAGGTGTTCCGCGCCCACGACGGTCGGGATCTCGAACGACTTGGCCAGGATGGTCGCATGCGAGGTCACGCCGCCGGTCCCCAGCACGATGCCGCGCAGGTGCTGGTGCTCGATGAGGGACAGATCGCCGAGCGTGATTTCGTCGGCGATCAGCACGCTGTCCTTGTCGAGCGGCCGCTCGGGCTCGGCGATGCCGAGCAGGTTGCGCAGCACGCGCAGTCCCACGTCCTTCAGGTCGATCGCCCGGTCGCGGAGGTACCCGTCCGCCATGCGCGCGAACTCGCCGACGTACTCCTCGACCACGCGCTTGAGCGCCGCCTCGGCAACCGTGCCTTGCGCGATGGCGGCCTCGACCCGCGCCAGGAACGTCTTGTCTTCGAGCATCAAGCGGTGCGTATCGATGATGGCCACGTCGAACTCGGGCAGGCGGGTCGTGAGCCGGTCCTTCAGGCGCTCGAGCTCGGTCACGGACTCCGTGATCGCGCGCCGGAAGCGCCGCCGCTCGCCGGCCGGGTCGTCGGCACGCGCATCTTCGATCAGCGCGAAGCTGGCCGACGGCTGCAGGAGATGCGCCTCGCCGCGTCCGAACCCGGGCGCCGCCGGCAGGCCCGTCAACCGCGCCCGCAAGGGTCCGCGGGTGCCACGCGTCGTCCGGTCGGTCGTCTTCTCGTACGCTTGCAGGCGCTTGATGGCGCTCACCATCCGGCGGCGATACTCGCGGCGTTCCTTCTCCTTGCTCTTCAGGTCCTCGAGCAGCCGCGCCTGCACGATGATGCTGCCCACCTGCGTGGCGATGGTGCGCAGGAGGCGGACCTCGTTGCGCGAGAACTGCCGGCGGCGGAGCGTCTGCACCACCAGCACGCCGATCGGCGTACCGCGCTCGACCACCGGGATGCCGAGGAACGAGTGGTACTTCTCCTCGCCCGTCTCGGGGAAGAACTTGTACCGCGGGTGGGCGATCGCGTCGACGGCCATCACCGGCTCGAGCTTCTCGATGACCATGCCGGTGAGGCCTTCTTCGACGCTCATGGTGACCTTGCCGACGGCGCTGTGCTCGAGGCCCGTGGTGGCCCACAGGGTGAGGCGCTGCGCGCGCGGGTCGAGCAGGTAGAGCGAGCACACGTCGGTCGACGCCCGTTCGGCCACCACCTCGACGATGCGCTGCATCGTCTCCTGCAGGTCCTCGGAACGCGCGATGATCGCGCTGATGTCCTCGAGCACCTTGAAGCCGGGACTGCGCCGGGTCTTCGTGCCGCGCCGGGCCGCGGCCGACTTGCGCGTCTCGGCGTCCATCGGGTGCGCGATCTTAGCCGGAGCCTTCGCGGCTCACAACGCAGGCCGCATCAGTGCCGACGGGCGTAGAAGGCCGCGATGGCCTCCACGACCGTGGTCACCTGCGCGTCGGTCAGCTCGGGGTAGATGGGTAGGGCGAGCACCTCGGCGGCGGCGCGCTCGGCCTCGGGAAAGGCGCCCGGCCGGTATCCGAGATGGGCCAGCGCCGGCTGCAGGTGGAGCGGCACGCCGTAGTACACCTGCGTTCCGACCCCGTGGGCCGTCAAGTGCCCGCGCAGCGCGTCGCGCGCGCGGGCCCGCACGACGTACTGGTGGAACACGTGCGCCTCGCCGACCGGCGCCGGCAGGACGAGGGGCGCCTCCGGATGCCCCGCCAGCCCACGTTCGGCGAACAGCGCGCCGTACCACTCCGCGACCCGCCGCCGGCCCAGGTTCCACGCGTCCAGATGCCCGAGCTTGGCGTGCAATGCCGCCGCTTGCACGGCGTCGAGCCGGCCGCAGAGCCCGATCGACTCGTGCACATACGGCGCCACCTGCCCTTGGTGCCGCTCCTGGCGGACGCGCGCGGCGAGCGCGGCGTCGCGGGTCAGCACCATCCCGCCGTCGCCGATGCCGCCGAGGTTTTTGGTGGGGTAGAACGAGAGGCACGCGGCGCTCCCGAGCCGTCCCACGCCGACCCCGTCCTGGCGCGCGCCGATCGCCTGCGCCGCATCCTCGAGCAGCCAGCACCCGTGGCGCGCCGCCAGGGCCGCCAGCGCCGGCATCGGTGCCAGGCGCCCGAAGAGGTGCACCGGGACGAGACCCGCCACCGGGCGATCGGCGTGTGCCAACGCGTCGGCCACGGCGTCGGGGGCGAGATTGAACGTGACCGGGTCGATGTCGACAAACAGCGGCCGGCCACCGACGCGGACGATGGTGCTGGCGGTGGCGAAGAAGCTGAACGGCGTGGTGACGACCAGGGTTCCGGGACCCACCCCGAGGGCCTGCAGCGCCATCGCCAGGGCATCCGTGCCCGACGACACGCCGAGCGCGTGCGGCACGCCGGCGTACGCCGCCGTGGCGGCCTCGAAGCGCTCGAGGTACGGCCCCAGGATGTACTGGTGGCTGGCGAGAACCTCGGCAACCGCCGCCCGCACCGCTGCCCCCACGGTCGCGTCCTGCGCTGCCAGGTCGAGGAACGGCACCGTCGTCATGCCGGCTCCTCGCGGTCACCAAACGTCTCCCACAACCGCTGCGCCGCCGGGGTGGCGAAGCACGCCGGGCAGCACACCACCTCGACCGCACGCACGAGGCGCCGGCACGTGAGCGTCTCGTCCATGCCGTAGTGGATCGTCGACTCCGCCGTGGGGCCGGTGTGCAGGGCGTAGTGGCCGACCGTGTATCCCGTTCGCGTGTGGCGCGTTCCCTCGACGACGGCACCACACCGGGCGCAGCGAAGCACGGTCGGCCCTCCGCCGTCGGGTCGGGGTCCCGGCTGCGGCATCGGCGTCAGCTGTAGGGAGAAATCCCGGCGGGAGTCAACCGGCGCCGGCCCCCGGTGCCGGCCCCCGGTGCCGGCCCCCCGGTGGAGCCGGCGGCACTCTTTGCGTCCCACAAGCCGACTCGGTAACGTGACCGGGCACACGATGGCGCAGCACGGGCGGCGGGGCGGGGCGTTGCGGAGAATCGTCCTCTGGACCATCGTGGCCGGCACCCTCGCCGTCGGGATCGCGGGCTTCGTCATCTACCGCGAGCTGACCGCCGATCTCCCTCCGGTCGACCAGCTGGCGCGCTACCGGCCGCCCGTCACGACGCGCATCTTCGCCGAGGACGGCACACTGATCGGCGAGTTCTTCGTCGAGCGCCGTTATCTGGTGCCGCTCGACCGCGTCCCGCCGCACGTCCGGTTCGCCTTCGTGGCGGCCGAGGACGCGGACTTCTACAAACATCGCGGGGTCGACCCCCTCGGCATCGGACGTGCCCTGCTCGCCAACGCCCTGGAGGGCGAGGTCGTCCAGGGCGGTAGCACGATCACGCAGCAGGTGGTGAAGGCGCTGCTGCTCACGCCGGAGCGCAGCTACGAGCGCAAGCTGAAGGAGCTGGTCCTGGCGTTGCGGCTCGAGACCAAGCTCTCCAAGGACGACATTCTCTACCTGTACCTGAACCAGATCTACTTCGGCGCCGGCGCCTACGGGGTCGCCGCGGCGGCGCGTGAGTTCTTCGACGTCGACGTGGCGGACCTGACCATCGCCCAAGGGGCGCTGCTGGCCGGCCTCCCGCAGGCGCCGAGCCGCTACGACCCGCAACGCCATCCCAAACAGGCACTCGCCCGCCAGCGCCATGTCCTCGACCGCATGCGGGCCGAGGGGCTGATCACACCGGAGCAGTACGACATCGCGCGCGCCGAGGAGCTCGTCGTCCACCGCCGGCGCCCCAGCACGTACCTCGCCGCTTCCTGGTACGTCGAGCATGTCCGCCGCCTGCTGGAAGAGCGCTACGGCGCCACCGCGCCCTACCAGCTCGGCCTGCAGGTGACCACGGCGGTCGACCTTTCCATGCAACGTGCGGCCGAGAAGGCTCTGCAGGAGGGACTGCGCGAGCTCGACCGCCGGCAGGGCTTCCGGGGCGCCATCCGCCGCATCGACCTCCGCAAGATCGACGCCTACCTCGCCCACGAAGGCGAGCGGCGCCCCGCGAAAGGCGGGCAGGCGCGCGGCGTCGTCCTGGACGTGCGCCCGCAGGGGCTCGCCGTGCGCACGCGCTGGGAGCGCGGCCTGCTGCCGGCGAGCGCGCTGGTGTGGGGGACACGCACCCTCTCCCCCGCGACCTTCCGGCCGGGGGACGTGATCGCCGTCACCGTGACCGGCCAGGCCCCCGACGGGAGTGCGCGCTTCGCGCTCGACCAGGAACCACAGGTCGAGGGCGCGCTGGTCGCGTTCGACCCCTACACCGGCCAGGTGAAGGCGATGGTCGGCGGCTACAGCTTCGAGCGCAGCCAGTTCAACCGTGCCGTGCAGGCGCGCCGGCAGCCAGGCTCGTCGTTCAAGCCGCTCGTGTACGCCTCGGCCATCGACCGCGGTTACACTCCCGCGTCCATCGTCCTCGACGCCCCCATCACCGTGCCGAACGGCAACCTGCCGCCGTGGACGCCGCGCAACTTCGAGGACAAGTACTACGGCCCGACGCCGCTGCGCTACGCGCTCGCCAAGTCCCTCAACACGGTCACCGTGCGGCTGGTCGAGGCGATCGGCATCAAGCGCATCCTGGAGGACCTGCCCCGCTTCGGCCTGCGCGGGCCCCTGCCCCGCAACCTGTCGATCGCGCTCGGCACCGCCGAGGTGTCGCCGCTCGAGCTGGTGCGGGCCTACGGCGTGTTCACCACCCTCGGCAAACGCTTCGACCCCATCTTCATCACGCGCGTCACCGACCTGCAGGGCACCCCGCTCGAGTTCGGGCACACCCGCCCGCACTTCGAGCCCGTGCTCCGCCCCGCCACCGCCTACATCATGACCAGCATGATGCAGACCGTCGTGCAGCGCGGCACGGCCCGGAAGGCGCTCGAGCTCGGGCGCCCCGTCGCCGGCAAGACCGGCACCACGAACGACACCCACGACGCGTGGTTCGTCGGCTTCACGCCCGACCTGCTCGCCGGCGTGTGGGTTGGGTTCGATTCCGAACGCTCGCTCGGCAAGCGCGAGACCGGCGGGCACGCCGCCGCGCCCATCTGGACTGCGTTCATGAAAGAGGCGCTCGGCGATCGCCCGGTGGTGGACTTCCCCGTCCCCGACGGGGTGACGTTCGCGCAGGTCGACCGGGCGACGGGACTCCGCGCCGTGCCGGGCCGCGACGCCGAGCTCGAGGTGTTCGTGCGCGGTACCGAGCCGACGCAGTTCGCGGAGAGCCCCGAGGAAGATGAGTTGGACGCCGAGGCGCAGCCGGCGAGCATCAGCGACGCCCCCGTCGACTCCGACTAGCCCAATCGCCCCGAGACTTCGTCTCGGGGCGGGTCCCAAGACTTTTTGCCGGTGGTTCGAGCGGAGGCCGTGCCGCGGCCGGCGGAGCCGGCGCGGCAAAGCGAGCGGACAATTGGGAGCCTGATCGACCGCCGCCCCCGGGCGCGCGGGGGAAAGGAGGCGGCGGTATCCATGGTGATTGCAAATCGTAAACCGATTTACAGTTTACAAACGCTCTTTGGCGAGACAGCGGCCTCCTCCAACGCTGCTGCGGGTCCAGTCCTACGACGACCTGCTCGTGCAGCCATGAGTCGGGGCGAGCTGGGAAGGATTCGTGATCGAACAGGTGCTCGCCACCCTGACCGTCACCGGTCGCCGTAAACAGCGCGCACGGCTGCTCCGAGCCGCTACTACTTCGTCAAGCGCGCTTCGAAAGCGTTCAGGTCGCGTGAGACGGCCCCGGGCTGGACAGTACTCCGTCTCTGACGTATAGTTGCCGAAGTGGTCACGTTCATCGAGTTCTATCCTCCCCCAAAGTTTGCCTCGCCGGCTTTTGCCGGCCCCGGCACGCCGTTCGCCTGATCCACCGAGCGCCCCACGCTCGCCCCCGCCCCGAGACGAAGTCTCGGGGCGAGTCAGAGTCGCCAGTACGGCGCGTGGGCGGCGCGCACGCGTTCCAGCACGGGCTCGACGTGGGCGGTGTCGCCGGTCGCCGGCAGCGGTACGTGCCGATGGCCGCGCAGCACGTCGAGTACCACGTCCACCCCCTCGACGATCGCCGCCAGGTCGTAGCCGCCCTCGAGCACCGCCACCAGGCGTCCGCCCGCGGTCTCGTCGGCCACCGCGCACAGCGCGCTCGCCATGGCGGTGAAGCCCGCCGCCGTGACGCTCATCCCGCCGAGCGGGTCACGGTAGTCGCAATCGAAGCCGGCGGAGACGAGCACCACTTCGGGAGCGAACTGGCGCAAGATCGGCCCCACCACGGCGTGGAAGGCGTGCGCGTATTCCGCGTCACCGAAGCCGGCCGGAAACGGCAGATTGAGCGTGCGCCCTGCGCCGGGGCCCACACCGACCTCGTCCACCGCTCCCGTGCCCGGATAGTACGGATACTGGTGCGTCGAGACGTAGAGCACGTGCGGGTCGTCCTCGAAGAGATGCTGCGTGCCGTTACCGTGGTGGAGGTCCCAGTCGACGATGGCCACCCGCGCGAGACCGCCGGCGCGCAGCGCCGCCGCCGCGATGGCGACGTTGTTGAACAGACAGAACCCCATGGCGCGGTCGCGCTCGGCGTGATGCCCGGGCGGACGCACGAGCGCGAAGGCATTGTCGACCTCGCCTGCCAGCACGGCCTCGCACGCGACCAGGACGCTGCCCGCGGCGAGCCGGGCCGCCTCGTACGAGCCGGGGGACGTGCTGGTGTCGGGGTCGAGCGCGACCCGCGATCGGAGCGCGGTCGACGCCGCCAGCTCGACGTGCGCCGGGGTGTGCACGCGCGCGATCTCGTCCTCGGTGGCGGCACGCGTCCCCAGGGACACGAGATGGCGCGCCCCCTCGAGATGGTCGAGCAGGACGCGCAGGCGATCCGGGCGTTCCGGATGCAGGATGCCCGGGTCGTGCGCCAACATGCGCCGGTCGAGAACGACCGCCGTGCCACCCGCCATGGCGCGACGATAGCAGAGCACCCGCGCGCTCACGATCCCTGAATTGACTCCCCGGGGGCTTTTCCATACGGTCGGGAGCAGATGTTCGGCATCGGGATGCCCGAGCTGGTGGTGATCCTGGTGGTCGCCCTGGTGGTACTCGGCCCGACGCGCCTGCCGGAGGTGGCCCGCACCATCGGGCGCGCCATGGCCGAGTTCCGCCGGCAGACCACCGACCTGATGGACGAGTTCCAGGCCGAGGGCACCCGTGCGGAGCGCGCGTCGGCGCGGCGCAAGCGTCCCGCGGTGGCAGCCGACCCCGCGCCGCCCGCGGACGACAAGCCCGAGCCGGGCAGCGCCTGAGGATCGGCCGCACGCATGGGGGCCGAGTCCGATGCGCGGATGCCGCTCACCGCGCACCTGGAGGAGCTGCGCTGGCGCATGGTCCGTGCGCTCGCCGCCGTGGGCGTCGCGTTCGCGGTGGCCTACGTGTTCGTCGAGCCGCTGTTTGCGCTCCTCCTCGGTCCGCTGAAGCAGGTCGAGGCCAAGCTGGTCGCCGAGCACGTGTTGACGCCCGGTCAGGCGCTCGTGATCGGGACGGGTCCGACCGAGGCGTTCTTCACCAAGCTCAAGGTGGCCTTCATCGCCGCCGTCTTCGCGTCGAGCCCGGTCATCTTCTTCCAGGCATGGCGCTTCGTGGCCCCCGGCCTGTACCCGGACGAGAAGCGGCTCGCCGTGCCGTTCTCCGTGGCCGCGTCCGTGTTCTTCGTCCTCGGGGGCAGCTTCTGCTACGTGCTGGTGTTCCCGGTCGGATTCGAGTTCTTCCTGCGCGAGTACCACTCGATCAACGTGGCCGCGCAGCTACGCGTGAGCGAGTACCTGTCCTTCTCGACGCGCATGCTGCTCGCGTTCGGTGTCACCTTCGAGCTGCCGGTGGTCACCTTCTTCCTGGCCCGGCTCGGCATGGTCACCCACCGCACCCTGCTCGGCGGCGTGCGCTACGCCGTCGTCGCCATCTTCATCGCCGCCGCCGTGCTCACCCCCGGCCCGGACATCGCGTCGCAGCTCCTCATGGCCGCGCCGCTGCTCGTCCTCTACGGGCTCAGCATCCTGGTGGCATGGGTCGTCGCTCCCGGCGCCCCACCGACGACCACCAGCGTCGCCGCCGGGGACTGACGCCCGTCACCTTGGTAGTGTGCGTTCACCCGAGCCAGTCGCCATCCCAGTCGGCGGGCGGGCCGGTCTCTTCACACACACCGTCCGTGACCAGGGCATCGATCAACGCACGCGCGGCAGGCAGAAAGTCGGGGACGACCAGGGCGACCAGGGTGGCGCGGTCGCGGTCGATGGTGCGCACCAGCCCCACGTCCTCGTACGACTCGAAGAGGAACTTCACGTACGCGATCTCCCGCGCGGGGAGCCGGAGGTAGATGGCCACGACATCCGACACGACCCCTCCCTAGCACAGCCGCGCTGGTGGGTCAGTTCGTCACCCCGCCACCGCCCCGGCGCGCGTTGAACCGGCGGAGGCGCCTCTCTATACTGCGCCGCCATGCAGCAGCGCGCCGTCCAGAAGGACCTCGACCGCCAGATCGCCGCCACCCACCGGCGCTTCGTGAAGGCCATGGACGCGCGCGTGCCATCGCTCGCCGCGGACACCAAGGAACGCTACTTCGCGGTCCTCTCCATGCTGGCCGGCAAGCTCGAGACGAGCGACAAGGGCTTGAAGGAGATCCTGCAGGAGATGATGTTCGAGGCCGGGAGCGTGATCCTGCAGGAGCTGCAGGGGTAGCACGCCCACGGCGTCGCCGACGCCAGCCCACCGATGAAGACCAGCTTTCGCCCCCGGCTCCTGAACGGGACCACCGGTGATCCCGCCATCCTGCTGTCGCTGCGCTGGCAGGGGCGCGCCCTGCTGATCGACCTCGGCCGGATCGACCGCACCCCCGCCGCCCGCCTGCTGCCGATCGAAGCGGTGTTCGTGTCGCACGCCCACATGGACCACTTCATGGGCTTCGACCAGCTCCTGCGCATCTTCCTCGCCCGCGACGTGACCCTCCGCCTCTACGGCCCGGTCGGCATCGCCGACTGCGTCGCCGGCAAGCTCGCCGGGTACACCTGGAACCTGACCGAGGACTACGCCTTCCGGCTCGAGGTGACGGAGATCGGGCCGTCCACGCTCACCGCGTGGGAGTTCCGGGCCCGCGACCGCTTCGCCCGCGTCCCGCTCGGCACGCCGCGCCCGTTCACGGGGGTGGTCCTGGCCGACCCCGCCTTCGTCATCGAGGCCGCGCCGCTCGACCACAAGATCGTCTCGATGGCGTATGCGGTGACCGAGCCCATGCATCTGAACGTGCGCCCCGACGCGCTGGCCCTGTCCGGGCTCGTGCCCGGGCCGTGGCTCAACCGGCTGAAGCAGGCCATCCGCGCCGGGGCCACGGACGACACCGCGATCGAAGTCGCCGCCGGCGACCGGCGCCCGCTCGGCGATCTGCGCGAGCGCCTGCTCACCGTCACACGCGGGCAGAAGATCGCGTACGTGGTCGACACCCTGTTCTCGCCGGCCAACGTGGCGGCGATCGTGCGCCTGGCCCACGGGGCCGACCTCTTTTTCTGCGAGGCCCCGTTCCTGGAAGAGGACCTCGAGCAGGCGACGAAGCGCTACCACCTGACCGCGCGCCAGGCCGGGGCCCTCGGCCGCGCCGCCAGCGTGCGGCGGCTCGAGGTGTTCCACTTCTCGCCACGCTACGAGGGGCGCTACGGCGACATCTTCGCGGAAGCCCAGGCCGAGTACGCCGGGCGCGACGTGCACTACGTCGGGCTCGACAGCCGGACCGCGGCGCTGTCGTAGCGCGCCCCCATGACCGGCTGGACGCCCGCGGTGCGCGCCTTCCTCGCCGCGCGCCGCGTCGGCCATCTCGCCACCGCCAACGCCGCCGGGGCTCCGCACGTCGTCCCGGTGTGCTATGCGCTCGACGACGACGCGCTCTACTTCGTCGCCGACGACAAGCCGAAGCGGCGCCCGCCGCGCGAGCTCCTGCGGCTGCAGAACCTGCTCGTCAATCCGCACGCCGCCCTGGTGGTCGACGACTACGCCGACGACTGGAGCCAGCTCGCCTATGTGCTCGTCCGCGGACCGGCACACGTGGTGCGCGATCCGGCGACGCACGACGTGGCGATCGCGCTCCTGCGGGTGCGCTATCCCCAGTACGTCGCCATGGCGCTCGACGACCCGGACCGCACGCCGGTGGTGCGAATCACCCCGGAACGCGTGGTCTCCTGGCGCGCCGCCCGGTGAGCAGGCGCCAGCGCGGACCCGGGTCCGCTCTTGCGCCGCTGCTGCCGAAGTGGGCCGCACCGCGAAATTGCACGGTTTGGACGTTCCCCGAGGGGCGACACCGGCCGGGCGGACTCCGGCATGTCGTCCGCTTGGACTCGCCCCGACACGGCACGGCACGGCACCACACGATAGGGTGGCAACAATGTGGAAACACAAGAGAAAGCACATGCACAACCGGCTGCCACCGGGCCTCCGGTGCGGCGCGTCACCGGATCCCGCGAGGCTCGCACGGCTGCTCCCTCCCTGGCACCGGATTCGCTTATCGGCCCCTCCCAGGGGGCCGACCCGAATGATTATCGATCGTGAAACCTTCACCGAACTCGCCGTCCACCTGAAGCTTGCCTCCGATGCCATCCTGAAGACCGCACGTCACCTGGCGGTACTCTCGAACGGTGATTCGGGCTCCGAAGAGCACTGGGCCGGCACGCTGGACAGCCTCATGTCCATGAACACAGAGATCACCGTCATGGAGAAGATCCTCCGTGCCCTCATGGAAGCCAACCGCGAGGAGGAATCCTCGCCACTCATGTCCGACAAGAAGTCCGAGCCGCTTCCGTCCTGAACGCGCTCCAGGTCCCACCGGCGGAGACGGGGCGGCCGCACTCGTCTCCGCCCTCCTCCCCACTCCCGACCCGAGACTTCGTCTCGGGTCGGGTCCCAAGACTTACCGCCGGTGACTCAGGCGAACGTCGTGCCGCGGCCGGCAAAGCCGGCGCGGCAAGGCTAGCGGACCTATTTCTCGCACGGGCCGGCGATCCAGCCGCCCCGTGACGGTCGCGCCGCTTGCGCCTGCGACGCCTTTACGCCGGCCTCCCACGCCTTCTTCCAGTCTTCGTGCTTGGGGTAGGTCGGCGCCCCGGGCTGCTCGGCGAGGCAGTCGGCCTGCGTCTTCTCGGTGCAGGTGTACGACTCACCGCGCACGACACAGCAGCAGCCACGCGTGCCCATGGGGGCCGGTTGGGCCCGGACTCCCGTGGCCACGAAGACGACGCACCCGATGACAACGGATCCCAGGGTCCACCCGCGGACTCGACGCATGCAGCACCCCCCTCGCAGAGGCCGGGCCTTACGACGGACCCTGCTCCCGGTCAAGAACTCCCGGCCCCGCGGCCGGCACTTGCCTGTCCCACACCGATCTGCGAGTAGGGCCGCGGTCATCGTGGGGAACGTATGAAGCGACACCACTGGTTGCTGGTCGGCGCGGCGGCGCTCTTCGTCGTGGGCTGGCTGTTGTGGAACATCCTGCTGATCGAATCCGATCTGGGGGGGGTGTCCTCATGATCGGGCATCTCCTGCTGTCACTCGCCCTGGCGGGCATCGCCGTGGCGATCCTGGTCGCCGGCCTGCGCGTCCGGCCGACCACGCCCGGGTGGGGGCTGTTCCTGGTTTTCTTCTTCGCGATCTGGGCGGGGGGCATGTGGGTCGCGCCCGTCGGGCCGACACACTTCGGCGTCACCTGGCTGCCGTTCCTGCTGATCGCGATCCTGCTCGGCGTGCTCGTGGTCGCGCTCAGCCCGCGGGGGCACCGGAGCCACCAGGACGAGCTGGAACTCGAACGCGAGATCGAGGTGGGGCTCGGCCTGTTCTTCTGGGCCCTGATCGGCGCGCTGATCGTGGCCATCGGCGCCGCCTACCAGTAGCGCCGCCCTACGACGATTCCGGCGGCGCCGGATTCACCAGATCGAGCCCCAGGGTGCGCGAGAAGATGGTCGCGATCTCCTGCGGGGTCCAGCGGCCGTCCTTGTGGATGGTCCGTGCGGGCGTCGGGTAGGAGAGCAGCGCCACCATGCCGGCCATCACCAGGAAGGTCTGCCCGTTGATGGTGGCCGCGGCGTCGGTGGCCAGGTAGGCGACGAACGGAGCCACGTTCCCAGGGCCGAAGTTGGTGAGCGGGTAGGTCGGCCCCCCCGCCGGGGTGGCGATGCCGCGCGTGGTCCGCGCCGAGCGGGCGCTCTGCGGGACGCTCTGGGTCATGCGCGTCGTGGCCGCCGGCGCCACCGCGTTCACCGTGATCCCGTAGCGGCCGAGATCGCGCGCCGCCACCCGGGTGAGCCCCGCGATGCCGTCCTTGGCCGCGCCGTAATTCGCCTGCCCGGAGTTCCCGTACAGGCCCGAGGTCGACGACATGGAGACAATGCGCCCGCGCCGCTGCTGCCGCATCTGTACGGCCGCGTGACGCGTGCAGTTGAACGCCCCGTTCAGGTGCACGGCGATGACGGTGTCCCACTCCTCCTCGCTCATGTTGAACACCATGCGGTCGCGCAGGATGCCGGCGTTGTTCACCAGGATGTCGAGGGCGCCGAACTCCTTGACGGCCGTCGCCACGATGCGCTCCGCGGCGCGGAAGTCGGCGACGCTGTCGTAGTTGGCGACCGCGCGTCCGCCGCGTGCCGCGATGGCGGCAACGACCTCGTCGGCGATGCTCGCCTGTCCGCCGCGCCCGTCCACCTCGCCGCCCAGGTCGTTCACGACCACGGCAGCGCCTTCGGCGGCGAGCAGCTCCGCGATCGCGCGCCCGATGCCGCGCCCCGCGCCGGTGACGACGGCGGCCTTGCCCGCCAGACGCTGTGCCATGGCCTCACCCCTCCTTCGGCGGCGCCGGGTTCACCAGCCCGTCGGCAATGGTGGTGGGCACCAGGCGATCGAGTTCGTCCAGGGTCCAGTCGGCACTCGATTTGTAGAGCGTCTTCGCCGGGCGGGGCGGGGCCACCAGGGCGATCGCGCTGCCGTAGCACAGGAAGATCTGCCCGTTCACGCCGCCCGCCGCCTCGCTCGCCAGGTAGACGACCATCGGCGCCACGTCGTCCGGGTCGAGGTCTTCGATCTCGGCCACGCCCCGGTCCTCGCGCGTGATGCCTTGGTGCTGGCGCAACTCGCGGGCACGGCGGTACTCGTCGGTGACGGTCATGCGCGTGCCCGCCACGGGCGAGATCGCGTTCACCGTGATGCCGTAGCGGCCGAGATCGCGCGCGGCCACCTTGGTGAGCCCCCCGATCGCCGACTTGGCGGCGCCGTAGTTCGCCTGGCCCGGGTTGCCGAAGAGCCCCGCCCCGGAGGTGAAGGTGACGATGCGCCCGTAGCGCTGCTCCCGCATGCGGGTGCACGCGTGGCGGAGGCAGTTGAAGGTGCCCTTCAGGTGGACCGCGAGAACGGCGTCCCACTCCTCCTCGCTCATGTTGAACACCATGCGGTCGCGCAGAATGCCGGCGCACGTGACCAGCACGTCCAGGCGGCCGAAGCGTTCGACGGTCCCGTCGATGAGGCGCTGCGCGCTCGCCCAGTCGGCGACCGAGTCGGTGTTGGCAACCGCCGTCCCGCCCGCCCCCTCGATCTCTCGGACCACGTCGAACGCCGGGCCGGTGGAGGGCGCCGCCCCGTCGACGTTCACCCCGTAGTCGTTCACCACCACGGCGGCGCCCTCGGCGGCCAGCCCCCGCGCCACGCCGCGCCCGATCCCGCGCCCGGCGCCGGTCACGACCGCGACCCGGCCGGCAAGCATGTCTCCCATGGGGGCGGAGACTACACCGGGGGCGCATCAGAGGTCGAGAATGCGTGAGCGGGCGCCCATCCTCGCCAAAGACCCGCACGGCAGATGCGGGGTCCCCACAGACGACCACAGGGAACCCCGCACGAATCGCGATCGATTGCGAGCTGACTCGCGATCTGCGGCGAGGCTCGATATCTCGCTATCAACAAAGTTCTTGACGATTCGACACTGTATCGCGTACACGGTGGCTCGCAGGTGGGGCGGGGCGGGCATCGTTCGGGAATTCCACATGTCGAATTGGGGGACACCATGATCGTCAAGGCTTCCATCCGGAACATCCTGCTACTCGCCGGCGCCATTGCGCTCGGCAGCGCCACCGCACGCGCACAGCTCTCGCCCATCCCGCCACCCCCACCGAACCCGAACGCACCGCTCCCGCTTCCCCTGAGCCAGAACCCGGTGCCCGAACCGACCACGCTGGGCGACTTCGTGAAGGACAAGGCCGCCGCCATTCGCCTCGGCAAGGCGTTCTTCTGGGACATGCAGGTGGGCAGCGACGGCGTGGTGGCGTGCGCGAGCTGCCACTTCCACGCCTTCGCCGACAACCGGCTGAAGAACCAGCTGAACCCCGGCATCCTGCACGGCGCCAGCACCTTCGAGGCCGGCGGCCCGAACTCGACGTTGACGGCCGGGAACTTCCCCTTCCATCGCTTCGAGGACCCGACGAACCGCGGCTCGGCGATCGAGTTCGACACCGACGACGTGGTCTCCTCCCAGGGGGTTTTCAACACGACCTTCAACGACATCGTCCCCGGGAGCGCGGTGGACAACTGTACCCAGATTCCGGATCCGATCTGGACGGTCGGCGGCACCAAGGTGCGGCGCGTCGAGCCGCGCAACACGCCGAGCGCCATCAACGCCATCTTCAACTTCCGCAACTTCCATGACGGCCGCGCCGCGTTCTTCTTCAACGGCGCCAACCCGGTCGGCCCGCGCGATCCCGATGCGCGCGTGTTTCAGGTGCAGGCGCTCGGCGACGTCGCGCCCATCGCGGTGCTGATCGACAACGGGAGCCTCGCCTCGCAGGCCGTCGGCCCGCCCGGGAGCCCGTTCGAGATGTCGTGCGGCGGGCGGACGTTCCCCAAGATCGGCAAGAAGATGCTGAGCCTGCAGCCACTCGCCAAGCAGATGGTCCACCCCACCGACAGCCTGCTCGGGACCATCCGTCACGCGAGCGGCACGGGCCTCTCGCAGACGTACGCCCAGATGATCCAGGCGGCGTTCCACGAGACGTGGTGGGACTCGAACAAGGTGATCACGTTCCCCGGCGGCGTGCCGACGGTGTCGGATCCGACCGCCGCCCCGCTCACGACCAACGAGTTCACGGTGACGGAGGCCAACTTCTCCTTGTTCTGGGGCCTCGCCATCCAGCTCTACGAGGCGACCCTGGTGTCCGATCAGACGGCGTTCGACCGCTTCTCGGCCGGCGACGGCACCGCGCTCACCCCCGAGCAGCAGGAGGGGCTCGACATCTTCCTGAATCAGGGCGCGTGCATCGCCTGCCACGGCGGCTCGCTGTTCAGCAACGCGACGATTCCCCAGATCGGCCTCCTGCCCGCGCAGGAGTTCGAGGGGCTGATCGAGAACATGCACATGGCGCTCGGCCTCGAGCTGAGCGCACTCCATTTCGTACGCCCACCGGTCGGAGTGCCGCCGGTGGAGATCCTCACGTTCGATCCGCGCGGCGTCACCATCGAGCTCGTTCCGCCGGGCGGGATGTGCGGTGACCCGGCGGCCTTCAGCGGCATGGTGCCGGGCACGCCGGGTTCGTGTGACCCGGTCGCGCCGGCAGCGACCATCCTCCCTGCGACGGGCAACGTCCCGCTCGCTCCCGAGGCACTGGCACTCGCCGTGTTCGAGGTCGGCGCGGCCTGCGCACAGACGCTCGCCGTCGAGCTGGAATCGGTTGCACTGGGCGACTGGGTCCTGTGTGTGGGCGGCGTCCAGCGGGGCCTGATCCCGGTCGTGTCGGTGGGCGCCGCGAGCGCCGGTGGGCTCCTCTTCGAATCCCCGCCGGCCCCGCCGTTCCCGGCCGTGCAGCCGCTCGACTTCGATCCGCGCGGCGCCCTGATCCAGATCGTCGCAGGCGGCGCGTGCAGCGACCCGGTCGCCTTCGAGACCGTGTTCCCGGGCGCCCCGGCGCCACCCTGCGACCCATTGGTGCCGGTCGACCTCGCGCGCGTGTTCTCGGCCGCGGTCGAGGTGCCGCTGACCAACCTGGTTCCCCTCGGGCCCTTCCCGCTCGCGACCGCGTCGTTCGACGTGGCCGCCGACTGCTCGGCCACGTTCGCCGTCGAGCTCCTCGGCGTTCCCGCCGGCACCTACGGTATCTGCGTCGACGGGCTGCTCCAGGGCTCCCAGATGGTCGTCGCCGAGGCGTTCTACGACCAGGGCTTCTACAACATCGGCATCCGCCCGACGATGGAGGACCTGGGTCTCGGCGGCGAGGCGATGGGACCGATCTCGTTCGCGCGCCGGCTCCAGCTCGGCCTACCCGTCCCGGAGCTGAACGGCATTCAGCCGCCGCCGCCGATCACGGCGCTGTCCCGCGTCACCGCCGACGGCGCGTTCAAGACGCCCATCCTGCGTAACGTCGCGCTCACGGCGCCCTACATGCACAACGGCGGCATGCTGACACTCGCCCACGTGGTCGAGTTCTACGCCCGCGGCGCCGATTTCTTCGAAGCCAACATCAACGACCTCGATCCCGACGTTGCCGGCATCGGACACATCCGGAACGATGCCGGACGCCGGGCCGCGGTCGCCGCCTTCCTCGAGTCCCTCACCGACGACCGCGTACGCTTCAAGAAGGCTCCCTTCGACAGTCCGCAGCTCTTCGTCCCGAACGGCCACCCCGGCACCAGCAGCCTGGTCATCGACGACAGCACCGGCAAGGCCCGTGACGTGCTGATGGAGCTGCCCGCCGTCGGCGCGGACGGTGCCTGCATCGGCATCGACGGCACGCGCGAGACCACGCCCCGGCCGTGCCCGGAGGCCACCGCGACCGTCGAGGCCGACGTGGCGGTCCAGCAGAGCGCGCCCACCACCAAGTTCGGCACCAGCACCCAGCTCCTCGCCGACGCCGACACGCCCAAGCGGACCTTCATCCGCGTCCGGCTCGACGGCATCGGCGGGCGGACGGTGACCAACGCCATCCTGCGCCTGCAGGTGGCGAACACCAGCACCGCTCCCAGCAACTCCGGTGGTCGCATCCGGGTCATCTCGAACTGCAGCTGGGACGAGGCCATGATGACCTGGAACACCCAGCCCGCCCTCGACGGTGCGCTGCTCGACGCCGAGGGACCGGTGGCGGTGAACCTGATCGTCGACCTCGACGTGACCGCCGCCATGCTCCACGACGGCGTGGTGTGCTTCGCGATCGACAGCCTGTCGTCCGACGCCGTCACCTACAACTCGCGTGAGGCGGCCACCGGCAAGCCCCAGATCCTCTTGACGCTCGCCGGCTCGTGCGACTGCGCCACCGCCCCAGCGCCCGCCTGTGGCGACGGCAAGGTCAACACGCTCACCGAGGAATGCGACGGCGCCAGCGACGGGGCCTGCCCCGGCCGCTGCCAGGCCGATTGCCTGTGCGCGCCGCCGGTGTGCGGCGACGGCGCCATCAACCGTGCCGGCGAGGTGTGCGACGGCGCCGCCGTCGGCGCCTGCCCGTTCGGCTGCACCGCCAGTTGCACCTGCGCCGTGGCGCCGGTGCTCCCACCGGTGGGCACCGTACTGGCCGACGTGCACGTGAGCTCGGACACCCCGAGCACCAACCTCGGCACCAAGACGCAGATCAGCGCCGACGCCGGCCCGACCGTCAAGCGGACCTTCATCCGGGTGCAGGTGAGCAACGTCGGCGGCCGCACCGTCACGCAGGCGCTCCTCAACCTGAAGGTCGGCAGCACCAGCAACGCCCAGAGCGTCACCGGCGGGCGCATCCGGCGCATCACCAACTGCGGCTGGGGTGAGACCACCACCAACTTCAACAACCAGCCCGCCCTCGACGGCGCCGTCATCCAGACCCTGGGCGCGGTCGCCATGAACCAGAACGTGAGCTTCAACGTCACCAGCGGCATCCCGGGCGACGGCACCTTCTGCTTCGCCATCGACAGCGCGTCCACCGACGGCGTCGACTACAACTCGCTGCAGGCGAGCACCGGCAAGCCGACGCTCTCGATCACGGTGGCTCCGTAAGATAGTCCTCCCACCACTCGGGCCATCGACGGGGGCGGGCCGGCGCGGAGAGCGTCGGCCCGCCCCCGCGCGTTTCCGGGTATGGTTCCGGCGCCGTGGGGCAGGATACGGCCCGCCCCGCCGGGGGGTCGTCCACGGGTGGATCCAAGTGCTACACCACCGGTCGCACGTGCCCGCCCGCCGACCCGATCCCACCCGCCGACCAACGTGGCACAGCCGACTTCTGCTGCTGCTCAGCGCCCTCGCTGCCTCGAGCTGCCGCCCCGATGACTCGCCGCACGCCATCCGGATCGCAGTCGTCCAGTTCGTCGCCGTCCCGGGCACGGTGGCCGACAATGCCGCCCGGGCGAACGGGCTCATTCGCCAGGCGGCGGCGCGCGGCGCCCGCTACATCGTATTTCCCGAGTTGGCGTTCCTGCCCGCGCCTCCCGGCGTGCTCGGCGAGCGGCTGGCGCGGGCGGCCGAACCCGTACCGGGCCCGCTCACCGAGGCCATGCATGCGCTCGCACGCGAGCTCGACGTGCACCTCGCCTTCGGCATGGCGGAGCGGCGCGCCGGCGCGTTCTACAACACCGTCGTGTTCGTCGAGCCGCGCGGCGTGGTTGGCGTATACGCCAAGCGGGCGCTCATCGGCATCGGCCCGCCCGGGGAGGTCGAACGCGAGCTGTTCGCACCCGGCAGCGGGACCGGGCGCCTGCTATGGGGCGGGGTACCGACCGGCGTGCTGATCTGCGCCGACTCCGGGGCAGACCAGCGGTGGCGCGAGGTCGCCGCCGGCGGCACCCGCCTGCTGGTGTGGCCCAAGTCGTCCTTTGCCTTCACCGCCAAGCGCGCGGCGGAATACGCGCGCACGCTCGCCGTGCCGGTCGCGGTCGCCAACACCGCACGCCCCACGCACGAACATTTCTGGCTGTTCGGCGGCAGCGCGATCTTCGACGCGCACGGGCAGCCGCTCGCCACCGCCGGCACGGCGCCGGACGAGATCGCAGTGGCCGACGTGCCCCTCGACGAGGCCAAGCGCTAGGAGACCGACCCAAGTGGCCGGGGCCGCTGCGCATCGGTGACCACCAGGCCCTGCGTCCGCCGGCCCCGCTGCGCCGCCGCCACCACCGCCTCGTCGGCGACGAAAAACATCCGCCGGCCGTCCACCACATTGTCGGGAAAGAAGATCACGAACACCCCGACCCAGCCCGGGAAGAGGTCCGGCCGCCGACCGAGGAGCGGCCCGATGGCCGCGAACGGCCGGTTGTCGATGTAGATGTCGCCGCCGGCCGGGGCGGCGTGGGCAGCGGCGCGGATCGCCTCCAGGACGGCCGCCGTCTCTCGCCGCGGGCCGTCGTAGTGCTCGATCGGCGAACCGAGGAGCAGATGGGTGAGCACGAGCGTCCCGATCACGGCCGCCACGGCACCATCCTTGACGGCGCGGGGCACGCGCACCGCCGTGCCGGCGTGTGCCAGCATCACGGCCAGACAGAGCGCCAGCGGCACCATGCCCGCGTACTGATAGCGGGCCGCCCGCGCGTAGGCGGGTGTCGGCGTGCTGGCGTAGAACGGCGCCCGACCGACCGCGATGATGCCGTAACAGGCGACACACAGCACGAGCGCCGCCAGCACCAGTCGCCGCTCCGCGCCGCCGCCGCGGGCGTACACCAAGAGGAGGGTGAGCGCACTCCCCCCGACGAGCGCGAGCCCGACCGGCCCGGTCAATTCGACGCGGCTGGCAAACACCCCGCACAGCAGCGACACCATGCCGTTGCTGACCAGCAAGCCGAGCAGCGCCAGAATGGCGCGCGGAAAGTCGAGCCCCGTGTACCCGACTGCGAGCTCGAGCGTGAGACCGTGGCGCGCCGTGTACAGCCGCACGAGGCCCCAGCACACCAACGCCACGCTGATACCCACGAGCGCCAGCAGCGCCACCGCCCGTGCCGTGGCGCGCCCGCGCGGCCAGAGCACGAACGCCGCCACCGGCAGGGCCAGAGCGGTGGCGATGCCGGTCCCGAAGCTGGTCGCGCCCGCGAACAACAGGAGCCCCCAGCCGACGACGCGCCCTAGCCCCGGGGCCGTCGTCCGGGTACCCACGCCGAGGAGCAACCACACCATGATTCCGGTCGCGAACACCTGGCCGTACACCGAGTACCACCCGAGCGTCCCGTCGTGCACCGGCGCCCCGCCCCACAGGGCCGCCGCCACCGCCGCCGCCCGCGCGCTGCCCGTCAACCGGCGCAGCGCCTCGAACACGAGCCCGACCACGACCAGGTGCGAGGCCAGGACGGTGGCGAAGTACACCCCGGCGCGCATGCCGGCGCACTGATGCAGCAGCCACCAGATGAAGTTGCGCGTGACCAGCACGTGGCCGCCGTGCGGCGTCAGGAGGAACTCGCCCAGCCCGCGATTCAGGAGGTCATAGAAGTTGAGAAAGTCGCCGCCCACGAAGTAGTTCCGCAGGATGGGCAGGTAGACGAGCGCCGCCACCCCGAGCGGCAACACCACCAGGGTACGTTCGTCCAGCGCGAGGGTGCGTCGCATACCGGCAGAGCCGCTCGCCGACCGACCCCCCTCAGGCGGTCCGCGGCCGGAGACCGTGCTGGCGCAGTCGCCAGACGAGGAGGTCGATTCGATCCTGGCCGAAGAACGGCTCGCCCTCGAACACCATGGTGGGGACACCCCAGTGCCCGGCCGCTTCGAGGTCGTGCTGGTTCCGGGCGATGACGGCGTCGAGGCGGGCCGCCTCGTGCGCGATGGTCGCGTCCATCTCGATCAGGTCGCATCCGGCGCGCGCGGCGGCGGCGGCCAGATGGGTGCCGTCGTTCCAGCCCGCGGTGCCGCCCCAGATGAGACGCGACACCTCGTCGACGAAGGGCAGGCCCCGTCCGCGCTCGGCGGCGAGGGCGCCCAGGCGGCTCATCCGAAAGATATACGGCTGCTCGGCCGCTACCTTGCGGGACGGCCACTCCTGCACGATCGGATCGGGCTGCGGCCACGCGTACGGAACGCCGAGCCACTCGGCCAGGCGGATGGTGTCGCGCAGCAGGTACGGCGGCCAGAGTGGGTTCACCTGGTCGAAGAACCCCGGGATACGTACCGCGATGGGCAGGACGAGCCGGACGCGCACGTCCACGTCCCAGTCCCGGGCCAGCGCCACCAGCCGGCCGGTGGCGAGGTAGGAGTACGGGCTACGGAAGGACCAGAAGACGTCGACGATCGGCAGCATCGAACCTGCCGCGCCCCTAGAGCATGTGCCGGCCGCGCCGTCTACGCCCGGACGCCGGCACGCAGCCGGCGGCGGATGCGCACCAGCTCGGGGCCGGCATGCGCGATCACCCGCAGCGACCCGCCCGACGCCCGACCGTGCCGGCGCGGATAGTGGTCGACCGGTATCTCGATCGCGTGATGCCCTCGCGCCTGGAGGCACGCCAGCAGCTCGGCCGAGATGCAGGCGCCGTCGGCCGAGAGGTCGAGCCCCTCGAGCGCCCGCCGACGGAAGAGCTTGAAGGCGCAATTGACGTCGCGGTGCCGTAGCCCGAGCAGGGCGCGTACGGTCAGGTTCCATGCCGCCGCCGCCAGACGGCGGGCCAGGTCATCGGCTCGTCGTGCCCGATACCCGACCACCACATCGGTACGCGTCAGCGCGGGGATCAGCAGACGGATCTGCGCGGGGTCGAACTGTTGGTCGCCGTCGGTCAGGAAGACGTACTCGAAGCGGGCAGTCGCGAGGCCCGTGCGCACCGCCGCCCCGTAGCCGCGGTTGACGGCATGGTGCACGGTACGCACGCCGGCGTATCGGCGGGCCAGGTCGTCGGCCAATCGCCCGGTTCCGTCCCGGCTGCCGTCGTCGACGATGAGCAGCTCCCAGCGCTCGGCCACCGCGGGCAACACGCACAGCAGGGCCTGCACCATGGGCACGACGTTCGCTTCTTCGTCGTGCACCGGAACGCACGCCGACAGGCTCGGCAACCGGGCGGCGGCCGGGGAGACCGCGCCGGCGGCGGGCAGCGCAGTGGAGCGAAGCGTCATGGCGTGGGTATGGCGCGCGTACCGAACTATGATGCACATCGTGACCGGTCAAGCCGGCGGCGGAGGGTTCGCCCGCGTCCGGCACGGTGAAGCCGCAGGCGACCATCATGGCACGCGCCACGCGCCTGGCCGGGCCGCCCGAATCGGCAAGGTTTTTCGTTGCGGCGCTCGACACGGGCATGGTACAGCTCGGCACTCGTCGACCACGTTCATCCGCGGAGGACGACCATATGGTCACCTGGGACGCCGACAACGTAAGACACCTGCTCAACCGCGCCGGCTTCGGGGCGAGCCAGAAGGATGTCACGAAGTACCTGAACTACGGGCAGGCGCTCGCGGTCGAGAAGCTGGTGACCGTCTCCCCCAGCTTCGCCAAGGGCCCCGGCGGCGCCGACGACGACAGCGACGACTTCCACAAGCTGCAGGTGTGGTGGGCCAAGCGCATGGCCAAGGCGTCGTCGCGGCGGCTGCAGGAGAAGATGACGCTGTTCTGGCACGACCACTTCGCCACCGCGTTCAGCGTCACCAAGAACAACCTGCGCATGTCGCTGCAGAACCAGACGTTCCGGGCCTACGGCCTCGGCTCGTTCCACACCCTGGTACACCGCATCACCAAAGACGCCGCCATGCTCGATTTCCTGGACGGCGACCGCAACCAGGTCGGCAAGCCGAACGAGAACTACGGCCGCGAGGTGATGGAGCTGTTCACGCTCGGCGTGACCGACCTGAGCGGCGCCGACAACTACGCCCAGACCGACGTGACCGAGATCGCGCGCTGCCTCACCGGCTTCGTGATCCAGAACGACGTGGGGGTCTTCCAGTTGTCGCGCTTCGACGGCGGCACCAAGACCCTGTTCGCCGGCACGCCGTATCAGGCCACCGGCAACATCGGTGTCGAGGACAGCGCCGGCGTCCTCCTGCCGCCCGCCCGCAACGTGATCGACATCCTGTTCTCGCACCAGGACTCCGACACCAAGCGCACGATGCCGCGCTTCCTGGCGAAGAAGCTGTGGGAGTACTTCGCCTACCCGAGCCCGGCCAAGACGCTGCTCGACGAGCTGACGGTCCCGTTCATCACCAACCCCACCCCGTGGGTGATCAGCGATCTGCTGCGTGCGATCTTCACACACGACGAGTTCTACACCACCGCCGCCAAGACCTCGTCGGTGAAGAACCCGTGCGAGTACGCCTTTTCCGCCTACCGCGCGCTGCTCGGGAAGACCAACGGCAGCACGCTGCCTGACCTGCTCGAGAACATGGGCATGTCGCTGTTCGATCCCCCGACCGTGAACGGGTGGAACGGCGGCCTGGCGTGGGTGTCGAGCGGGCAGTTCCTGGCCCGCGTCAACTACGCGCAGACCCTCGCTGCCGGACGGGACAGCATCCTGAAGATCACCCCCACCAAGCTGTTCCCGGTCACCGCCACCACCGCCGCCGAGGTGGTGGACGCCATCCTCGATCGGCTCGGGCTCACCAACCGCGTGCCCGCGGACGTGGAGCAGGCCCTCGTCGACTACTTCGGCGGCGCCACCAACTTTGTCGATCTGACCGTCATCGAGCAGAAGGTCCGGGGGGCGGTGTACCTCATGCTGACGCTCCCCGAGTCCAACATCCACTGAGCGAGGGACAGGCCATGGCAATCACTCGACGCCAGTTCCTGCAGAGCGGCGCGGTCGCTGCCGCGGCGATCACCTCCCCGCACCCGCTCCTGCGCGCCATGGTGGGCGCCAGCACGGCGCACGCGGCGCCCGCGGATGCGGTCCTGGTGCTGATCCAGCTCGAAGGCGGCAACGACGGCCTCAACACGGTCATCCCCATCGACAATGCCGTGTCGGTCTTGCAGCGCACGCTCTACCAGAGCGCGCGTCCGAACCTCGGCATCCCGGTCGCCAATCTGCTCGCCACCGAGATCGACGCCGATCCGGTCAAGAACAACCGGCTCGCGCTGCATCCCAGCATGAGCGCCCTGAAGACGCTCTACGACGCCGGCCGGGTCGCAGTCGTCAACGGGGTCGGTTACCCGAGCCAGAGCCTGTCGCACTTCCGCTCGGAGGACATCTGGTTCAGCGGCGACACCGCCGTCGGCTTCACCTCGGGGTGGTTCGGCCGCTACCTCGACTCGGCGTTCACGCCGAGCGACCTGGTGGCCGTCGACGTGAACGACACCCTGAACCCGATCTTCGTGTGTCAGGACTGCAACGTGCTCGCCATCCGGCGGCTGTCCGACTTCGTCCTGCCCGACGACCCGCTCTATCCCGACCTGGCCGCCAAGAAGGCCGCCCTCGACGCCATGTACGCCGTCGAGGCCGACCCGCTCGAGACCACCGGCGCGCAGTTGGCCATCGGCACCTCGGGCGACGTGCTGCTGTCCAAGATCGAGGACTACGCGGCCATCAGCACGAGCTGGTCCTCGAACCTCGACACCATCCCCAATACGTCCTCGCTGTCCCGCCGCTTGAAGCAGGTGGCGTCGATCATCCGCCACGACTCGCTCAGCCCGCCGGCGCCGACCGGCGCGCGCTTCTTCCACGTGCGCATCGGCGGCTTCGACACCCACACCCAGCAGGGGGCGCTCACGGGCTCGCAGCCGAACCTTCTCATCCGGCTGAGCCAGGCCATCAAGGCCTTCTACGACGACATGGTCGCCCTCGGGGTCGCCAACAAGGTTCTGCTCATGACGTTCTCCGAGTTCGGCCGGCGCGTGGCCGAGAACGGCACCCCCACCACCGCGGGGACGGACCACGGCGCGGCGTCGCCGCTGTTCGTGGTCGGCGACCAGGTCGTGGGCGGGGTGTACGGTACGCTCCCGGCGCTCAACGACCTCGACAGCGGCAACTTGAAGTTCCACACCGACTTCCGGCGGGTGTACGCAACCGTCATCGACAAATGGCTGGCGACGCCGGGCGCGCACGTCCCGCTCCTGCCGGGCGCCCCGTACACGACCCTCGGGTTCCTGGCGTAACCGGGAGGCGTTCTGGCACGCCGTCGGCTCTCCGTGCTCGTTGCCCTCGGCGGGCTGCTCGCGCTGGCGACCGGCGCCGCCGCGCTGACGCCCGGCGGCGGGCCGGTCGTCACCGACTGCCTGGCCGAGTTCGGCGGCACGCCCGCCAACAAGCCGGCCACCAAGCCGCGCGACCTCCGCTGCATCGACAACACCGCCTGCGACGAGGACCCGGAGGTGGGCGTGTGCCGGGTGCGGCTCGAGGTGTGCCTCAACGTGCCCGATCCGCTGCTCCCCGGCTGCGCGCCCGCCGCGCTCGACGACTACCAGATCGAGAACGCGCAGCCGGACACGAATCCGCGCCACGACTTCGACCTGCAGCTCCTGCAGGACCAGGTCACCTTCTTCGCCCTGCCCCTCGAGCCGACGGACCTGAACGTGTGCAGCGGCGAGGTGTTCCAGAACATCCGGCTACCCATCCGCCTCACGGTCGGTGGCGCGCGCTACCGTAACGGCCGCAAGGTGGTGCGGGCCACGGTCGATAGCCCGGGCGGGGTGGAGGACGTCGACCGCATGCGCGTCGTGTGCGCGGTCGCCGATGGCACCGACCCGTGCGACGGCGTCCCGTCCACCTTCGAACAGATCCAGCGCCACATCTTCACGCCCACGTGTGCGCTCCCCACCTGTCACAACGCCGCCCAGGGGCTGCACAACATGTCGCTGTCGCCCGGCGACGCCTACGCCAGCCTGGTCGGCGTCGCACCCGCCAATCCCGCCGCGGCCGCGGCGGGCACGCTCCGCGTCGACCCGGGGAACGTCGGCAACAGCTTCCTGGTGCAGAAGCTGCGCGCCCAGCTCGGCTTCGCCGAAGGCGAGCGCATGCCGCTCGATCTCGATCCGCTGCGCGAGCTGAACATCCAGCTGGTCGAGCAGTGGATCGCCGCCGGCGCGCCGGCCGCCGGGTTCGTGGCGCCCGTCGGCTGTCACTGAGCGGAGGGCCGGCGCTGCACCGTCAAGGACGTGGTGTCTGCCCACCCCGCGTCTCGCGAGCGCGACGTGCGACTGAACGTCACTGCGACCGGCCAGCCGGTGGTCGTGTCCATGACCCACTGCCCCTCCTCCTCGAGCGCCAACCGGGGCACATCGGACCGGCGCGGCTCCGGCCTGCCCATCCGCTTCGCGGCCACCGCCATGGTCTCGAAGGCGCGCTCGCGCATGACCTTCTCGTCCAGACGCTGCCGCCAGACGATGCGCGCCTCGTGCGTCGCCCCGTCCACCGCTTCGAAGACGTAGCGCCCGCGCGTCGGGACCGGCGGCGCGCCCACTTCGAGCGCGACCCGATCGTCGTACTCGACGACTTCGCCGGGGGTGAGCTGCGCGCCGACGAAGCGCAAGAAGAGGCGGGGCAACTGCAGCGACCACGCCGCCACGGCCTCGGGACGCCCATAGGCCGCCACCGTCGCCATCAGACGCTCGGCGTCTCCCGGCGGCATGCCGCCTGCCAACAGGATGCGGTGCATGTCGGCGAACACCTGGCGGTACCACGCCGTCACTTCGTCGATGTTCGTGACCGTGGTCCTGCCGACCTTCGGCTCGACCGCGATCACGAGCCGCTTGCCGTCGAGCGACGTCGACAGCCGCCGCACGAACGTGGCCGTGGGCTCCGGCAGCGCCGGGCCCCCTTCGAGGGTGACGGTCCCGTACGTCCAGTGCAGCATGTATGCGTCGCCGGCGTGGCTCACGACCTCCACCTCGACGGGCGATGTGCCGCGTCCGCCCGGCACCCGCTCTTTGCCCCGCAGGTCGAAGCGCTCGCTCACGACCCAGAGCGCCAGCCGATCCCCCACCTGCCACGCCACCGGCAGTTGCAACGGCGGGCGGGGCGGCCCAGCACCGCGGCACCCCCCGAGCACGACCCCCAGCAGCAGCCAGATCCATCCTCCCCGTCGCGTCATCGGCACCCTCCCCAACCACGGCCCTGCTACACCAGCGGCCACCACGACGCGAACGCCCGTTCGTGGCGCCTGACGGGGACGCCGGCGGCCGCCACACGCTTTGTTTCTATACTAGCCGCTTCTGGTTCTTGACCGCCCGGCCCCGAGCGCACGCGAAGTCACCGAGGTGGACGGCCGCCGACGCGGCTGCTAGAGGCACGGCATGCGGACGACTGCACCCTTTCTCGTTGCGGCCCTGGCACTGGCGCTCGCCCCCTCCGCGCACGCCGGGGGCGACTGGAACGATGCCCAGATCGGCTGGCAGCCCTACCAGCAGGGGCTGGCGGCGGCCAAGAAGGGCAAGAAGCCGGTCTGCCTCGTCGTCTACACCGAGTGGTGCCAGCACTGCACCAACTACAGTGCGGTCTTCAAGGACCCCAAGGTGGTCGCCGAGGCGAAAAAGTTCGTCATGATCCGCGTCGACAAGGACAAGAGCCCCGAGGTCAGCAAGAAGTACGCGCCCGACGGCGAGTACATCCCGCGCACGTACTTCCTGTCGTCCGGCGGCGAGCTCGACGCCGGCCTGCACGCGCCGCGCGATAAGTACCAGTACTTCTACGACGAGAAGGACCCGGCCTCCCTGCTCGGCGGCATGAGCGCGGCGCTGGCGAAGCTCACGTAGGCGCGGCGCGCTAGAACAGCTCGAAGGCGGGGAACTCCACCCGCTCGGCGATGGTCGCGCGCGCCAGGCGGTTGACCACGTACGCTATCGACGACCATGGTGGCTATCAGAGCGACGAGCGTCGCGGTCAGGACGGGCGCGGGAATACGGCGGAACGGCACGGGGAGTCTTCCGAAACGTGCCGTCTATGTGGGGCGGTGACAGGACACGAGCTTCAACCGCTCCATCCGGTCGAAGTCGGCATCGAGCGACCAGATCGATGCGCCATGCTCTACCGCCAAGGCCCCGATCAAGAGGTCGGCGAAGCCGAACCGCTGGTTGGCATCGCCCGCACGCTCCACCCAGTCTTCCACCAGCTTCCAGGTGTGGTCGCTCGGGAAGAAGACCGGAAGCGCTGAGAGGGTGCGGCGAAGACGGGGACGGTCCCGCCGCGAGGCGCCCGACAGCAGCTCGACACGAATCGGCGCAGCCAGCGCGACCTGATCGCCGTCGAGGAGGGCCTCGAGATGTCGGGCCTCGCGACTGGAACGCCGGCGCAGCGCGGCGACCCACACCGACGTGTCCGCGACGATCACGATCGCGGTTTCGGCCGCCGTCGCGAGCGGGGCACGTCGATATCGAGCCGCACGGATCCCATGAGGTCCTTGAGCTCCTCGATCCGTTTGCGGCGCACCATCTCCCGCAGGGACAAGACAACCGTGTCGGTCTTGGATTTGAAGCCGAGCAGGCGGCGGGCTTCCTCGATCAACGGCTCCGGGATGTCGAGAGTCGTCCGCATACGAATGACGCTAATCGTTATGCCTCCATGCGTCAAACCGACTCGTTCTCCGGCATCATACGACGCCCCCCTCAGGCACGTTCGAACAGCGCCAGCGTCTCCACGTGGTCGGTGAACGGGAACAGGGCGACGGGAACCACCGCCGCGAGGCGCATGCCCCCCGCGTCCATCAGGACCTGCGCTTCGCGCAGGAACGCCTCCAGGCTGCAGCTGATGACGACCAGCCGCGGCGGCGGGTGGTGCACGAGCGCTGCGAGCACGTCGGCGTCGAGCCCCTTCCGCGGCGGGTCGACGATCACCACCTCCGCGCCCGCCAGCAGGTCCAGGTGCGCCGCCGCGGGTCCCGGGTGCACGGACGTCCGGGCACGGAGATCCGCCCCGAGCGCCGCCCGCCCCATCTCGAGCCCGGCGAGCGATCCGGCCGCCACCTCGTTGAAGGCGACGTGCCCTGCCCGCGCCACCAGCCCGAGGCCGATCGCGCCCACGCCCGCATACAGCTCGGCGACGCGCGCGCCGGCCGGTACCCACGCCGCCACCTGCGCCACCAGCCGGTCCGCCAGGTCGAGGTTCGTCTGCCCGAATGCCGCCGGCGGATAGTACACGCGCGCGCCGCCGATGATCTCCTCGACCGCCGCCGCCCCGTGCCAGCGATGCCAGTGCGGGCCCAGGATGCTGTTGGTGCGCGTCGGGTTCCCGTTCCACCACAGGCTGTGCAGCGTCTCGCCCAGCTCGGCGGCCAGCGCGCGGGCGAGATCGTCGAGCGGCGCCCGGTCGGCGCCGTTGGCCACCACCACCACCTGCGCGTGCTGGGTCGGGCGCTCCACCACCACCTGCAGGGCGCGGACGGCGCCCCGGTGCGACGCGTCGGCGTACGGCGCCGTCCCCGTGCGCCGCATCGCCACCTTCGCCGCGGCGGCGACGCGATTCACCAGCGGGTGGTGCACGACGCACGACGGGATGTCGACGATGCGGTGCGAGTCTTCCTGAAAGAGCCCGATCTTCGGCGACTGGGCCCGGCCGCGCACCATCAGCCGGGCGCGCAGGCGATGCGCCAGCGGCGGCCCCTCGACCACCACCGGCGGCCCGAGCCCGGCGGCCGCGGCCAGCGCCTCGAGCGCCGTCCGGGCGGCGGCCGGAAGGCCGGGCTTGCCGAAGCGCGGGCAGCCCGGACAGGGCGGGCGATGCGAGCAGTGGAGCGGCGGCGGCACGGAGCGTCAGGAGAGATGCCGGCCGCCGTCGACGCGGATGGTCTCGCCCGTGACGTAGTCCGACTCGATCAGGAACAGCACCGCCTTGGCGACCTCGTCCGCACCGCCCCAGCGGCCGAGCGGCGTCGCCGCCGCCACCCGCGCCTGCTCGTCGGCCGTGAACCCCGGCGGGGCGAGGATCGGCCCCGGCGCGACGGCGTTCACCAGGATCGCGGGTGCCAACTCGAGTGCCAGGCTCTCGGTGAGGGCGTTCAACGCCGCCTTGGCGACGTAGTACGGCGTGTAGCCGCGATAGCGCGGGCGGCCGCTGGCGGCCAGCCAGTCGCTCACGTGGACGATCCGCCCGGCACCGCGTCGCTGCATGCCGGGCGCCGCGTGGCGCGCGAAGAGGAAGGCGCTGGTGACGTTGGTGTCGATCGCCGCCGCCCACTCGGCCGCCCCGGTGGTCGCGAGCGGCGTCTCGACGTAGGTGGACGCCATGCTCACCAGGATGTCGAGCCGGCCGAGCACGCGCTCGGCGTGCGCCACGGCGGCGATCACCTGTACCTCGTCGGTGGCGTCGACACGCACGACCTCTGCCTGCACGCCCGCCGCGCGGGCGGCGGCGGCTGCCGTTTCGGCCGCGTCGCGCGAGCCGCGGTAGGTGAGCACCAGCGCGCACCCGCGCGCGGCCAGCGCCTGCGCCACCGCCTGGCCGATGCGCGCGCCCCCGGTGATGAGCGCCACCTTGCCGCGCGGGTCCATGCCCCTACGTGCCACGCGGCGCCGCGGCACGCCAGCGATAGGCCACCCGGTACGGCCCCACCGCACGCGCCACCGCGCCGAGCTGCCGCGGGCGCGGCCGCACGTCGCCACAGCGTGGCGTGAACTAGACCAGCCGTCTCACGCGCGCGGACGCGGGAGGCGCACTGTGAAGATCGAGCCCTGGCCCGGGGTGCTGGCGGTCACCAGCGACCCGCCGTGGGCGTCGACGATGGCGCGCGAGATGTAGAGGCCGAGTCCGGTGCCGGGGATGTCCTTGTCGCGATGGCAGCGGGTGTACTTCGTCCCGAGGGTGGGCAGGTCGGCCGGGGCGATGCCGTATCCCGTGTCCGTCACCTCCACCACCACTCCGTCCGGCTCGGGTTCGACCCGCACCGTGATCGTCCCCGGGCCGGGCGTGTACTTGACGGCATTGCTCACTAGGTTGGTCAGCACGCGCCCGATCTGGCGGGCGTCGCCGCGCACCCGCGTCGGCTCCCCGGCACACGTGAGCGCCACGCCCTTGTCGGCGGCCGCCGGCCGGAAGCGGTCGGCGATCTCGGTCGCCAGCCAGCACAGGTCGAAGGTCTGGTAGTCGAGCAGCGGCACGCCCCGGTCGATGACGGCCATGGAGAGGTAGTTCGACACCAGGTCGGCGACCACCTCGAGCGACTCGACCACCGACGCGACGCGGGCGAGGGTCGCCGCGTCCCCGGTCGCCTGCAGCCGGTCGGCGATCATCTCGGCGTTGCCGATCGCCACCTGCAGCGGATTGTTGATGTCGTGGCGCTCTCGTCGAAACGCTCTACGAAGTCGCCCAGGCACGGATGCTCGACGCCCCGGTCCCCTGGGTGATCCGCGAACTGGCGGAGGCGAGGAATCCGGAGCTGGTCCGGCTCATCGACCTGGGCCCGGCCGCGGTGGAGGGCGTCTTGGAGGCCTTCCGCCAGCCCGCGGAGCTCCTCGATGACATGCCCCTCTCACTACTCGCCCTGGCGCTCGAGCGCATCGGTGACCCGCGCGCCGTCCCCGTGCTCACCGAGTGGCTGGTACAGAACTTCTTCGCGGAGGTCTGGTGGGCGACGGACTTCGTCACCCATACGATCAAGGTTCTCGACGCCCACGGCGGCCTCGACACCGAGCACTTCGGGTACACCGTCGAGCAGATGCTGGCCACGATCGCCCGCGGCCGATCGGGTGCGCCCGCAGCGACCGGGCAGGCCTATCGGTGGTGGGCCGAAGGGCGGCCGGTCGCTCAGCCGCCGGCCGTTCCGCGGCCCGCCGCGGAACCGGCGGAGCCTCCCGCGTGCATTCATGAGGTGACGGTCAAAGGGAGGGACGAGAACGAGGTCCCGCAGGAGGTCAAGTTCAAGTTCAAGGTGTTACGGCGCGACATCCACGATGTGCTCGCCGATCCGAGCACGCCGGAGAACCGGCGCCAGCGTCTCCAACGGCTTGCCACGGACGTCGAGGTGGCAGACAAAAACTACTACGACGGAAAGTACACGCCGGTCGATCCGACTGACCTCCGTGCAAGCACCAAGTCCAACTGCGGAGGCAAGAACACCGAGATCATCATCAACCGGCTCGCCGAGAAGAAGGGCCTCGCCATCCGGCTGCCCGAGGGCGCCGCGAACACGGTCATTCGCGACGTGGGAAAGATCTTCGGGAAAGAGGTGTCGCTCACGGAAGTTGACGACCTCACTCAAGTGTCACACGAGAAAGACGGCGACAGCAAGCACGTCGAGGCTCCGGCCGAGGTGCGCGGAGACGACGTGACCTTCGTCAGCAAAGACAACCTCGGCCCTACACGGACGCACCCCGTCAAGCGACGCGGTTCCGTGGCGGAGCAGTTCAAGCCCGTCACGGAGCGGTACGGGACGACGCCCAAGTTCTACCAGATCGACCCGAACCGGATCGACGACATCGAGGTGGATAAAAAACCCTGCTCGTGCCCTCTCCGGCATCTGCCGCCGCCGAGAAGCCCCGCCCCGCGGGTCGTCGAGGATCAGATCGACCTGTCCGACTTCTTCGACTGCGCCGATGAGCCGAGCACCACGACCACCGTGACCTCGACGACCACCACGACCACCACGATCGGCGGGACGGGCCCCTTGCTTGAGACGGCGACCATCGATTTCGCCCGCGGGCGAATTCAAACGGTGCGCCTGGCGACGGGACTCCTTGCGGGGCCCGCGTACCGGATCGCGGTGAGCGGGACGATCGCGAAGATGTTCGCGAGGAGCGGCAACGTCGCACATCACGACGCGCAGTACTGCTTCGAGGACACGAACATGTACTGCTTCAGGGGATCGGGTTCCGCGCGCGATCAGCCCCTGGACTTCGCGTTCGAGACCGGTGACGGCCGCGTGCTGCACCCCAACGGCCAGGAGCTGGGCGGGGGGAAGGCATACTTCGACGACCTCGACGGGGACGGCACCGCCTCACCCTACGAGGACAGCCATCGCTACGAGTCGCGTCTGCGCGTGCCCGCTGAGTCCCGGCTGCGCGTGCGGACGAACTTCTTGAGCGAGTTCGGGGAGTCGGACGGAGACACGGTCTCCGGGTCGCTTGTCGTTCAGCTCTACCGGGACGGAAGCTGAGGAGATAGGCAGGACAACCCAGCGAAGTTCCCCCTGCCCTTTACCCCCGGCTCGCGCGGTGCCGACGCCCGGTCATTTCCTGCCTCCGTCAAGACAGAATCCGCGATCTCTTCTACTCGAGTTTCCGCGCTCGGCGACGGCCCAACCAGGTCTCGGCCCCCCCGGGTCAGCCTTTCAACAACAACGACGCGCCCACAGCTCCCAACGTTCCCGCCATGGGCAAGGTCGTGACCCAGGTGGTCTTGCCCCCGCTTCCTCGGCACTACGGCGTGCTCCGTCTCCTGGCCGCCCGTCCCGCCGCACTTCGTTTCCTTCGCTTGACGGTACCGTGCGCGCGCTCGTCCTTCGCTCCCGGGGACGGCGAACGCTCCGCCCCCGGGCCCGGGCTACTCAACCGGGTGCCCGTCCCGGGCCTGGATGTCGTGCTGATGCCGGGTCGACGGATCGCATGATGCGACGGTCCGCGGCCCTGGACTGGGCAGGGTGGTGTGCGCTATGCCGGCGGCGTTCGCTCGGAGTTCCGGGGAGCGTTCGGGTTGGTGGACAAGCGCGAACGACGGCGGCTCAAGCGGGCACACCTCCGCGGGGCGCGGGCCCGACAGGAGGCGCAGGCGCAGCAGGTCGGGGCGCGCCGCTCTCGCGCCGGCGACCTGGCCGTCGCCGCCGAGCGGCACATCCGGGCCCGCGACTGGCTGGCGGCGGTCGAGCCCGCCGCCCGTGCGGCGGCGCTGGCGCCCGGCGACCGCTTCATCGTCTCGCTGTACGTCCAAGCTGCCGAGGGCTTGCGGAACGTGCACCATCGGATCGCCGCACTCGAGCACCTGGCGCGGATTGTGCCGCCGACGGCGGCGCTGCTCGGCTCCCTGGCGGAGCTGCACCGGGCGGTGCGGAACCGGGAGCGGGCGGCGCAGCTGGTCGCCGATGCCCGGCGGCTTCTGCCGGCACGCGGCGCCAGCCACCGGCTCTGGGTCGAACGGCTCGACGAGGTCGAGCGCTGGGCGCAAGCGGCCGGGGAAGGGGAGGCGCAGGATCGACAGCACGCACTACCACTGGCGCCGCGCGCGGCTACGAATGGCCCGGCGCCGTCCCTTGCGCCCACGCCAGACACACCGCCCGCCACCGCGCCAGCCACGCTCGACATCCCGGTGACTGTCGCCTCCGATGTCCTCGGGCTCGACGTGCTCGCCGGCGTGCCGGCCAGCAGCCCGGAAGACACCACACTCGCGCGCCTCGCGATGGCACTCGCGGATGCGGAGTCGTTCGACCGCCTGTTGGCCACGGAGCATGCCCAGGGCTTGCTCCGCCTCTCGCATCAGGAGGAGACCGCTCGCAAGGTCCTGGCGGTGCTCCTCGGCCGCGCACTCCTCGCGGACGAGGTCGGGCTCGGCAAGACGATCGAAGCCGGGCTCATCCTCTCCGAGTACCTGCTCCGTGGCCGGGTGACGCGCGCCCTCGTGCTCACGCCGCCCTCGCTCGTCGGCCAGTGGCGCGAGGAGCTGGCGAGCAAGTTCGGCATCTCCAGCCGGAGCACCGAAGACGAGGCGCACCGGCGGGACCCGATCGGTCTGTGGGACGGCGCCGGAGTGGTGGTGGCGTCCCTCGCGACGGCGCGCTCGCCGCGGCATCGCGATGCGGTCGTCGGACGGCCCTGGGACCTCGTGATCGTCGACGAGGCGCACACGCTCAAGAACCACCGCACCGAGTCCTACGCGCTGGTCGAGCGGCTGCAGACGCGCTTTCTCCTCCTCCTCACGGCGACCCCGGTCGAGAACCGTGTCGAAGAACTCTTCAACCTGGTGAACCTCATCCGGCCGGGGCACCTCGGCGGACGCGCCGCATTCGTCCACCGCTTCGGCAAGGGCGGCGGATCGCGCGCCGAGGCGGCGCGTGCCGAGCTGCGGGCGCTCCTCGGCGAGGTGATGGTGCGCAACACGCGGGTGCTCTCGGGCGTCCGCCTGCCGCCACGCTTCGCCCGCACGCTGCTGGTGGAGCCTGCTCCGGACGAGCAGGCGCTCTACACAGTCCTCGCTGCCGCCCTGCGCTCGCCCGAGGCGACGGGGCGTGTGCGGCCGCTTCTCTCGCTCCTCCTCGAGGAGGCCGGGAGCAGCCCGCTCGCCGTGCGCCAGACGCTCGCGCGGCTCGCCGGCGCCGAGGATATCCCGGGGGCGGTCCGCGCGGCCCTCACGAACGCGGCCGACCTGGCCGGGAAGGCGAGCGGATCGGGGAAGGCGCGCGCTTTGCTGCAGGCCCTCTCGGGCGCCGATGGTGCAACCATCGTGTTCACCCGCTTCCGCGCCACGCTCCTGTTCCTGGCTGAGGTGCTGGGGCGCGCCGGCGTCCGACACGAGCGCCTCGACGGCAACGTGCCGCCCGCCGAGCGTGCCGTCACGGTCGAGCGCTGGCGCGCCGCGGGCGGCGTGCTCCTCTCCACCGACGTCGGGAGCGAGGGCCTGAACCTCCAGTCGTGCCACCGTCTCGTCAACTTCGACCTGCCCTGGAACCCGATGCGTATCGAGCAACGGATCGGACGACTCCACCGGATCGGCCAGGAGCATCCCGTCGAGGTGCTCAATCTCTGCCAGGCCGACTCCGTCGAGGAGCGGATCCTCCAGGTGCTCGACGAGCGCATCAACCTGTTCGAGCTGGTGGTCGGCGAGATCGAGACGATTCTCGGATACCTCGACGACGGCCGCGAGTTCCCGGCCATCGTGCTCGATGCCTTCGCGGAGCGCAGCGAGGCGGACCGCACGCGCGCCTTCGGGCGGATCGGCGACGCGCTGGCTGCCGCGCGCCAGCGCTACCGCGCGGTCAAGGCGTTCGACGAGGCGCTCTTCCGCAGCGAGCTCGGCGTATGACGGACCCGGTGGGTGAGTTCCTTCGACTCCATCTGACGGCCGCCGGCGCCGTGGTCGAGGCGGCCGGCTCTGGGCTCGACGCCCTCCTGCCGGCCGGGGTTGCCACCGAGCTGGGCGTAGCCGAGGAGGTGCGGTTCTCGCTCGACGGCCCGCCCGACGGCGGCGCCGTCGACGCCCGTCTCGGCTCGCCACTCCTCGAGCGCGCGCTGGCCGCGCGCCGCTGCCGCCCGCCACTCGGCGCCGTTGCGCTCGCCGGCGCACTCCCGCGCCCCCTGCCCGATCACCTGCCGGTCCTCCTGAACGCCGTCCGGCGCGGGCCGACCCCGCCGCCAGAGCGCGTCGCGGCGCGCTACCTGGCCGTCCACCTCCGCCTCACGCTGCAGGGCGACGAGCTGCGGCACACGGGGCTCGACCTGGCGCTGCGGCTCGAGGACGGGGCCCGCGTGCCGTGGCTCGACCTCGCCGGTGCCTACCCGGTCACCACCGCCCCGCTCACCGCCGAGGAGCGTGCGATCGCGAGCCGCACGGTGCGCGACGCCGTCCGGCGCGCCGCACCCACGGCGCTCGCCGGGGCGCTCGAGGCGATCGGCCGCCGCGCGCGCCGCGATCTCATGCGGATGGCGGAGTACTACACGAGCCTCGACGCCGAGATGGCGCGCGCCATCGGCCGCACGCGCAGCCCCGACGAGCAGGCCCGCCGCCGCGCCAAGCGCACGCTCCTGCGCGACGATCTCGCGGCCCGCCGCAGCCAGCTCCGGGACCGGCTCGCGGCGCGCCTCGGCGCCGAGGTGATCGCGGCGACGCTCGTCGAGACCGAGGCCGACCGCTGGACGCTCCCCGTCCGACGCCGCGCCCGCGACGCCACAGTGCTCGTCGGCCGGCGCGCCGGTGACGGGACGCTCGAGGGCCCCCCGTGCGCCGGGTGTGGCGAGAGCACGCTGCGGCTTCACCTCTGCGACGATCGCCTGCACGCGCTCTGCGAGGGCTGCGGGCACGCCGGGAGGCTCGACGCCGCGCGCTGTCCCGGCTGCCGGCCGCCCAGGGCCGCGCCGCTGGTCGTGTCGGTCGAGGACACCACCGCCGCCATCCGGGTCGGCGGCGAGGCCGAGGCGCCGGCGGTCCCGTGAGGCTGCCTGCCCGTACGGGACCGCGCGGTTCTGCCGGAGCCGTCGCCCGTCCACGACCGGCGAGCCGGATGGTTTGCGTCGGCTCGGACCGCATGATCAGGTCCCACGGTGCTCGGTCTGCCGCGCTCGCGCGACTATCGCCTGTTCTGGTCCGGGTCGCTGGTGTCCAACACCGGCTTCTGGATGCAGCAGATCGCGCTCGGCTGGCTGGTCTACGGCATGACCCGTTCGGCGTCGTGGTTGGGGGTGATCGGCTTCGCCGGTAACCTCCCCATGCTGACGCTCGGGCTCGTGGGCGGCGCGATCGCCGACCGCGCCAGCCGGCGCACGATCATGCTCGGCACGCAGGTGGCGCTGGCGCTCACCGCGCTCGCACTCGCCGGCCTGACCGCCAGCGGGCACCTGACCGTCTGGCACGTGGTCGCGCTGGCCATGGTCGCCGGCGTGGCCAGTGCCCTCTACGCTCCCGCCATGCAGTCGGTCATCCCCACCCTGGTCGAGCCAGACGAGCTGCTGCACGCGGTGTCGCTCAACTCGGTGCAGTTCAACCTGGCACGCACCCTCGGCCCGGCCCTCGCCGGGGTGGTGTACGGGTACGTCGGGCCGGCCGGCTGCTTCGCGCTCAACGCCGGCGGCTTCGTCATCCTGACCGCCCTCCTCGCACGTATCCACCTGCCCCATCGCCCGGTGGTCGCAGCACCGCCCGTCGGCCGCGCGCTCCGCGACGGGTTCCGCTACGCGCGCACCCATGCCGTGATCGCACCCGCCCTCTGCCTGACGGCGGTGATGAGCCTGTTCGGCTTCCCGTACATCATCCTGCTGCCGGCGCTCGCCCGCGACGCGCTCGGGCTCTCCGACGCCGCCGGGCTCGGCTACCTCATGGCCGCCGTCGGCGGCGGGGCGGTGCTCGGCGGCCTGGCACTGTCGGCGATCGGCGCCGGGCCGCGCACGCGCCTGGTCTCGGTCGGCAGCGCGCTCGTGTTCGGCCTGGCGTTGGCCAGCTTCGCCGTCGTGCGCAGCGTCGGCGCGACGGCCGTCCTGCTGTTCGTCATGGGGGCGTTGCAGACGGCGTGCGTGGCGTCGCTCAACACGACCCTCCAGATGGCCGTGGACGACGGCATGCGCGGGCGGGTCATGAGCATGATGAGCGTCATGCTGTTCGGGTTTGCGACGCTCGGCGGGATGCTGGTGGGGGCGCTCGGCGATCGCATCGGGGTGCCGCAGGCGCTGGCGGGGGGCGGGGTCGTGATCATGATCGCGGCCGGGGTCGTGCTCGTGCGCGCGCCGGCGGTCCCGGCGCCGGCGTTGTCGCGGGCGGCGTGATTGGGGCGGCGGTCCGCGGGCGCGGGGTGTCCGCTCCGCTTCGCTCGCCGACGGTCGGGGCGCGCTGCCACGCATGAGTTGCGCATCGTCGGCTCAAGGCGCTCCGCGGACACCCCGCGCCCGCGACTCGACTCCACACGGGCTCACGCGCTGGCGCTTGACGCGCGCTGGGCGGTGGGGCGACAACACGAACGTGGCCTCTTCCGTCATCGACATGTGGGCGCCGATCGTGCCCACGCCGGAGGTGATGCGGCATGCGGCGCAGCACTTTCCGGACGAGATGCTCGGATACCTGCGCGTGTTCTACAAGCAGCCGCCGACGCAGGAGGCGTTCCGGGCGCGCGCGGAGGCGATCGCGCTGTCGTTCGACCAGGTGCTGGCAGCGCTCGACGCCGCCGGCATCGGGCGGACGCTGGTCACCGGCTTCGACGAGGCGACGAGCTGCGGCAAGACCTTCATCCCGAACGCGCTGGTGGCGGACCTGGTCGGGCGGGCACCCGACCGGTTCATCCCGTTCGCGGGCGCCGACGTGGGACGCGGCATGGCGGCGGTGCGTGACTTCGAGCGTTGCGTGCGCGACCAGGGCTTTCGCGGCCTCAGCCTGCGCCCCTTCATGATCGGCCTGCCCGCCGACGACCGGCGCTACTATCCCTTCTACGCCAAGTGCGTCGAGCTGGACGTGCCGGTGAGCATCCACACGTCCGCCAACTGGTCGACCGCGGTGGTGAACGACCTCGGCCACCCGCGCCACATCGACGTGGTGGCTCGTGACTTCCCCGAGCTCCGTCTCATCATGAGCCACGCCGGCTACCCGTGGGTCCTGGAGGCGGTGCTGCTCGCCTGGAAGTACCCGGGCGTGTACCTGGAGCTGGCGGCGCACCGACCGAAGTATCTCCCCGAGCCGGGGACAGGCTGGGAGCCGCTGTTCCGTTTTGGCCAGTCGACCATCGCCGACAAGGTTCTGTTCGGCACCGGGTGGTTCCTGCTCGGCCGCTCGCCCGCCGACATCGTGGCCGAGTTCCGCGCGCTGCCGGTGAAGCCTGCCGTGCTCGAGCGCTGGCTCGGCGGCAACGCGTGCGCGTTGCTCGACGGACGATAGCGTCATGGAGAGGGTCGTGCGCGGGTTGTTCATGCACCTCGGCAGCATGGTGGCGGTGATCGTGTACCTGGGGACGGCGGGCGGGGGCGGGTTTGCGCTTCCGGCGGTGCAGCACGGGCTCCGCGTCGCGCTGGTGGTGCACGTGGTCTACATGGCGGTCGCGACCGCCGTCGGCGAGCGTAAGCAGTTCGACTGGGGAATGCTGGCGATGTTCGGGCTCGGGGCCCTCGGCGCGTGGCTCGCCCCGGACGTCGTGCTACCGCTCTTCCAGCGCTACTTTGGTGTGATCCTGTTCGCGGCCCTGGCGCTCACGGCCCTGATTCCGCTTCTCCTGGGGCGCGAGACCTTTACCTACTACTACGCGCGCCGGCAGGGGCCGGCCTGGCAGGAGAAACTGCCCGAGTTCCCGGCCCTGAACCGTTTCATGACCGGCTACTGGGCACTCCTGTTCGTGATCGCGGGCGGGCTGGTGGCCTGGGCGCCGCTCGACTGGCGCTTCACTCTGCTCTACCCGAACCTGGTGATCTTCGGCCTCGGCATGACGGCTCCCCTCTGGCTGCTGCCGCTCTACTTCAAGTGGAAGCCGCCGGCGCTCCCCACCTCGATCGAGCCGGTGCTGCTCGGCATGCCGCTGGCGTTCGACCGCAAGGCGGCACAGACGGCACGCGCGAGCTTCCAGTTCCACGTGAGCGGCGCGGAGGCGGGCGACTACGTGATCCGGGTCGCCGACGGGCGCTGCGAGAGCTTCGCCGGCCGCACGCCGGCGCCCGATGTGACCGTCCATACGCCCGACGCCGTCTGGCTGCGCATCGTGCGCGGGGAACTCGACGGAATACACGCGCTGCAGGAGGGGCTGTATCGGGCCGACGGCGACCTGCTGCTGCTGGCGCGCTTGAGCGAGTGGTTCCCGGTGCGGCGGTAGGTTTTTCGGGCGGCGGTCCGCGGGAGCGGCGGAGCGCGGGTCGGCGGCTCCGCTTCGCTCGGCGCCGATCGACGCGGGCTGCTTTGCATGCGATGCGCGACGGCACCTCAAGGCGCTGCGCCCCCGACCCGCGCTCCGCCGCTCCCGCGACTCGCACCGTAACGGCCTCCACCCCCCGTCGGGGGCGTTCCTAGCGCTGGGCGCCGTAGAGGCGGGCGAGTGTCTCTGGCGGGACACCGATGCGGTAGAGCAGCGGCAGCAGGCGCATCGCGACGATCGATTTGATGGGATGGGCGACGAAGCGGCGGCCGGAGACCTGGACTTCGGCGGGGACGGTGATGATGCGGCCGAGGCGGCGCAGGCGGCGGGACAGCTCGAGGTCTTCCATCAGGGGTTGATCGGGGAAGCCGCCTGCGCGCGCGAAGGCGGCGCGGCGGACGAACATGGCCTGGTCGCCGTACGGGTAGCGCGTCACGCGCGAGCGGATGTCGGCCAGCCGGAGGAGCGGCGCCCACCAGACGGCGGCGCCGTCGGCCACGGTGCGGATGCGGAACGCGCCGGCGACTGCGTCCGGCGTGGCCAGGGCGTGGTCGACCCAGTGGGCGGCATCCGGGGGCAGGGTCGCGTCGGCGTGCAGGAAGAGGAGCACGTCGCCGGTGGCGGCGCGGGCGCCGGCGTTCAGCTGCGTCCCGCGGCCGCGGGGCGCGGTGACCAGGCGCGCGTGGGGGTATCTCGCCACGACGGCGACGGTGCGGTCGCGGCTGCCTCCGTCGACGACCACGACCTCGTCGATGCCGGCCAGCTCGCGCAGTTCCTCCAGGCGCTTTCCGATGTGCCGCTCCTCGTCGAGCGCGGGGATGACGACCGAGAGCCTGGCCGGCGTCACGACAGCGCCCGGGCTGACGCTAGCTCGCCGCCATTCACGCCGCCGGCAGACTGTAGACCCGGATCTCCAGGATCTCCTGGCAGTCGTCGCAGGGTACGTCCTTGATGACCGGAAACGACGTGTAGTAGGCCGCGATGCGCTTCATCCACCGCTCACGCGTGCGCGCGCAACAGGGTTTGCCGGCGGGCTGGTCACTCATCGGCACGGCCTTGTAGCCGAACCCCGCCCGGTCGCCAAGCGGTTGACCCGTCCCCCGGGTCCCGGCTACCAGCGCGCCGGTGCTCTCAGGTCTTCTTCGGCCGGACGACGCTGCCCGAACGCGTGCGCATCACCTCGGCCGCCTCCTGCGCCTCGCCCACCGCCCCGCGCCCGAGCGCCTGCCGGAAGCGCTCCGCCATGGCGCGCATCATGGCGCCCTCGGCCGGATCGCCGGCACCGGCGAGCGCCGCCAGAAGATCCATGGCCTGGGCGATGCGCCCCATCGCCACCGGCACGTCGCCGCGCTCGCGCGCCGCCAGCCCTTCCTGCAGGAGCCGCTGCACCTCGTCCACCCCGGGCGCGGCGGCTGTGCCCAGCACCAGCTTGAGCTCCCCGAGACGCGAGAACAGCGCCTCGAGCACTTCGGGGAAGTCGATCAGATGCGAGTGGCCGCCGTCACTCATTACGCACGAAGATACTGGCGCCCCCGGACGGGCACAAGGAGGTTCCCCCGATGCTGTACGTGATCATCGGCCACGACGCCCCCGACGCGCGCGACAAGCGCCCGGCCGTCCGGCCGGCGCACCTGGCCCACCTGGAGCCGCTCGCCCGCGCCGGGCGGGTGAAGCTGGCCGGGCCGTTCCTCGACAAGACCGGGAGCTTGATCGTCGTGGAGGCGGCGTCGCTGGCCGAGGTGTGGGACCTGGTGGGACGGGATCCGTACGTCACCGAGGGCATCTTCAACCGGGTCGAGGTGAAGCCCTTCCAGCAGGTGTTCCCGTAGGTGTGCGCCTCAAGAGTCGATGCGCCATATCTGCGACAGTCTCTCGGTCCACGTCGCGTCGCACCGCCGGACGAAGAGCGGCGACCCGCCCGACACGGGGTAGAGACTCCTCCGTGTGAGACACTGGTTTCCGTCGCTGCGCAGCTGGCCGACCACGCTGAACTGCTGGGTGCGCCAGCTGGAGCAGGTCCCGATCTTGAGCTCGCCATACACGCTCGAGGTCTGCTGGGAGGGATAGTAGTAGGACGCGGTCAGGCACTTGTACCCGAGCCCCGAGATTTGCCCCAGCACGTTCCACTTCTGGTTCTCCCCCCCGTGACACTGGTGCGCGACGACCGAGGTGCCGTCCGCCGGGTTGGCCAACCACACGTCGAGGCAGCGCCCGTCGGCAAGCCGGAGGTCCCTTCCGATAGTGTCGCTCCCGTTGGGAAGCCGGAAGTCTCCGGGCCTCGTGTAGGTGATGGCCGCCTGCTGGGGGCCGCACGGGCCGAACTGGACCTTGGCCCCGTTCCCGGCCGAGGGCGTGAGGAGACAAAGGTTGGTGTTCCGGAGCTGGAAGGAAGCGTCCTTGATCGCCCAGCTCTGGTTCGACCCGCCCCAACCGTGGAACCCCCAGACGGGCGACCAATCGTAGGGAGCCGACATGTCCATGAGGACGTGACGGTAGTTCGACCAGTAGCCGTCGTGCGCAAGGAACCTGAGCCCCGCGTTGCCTACTTGCGGGAACCATCGCTGCGCCGCCGTCCCGTTACAGGGATAGATCTGGATCGGGTTGCGGTCAACGAAGTTGCCGCCTTGAAGGTCGACGCAGTGACTTCCGCTTGGTGTGCGGATTGTTTGACCCTCGGCCGGGGGTACGAGCGGACTCCCGAGCGCCGAGAGCACCATCGCCGCCATCATCGTCCTTCTGAACATCGGCCCATCTCCTTCTTGTTCTCTGGCGGCCGCTCCATTGCGCCGCGCTCGGACGGGCAGCGGAGCAACGACCATGCCACCACCGCTTCGACCTCAGCGCCGCGCAAGATGACGGTGCGGCGGCGGTGGCGGCGCGCGGTGGTGCTGCCTTTGGTTGGCAGCCGAGCCCGGGGCCGGCAACGCAGGTGCAAACACCCGCGAGCACCTGGCTCGCCGGGTCGCCACACATCGGGGCTACAGTGCGACGCTTCGGGGGGCGCAAAACGCGAGGGCAGAGGACCACCCGGCGCCCGCGGCCATGAAGGTCCGCGGCCGCGGCACCAACGGCATGAACCGGGCCAGGAACTCCGTCGACGTAAACACCAGGTGCGGAGCGTAGGTCCGAGTCACGGTGCACTCGTCGGGGTTCGTGAACTTGCCGTCGTTGCAGCTCTCGTCGTCGAGCGTGCCGTCCCCGCCGAGGGACATGGACCTGTCATTGCCATGGTTCGGCCACCGACGGGGAGCCCTCGGCGAAACTCCCCCCGTCCTTCGCATGACGGCGGCGCGACACGAGCATCGCCTCGCCCGCACCCGCACGCCAGAGATGCTCTGCCTGCTGTGCTGCCTCGCGGACGCGGGGATCGGGATCCGCCTGTAGCTGAGCGAAGAGTCGCTCGCCACGAAGGTCAGCGAGCGGGAGGTCGACGAGACTTCCTGCCGCGGCCACGCGCACAGCCGGGTCGGGGTCGACGACTGCAGCTTCGGTGCCAGCAGGCAGGGCAGACGTTTCGGCTGCCAAAGCGGGTTTCCAGATCGGGGATGCATCAAAGCCGAGCACGAACATGCGCCGCAGCGGACATCTCTCGTCGGTGCTCGCAAGACCGAGGATGTAATTGCCCGACGGCACGAACCGGTTGATGGCGTCGGGCAGCGGAAGGTCGGCGAACTCTGCCGAGACGCGAACGTCCTCTCGATCGCTCCCCCACTTGAGGTGTGCCTCGCACAGCCGACCGACCTCGACCAGGACCTGGTGCAGTGAGGCATCGACGACGCGGGCGCTGAGCCGTCCCCCATTGAGCCAGACGCCATCTCTCGCCCCATTGGGATCGCTGACGCCAGCGGCGGGTACCGCGCGCACCCCAACGATGACCGTCGTGACCAGTACGATTCGGAACACGTTCGACATGACGATTCGAAGGAGCAAGTCACATGCCGCTGGGCACGAACGCGGCGGGCCTCTTGGTTTGGCCCGTCATTGGGCACGCCGCGAAGGAGCAAGCGCGATGCCACAGAAGCGCGCGGAGGAGGTTCAGTGGTAGGGAGCCGTCGCGTCACATGCTGGCACAGGGCTGCTAGCAAGCACGGCGTGGATCGTTCTGTGGTGCTAACTCACGTTAGCGGACGAGCGCCCCCAGTGCTCGGTGAGTCGCTCCGCTCAGCCGCCCGTGCCCAGCCTCCCCGCTGGCACGACCCGCGGAACTCCCCATTGCTCCAAGATTGCATCATTCCGCCGGCCGTCGTGCTGGCATCGAGGCTGCCGCGCATGGCGTGGTGGCGACGGTCGACGGCGTGACCATCAGTTCGAGGAGCGTGAAGCCGTGGAGGGATCCGTACCGCCGGCACGGTCGGGCGGCGCCATCCACGTGGCCGCGGTTCGCGGTGCGTCGTCGCCAGTGCCTCATGCCCGGAAGAGCGAGCCCGCGTGCCACGGTGGAGGTTGCATGGTTGAAGCGCGCTGCATGATCCCGACTGCCGAGGAGCGCGCCGCGCGTGCTCCTGCTGGCGGCGGCGCCCGAGCAGACCCGGGCGGATATCCCCTACGAGGCCCGTGCGCTGGCGCCCCGGACCTGGAGCGGCGCGGGCGCCTGGCGGCCGCCCTCGGCGATGCCCCGGCCTGGGGCATGCCGAGCGCCTCGGACGGGAACATGCCACGACCCGTCGGCTTGCCGGTCCCTGGTGCGGCGAGTAGCCTGACGGGGTGTCTGGACGTTCCGTGTCGCCCGTCACCATTGCCGCGCTCGACGAAGCGCGGATGCTCGTGCGACGGGAGCTCGGCGACCTTCCCGTGCACGTGTATCTCTTTGGCTCACGCGCCGACGGCACCGCGCGGTCGGCCTCTGATCTCGACATCGGCGTGCTTCCGCTCGCGCCGATTCCCGCCGACACGTTGGCGCGGCT
>CAZUDO010000104.1:0-56912 GCA_964618895.1 uncultured Binatia bacterium (SeqCode)
AAAGTCCGGCTGTCGCTCGAGAACGCCGGCGGCGCGCTCAAGCCCGGCATGTACGGGCGGGTCCGGGTGGTGGGGCGCGGCGGCTCGGCGCTGGTGGTGCCGGGCGAGGCGGTGGTCAACACCGGCGAGCACAAGTACGTGTTCCTCGCCCGCAGCGACGGCCACTTCGAACCGCGCATGGTGTGGACCGGGACGCAGGATGGGGACCGGGTGCAGATCCTGAAGGGCCTCGCCGCGGGCGACACGGTGGTGGCGAGCGCGTCGTTCCTGATCGACTCCGAGAGCCGCTTGAAGGCGGCGATCGCCGGCATGGGCAAGCAGCCCGGTGCCGGTCACCGGCACTGAGGGCGGCCATGGTCAGCAAAGTCATCGAGTACTGCGCCACCCACCGGGTGCTGGTGTTCATCTTCACGGCCTTCATCGTGGTCGGATCGGTGGTCGCGGTGCGGAGCGTGCCGCTCGACGCCATCCCCGACCTCTCCGATCCCCAGGTCATCATCTTCACCGAGTGGATGGGCCGCAGCCCCGACCTGGTCGAGGACCAGGTGACCTATCCACTGGTCTCGTCCCTGCTCGCGGCGCCCAAGGTGCAGGCGGTGCGCGGGCAGTCCATGTTCGGGATGAGCTTCATCTACGTCATCTTCGAGGAGGGCACCGACCTCTACTGGGCGCGCAGCCGGGTGCTGGAGTACATGAACACCATCCGCTCGCGGCTGCCGGCGGGCGCCAATCCGGTGCTGGGACCCGACGCCACGTCGGTGGGGTGGGTGTTCCAGTACGCGCTGGTGGACAAGAGCGGCCGGCACGACCTGGCTGACCTGCGCACGTTCCAGGACTTCAACCTCCGCTACGCGCTGGCGAGCGTGCCCGGGGTCGCCGAGGTGGCGTCGGTGGGCGGCTACCAGAAGCAGTACCAGGTCGAGGTGGATCCGACCCGGCTCCACGCCTACGGGCTCTCGCTCGCCGACGTCACCGCCGCCATCCGGCGCAGCAACTCCGACGTGGGCGGGCGGGTGATCGAGATGTCGGGACGCGAGTACTTCGTGCGCGGGCGCGGCTACGTGAAGAGCCTCGACGACCTGCGTCAGGTGGCGCTCGGTGCCGACCGCCGGAGCGGCACCCCGATACGCATCGCCGATATCGGCACGGTCTCGTTCGGTCCCGACATCCGCCGCGGCGTCTCCGAACTCGACGGTGAGGGCGAGGCGGTGGGTGGCACCGTGGTCATGCGGTACGGCGAGAACGCGTTGCACGTCATCGAGCGGGTGAAGGCCAAGTTGAAGGAGCTGCATCCCACCTTTCCGCCCGGCATCGAGGTGCGCATCGTCTACGACCGTTCGGGGTTGATCCACCGCGCCATCGAGACCTTGCGCCACACGCTGCTCGAGGAAGGCATCGTCGTGAGCCTCATCATATTCATCTTCCTCCTCCACCTGCGCAGCACGCTGGTGCCGGTGCTCTCGCTGCCGGTCGCGGTGGGGCTCGCCTTCGTCCCCATGTACTTCATGGGGCTCAACAGCAACATCATGAGCCTGGGCGGCATCGCCATCGCCATCGGCGCCATGGTGGACGCGGCGATCGTGCTGGTCGAGAACGCCCACAAACACCTGGAGTCGGCGCCCCCCGGCGCGAACCGGCAGAAGGTGCTGATCGAGGCGGCCAAGGAGGTGGGCCCGCCCATCTTCTTCTCGCTGCTCATCATCACCGTGGCGTTCCTGCCCATCTTCGCCCTCAACGGGCAGGCGGGGCGGCTGTTCAAGCCGCTCGCCTACACCAAGACGTTCTGCATGGCGTTCGCGGCGCTGGTCTCGATCACGCTCGTGCCCGCCCTCATGTCGCTCTTCATCCGCGGGAAGATCAAGCACGAGAAGGACCACCCGGTCTCGCGGGCCATGATCTCGGTCTACCGCCCGTTCGCCTGGGTGGCGCTCAAGAACCCGAAGACCACGATCGCGATCGGGCTCGCGGCCGTGCTCTCGGCGGTGCCGATGGCGATGCGCCTCGGGCACGAGTTCATGCCATCCCTGAACGAAGGGGACATGCTCTACATGCCCACGACGTTCCCCAACATCTCGATCGAGGAGGCCAAGCGGTATCTCCAGGTGCAGGACCGCATCATCCGGGGGTTTCCCGAGGTCGAGCGAGTGTTTGGCAAGGCAGGTCGCTCGGAGACCCCGACCGACCCGGCGCCGCTCTCGATGGTGGAAACCGTGGTCAAGCTCAAGCCGCGCGATCGGTGGCGGATGATCCCCCAGCCGCGGTGGTACTCAGGCTCGGCCCCGGATTGGCTCAAGCCCGCGCTCCGACCGCTGTGGCCGGACCGGCGTCGGATCACCTGGGACGAGCTGACCGCCGAACTCAACCGGGCCATGCAGCTGCCGGGCTGGACCAACGCCTGGACCATGCCGATCAAGACGCGGATCGACATGCTCTCGACCGGCATCCGCACGCCGATCGGCATCAAGGTGTTCGGTGCCAGCCTCGACACCATCGAGCGCATCGGCATGGACCTGGAACGCGCGGTCTCGCGCGTGCCGAACACGCGCAGCGTCTACTCAGACCGCAGCACCGGCGGGTTCTACCTCGACATCATCCCCAACCGCGAGGCGCTGGCCCGCTATGGCCTGACGCTGGGCGACGTGCAGGACGTGATCGAGGCCGCGGTCGGCGGGCAGCCGATCGAGGTGACGGTCGAAGGGCGCAACCGGTTCACCATCAACGTGCGTTACCCGGGCGAGTTGAGGCAGGACATCGAGAGCCTGCGCCACGTGCTGGTGCCGCTGCGGATGCGCGGCGGGGCGGCGCCCTCACAAGGTGGGATGGGGGGCGGAAGGATGGGGGGCGGGATGAGCGCGGCGCCCGCGGTCTCGCCGGTGCGGCTCGCCTCGGCCGGGATGAGCGACGTGGGCCCGGACTTGATCGCGCAGGCGATGGGTGGGAGCGGGCGGAAGCCAACTGGCGGGGCGATGGGTGGCGGCGCGATGGGTGGATCGGGAGGGCGCGGCGGGATGCCGGGTGGCGGCATGCCCACCGGCGACATGACTTCCAGCGGCAGCGGCGGCAACGCGCTCCCGCCCACCGGCGCCGCCGAGACCGGCACCGAGCAATGGGACCGCACCGCCGGCGCCCACGTGCCGCTCGGCCAGGTGGCCGATATCCGGGTCGTGACCGGCCCGCCGATGATCCGCGACGAGGCCGGGATGCTGGTGGGCTACGTCTACGTGGACATGGATCCGGCCAAGCGCGACATCGGCGGCTACGTGGACGATGCCAAGAAGGTGGTCGGAAGGGAGGTGCGCCTGCCCGCCGGCTACTTCCTCTCCTGGACCGGCCAGTATGAACTGCTCCAGCAGATGCAGGCGCGCATGAAGATCCTGGTGCCGCTGACACTCGTCATCGTGCTGCTCCTGCTCTATATGAACTTCGGCAACCTCACCGAGTCGTTGATCGTGCTGGCCTCGGTGCCGTTCGCGCTCGTGGGCAGCGTGTGGCTGCTGGCGATCCTCGACTACAACCTGTCGACCGCGGTCTGGGTCGGCATCATCGCCCTGGTGGGGCTTGCGGCGCAGACCGGCGTGGTGATGGTGGTCTACTGCGACAGCGCCTATCACAAGCGCAAGCGCGAGGGTCGCATCCGCGACCTCGACGACATCGTCGAGGCCACGCTCGAAGGCTCGGTCCAGCGCGTGCGGCCCAAGCTCATGACGGTGGCGACCATGATGATCGGCCTGGTGCCGCTGCTCTGGTCGCAGGGCGCCGGCGCCGATGTCATGAAGCGGGTCGCCGCCCCGATGGTGGGCGGACTCTTCACCTCGGCGTTCCTCACGCTCGAGATCATCCCGGTGGTCTACACGTACTGGCGCTACGCGCAGCTCAAGCGCGAGCAGAAGGGAAGGAGGATCGTGGTATGAAAGGCATCCTGTGGGTCTTGGCGGGACTGATGATGCTGGCGGGCTGTGCTTCGCAGTCGGGGAAGAGCGCGACGGAAGGCGGTCGCGTGACCATCATGGTCACCGAGAAGGGCTTCGAGCCCGAGGCGGTGACGGTGGCGGCGGGCAAGCCGGTGACGCTGGTGGTCACCCGCACGACGGCGAAGACGTGCGCGACCGAGCTGGTGATGCCGGCGCACGGCATCAACCAGCCCCTGCCGCTCGGGCAGGCGGTCGAGATCACGTTCACCCCGGACAAGGCGGGCGAGTTGACCTACGCCTGCGCGATGGACATGTACAAGGGGAAGGTGATCGTGAAGTAGGGGAGGGGCGAGCGGGACGCGCATCCTTGACAGCCCGACACGTAAAGCGCCATAATGGCCATATGAAAATGGCTAGGATATCCGAGCTCAGGGACCGGCTTAGCCGCTATTTGGATCACGTGCGAGCCGGGGGCAGGGTGGTCATCCTCGACAGGAACCGGCCGATAGCCGAAATTATTCCAATCGGGACTCCCAGCCCAGGCCCCAGCGCGACCGACGAAGGACGACTGGCCACTCTCCAAAGGGAAGGGCTGCTGCGGAGGGGTACCGGAAGCATCCCGCCCGAGATCGCCCGCGGTGTGGGTCTGGCCAAAGGGGCCCATGCACTGGACGCCTTGCTCGATGAGCGGGAGAGCGGCCGGTGAGATTCTGGGACAGCTCCGCGTTGGTACCGCTCATCGTAGGCGAAGAGGCGAGCCCTTGGGCCCGAAAGCTGCTGCGATCGGACCCCTCCTCGATCGTCTGGACGCTGTCACAGGTCGAGGTGAGATCGGCGCTGTCTCGCCGATTGAGAGAGGGGGCCATGACACGGCGGACGTTCGATGATGCTCGGCGACGGACCGAACGCCTCTTCGCCGCGCTTTCGCACATCGTGGCCCTGGAGCATGTGTGCGACAGGGCACTTCGTCTCCTCGAGCTCCACGACCTTCGGGGGGCCGATGCCCTCCAGCTCGCCGCGGGGCTCGTCGCCTCGGGCGAGCGCCCGCAGACGGTTCCCTTCGCTACCCTCGATCAACGCCTCGCGCTCGCTGCACGGGCGGAGGGATTCCCGGTCGACACCAGGGGGTGAAGTGCGAGGCAACCGAGGGTGGCCGAGTGGGGTCAACCACGCGACCGTCCTCGTCGGTGGTGCCGGTGACGTGGATGGTGCCGCCCACGCGCACGGCGCGCGAGTAGCCGACGATCGGCTCCCAGCGGGTGCCGCTGGAGTAGGTCTTGCGTTCCATCAGTTCGTCTCCGGAGGTGAGAAGCCGACCCTGCGCAGGACCTGTGCGAACCGGGGGTCCGCGCGCAGCGGGTCGAGGCCGGGATCGCACTGGATGAAAATGAGATCCTCCCAGCGCCCCTCGATGGCCCGGTCGAGCCACTCGAAGGCGCGGGACGTGTCGCCCAACGCCGCGTAGATCAGCGCCCACGCGTACGGGGCCACATTCTCCCGCCCGGATTGCCGCCTCATCTCGGCGAGCACGACCAGCGCCGAGTCCCGCCGCCCGGCTGCCACGAACGCGCGCGCCAGCCACGCGTGCATATGGGCCAAGGGCTCGGTGCGCAGGGCGGTGCGCAGCTCGACGATCCCCTCCGCGGGTCGTCCACTCTCGACCAGCGCCTGTCCCAGGACCATCCGCACGTACGCCAGCGTCGAATCTTCCCGCAGGATGGCCCGACCTCTCCGGATCGCCTCGTCGAACTTCCGGCCTTCGAACAGCGGCCACATCGTCGTGGTCTTGAGGTAGGTCGAGAGCGGATCGATCTCCAGGGCAGTCGCGTACTCGGCGGAAGCTTCCTCGAATCGTCGCTGCGTGATGAGGTACGTTCCATAGTTTCGGTGGACGGTCGCGTTCCCCGGCGTCAGCTCGATCGCCCGCCGGAACTCGTCCCCGGCCGCCAGCCAGTCCCAGTCATAGAAGGCCTTCGGCGGGCTTGAGATCCCGGTGCACGATCTGATGCCCATGCGCCGCCTCCAGCGCCTCGGCGATCTGGGCACCCAACTCCGTCGCCTCGGCCTCGGGCAGCGGCCCCCGCTTCAGGCGCTCGTCCAGCGCCTCGCCCTCGACCAGCTCCATGACCAGGAAGTCCACGCCCTCCTGAGTGTCGAAGTCGAACACGGTGGCGATGTGGGGGTGATTGAGCCGGGAGAGGGCGAGCGCCTCGCGCCGGAAACGCTTGCGGGTCGCGTCGTCGGCGAGCGTGCCTTCGGGGAGCACCTTCAAGGCCACGTCGCGTTCGAGATGGAGATCGCGGGCGCAGTAGACCACGCCCATGCCCCCGGCGCCGAGCGGCGCCTCGATGCGGTAGTGAGCGAGGGTCCTACCGATCATGCGGCCGTCCAGGGGAAGGTGCCGGATCGCCTACGACGGAACTGTAGAACCGACGCCCCGGGATGGGAAGCGCCAACGCTGGCTTTCCTTCTGCAGTGCTACCCTCCCGGGTATGAGCGAAGGCGACGCCAATCGAGAGAACTCCGTGCCTCCGCCCCACGCGCAGGCGATGGTCACCGTTCCGCTCGCCACGGCCACGGTGGCGCTGTCCGTCTACGCCACAACCGCCGCGCGCAGCATCACCTGGTGGGACGGGAGCAGCTACCCGCTCGCGGCGGCCACCCTCGGCATCCCCGGGGCTCCCGGCTCGCTCCTGCTCACCCTGCTCGGCTGGCTCGTCTTCCAGGTCCCTCTCGTCCACCCGGTCGCCTTCCGGCTGAACCTCTTCGCGGGATTGATCGGGGCAGCGCTGGTCGGGCTCGTGACCTGGCTCGCGATCCGGCTGGCCACGCCGGATAACCGAGCCCCGACCGCCCGCGAGCACTTCGCCGGTGCGCTCGCGGGGCTGGTGTTCGCCTTCAGCGTCACGCCGTGGACCTACGCCGTTCAATTCACGCCCTACGGCCTGAGCGCGCTGTTCACGGCACTCATCCTGGTGGCGGCGCTCGCGTGGTGGCGGCGGCCGGAGAGCGCGAGCGGGCGCCCGCGGCTGTTCGTGCTCTTCCTGCTCTTCGGGCTCGATCTCAGCGTCCACCGCACGAACAGCCTGTTGCTCCCGGCGGCACTCCTGTGGCTCGCCCTCCGTCGTCCTCGCGGCCCGGGCCGCCCCGGCGACTGGGGCGCGGCCGCTATGGGCCTCACGCTGGGGCTCTCGTTCCATCTGCTGCTGATCCCGCTCGCGGCGCGACGCCCGTCGTACCTGGTCGAGAATCCGAGCGACCTCGCGGGCCTGTGGAGCTACGTTTCGGTCGAAATGAAGGGCGGCGGCTTTCTGGTGAAGCTGTTCCCGCGCACAGCGGACTTTCTCGGGTTCCAGGTGGCGGATTACGTCGCATTCCTGGGGCGCAACCTCTCCCCGCTGCTCTTCCTGCCTGCGGTCCTCGCCGTGTGCGGGTGGCTCGCGACCCTGCGCGGGCACCCGCGCCGCGCGATCGGGTGGCTCGCCGTTCTTCCTGTGCGCGGGAGTGGGGGCGGTGGTCTATTTCAACCTGCCGAAACACTACATGCGTACCATGGACCGGCACTATCTGCCGTCGCTCGTGATCCTGGCGCCGTGGGTGGGGGTGGGCGTGGCGGCGGTGCTGGGCCTCGCGGCGCGCCTGCGCTGGGTACGGTGGCTCGCGCCCGCCCTCGCGCTCGTCCTCGCGGTCACGCCGTTCGTGGCCTGGAACGCGAACCGGCGCGTCTGCGACCTGTCCCGCGTACGGTTCGCCGAAGGGTTCGCGCGAGATCTGCTCGAGCCGCTGCCGGAGCGCGCCATCCTGCTCACGAACGGCGACAACGACACGGTCCCGCTCTGGTACTTGCAGCAGGTGGAGGGTGTGCGGGCCGACGTCACGGTCATCAACCTGCCGCTGACGAACTTGGGCCACTTCGTGGCCGGGCTCCGCCGGCGCCACCCGGACCTCGCGCGGCTGCTCGAAGGGGAGCCGGAGCGCGGCGTGCTGCAACCCGTGATGATCGGCGACACGACGGTCACCACCCTGGTCGAGCCCCGTTCGGGCCTCGGCCTGCCGGCCTCGGTCGCACCGCCCGACTCGGTGACCTTCCGACTGAGCGGCCTGCTGCTCGCGCAGGATCGTGTCGTGCTCGACATCCTGCGACTCACGCGCTGGCGACGACCGGTGTTCCTCGCCATCACCGTCACGCCGGACCAGCTCGCCTGGATCCGGCCGTATGCCAGGCTCGACGGCCTCGCCCAGCGCGTCATCCCCTCGGATGACCCGGCCGTGTGGGACCTGGAGCACCTGCGCGAGCAGTTGCTCGTCCGGATGCGCTATGTGGGGCTTGCCGACAGCACCGTGACGATGGACGCCGACGCGCGCGCTCTCTACACCAACTACGCCGGCGCGCTCTTCCAGCTGGCGGTGGCCCAGAACCAGCGGGGCCAGAGGCAGGAGGCGCTGGCGACGCTCCGATTCCTCGATGAGCGCGTGCCGCTCGCGCGCCTCGGCGTGGCGGGGGATGACGTCGCGGACTTCCGGGCGCAAATCGAGGCCGAAGCCAGGCGGGCGAGTCCGGCCGATTGATGGGCTGCTCCACCCGCGGCCCAGGTCGGGCAGGCGGGCGCGAATCGCACCTGTCGATCGCGCCGCCGCGCGACGGCGGCTACGCCCGCCGGGCGGGCGCGCGTCCCCGGGTCGCGAACCATACCGCGGCCGTCCAGGTCGGGACCAGGTCCAGTCCGGGTACCAGCTCGGCGACGAACGTGGGCAGGAAGGCGAAGTGCCAGCCCACCAGGCGCACCATGATCAGCGCGACCACGACGTCGAGCGCGTTGTTGAGCGGCGAGAGCCAGCCGCCGACGAATACAAGGAAGAACGCGAGCTGCAGCACGTCCGCCACGATCGCGATGATCCGCGCGGACCGGATACGGCGGGACGGAACGCCCGGAATCGGCGGCAGCGCCGCCGGGCGCAGCGGCGGCTCGCTCCCCGGGGTGGCGGGTGGCGGCACCGGCGGTCTTGTTACCCCCGGCTGGGGGCCGATCAGGTCGTCAGGCGACTCAGCGGCCCCCCATGAGCTTGCCCATCATGCCGCCCAGGTCATCGAGCACCGATCCGTCACCGTCCCTGTCGAGCAGCTTCGTCACCATATCCATCGGCCCGGGTGACGCCTGCCGCAGACCCTGCCGCTCCGTCTGAAGCAGAGAGCCGAGCGCGCTCGCATCAAGCCCCTGTTGGCGCTGCGTGCGTCCCAGCGCGCCCATCACGATCGGCGCCAGCATGGTGAGGAGTTGGCCCGCCGAACCGGCTTCGATGCCGCTGGTCTTCGCGAGCGCCTGCTGGGCCACATCCTGGCGATCCCCGAGCACGTGGCGCAGGATGCCGGCGCCGGGGCCGGCCTGCGCGTTGCCCAGAAGGCCCGACGGGTCGTCGAGCACGCTGCCGTCGTGGTCGTTGCTCAACGCCCGATGGAGAGCGCTCGCGCCCTCCGGCTGCCCCGAGTTCTTTGCCAGCGCAGAGAGCAGCAGCGGCAGCGCCGCCGAGATGGCCGTTCCCGTCGACTGCTCACTCGCGCCGAGCTGGCGGCTCAGCTGCTTCACCGCGTCGCCGCCCATCGCCTGCGTGATCACGTCCATCAGCCCCGCCATGAAGTCCTCCGTTCAGCCGGGCGATTGCCTCGGCATCAAGTCACGGTGCGCGCATCGCGCCCGGCGCCATTGCCGTGCAGGGGACCAGGCAATGGCGGGCATCATAGCGGTTCACGCGCGGACCGCGTCACGCGGACTGGCAGGTGCCCGCGCGCCCTGGTATCCCGCCTGAGCCGCGCCTCGCCGGATTCGCGAGCCTGAACGCCTCCCGCTCGAACCGGTTGTCCCGGTAAGGGCTGGCGCCCCGCAGCCACGCCCAGAGGCTGGCCAGCGCGTAGGCGGGAAGGAAGAATGGCCCCCAGCCCTCGCACTGGGCGACGTGCGCCCGCTCGTGCGCGCGCGTGAGCGCCAGCGCGGTCGGGTCGGTGCCAAGCACGACGTGGCCGAACGTCACCGCGGCCACGCCGCCGCGGCCCAGCGGTATCCACGCCAGCACCCGGCGGACCCACCCGCCGTGGGACTCGAGCACACCGTCCACGAGCGACGCCCGGCCGCCGGTCACGACCGCGAGCCCGAGCAGGAGCGAGCCGACCAGCGTGGTCGGCAACGCCCAGATGAGGGCGAGTGCGCGTTTCAGGATCCGCAGCGGCCGAGTCACGGTGTATGGATGCGGGCGCATCCCCGCTGGTTTCACCCCGCATCCATGACCCCGCCGGTTTCGCTCGACCCAGCGCCCGCGATGCGCTATGAACCCGTGACCATGCGCCCGCCCATGCCCTCCCGAGCCCTGTTCGTGCCGGTGGCGCTCGCCACGGTCGCGGCGGGCGTGCTCACGTCGGGCGCCGCCCGCGCGGCCAGCGAGGCGGGCGGGGTGGACATGCTTCCCATCCTCGGCGGGCTGGTGCTGATCCTCGTCGGCGCCAAGCTCGGCGGCACGCTGTTCGAGTCGTTCGGCCAGCCGGCGGTCCTGGGAGAGCTGCTCGCCGGCGTGGCGATCGGCAATCTGGGACTGCTCGGCATCCACGGGCTCGAGCCGCTGCGCTCCGACATCGGCATCTCCATCCTCGCCCAGATCGGGGTGCTGTTCCTGCTGTTCCAGGTGGGGCTCGAGTCCGACGTGAAAAAGATGCTGGCGGTCGGCGCCTCGTCGCTCATGGTCGCACTGCTCGGCGTGGTGACCCCGATGGTGCTCGGGTACTTCGTCTCGTCGTGGTTCTTCCCCACGCACAACGTCCTCACCCACTGGTTCGTGGGCGCCACCCTCACCGCCACCAGCGTCGGCATCACCGCCCGCGTGCTCGCCGACCTCGGCCGCACCGCCAGCAAGGAGGGGCGCATCATCCTGGGCGCCGCGGTGATCGACGACGTCATGGGGCTCATCGTGCTGGCGGTGGTCGCCGGCATCATCGAGGCCGCGGATCGTGGCGCGGCGTTCGATCCGGCCACGGTGTTCTGGATCGTGGGCAAGTCGCTCCTGTTCCTGATCGGCGCGGTCATCGTCGGCCAGTGGCTCGCGAAGCACGGCTTCCGGCTCGCCACGCGGCTGCGCGGCGAGGGCGTCCTGCTCTCGGTGGCGCTGGTCTTCTGCTTCGGGCTCGCCTTCCTCGCCGGCAAGGCGGGTCTCGCCCCGATCGTCGGCGCGTTCGCGGCCGGGCTCGTGCTGGACGAGGTGCATTACCAGGAGCTGCGTGCACGGCGCGGGGAGACCCGCAGCATGCACGAGCTGCTGCAGCCGATCGCGACGTTCCTGGTGCCGGTGTTCTTCGTGCTCATGGGCATCCGCGTGGACCTGGGCGCGTTCGCGGAGCCGGGCGTGCTCGGGTTCGCCGCCGCGCTCACGCTGGTCGCTGCGCTCGGCAAGCAGGCGTGCTCGCTGGGCGTGCTCGAGAAGGGCTGCGACCGGCTGGCGGTCGGGCTCGGCATGATCCCGCGTGGCGAGGTGGGTCTCATCTTCGCCGGGATCGGCGCCACCCTCACCATCGCCGGCGAACGGGTGGTGGACGGCGCGGTATTCTCGGCGCTGGTGGTGATGGTGGCGCTCACCACCCTGATGACTCCGCCGCTGCTGGTGTGGCGGCTGCGGCAGCTCGATGGCAAGCTGGCGAAGCGGTAGCGGGAGCGGCGTGCGCGCGAAGCTGACCCCCGTCATGATGACCGTCGCGTTGTTCATCGCCTCCCCGGGCGAAGCCGAAGACTACGCTCCGAGGCGATGCGCCACGGCCGTCGAATACGTCGGCGCGCCGCTGCACGCGCCGCCAGACTCCGCGGCGTTCTCCGGCCTCGATGGCGCGATGACCGGCTCCCTCGACGACTCGCTGGTCGCCCGGCTCGACCAGGCCGTGAGCTGGATCCTGGCGAATACCGCGGCGCCCGGGATCACGGCGGCGGTTGGCATCCCGGGGGAGGGGCTCTGGTCGGTCTCGCGCGGGCTCGCGCGGCTCGAGCCCCGCACGCCGTTCGCGCCGCAGGCTCTCTTCTACTGGGCCAGCGTTGGGAAGGCGTTCACCGCGGCGGTGGTGTCTCAGCTCATCGAGGAAGGGAAGCTGGCCTACACCGACTCGCTGGCGCGATGGTTCCCCGAGTTCCCGAACGCCCGCGCCATCACCATTGACCACCTGTTGACCCACACCAGCGGGGCGTTCAGCTTCAACGCCGATCTCAAGCTCCGCCGAAAGAGAGGCTACACCGAGCCGGACGATCTGATCCGCATCGCCGCTCGGCACGGGAACGCCTCATGCCCGGGCGAGCGTTGGTCCTACTCGAACACCGGATTTGTTCTGCTGGCACGGATCGTCGAGCGGATCGAGGGCCGCCCGTTCCATGCGGCGGTGAACCGGCGCGTCATCGAGCGCCTGGGCCTGCGAGGCACGACCGCGCTCGCGCCGGAGCAGACGCCGGCGGGGCTCGTCACCGGGCACATCGCGCGCAAGCCCGACCTCGACTTCGACTGCTCGATGCCCTTCGGCGCCGGGATCATCGTCGCGCCAGCCGAGGACATGGTGAGATTCTGGCAGGCGATGCTGGCCGGCAGGCTGGTCGGCGCCGCGAACGTGCGCCACGCCTACGCGCATCTCTATCCGATGTTCGATCCCGGCACGTTCTACGGACGGGGCGTGATGCTGATCGAGTTCCGCGACGGCGACGCCCCGCCCAACGTGTGGCTCGGCCACGGGGGCGGCACCCCGTCGGCCAAGGCGGTCGTCGCCTACGATACGGCGTCACGCGTCTTCATCGCCGTCGCCATCAATGGCGACGTGTCGGCCGAGGCGGCAGCCTACCGGCTGCTGCGCGAAGTGCGGGCTTCACGGGCGTCCGGGAAGCGCTAGTATCGGTTGGGACCGCGACGAGCCGATCATCCATCGAACTGGGAAGGAGCCACCCATGCGAATCCGAACTGTCATCGCCGCTACCGGGACCCTGGTCGCCACGCTCGCGCTCGCGGCGTCCGCGAACCAGGGAAGCACCGTGAAGAAACCCCAGCAGGCGCAGCCGGCCGCCGCGCAGCCGGCGGCCGCGGCGCCGGTGGTGCTCGGCAAGCCCGAGAACGCCAAGTGGACCGCCACCACGCACGAGGCGGCGACCGCCGAAGCGAACAAGAAGGTGCTGGAAAGCGGCAAGGTCGCGACAATCACGGGCGAAGTCGTGGACGTCTCGTGCTACCTTCAGCTCGGCAAGCGCGGCGAGGCGCACATCGCGTGCGGGACCAAGTGCATCGCCAACGGCCAGCCGATCGGCATCGTCGACGCCGAGGGCCAGCTCTACATCGTCATGGCCGAGGAGCACCATCCGCGGCGGGACGGGCAGGTGGAGCTGAAGACCGTGCTGGGGCCGCTGCTCGCGAAGACCGTCACCCTCACCGGCATGATGACCGAGATGAAGGGCTACCGCGCGCTGTTCGTCCAAGCCGCGGAGATGGGCGGCATGGTGAAGCCGGCCGAGGCCGGCGGGGCGAAGTAGTCGCTCAGGAAGCCTGCGGGCGCGCCGCGCTCCATCCGATCCTTCCCCGGGGACGCCGGTCGCCGCATGCCCGCGCCCGACCCCATGCATCTTCACCGGCTTCCATGCCGGACCTCGCTTAGGGCACCAGCTCCAGCCGCACGCCGCCTTTCTCCTCGAGGATCAGCCCGATCCCGGGCGCGTAGGACTTGTGCTCCACGCTGTTCGGCTGGAGAGACGTCCACTCCTTGGTCAGAATCACGTCCCTGAGGGTGTGCCCCATCACCGTGGCCGTCTTCGTGATGCTGATCACCGACGCCATGTCCTGCGCGATCCCCGGCGCGAATTCCTGGAAGTAGGTGTCGCCTGGCCTCGGATGCGCCTTCATGATGATGCCCGGCCGCGCCGTACCGCCCGCCACCCAGGAGCCATCGGTTCCGCTCGGGACGCCGTTCAGGTAGTCCTGGGTGAACTCCCCGAAGTACCAGACGGTGCCCTCGTTATCCGGCGCGAACCAGTTCTCGGCGATCTCGATCGTCTCGCCGTTCAGCTTCGCGGTCTCGATCACCACTCGGGTGGTGATCCCGAGGATGACCTTGGTCCCACCCGTCACCTCAACGAGGAGTGTCTCGATCCCGGACTTGGTGGAGGCGCGGTAGAACAGCGAGCGCGTCGAGTTTAGCGGGAAGTAGGGATTGTCCATCGGGCGGGTGAAGTTGGCGGGGTCGGTCCCGGGATTCCAGTTCTTGGGTTTCTGCCCCGCGAACGCGGGGGTCAGCATGAGCAGGCTCGTGGCCACCATCCATGTGGCCGCACGCAAAGCGGCCTTCGTCGGAAGCATTCCGTTTCCTCCTGTCGCGAATACGGCCCTGCGGGGACTGTGTGCCGCGCGGGCGACGGGGAAGGACTACGCGGCGTTGCGCGCGGCGTCGGGGTTCATGTGGGCATGGGGTCTCTCCGGGGTTCGTCGACGTGTGTGTGATGGACCGGTGAAGCGGCCTGCCGGAACGAGACCGCCCACTCCGCCACAGAAAACGGAACGAGTGCCGGGGCACATCGCCCCGGCACCCACCTGACCACGCGGCAAAGCGCGTAGGGTCAGTCTTTACCCTTACCCTTGCGACCCTCCCTGGCCACGACGTAGTCGTTGCGCTTCTTCATGTGCCCCGGAGGCCCGCCGTGCGGATGGCGCCGCCAGTACTTCGTGGGCACGTTCGAGATCGCGCCCGGCACGTAGCGCGCGCTCACCGCCATGAACGGACCGCGGTGCGTGCGCGCGCGATACCAGTAGCCGTCGTTGAAGACGTACCAGAAGACGCCGTAGCGAAAGACGTCGTAGTCGCAGTCGTCTTCCAGCACGTAGACCGTGCTGCCCGGCACCACGACCACGCGGGGCTCGCGATGGAACACGATCGCCGGCGGTGGCGGCGCGTTGCCTATGGTGACGCTCCACCCGACGCTGGTGCCGGCGAGGGCGCTGGTCGGCGCGGCGACGAGCATGGCGAACAGGAACCACAAGAGCGCTTGGCGTTTCATGGGCGAGTCCTTTCTCCTGGGAGGGCAGCCGTCGCCACGGCCATGGTTCGCCGGGGCGGTTGGGAGCCGTCCTGCGGGGATAATCAGCACCCCATGTGCCACCGGGTGCACTCTGGGCCCGTGCCCGTAACTGGTTGGGAGCGAATGACATCATCAGGGGCAAAACGCCCGATGTGTCCGTCGGGCCCCCAAGCGACCCCTAACCTGCCGCACTCGACAACGGCGCGATTGCAAAAGGCTCCTCCGCGTATTGCGGCCCGCCCCGCCGCCACGGCCGCCCGGCGCCTCCGACACTCCGCGTCCTAAGGGCCGCCGTCGCGCCCACATGGCTTCGCGAGACCACACCGCCGGTAGTAGGTTTCCATCCCCGTCAGGATCCGCCCGAGGCCCCTCCGCACTCGACCGGGGCGACACGGCGCTCGTCGTTCCGCCCTTGATTCCCGTCGGGCGGCCCGCCTAGGGTTCACCCCCTCCGCCCGCAGTCGGCGCCTCCTCTCACAGCCAGGAGCCACGCGATGTCCCAGCCCCACGCTCGCCCCTTCCTCGGCGCGCTCGCCGCATCCCTCGCCCTCGCCGTCCTCCCACAGCCTTCGCCGGCGGCGACCCCGCGCGTCCACGCCATCGTCGGCGCGCGCATCGTCACGGCGCCCGGCCAGGTGATCGAGAACGGCACCGTGGTCATGCGCGACGGCGTCATCACCGCGGTCGGCGCGGGGATCACGGTTCCCGCCGACGCGCGCGTCTGGGAGGGTGACAGCCTCACCGTGTATCCCGGCCTCATCGACGCATACGTGATTCCGGCCGAGGCGCCGGGGCAGGCGCAGCCGTCGGGTCCGCCGGTCGGCCGGCCGCGTGCCCCGTCGGCCGTCCCCTCGCGCGGCGCCGCGCACGCGGTGTCGTCGGTGCGCGCCGAGACCCGCATCAGCGAGACGCAGCCGCTCTCGAAGGATCAGGCCGAAGGGCTGCGCGCGGCGGGCTTCACCACCGTCCAGGTGGCGCCGCGCACCGGCATCGTGCGCGGGCAGAGCGCGGTGGTCGGGTTGCGGAGCGGTGAACCGAACGACGTCATCGTCAAGGCCGACGCGGCGCAGGTGGTGGCACTCGAAGCTTCTCGCGAAGGCTACCCGGGTTCCCTCATGGGTGCGATCGCGGTGATCCGCCAGGCGTTCATGGACGCGAAGTGGTACCGGGACGCGCTCGCCGTCTACCAGCGCGCCCCGCAGGGAAAAGAGCGGCCCCAGGTCAATCTCTCGTGGGCCGCGCTGGAGCCGGTCATCGCGGGCCGCCAGCCGGCGTTGTTCGTGGCCGACGAGATGCTCGAGGTGCTGCGCGCGGCGGCTCTCGCCCGCGAGGCGGGTGTCACGGCGCAGGTCGTGGCCGCGGGCGACGAGTACAAACGGGTGCGGGAGATCGCCGCAGCCGGGGTGCCGCTGATCGTGCCGGTCGGGTTCCCGGAGGCGCCGGATCTCTCGGATGCCGATGCCGCGGTCGACGTCTCGACCGAGGAGCTGCGCCACTGGAATCAGGCGCCGGAGAACCCGGCGACGCTGGTGAAGAACAGCGTCGCATTCGCGCTCACCGCGAACGGTCTCAAGGACGTGAAGAGCTTCCGCGCCAACGTGGGCAAGGCGATCGAGCGCGGGCTCACCCGCGACCAGGCGTTGGCGGCGGTGACCACGGTGCCGGCGCGGCTGGTCGGGCTCTCCGACCGGCTCGGCACCATCGCGCCGGGCCGGATGGCGAACCTCACCGTGACACGGGGCGAGTTGTTCTCCGAGCAGGGCAAAGTGGCCGAGGTGTGGGTGGACGGCGCCCGCTACGACGTCTCAGGCACTTCCGGATCAAGTACCAAGGGAAACTGGGACCTCGCATGGGATCGGGCGCGCCACACGCTGATGGTCGAGGCGGACAAGGACACGACCGTGCGGCTGGTGGTGGGCTCGGACACCCTCAAAGCGAGCGGCGTGCGCTACCACGGCGCGCGGATCGCGTTCACCGTCCAGCGGGGGAGCGAGCCCGCCGAGACCTTCGACCTGACCGCGAGGCACGACGTGCTCCGCGGCACGCTCTCCGTGGGCGCGGGCTCGCACAAGGTGGTGGGCGTGAAGCAACCGGATGCCGACAAGGGTGCGAGCGGCCAAGTCAAGAAGAAGGACGAACCGGTCGTCACGCCGGTGGTGATGGGGAACACCGAAGCGTGGCGGATGTCGGCGCCTGCGGCGCCGGCGGCGGTGCTGGTGCGCAACGCCACGATCTGGAGCGCAGGCCCAGAGGGCACGCTCGAGCACGCGGATCTGCTGGTGCGCGCGGGCAAGATCGCGGCGGTAGGGAAGGGCCTGACGGCGCCCGCCGGGGCCGTGGTGATCGACGGTTCGGGCAAGCACGTGGCCCCCGGCATCATCGACGAGCATAGCCACTCGGCTGGGCTCGGTAATATCAACGAGTGCACGAATAGCGTGACGTGCGAAGTGCGTTTGCAGGACATCATCAATTCAGAGAGCATCAACATCTATCGACAACTTGCGGGAGGCACGACCGTCATGCACATGCTGCACGGCTCGTGTAACGCGATCGGCGGGCAGTGCGCCGTGATCAAGAACAAGTGGGGCGAGCCGCCCGACCGTCTGCTGATGCCGAGCGTCGCCCCTACCGTGAAGTTCGCGCTCGGCGAGAACCCCAAGCAGTCCAACTTCGGCGCCCAGCGCGCCGACCCGCCGCGCTATCCGCAGAGCCGTGCGGGTGTCGAGCAGGTGATCCGCGACGCGTTCACCCGCGCGCGCGACTACAAGGCCGAGTGGGCGGAGTGGAACGCCAAGAAACTGGGCCTGCCGCCGCGCCGGGACATCCAGACCGAGGCGTTGGCGCAGATGATCGACGGCCGGATGCTCATCCATTGCCACTCCTACCGGCAGGACGAGATCCTGATGCTCATGCGGCTGTGCGAAGACTTCGGGTTCAAGGTCAACACGTTCACCCACATCCTCGAGGGCTACAAGGTGGCCGACGAGATGGCCGCGCACGGGGCCTCGGCGATCGGCTTCAGCGACTGGTGGGGCTACAAGTTCGAGGTGATCGACGCCATCCCGTACAGCGGTTACATCATGTGGGACCGGGGCGTGAACACCGGCTTCAACTCGGACGACTCGGAGTTGGCCCGCCGGCTGAACACCGAGGCAGCCAAGGCGGTCAAGTATGGCGGCGTGCCGCCGGAGGAGGCGATCAAGTTCGTCACCCTGAACCCAGCGCGGTCGCTCCAGATCGACGACCGCGTGGGCTCATTGGTGGTGGGTAAGGACGCCGACTTCTCGATCTGGAACGGCAGCCCTCTCTCACCCTACTCGGCCTGCGAGCAGACCTGGATCGAGGGCCGCAAGTACTTCGACCGCGCCGAGGATCTGGCCGGGCGCGCGGCGCTAGCGAAGGATCGGGACGCCCTGGTCGCGCGGGTCAAGGCGCAGAAGAAGGAGGGGCCGAGCGCCGGGCCTCCGGGCGGACGCCGCGCGTGGCCGCCCCGCTACCTCGAGGAGACCGACATGAGCGGCACCGATTGCGGGCTCGATGGCCATCCGGCGATGCCGTTCATGAGCGAGACCCAGCGCAAGGCGCTTCTAAACGGGGAGGTGCAGCGATGAGCGCCCGTTCGATCCTTCGCCGGGCGGCCGTCTTCGCTCTCACGCTCTTCGCCGCGACGACCCTGCACGCCGCCATCCTCCGCGCCGAGACCACGGCGTTCACCGACGCGACGGTGCACCCCGTGAGCGGCCCGTCCATCGTCGGCGCCACGGTCGTGGTCACCGACGGGAAGATCACCGCGGTCGGCGCCGGGATCACGCCGCCCGCCGGCGCGAAGGTCGTGTCCTGCGCAGGCAAGCACATCTATCCCGGCCTCATCTCGGCCTACACGGTGCTCGGGCTGATCGAGGTGAACAGCGTGCTGGGCACCAACGACCAGAGCGAGACCGGCAACGTCAATCCGAACATTCGCGCCGAGGTGCAGATCAACCCCGAGAGCGACCTGCTGCCAGTGACCCGGGTCAGCGGCATCACCAGCGCGCTCTCCGTCCCCCGCGGCGGCGCGATCAGTGGCACCTCGGCGCTCATCCACCTTGACGGATGGACCCAGGAGGACATGACGGTCGCCAAGCCGGTGGGACTCCACGTCAACTGGCCGAGCCTGTCCATCAACCGCGCCTGGTGGGAGATCCGCAGCGAGGAGGATCAGCGCAAGGCGCGCGAGGAGGCGGTGCAGGCGATCCGCGACGCGTTCGACGACGCGCGCGCCTACTGGAAGGCGCGCGACGCGGAGGGGAAGGCGGGCGTGCCCCGTCACGATCGCGACGTGAAGTGGGACGCGATGGGCCGCGCGCTGCGCGGCGAGATCCCGGTCATGTTCCACGCGGACGCGCTGAACCAGATCCGGTCCGTGCTGCGCTTCGTGGACGAGCAGAGGCTCGTGAACGTGGTGCTGGTCGGAGGCGACGACGTATGGCGGATCGCAGACGAGCTCAAGGCGCGCGACATCGCGGTGATCACCGGCGCCCCGCTCTCGCTCCCGAACCGCGGCTACGAGCCGTACGACACCGGCATGTCGCTGGCCGCGAAGCTGCAGGCCGCCGGAGTGCGCTACTGCATCTCCGACGGCGGCGGCTCGACCAACGCCCGCAACCTGGGACATCACGCGGCGATGGCGGCGGCCTATGGTCTCCCACGCGACGAGGCGCTCAAGAGTATCACGCTCTACCCGGCGCAGATCCTCGGCGTCGGCGACCGGCTCGGCTCGATCGAGCCGGGGAAGCTCGCCGATCTCATCGTCACCGACGGCGACCCGCTCGAGATCACGAGTCGGGTCGAGCAGGTCTATATCAACGGCCGGCCGATCTCGATGGAGACCCGCCACACGCGGTTGTTCCACAAGTACGACGCGCGGCCCCGCGGGGCAATGGCGAGGAAGCGATAGCAGATGTAGCTCCGACACCGGCGAGGCCCGGGTGCCCCGCATCATCCGCCCCAGGGACGCGGGCCCAATGCAGGAGGAGAGATGGCGACCACCACACAGCACGCCCCCGGCACGTTCTGCTGGCCCGAGCTGGCGACGATCGATCAGCCCGGCGCGAAGGCCTTCTACACGAAACTGTTCGGCTGGGAGATCACCGACAACGACATCGGGGGCGGCGAGTTCTACACCAGGCTGTCGCTCCAGGGACGCGACCTGGGCGCGCTCTACAACATGCAGCCGGAGGAGCGCAGCCACGGCATCCCGCCCCATTGGAACTCCTACGTCGCGGTGGAGAGCGCGGACAAGTCGGCCGCGAAGGCGAAGACGCTCGGTGGCACGCTTCTCGCCGAGCCGTTCGATGTCATGGAGCACGGCCGGATGGCGATCATCCAGGACCCGACCGGGGCCACGTTCTGTCTCTGGGAGCCGAAGAAGCATCCCGGCGCCGGTGTGCTGAACGAAGTGGGCGCTCTGTGCTGGACCGAGCTCATGACCAGCGATGCGAGCAAGGCGCAGTCCTTCTACACGGGGCTGTTCGGCTGGAAGGCCGAGGCCATGCCGATGGGGCCGATGACCTACACGATCTACAAGAACGGCGAAGCGCAGGCCGGCGGCATGATGCAGATCACAAAGGAGATGGGCCCCATCCCATCGAACTGGATGATCTACTTCGCGGTGCCCGATTGCGATGGAACCGTCGCCAGGGCCGGCACGCTCGGCGGCAAGACGGTCGTACCGCCGACCGACATCCCGAACATCGGACGGTTCGCGACGCTTCAGGATCCCCAGGGGGCGTATTTCTCCGTCATCAAGCTGAGCGAGATGGCGTAGCCACGGCCTTCATCGTGTGAAGTCGGGGCGCCCCGATCGGGCGCCCCGACTGCTACAATCCCGACCGTGACACCGCGGCCTACACGCCATCGCTTTCCCCGCGTCGCGCTGCTCGCGATGCTGGCCCTTACCGCGGCCCCGGGCGAGGCCCAATTGGGCGACGCGGTCGCCGCACCCGTCCGGGACGCGGGGGCCCATTCGGACCTCCCATCCCCCGCGGCGATGCCCGCCGACTCGGTCGCCGCCCCGGCCACCGACTTCGATACGTTTCTCGCCGCCTTCCTCGCCCAGCGTCCGGACTCCACGCGCGTTGCGCGCGTCACGCGCCTCACCCTCCAGCGCGACGCCGGTCGGTTCACGCTCGAGGAGGGGGACTTGTGGCTGGGCACGCCAGTGGGCGGGCGCGTCTGTGCCGCGATGTTCGTGGGCCGGGGCTCGTTCTCGCTCACGCCACCGACACCGGGCGAACGCGAGCAGGTACGGCGCGCCTACGGCACGCCGACGTTGGAACGGGCGTTCAGCGCGCTGGTGCTGGTCGCCGCCGACTCCACCATCGCGGAGCTCGAGCGGACCCTCACGTTTCGCCCCGGCCCCGGCTCGAAGGTCGCGACCACCGTGCTCGGCGAGTGTCTCCGGTACGTGAGCGAGAGGAGGACCAGCGGGATCGATGCCTCGCTGGCCAAGCCCTTCCTCGAAGGCCTCGCGAACGGCTACCTGTTCAGCCTGGTCGAGAGCGCGGGCGCCGAGCGGCTGTTCTTCGAGGTCGACCCGCAGCGCGCCGAGGCAGTGACACTCTGGCGCGAGCCGAAACGCCGCCACATCGGGATTCGGCGGGTGTGGCGCCGAGACGACGTGACGAGGTTCCCCCGTACCGGCGCGGCGGAGCCGGCACCGGACGGCGACACGCGCCCGGTGCTGGCGGTCAAGCGTCATCGGATCGAATGCCGGATCGCCGGCAACATGGACTTCGCGGCGGTCGCCGACATGGAGTGCGAAGCGCTCGATCCCTCACCCCAGCGCTGGGCGACGTTTACGCTCTACGACCGGCTGATGGTGGATTCGGTCGAGTGGGTGGGCGGTCCGCAGGCGGGGTTCTTCCGGGGCCACGAGAGCGACCGGCTCTGGGTGCGCTGCGATCCGCCGCTCGCCCGGGGCGAGACACGCACGCTTCGCGTGCACTATCACGGGCCGCTGATCGAGCGTGTCGGGGATTGGATGCTGATGGGCTCGTCCACCGGATGGTACCCGGAGCCCGATGACCGCCGCCGAGCCCCGTTCGACCTCACCTTCCATACGCCATCGCAGTATCACCTGGTCAGCGTCGGGGAGCGGATCTCTTCCGAGACGCTCGGCGGGGTCACCACGTCGCGCTGGCGCTCCGAACGACCCATCCACAACGCCTCCTTCGTGCTGGGACTCTTCGACGAGGAGCCGTTCGGGCTGCCCGACGCCCCGCCGGTCACCGCGCTCATGTTCCGTGGCAAGCCCGAACCCATCCGGCTCTCGTTCGGCGACGTCCACGTGATCAGCGGAGCGCGGATGGACCGCAAGGTCGCAGCCGACGCGGCGCGCGCGGTCGCGTTCTTCAGCCGGAAGCTGGGCCCACCGCCGGTCTCCCGCATCGTCATCGCCGAGCTCCCCGACACCAAGGGCGAGGCCTTTCCGGGTCTCGTCCAGATCACCTGGATCCCATTCTGGGGGCGGTCCGTGGCGGCGGCCGAGGACGCGGTCTTCCGCGCGCACGAGGTGGCGCACCAGTGGTGGGGGCACGGCGTCGACTACCGGACCTATCACGACCACTGGCTGAGCGAGGGGTTCGCGGACTTCGCCGGTCTCTGGTATCTGCAGGAGGAGATCGGCAACCGGAAGAGCTGCCTGGCGGTGCTGGAGGCCTGGCGCGAACAGATCTTCGAGGACCTGACCTTTCGACCCTCCGATTCGCCCCCGCCCGGCCCCATCAGCATGGGCTACCGCACCGCGAGCGTCGAAGTGCCCGGGGCCCACGCGCTGATCGTGTACAAGAAGGGCGCGTGGGTGCTCCACATGCTGCGCAACATGCTGCTCGACCTGGAGACCGGGGACGACGAGCGCTTTGCCGGCCTGATGCGCGACTTCTACGCCCGGCACGAAGGCCGGACCGCCACCACCGAGGAGTTTCGCCAGGTGGCGCAGCGCTACGCGGGCGAGGACCTGGGCTGGTTCTTCGACCAGTGGGTCCACGGCACCGACCTGCCCACCTACCGCTTCGCCTCGCGCACCGATCGCGCTTCCGATGGTAGGTACAAGGTCACCTGCCGGGTGGAGCAGCGCGGCGTCCCTGAGGGCTTCCGCATGCCAGTGCCGATCTTGATCGACTTCGGCGACGGTAAAGTCGCGCGGGTACGGGTGCCGATCCAGGGGGCGAGGTCGGAGTTCGAGCTACCGCTCATGGAGCGTGCGCCGAAGGCGGTGGTGTTCAACGATCTCGAGTCGGTACTATGTCACGTGGAGCGGGTGAAGTGGTGACGGGCGCGGGGACGAAGCTCCGATCCGTCGCCGTGCCTGGGGGACGGCATCGGGTGTGGGGGCCGACGTGACGACCAGCCCCTTCGACCTCGCCGAGGGCATCGCCGTCCTCGAGCGCACGCCTGCCGTGCTGCGCGCCTGGCTGGCGGACCTTCCCGAGCCCTGGGTTCGCGCCGACGAGGGCCACGACACGTGGAGCGCATTCGACATCGTCGGCCACCTCATCGACGGGGAGGAGACCGACTGGATCCCACGCGCGCGGATCATCCTGGCGCAGGGGGCCGAGCGCCGGTTCACGCCGTTCGATCGCTACCGGCATCTCCGGCGGGCTGCCGGCACGGCACTCGGCGACCGGCTCGACCGGTTTGCCGCGCTGCGGGCGGAGAACATCGCAACGCTGCGCGGATGGGTGCTCACGCCTGCGCAGTTGGCACTCACAGGCGAGCACCCGGAGTTCGGCAGCGTCACCCTGGTCCAACTCCTCTCCACCTGGGTGGCGCACGATCTCGACCATTTGATGCAGATCGCGCGCGTGATGGGGAAGCGTTACTCCGAGGCGGCCGGACCGTGGCGGGCTTATCTCCGAGTGCTGCGATCATGACGGGCTGGGCTGCCGGCGCCGATCGCTTTCGAGCGTTTCGCGAGCTCCACCAGACGGGTTGCTTCGTGATTCCCAACCCGTGGGACCTCGGCAGCGCCCGCCTGCTCGTCCAGCTCGGCTTTCCGGCGCTCGCCACGACCAGTTGCGGGTTCGCGTGGTCCCTGGGCCGGCGCGACAACGGCGTGTCGTTGGAGCAGGCGCTGGGTCACCTCCGCGCGATCGCCATTGGCGTAGAGCTGCCGGTCAACGCAGACTTCGAAGGCGGCTTCGCGACCGCGCCCGCCGCGCTCGGCGCCAACGTTACCGCCGCGACAGCAACCGGGATCGCGGGACTCTCGATCGAGGATTCCACCGGCGATGTCTCGAATCCGCTCTTCGAGTTCACCCTCGCGGTCGAACGGATCCGGGCCGCCCGGCGGGCGATTGATAACAGCGAGACCGGCATCCTCCTCACCGGCCGATCCGAAGGGTTCATCGTCGGCCGACCGGATCTCGCCGAGACGATCCGCCGACTCACCGCCTATGCCGATGCCGGCGCCGATTGTCTCTACGCGCCGGGCATCCGCACCCGGGCCGACATCACGTCGGTGGTGAAGGCGGTCGCCCCCAAACCGGTGAACGTCCTCGTCGGCAGCGACTTCACCACCGTGGCGGAGCTTGCCGACCTCGGCGTGCGGCGGATCAGCGTTGGTGGCGCGCTGGCGCGCGTGGCCTTGACCGGTTTCCTCGAGGCCGCCAGGGAGATCGCGGAGCATGGGAGCTTTACGGGTCTCGCCCGCGCGGTCCCGTTCGCGGAAGTGAACGATACCTTCCTACCGGAGTGACCTCCTCATGATCGACACGCCGCAGATCACCCAAACCGCCGTCCAGCTGACCGCCGTAATCCACCTCACGATCCCGCGGGAAGAGATGCGGACCGTCATGGGCCCAGGCATCCGCGAGCTGATGGCCACCCTCGCCGCCCAGGGCATCGCCCCTGCGAGGCCGTGTTTCACGCACCACCTGCGGAGGGACCCCGCCACCTTCGACTTCGAGATCAGCGTGCCCGACCCGACGCCGGTCACCGCCGCGGGGCACATGACGCCCGGTCGGTCGACCGCTTCAAAGGTGGCGCGGACGGGCTTCCACGGTGGCTACGGGGAAATTCGCGCCGCCTGGGGCGAGCTGGACGACTGGATCGCGGCCCATGGACACACGCCCGGGCGGGACCTCTGGGAATGCCATGTCGCGGACCCCGAGTCGAGCCCCGACCCCGCGACCTGGCGCACGGAGCTCAACCGGCCAATTCTCGGCTGAGGTTGGGACCGGCAACGACGCCCCCCGCGGGATCAGGTGCGACAGGATCAACAGCTCACGCGCTCTTGGCCCGGACAACCAGGTCGACCTCGCATTCGAGCACGTGCAGGAGCGAGAGCACCTGATCTATCGACTTGCGATAGTTGGTCTGGTCGAGCAGGCGGTAGAGCTGTGCCGGTGAAGTCCCCAGCCGCCGGATGATCTCGCGGCGGGTCAGCGGGCTCTTCTTGATCCGTTCCTGCGCCTCCAGGCTCAGCTTATGGACGAGGAGGTCACGAAGGTAGCGAGGATCCTTGTTGTAATCGAGCACGTGGTCGATATGGACCGTCCCCCCCTTGCCGGACTGGAGCGCGTACGTGAATCCCTCCCGCCCAAGCTCCTTGTCGGCGCAGACGCTGACCACCGGATCCTGACTCGTGGGTCGCACATCGAGCCTGGCGTATGGGAACCAATAACCGGCCCGGGACGTGCGGACTTGGAAGCCCTTCTTTCGGTTGTTGTGGACGACGCTCAGAATCTTCACAGCAGTCCCTCGACTTCCAATTCGTGTATGAGCTCACGGACGCGGCGGGTGGCCGCTCCCGTCATTGGCACACCTCTTTCCAGATGTCATCTCACGACCAAACGGTCATCGCGGTACACGTGCACGTGCCGCGGTGCATGATCCCCCTTCCAGGTAATGAAGAGGAACCCACCTCGGCGAACCTTACCCATTGACAACCGTTACCACGGAGGGTAACGGTTGTCAACCGGCGGAAGGTCTGAGCCACACCACCCCGAGCGGCGGGAGCCGCAGCGTCACCTCGTGCGTGAGACCATCCCTGGCCTCCTCCACGACCGGCTCCGCCTCCACCCCGTCCGGCTGGCCGACGCCGCTCCCGCCCCAGCGGGCATCGTCGCTGTTCAGCAGCTCCAACCAGCGCCCGGCACCCGGCACCCGCAGGCGATAGCCCTCACGCGGCACCGGGGTGAAGTTGGCGACGATCACGACGCGATCCTCCGGATCACGAGCCCGCCGCACGAACGAGATCACGCTGTGCGCGGCGTCCTTGTGATCAATCCACTGGAAGCCGTCCCAGTGGTCGTCCACCTCGTGCAGCGCGGCCGCAGCCGCGTAGAGCCGATTCAGCTCCGCCACGTAGGCTTGCAATCCGGCGTGGAGGGGATCCTCCAGCAGCGGCCAGGTCACCTGGCGCTCGAAATTCCACTCGCCTATCTGACCGATCTCGCCGCCCATGAACAGCAGCTTCTTCCCGGGGTGGGCGTACATCCACGCGAACAGAGCGCGCAGGTTGGCGAGCTTCTTCCACGCATCGCCCGGCATCTTGAACAGCAGTGAGCGCTTGCCGTGGACCACCTCGTCGTGTGAGAGCGGCAGCAGGTATCGCTCGCGCCAGGCGTAGTGGAGCGAGAACGCGAGCTTGCCATGGTGATGCGAGCGCCCGATGGGATCGGTCGCCATGTAGCTCAACGTGTCGTTCATCCAGCCCATGTTCCACTTGAGGTCGAAGCCGAGCCCGCCCTCGTCCACGGGAGCGGTCACACGCGGCCACGAGGTGGATTCCTCGGCGGAGGTGAGCACGCCGGGGAAGCGGCCGTGGACGAGCGTGTTGAAGCGCCTCAGGAACTCGATCGCTTCCACGTTTTCGCGCCCGCCCTGCGGATTGGGCACCCATTCGCCCGGCTTGCGCGAGTAGTCGAGGTAGAGCATGGACGCCACCGCGTCCACCCGGAGCCCGTCCACGTGGAAGCGGTCGAGCCAGTGGAGCGCGCTCGCCAGCAGGAGCCCGCTCACCTGGGGCCGGGAGAGATTGAAGATCAAGGTGCCCCACTCCCGATGCTCGCCCCGGCGCGGATCGGCGTGCTCGTAGAGATGCGTGCCGTCGAAGAACCCGAGGCCGTGCGCGTCCTTCGGGAAGTGCGCTGGCACCCAGTCCAGGATCACGCCGATCCCGGTCTGGTGTGCAGCATCCACGAAATGACGAAAGTCGTCCGGCGTCCCGAAACGCGACGTGGGCGCGAAGTAGCCGGCCGTCTGATAGCCCCACGAGCCGTCGAAGGGATGCTCGGTAATCGGCAGCAGCTCGATGTGGGTGAACCCCATACGCTTCACATAGGGCACCAGATCATCGGCCAGCTCGCGCCACGAGAGCCAGTCCGGCCCCCCGCCGCCGCGCCGCTTCCACGAGCCCGGATGGACCTCGTAGATCGCGAGCGGCCGGTCCGGGCGCTGGCGGTCGGAGCGCGCTGCCATCCACTCCGCGTCGTTCCACGCGTAGTGGCCGAGGTCGTACACGACCGAAGCGGTGTTGGGCCTTAGCTCCATGAGTGAGCCGTAGGGATCGGCCTTGACCGCCGACCGCCCGTCGAGGCGGGTGAGAATGTCGAACTTGTAGATCGCGCCCGCGCCGAGCCCGGGCACGAACAGCTCCCACACGCCGGTCCGGCCACGGCGCCGCATCGGGTGGGCGCGCGGATCCCAGCGATTCAGATCGCCGATCAGGCTGACTCGGACGGCGTTCGGCGCCCACACCGCGAAGTTGACCCCGGCGACGCCGGCGTGGACCGTCGTCTGTGCGCCCATCTTCTCGTAGAGACGCTCGTGCGTGCCTTCCCCGAAAAGATGGAGGTCGAACTCCGAGAGCCACGGATCAAAACGATACGGATCGTCGCGGACAACGTCGGGACCCTCCGCCGGGTGGATGTGGAGACGATAGGAGGCGCCCGGTTCGGCTGAAGGAATCACAGCTTCGAAGAGTCCTTCGTCGCGGATCCGCGTCATCGGCATCCGCGTGCCCCCAATCTCAACCTCGACCGTGCGCGCATCGGGCTGCAACGTGCGCACGACGATCATCCCGTCGCCGACGGGGTGCGGCCCCAGCACGTCGAATGGCGTGGCGCACTCGCCGCGCACGAGCAGGTCCATCGCGGCGGAGAGCCCCGGATTGACGGGAACGGACCGGGCCGCCAGTGCCGCTACGGGTGCGGGCACCGCTGCGGACGCGGGCGCCGGCGTTCGTCGGACTCGGGGGGATGGACCGGGTTTCGGACCGGCCGATCGCTTCGCGGCCGGCGCCGACCGCGTGCTCGAGGCCCGGCGGGGCTTTGCGGCCGCCGATGGCTTTCCCGGCGACCCCGGCGTTGCCGGGCGCTTCTTCGGTTTTGCCTTCGCGCCCGCCTTGGAGGCGCGCCGTGCCGCCTTCTTCATCCGGCGAAAAGACGCAGGTCCGTGCCGATCCGGTCCGCCATGTGGATCGTGGCGGCGAGATCCCGATGCCGCACCACCAGCATCCCGTCCGAGATCAACGTCTGCAGCCAGTCCCGCCGCTGGGCGCCGATCGGCAGCAGGTCCACGTTCACCACGTGTTGCCCGAACTCGGCCATCACTTCGCCCAGCCCCTCGATGCGCTGGATGCGGCCCCGTCCCTGCGCGCGCTTGAAGATCGAGGCGCAGTTGTAGCGGCGCTCGATCGGCTGCGTGAACCGCCCGTACAGCTCGGCCTCGGCCCAGCCGCGAAACAGGTCAATGTCCGAGGCGTAGTTCATGATGTCCACGGTGAACGCGCCGGGCGGGCGCGCGGCGATCTCGCCGAACACCGCCTCGCCATCGGCCTTGAGGTGCCACTCCATGTGTGTGAACCCGGTGCGGAAGTTCATCGCCTTGAGCACCGCCTCCCCGAGCGCGCGTCCGGCGGCGAGATAGGGAACGTCGGGATCGCGCAGCGCCACGGTCTGGGGGCTGATCCACTCGAGCTGGCGCGCGATCAGGGGACGCGGCCGGTAACTGCAGATGTTGTAGAACACGATCTCGCCATTCGCGCACACCGTGTCGAAGGTGAACTCCTCGCCTTCGATGAACTCCTCGACGCTCACCTCGCGCACGTGGCGCACCTGGCGCAGCACGGCGTCCAGCCCGGCGCGATCGTCCACCCGGTGCGTGTCCGCGGAGCCTGCTCCAGCGATGGGTTTGACGATGAGCGGGTACCCGATGCGCTCGGCGGCCTCCAGCACCTCCTGGGCCCGGTCCGCCCGCGCGTGGCGCGGGGTGCGAATGCCGGCGCGGTCGAGCACCTGCTTCATGGTCTCCTTGTCGCGAAACGGCACCGTCTCCTCGACCGTCATCCCCGGGAGCCCAAGCCGCTCGCGGATGCGCGCCGCCATCACCATGAGCGGCTCCCACAGGCACGCGACCCGCTCGATGCGCACGCGGCCTGCGATCGCTAACGCGTCGGCGACCACCGCATCCTCGTCGGCGAAGCTGCTTATCTGATGGTAGTCCGCCAGCGCCTCGCGCGCGGCGGCCGGCAGCCCCGAGACCGGCGTATCACCCATTCCGATCACCTGGGCCCCCACCGCCCGCAGGCCGCGCGCAAACTGGGGCATCTCGGGCGGATACCCGGGCGACAGCATGAGGACATTCACCGACACCTCCTTCGTGCGCGCGGCGGTTCCGCGCGGGAATGCAACCGCAACGCTATGCCAGCTCCACACGGATGACGTTCACAATACGGGACAATGCCCGCTCCACGACCTCGGTATCGGGATGGCGGACGATGACGTAGCCGTCCCCTTCGTACCCGTCCCCGTGCGGCTGGCCGAGCCGCGGGAGCCGCGACTCGACCACCAGTGGCGCCACGTCCTGAGCGTCCTGCAGTCCGTGCACCGCGCGCACCCGTCCCGTGCCCTGGCCGCGCAGGTAGGCGGCCCCCACCGCGTACCGGCGTGGAGCAGGCTCGAACTCGTCGTAGACCACGACCCGCGCCCAGGCGCGATAGAGGTCGAGGTCGTGCGCGTAGGAGATTAAGGTGGTGAACTGGGCGCCGGGCGGGCGTGCGGCGACCTCGGAGATCGCGATGCTCCCGTCGTGCCGCCGGAACCACTCCATGTGGGTCATGCCGCTCCCCATCCCGAGCGCGGTGAGCGCGCGCGGCCCCATCTCGTGGATCGCGTGGTACTCGGAGCCGGAGACATCGCGCGGCAGCACCACGCACCACTGGATCCACGGATTTCGCAACACCTCGAGCGGCGTCGGGTCGTAGCGGCTGATCGAACTCCAGATCGTCCGACCGCCGACGGTGATGCTGTCGAACGAGTGCTCGTGCCCGGTGATGAACTCCTCCAGCAGCGCCGCCCGCTCGGGGCGCGGAGGGGACACCGTCAGCCACTCCTCGAGCTGCCCGGCGTCCTCGACACGGAAGGTGTTGCGAGCCCCCGCGCCGGCCGGGGGCTTCACCACCAACGGAAACCCGATCTCCGCCGCGAACGCCCTGCACGCTTGAGCCTCGCCGCACAGCTGGTGCCGCGCGCACGGGACGCCCGCCGCGCGCAGGACGTCCTTCATACGGGACTTGTCGCGGAAGTTGTGGGCCGGCTCGACGCCGAGTCCGGAAATCTTGAAATGGGCACGCACCTCGGCGAGCGAGATTTGCAATTCCTCGAGCGTGCCGATCAGCCGCTCGATGGGCCCGAGGCGTCCGGCGAGAGACTGGATCGCTCCGGCCAGCTCGCGGGGATCGAGACTGTCCCCGACCCTGACGTGCGCCGCGACGTGATCGCGCAGCTCGGGTGGGAGCTTCTCCTCCGGCTCGTGGCTCACCAGCCCGAACCGCACGCCGGGCAGCCGCGCGACGGCGGCGACGAAGCGCATGGTCGTCTCGATGAAGTACGGCGCGACGAAGACGACGGTGGGCATGGGCGCAGGAATCTATCGGCTCCGCCGGGGGGCGGCAAACGCGGCCTGTGCCTCCCGAAAACCTCATCTGCCACGGGCCTCGAGAACTGGGCCTACCTCTGTAAGGGCTCCGGGTCTCTCGTTTGCGCATCCGCAGCCGACCTGCACCCAGGGAGACGGATTTGCCGATGCCACCGCTTCTGTTCGCCGCCGCCTCCGGCCGCGGCTCAGGCCGGCGGATCGCATCTTCTGGGTCTGGCTCTCGCGAGCCTGGCTCGACTGGCGCGACGCACTGGTGATCGTTCAGCCTGCGACGGTGATCGCGTGGCAGAGGAAGAGGTTCCGCGAGTACTGGACGAAGCTGACGGGATCAGGGAATCCGATCGTCTCGACCGATTTCTTCGCCGTGCCCACGGTGCAGAACCAAGTCCTGTTCGTCTTCCTCGTCCTGGCCCACGATCGTCGGCGCGTCCTTCACTTCTAATGTCACTGCCCAACCGACCGCCGAATGGACCGGGCAGCAAATCGTCGAGGCATTCCCGTGGGTGGACCCGCCCCGGTACCTGCTGCGGAATCGAGACAGCATCTACGGGACCAAGTTCCGGAAGCGCGTCGGCAACATGGGCTTCCAAGAGGTGCTCACCGCTCCCCAAAGCCCCTGGCAGAGTCCGTACGTCGAGAGACTGATCGGGACAATCCGCCGCGAATGCCTCGACCACGTGATCGTGGTCAGCGAGCGGCATCTGAAACGGCTGCTGGCAGACTACTTCGACTACTACCACCGCTGGCGGATCCATCAGTCCCTCGCGATGGACTGCCCCCAAGCGTGAGGTCCAGTCGGCGGCACAGGGTCGCGTGGCCGAAGTTGCCGAGGTCGGCGGCCTGCATCACCACTACAAGCATATCGCCGCCTTAGGACCTGCAAGAGCGCTGCGCGATTGCTCGCCGGACGACCGGACCATGGCCGCGCTGCGCTGAGGTCGGCGGCACCCGAGCCTCGCCCCATCACGCGACGCAAGCCGTCACTCAATCGAACGCTTCGGCGGTTCCTGAGCGCAGCCTCACCGCCCCGGTCGCCCGCGGGGGGAGGCGTGACGACGGGGCTCTCGGGATGCACAGGCAACGGATGAGCGGCATTAGCCAATCTGAACCGTGGCCAGACCGGAGCCAGTGGGGCGAGGTCGGTGGCCGACTGAGGCAACACGCCGGGAAATACAGTTGTCGCCAATCATCCAGCCACAGGCTCCACTCCGAGAGCCGCCGCGCCTGGCACGAGGGGCAGAACCCCCGCCCTGGCAGCGGAACGCCACCGGCGAGGCTTGCGGGCGCCGGGGCGTGTAGGGCATCGCGCCGCAGGGCACCGCGGCGGGAGGCAACGGCGCCGGCGAGCGAGCGGCGGGCGCACGCCGCGGCGCGGGGGCGCAACCTGGGACGGGGGCTCGCCGGGGCGCCGGGCGCTCCACGACCGGACGAGCGCATCACGATCGGTGCCGTGGCCTGCCGCCTCCTCCTATCCCGTGATGGCAGCGCTCGCCACGGAGGGTTGCTCGCGCACGCAAGCGGCTTAAGTACGGGGGGCCATCGCGGCACACGCCAACGGCGTGGACGGAGCGGAACCGGCGGCGACAACCCGGCCACGGGCGACCGGCGCGCTCCTCCGGGGGAGGGCAAACGGCACCGCTATGCTACCTTCCCCCGAATCTTCCCAGGCCCCCTGGCCCGATCCCCTCCCACCCCGCTCGAATCCCATGCGCATCTGCTTTGTCACCTCCGAGCTCGCTCCGCTGGCCAAGGTCGGCGGGCTGGCCGACGTCTCGGCTGCCCTCCCGCGCGAGCTGCTCGAGCTGGGACACGACGTGCGCGTCTACCTGCCCCTCTATCAGCGGATACGGGAGGCCGGCGTGAGCCTGGCCCCCGATCCAATCCTACAGTCGCTCCCGCTCCAACTCGGGCGCCGCACGTTCCGTTTCTCGATCCTCACCACTCGTCTCGCCGGCTCCGACCTCGAGGTGCGTCTGGTGGACTGCCCCGCGCTCTACGACCGGCCCGGGATCTATACCCAGGACGCCGACGAGCACCTGCGATTCCTGCTACTCACACGCGCCGCGATCGAGTGTTGTCAGAGCACCCAGTGGGCGCCCGACATCCTGCATTGTCACGATTGGCAGACCGCGCTCGCCCCCCTCTACCTCAAGACCCTTTATCAATGGGATCGCCTGTTCGAGCGCACGCGCAGCGTGCTCACGATCCACAACCTGGGATATCAGGGAACCTTCGACGCCGCATCACTCCCCGAGCTCGGGCTGGGCGAGGGCTCGCGCCTGCTGCACCAGGCCGATCTCCTGGCGGGCAGAATCGGGTTCCTCAAGACCGGCCTCGCCTACGCCGACGCGCTCACCACCGTAAGCCCGACCTACGCGCGCGAGATCCAGAGCGAGCGGCTGGGCATGGGCCTCGACGGGCTCCTTCGACAGCGCTCGGGCCACCTGGTCGGGATACTCAACGGGGTGGACACGCGCGAGTGGGACCCGCGCACCGATCGTCATCTTTCCGCACGCTACTCGGAGAAGAGCCTGTGGCGGAAGGAGAAGAACAAGGAATCACTGCTGCGCAGCCTGGGGCTCGAGTACACCAAGGGTGTCCCAGTGGTGGGCATCGTCTCGCGGCTCTCGGCGCAGAAGGGGATCGAGCTGCTCGACCCCACGCTGCCGGAACTGATGGCGGAGAGGGACCTGCGGTTCGTCGCGCTGGGCAGCGGCGAGCCCCGGCTCGAGCAGCTCATGCAGAGCATCCAGGCGCAGAACCCAGGCCGCGCCTGCTTCTATCGCGGCTTCAGCGACGAGCTGGCACACCGGATCGAGGCCGGCGCCGACCTTTTCCTCATGCCCTCGCTCTACGAGCCGTGCGGGCTCAATCAGATGTACAGCATGCGCTACGGCACAGCGCCGGTGGTTCGCGCCACCGGCGGCCTCGCCGATACGGTCCGCCAGTTCGATCCCGCGACCGGCGAGGGCACCGGATTCGTGTTCGAGCACTTCACCGCCGACGGCCTGCGCTGGGCGCTGCGGCTCGCGCTCAAGGTGTACGACGAGCCGAAGCAGTGGCGTCGGCTCCAGCTTAACGGCATGGGCATGGACTTCTCATGGGGGGCCAGGGCAGGCCAATACCAGGAACTCTACCGGAGCATCGCGACCCCGGCCGAGGCGCCGCGATGAACGTGATCCTGGTGGAGCCGTGCTTCCCCGCCAACCAGCGTGAGTTCGCCCGCGCGTTGCGCCAGGCGGGCGCCACCGTGATCGGCGTCGGCGAGCGCCCCAAGGAGTCGCTGGACGGGGAGCTCCGCGAGTGGCTCGCGCACTACGAGCAGGTGGGCTCGGTGGTGGACGAGGACGCCCTCGCCCGCGCCGTCCGGTTCATCCAGGGCAAGGTGTGGGTGGATCGGCTCGAGACCACGGTCGAAGCTCACATCATGGCGGCGGCGCGGGTGCGCGAGGCGTGCGGCATCCCCGGCACCTCGGTCAAGACCGCGTGGCTCTGCCGCGACAAGCCCGCGATGAAAGAGGCGCTGCGCTCGGGCGGCGTCCCGTGCGCGCGCTCGACCGGAGCCGCCACGGCCGACGAGGCGCGCGCCTTCGCCGCCCAGACCGGCTATCCGCTCATCCTGAAGCCGCGCGACGCCGCCGGCGCCTCGGGGACGCACCGGGTGGACGATGCCGCGGCGCTGGAAGCGGTGCTCGCGAGCACGGCGTTCCACCGCGGCGCGGCGCTCGCGGTCGAGGAGTTCATTGAAGGTCACGAGGGGTTCTACGACACGCTGGCGATTGGCGGCCGGGTGGCGCACGACTTCGTCACCCACTACTACCCCAACGTGCTGGAGGCGATGCGTACGCGCTGGATCTCGCCGCAGTTTATCGCCACGAACCAGGTGGACTCCGCCCCGGCGTACCGCGAGCTGCGCGCGCTCGGGGAAAAGGTCATCGGGCTGCTCGAGATCGGCACCTCGGCCACCCATATGGAGTGGTTCAGCGGACCGAAGGGTCTCTATTTCTCCGAGATCGGCTGCCGTCCGCCCGGCGTGCGCGCATGGGATCTCTACAGCGCCGCCAACGAGGTTGATCTGTACCTCGAGTGGGCGATGGCCGTGGTCCACGGACGACCCTCGGCGAAACTCTCGCGCCGCTTCTCGGCCGGGATCATCGCGCTCAGGCCGGATCGTGACGGACAGATCGCCGGCTACGAGGGCGTGGACGCCATCCGCTCGCGCTACGGCCAGTGGATCCTCGATGCCCATCTGCCGCAGGCCGGCACGCCCACGCAGCCGGTCGAGGCGGGCTACATGGCCAACGCCTGGCTGCGGATGAAGCATCCGGATTACGACGAGCTGCGCCGCATGCTTGATGATACGGGGCGCACGATCAAGGTGCGGGCAACGTGAGCGGGCGGCTCACGCTGTTGGGCCCGCAGCGCCTGGCCCCCACGCTCGGCGCCACGCTCGCGTCCCTCTCGGTGCCGAGCGAGGCCCCGGTCGCCACGGTGACGGCAGGCTGGCAGGAGCGCGAGCCGGACGACACCGAGCTCGACCAGCACCTGGGCGGGCGGAGCGTGAACCTGACGCTCTACCGGCGGGTCGAAGAGGTCTTCGAGCGCGACCGGGAGTTCGAGCGCGGATTCCGCGCGCGGCAGGAGACGTTGCGGCGACTTCAGGTGCTCTATCGCGTGCGACTCGACGCCGCGCTCGCGGCCTACAACGCACTGCTCGCGCTGCCGGGGGACGACGCGCCGCTGGTCGAGGAGCGGGCCGCGGCGCTCGATGCGTTGCGCGATCTCGACGGCCGTCACCTGAGGCGCGTGAGTGAGGTGCACACCGAGTTCGAAGCGCGCTGGCGGCCGGGCGAGCGCGAATCGCTCGCGCGCGCGCGCTCGGCGGTGGCCCATATCCTCGACGGGGTCGCCGCGCTCGCGATCGCCGGCGGACACGTCGCCGTGCTGCTCAACCGCCTGCGGCTGCTCAACGTCGGCGCCCTGGCCCGCGGCATGACCGTCGTCGCCTGGTCCGCGGGCGCGATGGCGGCGTCCGAGACCGTGGTGCTGTTCCACGATGATCCGCCGCACGGAGCGGGGCACCCCGAAGCGTTCGAGGTCGGACTGGGCCTCGCCCCCGGCCTGGTCCCACTCCCGCACGCGCGCCATCGGCTGCGCCTTGCCGACACGCGTCGCGTCGCGATCGCGGCGCGGCGCTTCGCCCCGAGCGCCTGCGTTCCGATGGACGAGCACGCGCGCCTCGACTGGGACGGCGCGCGCTGGGCGCCCGCCGCCGGAACTCGCCGACTCGGCGGGGACGGCGACGTGATGAGCTGGAGCGCGGCGTGAGATTCGCGAGCGTCGCAGGGGCTATCCCCTCGCCCACGATCGAGGGGCTGCGCGCCCGCGGGCCATGCTCGATCGCGGACGTCGACACGTTCCTCGCCGCGCACCGCTTCCCGCTGGTCGAGGGAGCGACCTCGACGTTCGTGTGGCGGGGCGAGGCCGAGGCGGTTCACCTGGTCCACATGATCTTCGGTCTGCCAACCCGCCAGTCATTCCTCCGCCTCGCGGGCACTGATCTCTGGTACCTGACGCTCGAGATGCCGGCGCGCTCGCGGGTCGAGTACAAGATCGAGGTGGTGCGCGGCGGGAACTCGGCGCTGATCGAGGATCCTCTCAACCCGCTCAAGACAAGAGATCCGTTCGGCACGAACTCGGTCGTGCAGGGGGACGGCTACACGACGCCCGAGTGGGTGACGCACGACCCGGAGGCACGGCCCGGCACGCTGGAGGAGATGGTGGTGCCGAGCGAGGGCCTCGGGCGCGACGCCCGAGTCACGCTCTACCTGCCGGCCCGGTTCCGGCGCACCCGACGATATCCGCTCCTGCTGGTTCACGACGGTGGGGATTTCCTGGCGTACGCCGGGATGAAGACCGTGCTCGACAACCTCGTCCATCGGCTCGACGTGGCCGAGATGCTGGTGGCGTTCCTCCACCCCGGCGAGCGGCTGGATGAGTACGCCGACCACCCGGGCCACGCGCGATTCCTGGCCGAAGAGCTGACGCCGCGGCTGGAGCGCGACTGGCCGCTGGCCGCGGACCCGGCGGAGCGCGGGATCATGGGGGCGAGCTTTGGCGGGGTCGCCGCGCTCGCCGCCGCGGCCCGATACCCGGGCCAATTCGGCCGGCTGCTGCTGCTCTCGGGCTCGTTCGCCTTCACCGACATCGGGCCCAGCCGGCGCGGCCCGGCGTTCGAGCCGGTGGTAAGCTTTGTCAACGCGTTCCGGCAGCGGCCAACCCGCGTGTCGGACCGGCTGTTCCTGTCCTGCGGGACCTACGAGTCGCTGATCTACGAGAACCGCTCGATGGTGCCGTTGTTCCAGTCCACCGGGATGGAGGTGCGCTACGTCGAGGCACGCGACGGCCACAACTGGGAGAACTGGCGGGACCGCCTGCGCGAAGGGCTGTCGTGGCTCTTTCCCGGCCCGCACTGGATGATCTATGAATAGCCACCTGGGGCGCGGGGGGACACCATGGCGGATGTGACGCGCAGGATCGGGCTCTCTCTGGGGGCTGATCTCTGCTGGCCGCTGTGCTACGAAGCGATCATGAAGCGGCTGGACCTGAAGCTGAAGCTCGGCGGCGACACCGTGCGGTTCGAGGTCGAGCGCGTCACGATCGAACCCTTCGACTTGCGCCAGCCGTGCGAGTATGACCTGGTCGTGGATCGGCTCACCCACTGGTACATGGCGAGCCGCGAGTGGATCAAGAAGGCGATCATCCTGGACCGGCTCTACGTGTTCAACAATCCGTGGTCCATCCAGTCCATGGAGAAGCACACCACCTATTGCGCGATGATGAAGCTCGGCCTGCCGGTGCCCGAGACCTGGCTGCTGCCGCCCAAGAAGTACGAGCCCAAGGCCGACTTGGAGCCCACCCTCCAGCGCTACGCGCGACTTTTCGATCTTGGCGACGTGGGCAAGCGGCTCGGCTATCCGATGTTCATGAAGCCCTATGACGGTGGCGGCTGGACCGGTGTCTCGCGCATCGCCGACGAGCCCGCGCTGCGCGCCGCCTACGAGCAGAGCGGCACCAACCTCATGCACCTGCAGCGGGCGGTCGAGCCGCACGACCTGTTCGTGCGCTGCATCGGCTTCGGCCCGCAGACGCGCGTGGTCCGCTACGATCCCAGCGCCCCGCTGCACGATCGCTACACGCTCGACCGCAACGTGCTGCCGGCCGAGGAGGCGGCGGTCATGCGCGACATGACGCTGACCATCAACGGTTTCTTCGGCTGGGACTTCAATTCGTGCGAAGCGCTGCGCCGCGAGGGGGTCTGGCACCCGATTGACTTCGCCAATGCCTGTCCCGATTCGCAGGTCACCTCGCTCCACTACCATTTCCCGTGGCTGGTGAAGGCGAATCTGAAATGGTCCATCTTCTGTGCCGCGACCAAACGCCCGATGCGCCAGAATCTCGACTGGGCGCCGTACTACGAGGCCGCGCGGCCCGACCTGCCCTATCGCGACCGCCTGCGCGCCACCGGTGCGCTGGCGGAGAGGCACTTCGACACCGCGCGATTTGCGGAGTTCTGCGCGCGGCACCTCCCGCATCTGGACGAGGTCGCCTGGGAGTTCTTCGGAACCGACGCCGCGCGCGAGGCGGTGCGGGTCAAGGTCGAGGCGCTCTACCCCGCGCATGAGGTCGAACGATTTACCGAGCTGTTCTGGTCCCGCATCCGGCGCTGGCGCGAAGAAGAGGCGGGCACGAGCGCCAGCGCCGCGATGGCGGCGCCCACGCAGGCACGCCCGGCCGCTGAGCCCGATACCGCGCCCACGACCATTGCCACCCCGGACGCGCGAGCCGGCGCGGCCACCCCCGCCACCGCCACCGCCCGCCGCCCATCGCGACGCCGCCCAACGAGGACCGCATGAAACAGACGACACGCTGGCATTCCGACCGGTTGGGCGAGCAGGTGCAGGTCGTGCGCTGGGGCACGTTCGGCAAGCCGGTACTGCTCTTCCCCACCGCCGGCGGCGACGCCGAGGAGGTCGAGCGCTTCCACATGCTCGACGCGGTCGAGGAGTTGGTCGCCGCTGGACGCGTCAAGGTGTACTCGTGCGACAGCGTCGCCGGGCAGTGGCTGGTGGCCGGGCAGGGCACGCCCCAGCAGCGCTGCCTGATCCAGAATCGGTTTCAGCAGTTCGTCTACCACGAGCTGGTGCCGGCGATCCGGACCGACTGCCAGAGCCCCGAGATCGAGATCATCGCCACCGGGGCCTCGATCGGCGCGTTCCACGCGCTCGCCGTGCTGTGCCGCTACCCGGATGCGTTCTCGCACGCCGTCTGCATGAGCGGCACCTACGACATCGCCCGCTTCATCAAGGGCCCGGTCACCGAGGACCTGCGCGTCGCGACCCCGATCCACTTCCTGCCCGCGATGAACGGCGCCACGCTCGAGCGCCTGCAAACCCGCTTCGCCATCCTCGCCTCGGGCGAGGGCCGCGCCGAGGACATCGGCGAATCGTGGCGCGCCGCCCACGTGCTCGGAAGCCGCGGCGTCCCGAACCGCGTGGATTCATGGGGCAAGGACTGGAATCACGACTGGCCCACCTGGCGGCGCATGCTGCCGCAATACCTCGACGAGATTACGTAAGCGACCCATGGGCCTGCAGAAGACCGAGACCGAGTTCGGAGGCGAGCGGCGGCGCGAGTTCATGCGCTCGATGCTGCGCGATCTGAAGGCGCTCGAGCACATGCTGAACGCCGGCATGATCGAGGAGGGCGTCACCCGGATCGGGGCCGAGCAGGAGATGTTCCTGATTGACCCGACCGGTCACCCGGTGCCGGCGGCGCTCATCGCGCTCGAGGCCGCCAAGAGCCCGCACTTCACCACCGAGCTGGGCCTGTTCCAGCTCGAGCTAAACCTCGATCCGCAAACGCTCGAGGGTCACTGCTTCCGCCGCATGGAGGCACAGCTCGCCGAGCGACTCACCCACCTCCGGAACGCACTCGCCCCGCACGGCGTCGGGTTCGTGCTCACCGGCATCCTGCCGACGCTGCGCAAATCGGACCTCGGGATCGAGAACATGGTACCCAACCCGCGCTACCAGGCGCTCAATCGCGCCATGACCGAGCTACGCGGAGCCGAATACGAGATCGTCGTCAAGGGGGTGGACGACCTTCGCATCAAGCACGACTCGGTGATGGTCGAGGCGTGCAACGCGAGCTTCCAGGTCCACCTTCAAGTCGGAGCGAAGGACTTCGCCCGGCTCTACAACCTGGCGCAGGCACTGGCCGGTCCAACGCTGGCCGCCGCCACCAACTCGCCGCTCCTGTTCGGCCGGCGGCTGTGGGCCGAGACGCGGATCGCGCTGTTCCAGCAGGCGGTGGACACGCGCAGCCCCGAGCACCAGCGCCACGTGAGCCCGCGCGTCACCTTCGGCGACCGCTGGCTGCGCCGCTCGGTGATCGAGCTCCAGCGCGAGGACGTCGCGCGCTTCCGCACGCTGGTCGGGATCGATTCCGGCGAGGACCCGATGGTCGCGCTTCAGAAGGGCGCGGTGCCGGAGCTGAAAGCGCTGCGACTCCACAACGGCACCGTCTACCGATGGAACCGCGGCTGCTACGGCATCACCGGCGGCAAAGCGCACTTGCGGATCGAGAACCGCGTGCTGCCCTCGGGGCCGAGCGTCGCCGACGAGATGGCCAACGCTGCGTTCTGGATCGGGCTCATGATCGGGCTGGGCGCGAAGATCGAGGACATCACGAAGCACATGGCGTTCGAGCACGCCAAGCACAACTTCCTCTCCGCCGCCCGTCAAGGCCTGGCCGCCCAGTTCACCTGGCTGGACGGCGAGGAGATCTCGGCCCTCAAGCTCATCACCGAACACCTGCTGCCAGTCGCCGCCGTGGGACTCACCGCCGCCGGGGTTGACGCGGCCGACCGCGAACGATACCTCGGCGTCATCGAGCGCCGGGTGAGCTCGGGGCGCACCGGCTCGCGCTGGCTGCTGTTCTCGCTCGCCGCCATGAAGGATGAGGGCACGCTCGGCGAGCGCCTGAACGCGCTGACCCTGGCGACTGTCGCCCGCCAGCGCACCGGGATTCCGGTGTCGGAATGGGAGCCCGCGGCGCGCGCCGAAGGCGGAGGATGGCGGCACAACTACGTCAAGGTCGAGCAGTACATGACCACCGATCTCTATACGGTGCACGAAGACGACCCGATCGAGCTGGCCGCGCACTTGATGGAGTGGCACCGCATCCGCCACGTCCCCGTGGAGGACAGCGAGCACCGGCTGGTCGGCCTGGTGTCGTATCGAACCCTGCTACGCCTGCTCTCCGACCACAGCCCCGAGGGTCGTGCCGCCGCCCTGATCCCGGTCGGCGAAGTCATGCGGCGCGACCCGGTCGTGATCCGCCCAGAGACCACCACGCAGCGGGCGATCGCCATCATGCGCGAGCGCCGCGTCGGCTGCCTGCCGGTGGTGCAGGGCAAGACCCTGGTCGGGATCGTGACAGAGCACGACTTCACCGAGATCGCCGGCCAGTTGCTGGAAGAGAAGCTCGGGCACTGAACGATGACGGGCGCTTCTCTTGACGACTCGCCCGCGCTGAAGCGTGTGCTCGCCCGATTTCGCGGCGAGGAGCCGGGACCCACGCTGATCGTCATCGGCGGCCTGCACGGGAACGAGCCCTCGGGCGTCGAGGCGATGCGGAGCGTGGCGGCGGCGCTCGACCCCGAGCGACAACTGCTGCGCGGCGACGTCGTGATGCTTGCCGGCAACGTGCGGGCGCTCGAGCGCGGCGTTCGGTTCATTGATCACGACCTGAACCGCGGCTGGACCGCTGGGCGCCTCGCCGCCCTGCGCGCTGCGTCGCCAGAGACTACGGACGCCGAGGACCGTGAGCAGCTCGAACTGGCTGATGCGCTGGAGCAGGCGCTGGCATCCGCGCGCGGTCCGGCCTACCTGCTCGACCTCCATGCGACATCGGCCGAGGGCATCCCGTTCGCGATGTGTCGCGATGCCACCGAAGTCCGGAGCTTTGCGGGCGCGTTCCCGCTCACGCTGGTGCTGGGCCTGCTCGAGGCGGTGGACGGAACTCTCGCGAGCTACTTGGGGACGCGTTGCGTCGCGGTGGCGGTCGAAGGCGGACAGAACTCGAGCCCCGATTGCGTGCGGCATCACGAGGCCGTGATCCGGCTGGCGCTGACGGCTGCCGGGATCGTCGAGGAGCGTGCCGTGCCTGCGCTACCGGAGCATCGCCAGGCGCTCGAGCGCACGCGGGGCGATCTACCGCGCGTGCTCCGCGTCCTCCATCGGCACGCGATCGCCGCCGACGATCGCTTCCGCATGGAGCCAGGCTTCACGAACATCCAAAGGGTCGCCGCGAACGAACTGCTCGCCCGCGACCGCACCGGCGAGATCCGCTCGCCGGGCGAGGGATTCATCCTGCTGCCCCTCTACCAGGCGATGGGCGACGACGGGTTCTTCCTGGGCCGCGAGGTGGCGGGGGAGACGAGGGCCTCGTAGCGGGGATGACCCGATCGGACTGCTTTGGCTGCTCGCCTCGCGATCGACTCGTTATCGGAAGACCGCGGCGCGTGCGATAATCGTCTGTTGGCCCTGCCTGAGACGAACGAGGTAGACCCCCGCCGGGAGTGAGCCCGCACCTGCCACGTCGATCTCACCGGTATGTGAGGCGCGGCCGACCAGTTCGCTCGTCGCTACTCGCCGCCCCAGGATGTCGAAGACTTCAATCCTCGCGGGGCCCCGGGCGGGCAGCCCGTACTCGAGCGCAAGCGGCCGATCGGGGGCATTCGCATTTCGTACACGCAGGAAGAGACGGGCGGCTGGTTCGGGCTCTTCCTCGCGTCGCGGACCTCGGGCCCTCGGCACGACCCGCACGCGGTCAAAGCCGACGATGCGCGTCCCGTGGCGTGTGCTGCCATGGAGGGTGGCGAGTGTGTCATCGCGACCGAGCTGCAAGTCGTCCGTCTCGACGTGCACGACGAGATCCACGCGTCCGTCACTGTTCACGTCTCTCCGCCGGGCCACGGGCCCATCGTCCCCCCGAGAGTGCACTGCCGCGCCGGCGAGGATCACGCTGGATGCCACGACCGAATCCACACTGAAGGTCGGGCTGCCGAGAATCGCGACCTCGGTCGGTCCTTGCGAGTGAAGCCGTATTACGTTTTCGCGATGGAAGGGTTTCACGTCGATCGCCACTTCCTCCGTGATTGCGTCCAGGAAGAGGGACCATGCGTCGGCGCGCGGGGAGAGCATTCCCCAGTCGGGACCGAGGACGGCGCCAGAGTAGAGAACCGCGCGGTCGAATACGGGGTCGTAAACCAGCGACCCGGCCCACCGCCCGTAGGGTGGGAGGCCGGAGGGGTAACTCGGCGTCCAGCCGGCACCGGAATTGAGATCGTAGATCCAGGGTTGGGAATTCCCCCCCTGGCCCATGACGACGATCCGCCGCCGACGCGGGTCGAGGAAGGATGTCGAGAGAAAACCTGGTCTTGCGGATGGAGCGGGGAGCCTTCTCCATTCCGACCGACTCGCTTCGAGTGAAACGGACCAGAGATTGCCCGTATACTCCTCGAGAACAATCATGCGGTCGTCGGGGGCGTCGTAGAAGACCTTCATTGGGAAATAACCGACGTTGGTACTTCACCTGTGGGAACGATCGGAGTCCAGACGGGATTCTCGGCCAGAGAAAGCGCGTGGAGAACCGGTGTCCCACTACGGGTCAGCACGACCATCCGGTCCCTCGCGGGATCTTCGATTGCCGCCTTCCATCGCCAGTAGGGAGTCTCGCTTAGGTCCGGAGGTTCGCCGGATGCGGAAAGGCGACTCCAGACCGGGCCGTTACTGAACGAGAGGCTCCAGACCTCGTTTGAGCAGGTCGGAGGTACACTGATGATCCCGCCGAATCTCGTCTGGTCGCACAGCCCGAAGACGAGCATTCGGTCGCGCCTGGCATCGAAGATCGCGACGTGACCCTGCCCCCTCGGGCGCGTGCCCGAGGGCTCGAGCCGACGCCACCTGGGCTGTCCACGGAGCGCCAACGCCCACGTCTCGTCCGAGAGGGAGACGTACGGCGGGTTAGTATCGCGCTGGACGCCACCGAACACCACCATCTGCTGTCGGACCGGATCATATACGGCGGAATGGGTCCAGCGTGCCGAGGGGGAGCTGTGAGGGGCGGGCAGTTCGGACCAGGTGGGATCTTCGTCCAAGCTCAAAGCCCACACGCCAGGGGTTCCCGATCCTTGGTACAGCACGAGGCGCCGCCGCATCGGATCGTAGATCGCTTGACCTGTCCAAGGGTGCGGCGGGACGTCACACCGGGCCGGCCATTCATGCCACACATAGCCGCCGTCGAGAGAAAGGGACCAAACCGAGCCCAACGGAGGCAGGCCCACGGCCACCAGACACCGTTCAGCCGAGTCGTAGATGACAGGGAACCGCGCCTCCCCGCGCGGCGCTGTGCCACTCGCCGACACCTGCGTCCACCTGGGAGGATCGGCCAAGCTGAGCTCCCAGACATCGTTCAGATAGGGGCCTCCTAGTGAGCCGTCGAGAACGAGCATGGCCTGACGCTCCGGAATGTAGACCGCATTCCCGTAGCGGTCGGGCGGCAGGATCCCGAGCGGCTCGATTCGAGACCAGGCGGGGGTTCCCGAGAGCGAGAGTGCCCAGGTGTCGTTCAGCCGAGGGGCCCCAAGGTAGAAGCCTTGGGCTCCGCCGAAGACGATCATCCGATCCCCAACGGGATCAAAAATGGCCGAGTGCCAGACCCGCCCGGGAGGGGATTCGCCTGACGCGAAGACTCGGCTCCAAGTCGGCTCGCCCGAGAGCGAGAGCGCCCACACCTCGTCCAGGAACCCTCTCGAACCGACGCCACCGAACACGATCATCCGGTTCCGCACAGGATCGTAAACGGCCGCCGCAGCGCTGCGGGCATCGGGTGGTTCCCCGGCGGGGGAGAGTCGTGTCCACACCCCGGGTTCTGCCAGGGAGAGCGTCCAAACGTCGCCCCCGTACGTAGGCTGATCGCCGCCGAAAAACACCATTCGATCGTTCGACGAGTCGTAGATCGCGCATGCGGCGAACCTGCTCGGCGGCGGAAGCTCGCGCCAAGCGCCTTCCGGGCGAACGGCCGGGCCATCGATCGGATCGCCCGCCGCGGGGGTCGGGAAGCTTGGCGGTCGCCGCACAGAATTCGCCAGAGACCCCATCCCGAGTGCCAGCGAGTCGTCAGCGAGGGGGAGAGAGCGATGTCGGAGGACCGCTGGGACGCCGCTGGCATGCTGTGCGCTCAGCCCGGAGACAGAGGACAGCAGGGCGACATTCCAAGCGACTACAAGCAGAAGCGCCCACGAGAAAACTGTGAGGCGGAGGGAGAACATTCCCACGGTCACCCACCCAACCCGGTCTGATACCAGCCACGCCCCGCCGGAACGCCCGAACAGCCAGCTTCTCCCAGCATCGGGGCACCGCCCAGCCACCCCAAGTGGACTACTTCCCCGACCACCGGTCAATGCGCACGTTGGGGATACCGGGCGCGGGGCCGGCCGGTTCCTTTTCCAAGCGGGTCAGGAGCAGCTCACCCACTCGTGTCGTCGAACGGGTGATTGGTTTTTTCTCCCCCCTCACCGCACGATGCTCACCCTCGTCCGCACCGTTTGCCCGCCGTGCCGGAGCGAGAGCCAGTAGAGCCCGGCCGGTAGCTCCGAGGTTCGGAGGCGCACGATCAGGCGCCCCGCTGCATTCGCCTCGACGCGGCGCTCCATCACCTGACGGCCGAGGATGTCGTGCATGGCGAGCGCGGCCTCGCCCGACGCGGGCACCGCGATCAGCGCATCCAGGGCGCCGTTCGCGGGATTGGGGGCGGCGGCGAGCGCGAGCCGGTCAATCGCCCTCGGCACAATGATCGACACCGGGTCGGAATGGAACGCCTCGCCCCCCTCGTGCCAGAGCAGCCGATAGGTCAGATGATCGCCCGGGGCGACGTCGCGGTCTTCAAAGCCGACGTAGTCCGGCCCGCTCCGGATGGCCACCCCAAGGACCGTCCATTTCTCATCCCCGCGCCGCCGCTCCACGAACGCCGCGCCCTCCAGACCGCTCACGTACCAGGTGATGCGCACCCTGTCCGGCGTGGCTTCCGCGGTCGCGAGGGAGGAGAGCACCGGGGAGGTGATATCACCGATCTGGGCGGTGAACGGGCTCAGCCTGGGGAAGCCATTGATGTCGGGCAGCGCGAACGGGTCGAAGTCCCCGTCGGCGGCCATGCCGCCGACCACCTGGTACAGGTCGGGCCCGTGGACGGCGATCGCGTATGGAATGAGGAAGCCGCTGGCCGCCGTCACGAACTTCGCGTACGTCACGGCGCCCGAGGAATCGTAGCGCACGATGTGAAAGTGCGGAGAGGCGGGGATCGTGAAGGCTCCGATGTCGCCCCCTCCCGCAAGCCCGATGCCGATGATGTAGTAGTTGCCACTGTCATCAACCCCGATCCGATCGGCGCTCACCGAGTAAACGGAGGCGCCGGACTGGGAGGTCGTGTTGCGCATCCACAACGCCCGTCCGCCCGGGTCGAGCCGTCCAACCACCTCTCCGGCAGCGGCCGTGACGGTATCAATGGTCGCGACGAGTTCCACTCGGCCCGAAAAGTAGACATCGCCGGCATCCGCTGCCGTATGGCTCGCGATGGCATCCTGGCCCGCGCTCGCCAACTGGAGCACCCAGAGCAGCGTGCCGGAACCGTCGTACTTGGCGATGAAGCCGTCGCCGTTGGGGTCCCCCACCAGTTCCGAGACCCCGGCGCTGGGATCGAAATCCACGGTGGTGGCGAAGGCGCCGGAGAAGATCACATTCCCCGAGCCGTCCACCGAGAGCTTCATCTCCTGGCCGAAGTCGAGGCTGGTGAACACCCAGGTGTCGAGCACGTTGCCATTCGTCGCGTCCAGCTTCTTGATGGATGACGAAGGGAAACCACCCGCCAGAACGTAGACCAGGCTCGCACCGCTGGTCGCGATGCCGTACCCGGCGCCGGTGGTCGCCAGCGACGTCGCCCACTGGACGGCGCCGCTGGGGTCGTACTTCACCGCGAACGCGCCGCCCCCGTCGTCATCAATCTGGATCCCGCTGAAGGAGGTCGGAGCGGCGCCCCCGTACTCGCCGGTCACGTAGGCGTTCCCAGTGGGATCCAGCGCCACGGCGTAGCCGGCCTCCTGACTGCCGAGCGTCGCGTTGCCGCCGTTGCGTGCCCAGAGGACGGCTCCGTCGGGACCGTACTTCACCACGAACACGTCGGCATTCTCCGGGTGGGTGTTTCCGGTGGCCTCGATCGCGCCGGTCGAAAGGTTGAGGGTGTCCGTGAACATGCCGCAGGCGTAGACATTGCCGGAGGCATCCATCGTCACGCCGAAGGCGGCCGATTGCCCGGTGCCTGTGAGCGGCTGGACGGCCCAATGAAACGCCGGAGCCTGGGCGTTCGCGGGCGACGAGGCGAGCAGACAGATGGCGATCAACGACGCGCGGAAACCATGCATCAGCCGACCCTCCGTGGTTGGCGGTGAACATGGGGCCGGAGCCGGAAGGAATTCCGGTCTCCATGCCGATGTAGTGGGGGAACGCCACGCGGAGCGTGATACCGCTTCGATCCGAATCGCTTCGCTACTGACACGCGGTGTATCCCGCGCTACGCCCCCCCAAAACCTTCGGCCCAGCGTCGTGGGCACGGATCGAGGCGGACGGGAGTGTAGGCCAACGACTTCCGAGCCGCACCAGGTTTTTCTCAGGGTGTTTACGGGGGTTTTCGCGACCGGTCGGCGGGTGCGGCCGGACCGCGAATTACGCGTGCCCCGCCCGCATGGGTGACTCGGCCCGCACCGCCACTCCGAGCGCCGCGCAGATGCCGCGCGCCGCGCGCTTGCCCTCCTGCACCGCCGTCACCACCAACTCGCCGCCCAGCGCGTCGCCGCCCGCGAACACCTTCGGGTTCCCGGTGCGACCGGTCGCGGGGTCCACGACCACGAGGCCCTTCTCGTCCACCACAACGCCCGGGAACACGGACACGACGTCGCGCAGCTTCCCCTGGCCGATGCCGAGCACCACGAGATCGGCCGGAAGCTCGCGGCCGTCGGCCAGCCTCAGCGACTTGAGCGCCCCACCGGCCGCGCGCACGAATTCTTTCGGTACCGCGCGCTCGACCAGCGACACGCCCTCCTTGCGCGCCAGCTCCATCTCATGCGCGTAGCCGGGCATGTCGGCGGCGCTGCGCCGGTAGACCATTGCGACCTCGGGTACCGCGAGCCGTGCCAGCTCGCGCGCAGCATCAATCGCGGTGTTGCCGCCGCCGATCACCAGCGCGCGCTGGACACCTGCGAGCGCGAATCCCGGCTCCAGCTTGAGCCGCTCGATCCATGCCGTCGCGCCGACCACCCCCGGACCCTCCTCGCCGGGGATACCGAGCCGCGAATCCGCGCCCAACCCCACACCGAGGAACACGGCATCGTGGTCGCGCATCAGGTCGGCGGGCGCCACGTCGCGCCCCACTTCGGCGCCGGTCCGGATGGTCACGCCCAGCGAGCGGATGAACTCCACCTCGGCGAACGAGCCTTCGACGTGCATCTTGTAGGGCGCCACACCGGTGGTGTTGAGCCCGCCGGCGACGGCGCGCTTCTCGAACACAGTCACCGCCACGCCCTCGAGCGCGAGGTAGCCCGCCACCGCCAGCGAGGCGGGGCCGGCGCCCACGCAGGCGACCTGCTTTCCGGTCGGCGGCGCCTTGGCGAAGAGCGTGGCGCCGCGGCCCGCATCCAGCGTCTTCTCCACCGCGTAGCGCTGCAGCCGTCCGATCTGGATCGGCGGGTAGCGGTGCCAGTCGTTGTAGACGCACGCGCCCACGCACAGCACCTCGACCGGGCACACCCGGGCGCAGGAGTAGCCGAGCAGGTTGGCCGAGAGGATCGCGCGGGCGGAGCCGCGCAGGTTGCCGGTCGCGATCTTGCGGATGAAGCCGGGGATGTCAATGCCGGTCGGGCAGGCCGTGACGCACGGAGCGTCGTGGCAGTAGAGGCAGCGGTTGGCCTCGCCGACCGCCTCGCCGTCGGCGTAGGTGGGCTTGGCGTCCGGCAGGCGTCGTTCGAGACGATCGGCGGCGATGAGCGCGGCGGGTGCGAGCGGTGCGCTCATCGTCCCTCCTCGTGCGCCCGGGAAAATCCCGGGTGGATCATCGCGGCGCCTCGCTGCGGCGCTGTTGGGCGCATTGCATGGTGAGATCCTCCTCCACGTTCGCCGCCACCCCCGGGATGACGCCGCCGAGGCCGCGCTTCGCCCACTGCACCCGCGCCAGCGCCGCGCACGGCTTGCCGTCGCGCACCCGCAACTCCAGCCCTTCCATGAAGCCGGCGAGCGCCGCGTAGCGGTGCTCCGGGGCGGGTGCACGGATGGCGAGCACCAGCAGGCTGTCCCCCCAGTCGGCCGCATGGGAAAGCCGGCCGTGCTTCGCCATACGGTCAGACGCGCGGCGGTAGGTCTCGATCCCCAGCATCATCAGGCCCGCCTCGATCGCCACGCCGCCCGCGCGCGAGCGTGACCGCGCCGCGCGGAAGAGATGCAACGCGCGATCCACACGGTCGGCCTGCAACGCGCGCTCGATCCGCTCCCGCTCGCGCCGCGCGAGCAGGCGCGCAACCCCCTTCTCCCAGCGCATGACGGGCTGGAGGCTTTCGAGCCAACGGATCTCGTCATCGTAGAGCCCGCGCCCATGCATGATCCAGGCGCCGCCGAACGCACCGCCCTCGGCGAGCAGCGCCGCGATCGCGACCGCCAGCACCAGCGTGAGGAGTCCGACCAGCGGCTTCATCGCGTCACGCCCCGCGTGCGCCGCTCACGCCCCGATCGCCCCGTAGGCCTCGTCGAGCTTGCCGATCGCCTCGTCCACCTCGGCGGCGTTGACGATGAGCGGCGGCGAGATGCGCAGCACGTTGCCGTAGAGCCCGCCCTTGCCGATCAGGAGCCCGCGCTTCTTGGTCTCCTCGAACAGCCGGGCGGTCGCCTGCGCGTTGGGCGTCCGATCGCCCCTGGTCTCGTCCACCACGTGCTCGACGCCCTGCATCAGGCCCATGCCGCGCACGTCACCGATGGTGCGCGGATACTTCTTCTGCAACCCCTCGAGCCCGGCGCGCAGACGCTTGCCCATGCGCTCGGAATTGCCCCTGAGATCATTCTTCTCCATCACCCCGAGCGTGGCGTTCGCGGCGGTGGCGGTGATCGGGCTGCCGCCGAAGGTCGAGATGGTGAGCTTCTGCATCGAGTCGGCGATCGCCGGCGTGCAGATGGTGGCGGAGATCGGCCAACCGTTGGCGATCCCCTTGGCCATGGTCATGATCTCGGGCTCGACGCCGTACTGCTCGCAGCCCCACCACTTGCCGCCGGTGCGACCGAACCCGGTCTGCACTTCGTCGCTGATGAATACTCCGCCGTACTTGCGGATGATCGCGACCGCGATCTGGAAGTATTCCTTGGGAGGTGTGATGAACCCGCCCACGCCCTGGATGGGCTCGGCGAGGAAGCCGGCGATCTGACCGGTGGTCGTGGTCTTGATCAGCTCCTCGATGTCCTGCGCGCACTTGACCCCGCACGATGGATAGGTGAGCCCGAGCGGGCAGCGGTAGCAGTAGGGCGAGAGCGCGTGCTTGATGTCGGGGATCTTGGTCGGCAGCGCGCGCCAGGAGCTGTGCGCGGTGAGCGACTGGGCCAGCATGGAGCGGCCCGAGTAACCGTGTCGGAGCGCCACGATTTCGCTGCGGCCGGTGTGGAGCTGCGCCATCATGACCGCGGTCTCGTCGGCCTCGGTCCCGCTGGCGGTGAAGTAGCACTTCTTGAGCGCACCGGGCGTGATGCTCGCGAGCTTCTCGGCCAGCTCGACGATCGGGATGGTCGGGTAGAGGGTCGAGACGTGGCCGAGCCGGTCAATCTGCGCCTTGACCGCGGTGTTCACCTCGTCGTTGCAGTGCCCGACCGAGACGGTGAGGATGCCGCCGAAGAAATCAAGGAATTCGCGCCCGTCAATGTCGCGCAGGCGCATGCCCTTCCCCTCGGTGAGGACCAGCGATTCCTCGTAGTAGTTGCTGGTCGCGGGGAAGAGAAACTCCTTGTGCTTCGAGCGAACGTCGGCCGCCGAGAGGGTCTCGTGCGGCGCGGGGGTCTTGGGGTTCATGGGTCTCCTCGGGCCATGGCAGGCACGGCGTTCGTCGTTCGGATTCAGGCTCCGGGCAGGAACGCCCGTGCGGATCGGCACCACATCGGCGAAAATGGCCCCATCAGGCGGACATGATGCCACCTTTGCGGGCGGCACGAAACCCCAAGCCCAACGCCGGGTAAGAAAGGAATCCCCGATGCGTCCCAACCAGGTCTTTCTTGCCATCTTCACCCTGGTCCTCACCGGCGCCACGGCGCCCGCCGGGTCCGCATCCGACCAGCCCCGCACCGCCAGGGCCTGCGTAGGCCCCGAGCACCGCCAGTTCGACTTCTGGATCGGCGTCTGGGAGGTCCACACCCCCGACGGCAAAGCCGCGGGCACGAATCGCATCGAGCGCATCCTGGGGGGCTGCGTCCTTCAGGAGTCCTGGATCGGCGCGGGCGGGATGCGCGGGATGAGCTTCAACATGTACTCTGCCGCGGATCAGCAGTGGCACCAGACGTGGGTGGACAGCGGGCGGACGTGGCAGGACGCGTTCGTCGGGCTCTACCGCCGCAGGCCGCAATCGGGAGGAAGCCAATGAGGGGCTGGGCACGGATCGGAGTCATCGCCATGATCGTCATGTCCTCCTCTCCCTCGCCCGCTGCCGCACAGGCGGCGCTGGATTCACTGGTCGCGACTGAACGCGCGTTCGCGGCCCTGTCGGCGGCGAAGGGGATGAAGCAGGCCTTCCTCACCTATCTCGCCGAGGGCTCGGTCGTCTTCCAGCCGGGGCCGGTGGACGCCCGCAAGACCTGGGAGGCGCGACCGGCGTCGGCCGCGACCCTCAATTGGGAGCCCGCCTTCGCCTGCGTCTCCTCCGCCGGCGACATGGGCTATACCACCGGGCCGTGGGAGTTCCATCCTTCCGCGGACACCGCGGGCACACCGTCGCCGCCGGAGAGCTACCTCTACGGCCAGTTCAATTCGGTATGGGTGAAGCAGAAGCGCTCCGGGTGGCTGGTGCTGGCCGACATCGGCGTGACGCATGCAAGACCGGCGCGCGGCGGAGTCGGAAGCGGAGAGTTCACGGCGGGGCCGACGCTCAAAGTGCGAACGATGAAGAGCGGGCGCGCGAGCCTCCCCGAGGAGGACCAGCGACTCTCGAAGACGATGCGCTCCGCGGGGGCCCGCGAGGCGCTCGCCGCTCACGGGGCGTCGGATCTGCGCGTCAATTCGGAAGGGCGACGGCCCGCGGTCGGCCTCGAAGCGGCACAGGCGCGGTTCGATTCGCTCGGCGGCTTCTACGAGTTCAGGACCGAGGGCTCCGCGATCGCCCGCTCGGGAGATCTCGGGTACTCGTACGGCCTTGCCGAGCACTACCTCTCCGCGAACGCGGCCCCCGCCGACACCAGCGTATTCATGCACGTCTGGCGGCAGGAGGGCGGCCGGTTCTGGCGGCTCGCGCTGGCGGTAATCAGTCCTCTGACGCGCCGGTAGGCGGGGCCACGGGCGGGATGTCGCTACCTCTCGCCCGGGCGGACCAATGACGCCCCGGGCGCCCCAAGCGCCGAAGCGGGCGCCGAGCGGTGCGCCGGCGCGGGACGCGGGGCGGGCGCCGAGCGGTGTGCCGGCGCGGGAGGCGGGACGCGCTCCGGCCTCCGGCGTCGGCGGTCACGGGGGCAGACCCGCCCTCATCGCCGGCAGCCTCGTGGCGGCGGCGGTGTTTCTCGTCGGCTTCGCGCGCCTTTGGAGCTACGTCCTCGACGACACCTACATCTCATTGCGCTATGCGCAGCAGCTCGCCGCGGGTCACGGGCTGGTCTACAACCCGGGCGAGCGGGTCGAGGGCTACAGCAACTTCCTCTGGACCGCGCTGCTCGCGCTGCCGCACGCGCTGCGCATCCCGCCGGTCCCGTTCCTAAAGATCGTCCTCGCGCTCGCCGCGCTCGCGACCGCATGGGCCACGGTTCGTCTCGGCCGGGCAAGCGGGCTGATGTCGCGTGACGCTCGTGACGGCTGGCTGGCGTGGGCGCCGGGCTGGCTCTTCCTCCTCACGCCGCTTGCGATCGAGCGCTCGGCCGATGGGCTGGAAACCATCCCATTCACGCTGTTGCTGGTGTTGGCTGTGTGCTGGTCGCTCGAAGCGGGCCTCCCGGGGCGCGCCGTGCGCCTGGGCCTCGCCCTTCTCTCCCTGGCGATGATGCGGCCCGATGGAGCGATGTTCGCCCCCCTCCTGCTCGGCATCGCGGCGCTCCGCGGCGCGCGCCGCGGCGCGCTCGTTCGCGCCGGACTGGTCTTCATCATCCCGTTCGCGATCTTCATGGCCGCGCGCCACGCGTACTACGGCGACTGGCTTCCCAACACGTTCTTCGCCAAGCGCGGCGGGGGCGCCGTACTGGGGATCGGCTGGCAGAGCCTGCTCGGATTCCTTGCTCGGAACGGCGGCTGGGCCTGGCTGATCGCCGTCCCGGCGCTGGTGATGGCGCGGAGCCGCGCGGTCGGGTGGCTGCTGATGTCGATCGTGGCAACGCGGATCGCGTTCCACGTTTGGGCGGGCGGCGAGTGGGTCGGGCGTGACCGGTTCCTGCTTCCGACCCTGCCGTTCCTTTACCTGCTCGTCAGCGCAGGGATCGCCGCGTTGCCGGCGCGCGGGCTCCGCCCCTACGCCGCCGCCGCGGCCGGCCTGCTGCTGCTGGGACCGGCCTGGCTCGGGTACGGGACCCGCGAGGCCGAGGCGCTGGCCTACGGGAAGGGACTGAATGCGGCGCACGGAGCGTTCGGGCGCGCCGTGGAAGCCGGAACCGCGCCCGACGCGTTGATCGCCATGGATGACGCGGGCCTCGGCCCCTACCTCGCGCGGCGGCGGAATCTGGACATGCTGGGGCTGAACGACCGCCATATCGCGCGCCTGCCGGGACGCTTCAGCTACAAGGTGGATGTCCCTTACGTGCTCGGGCGCTCACCCGACCTCATCGTGCTCGTTTCGTCGGTGGCGGAGCCGACCCGCGCCGACCAACTGCCGCTGCCCGGTCACGCGGGGCTGGCCGCGGATTCCGTTTTCCACGCGCGGTATGAGTTCGCTCGCGTCTACACCATGCGGCCGAACTATCACCTCGGCGTCTTCCGGCGGCGCGACTCGCGGGCGGTGCCGGCGGGGTTCTGAGTCGGGCCTGGCGCGGTCATCGCGCCGATGTCCGGTCAGGCCTGTTTCTTCAGTCGAGTGCGGGGCACCGGTGCCGGCCGTCGAGTTCCAATGTATGCCGGTGTCAAGCGCCGCCAGGAGAAACCCCCACGGCGTCCTACCGCCGGATCGCGGCCCGCATCTCCTCGATCGAGCGCGCCACCCCGCCGCGCATCACCCACGTCACGCGGCGCAGATTCTCGATGTCGCGCGTGGGGTCGGCCGCGACGATGACCAGGTCCGCGAGCTTGCCGGGCGCGATGGTTCCAAACTCCGCCTCGCGCCCCATCGCCCGCGCGCCGTTGCGAGTAGCGGTCACGATGATCTCCATCGGCCGCATCCCGGCGCGCTGCATCCATTCCATCTCGGTGTGGATCGCGGGGCCGTGCAGGGTGAGTGGATTGCCGGCATCGGTGCCCATCGCGATCGGGACGCCGGCCCGGTGCACGCGGAGCAGGTTGTCCTCCATGGTGCGATGCAGGCTGTCGGTGGCGCCGCGCCGCGGCACCGCGCGGCGCTGTCCGAGGCGGCGCGCGGCGTCGCAGGTCGCGGCGATGTGGGCGAGCGTCAGCGAATCAACGACAGCGTTGGGATCATCCACGACCGGCGGTGTGCCGTCCGTGACGGACTCGGCCATCCGCACGTAACCGTCGCGCACCGAGAGCGTCGGGCAATAGAGCGCTCCATTCCGCCGGCAGAGCTCCAGGAACTCGTCGTCCACCGGCAGGTCCTGGACGCTGTGGACCAGCAGCCGCGCCCCGGCCCTGAGCGCGACCTTGGCCTCGCGCAGCCCGGTCGCGTGGACGATGAGCGGCAGCCCCACACGCCGTGCTTCCTCGCCCGCCGCCAGCACGGCGCGCTCCATCGCCGCGAAGTCGCTTCCCGCGCGCACGATGAACCACACCTTGACCGCGTCCGCCCCGATCGCCTTGAGATATCGCACGCCTTCATGGGCGCTCGCGGAATCCCGCATGAGCATGAACTGCCGCTCGGCCGGCAGGTTGAGCCAGTGGTCCACCGTCGTGAGTAGCGGCCCTGCGGCCGACACGTGCGGCGCTTCAGTGGATCGCTCGGCGTCATCGCGCATGCGCAGCGTCCAGGGAAATCCACCCACATCAAACACGGCGGTCACGCCCGAGGCGAGCCACGCACGGTGAAATCGCTCGGGGTGAGCCCTGAGGCGCGCCTCGACCGCCTCGTACGGATGCTCGGCGCGCAGATCGAGGGCGTCCGGTCGCCCGTCGGCCCAGCCGGTCTGGGAGTAGTGGACGTGCGCGTCCACCAGCCCCGGCAGCGCCCACATGCCGCGGGCATCGAGGGTGTCCACTCCGGCGGGCACCGGGCAGCGCGCGCGCGGCCCCGCGCACTCGATGCGGCCATCGCGGACGACGATTATCGCGTCTTTGACCGGCGGCCCTCCGTCGCCATCCACGAGCGTGGCTCCAACGATCGCCCGCGGCGGCGGCGGCACGCCGGGAAGCGCCGGGAAGGCGCTGGTCACGGCGATCCTCCACCCCTCGGGCGTGGCGACGAAGACGCGCTCCGAGAGCCCGGTTTGCTCGACCGCTCCGTAGCGCACGCGGTAGCGGTATGTGCCGTAGACCACGCCCGGCCGTATCGGCGCGAGCCGAAGGTCGAGCGCTTCGAACATATCCGGCCAGCCGCGTCCCGCCGAGGAGTCGAGCGCGGCGTATCCGAACGCGATACCCGCGGAGCCGGTGCGCGCCAGCCCCTCGGAGCGTAGATAACAGGCGAGGTATGCGTCGCGGTCACGGCGGCGGATGGCGTCGAGGTTGGACTCGAACACGCGCCGGGCGGCGGCGAGGTCGGAGGTGGTCGCCGGGACGACGGCAACTTTCACCTGCGCCCAGCCGCGATCCGGCGATGCCCAGGCTGCGAGCGCGGCGGCGAGAATCAGCGCGAGGGTCCCGACCCGGCGAATCACGTCCGGCGCGCCCCGGGCCGCGGCGACAAGGTGAACTCCCTCCTGCGAACCACGGCCCCCGACCCCCTCAACCCACCTGCCCGGCCGCCGTCACGCTCTCGGGATGCGGCGGGCCGCTCTTCGTCACCTGGCGTTTGATGAAGCGGCCGGCGCCGCGCTCAACGTCGAGCTCGCCGTCGCGAAACTGGACCCGGCCGTTGACGATCACGTGCGTCGGTTTCCCCCGCACCTTGAACCCCTCGAAGATGCTGCGATCTGATTTCGAGTGATGGCTCCTGGCACTCCGCACGCTCTCGCCCGACGGGTCGTAGAGCACCAGGTCCGCGTCGCTCCCCACCGCTACCGTGCCCTTGCGCGGGTAGAGCCCGAAGATGCGGGCGGCATTGGTGCTTCCCAGCGCCACCATGCGCTGCAGATCGAAGTGCCCCGCGCACACTCCGTAGGTGTAGAGGAGCTGCAGTCGATCCTCGATGCCCGCCGCGCCGTTCGGGATAAGGGTGAAGTCGTCCTTGCCCATTCGCTTCTGCTCCATCGTGAACGGGCAGTGGTCGGTGCCGATCGAGTCGAGCATGCCGGTCGTGAGCCCGGTCCAGAGCGCATCGTGATGCCCCACGTTCGGCGGGCGGATCGGCGGGCTCATCACGTAGGCCGCTCCCTCGAAGTCCGGCTTGGCGAACACGCTGTCGTCCAACATTAGATATTGCGGG
>CAZUDO010000105.1:0-72403 GCA_964618895.1 uncultured Binatia bacterium (SeqCode)
GGGAGACCAGGATGTCGATGGGGTCCTCGACGGCGTCGATCAGTGCCCCGGGACGCCCACCTTGGATCTGATCTACCAAAGCGGGGATCTGGTGAACCCCCCCGGCTGCAGCGTCTGCCCGTGCGGTGCGCCATGGCCCTCGCACGATGCCTACGTCAGCTGCGTGACCGAGGCAGCGAACCGTCGATACCTGGCCGGCACGCTGTCGAGTTCCCAGTGGGATGCCGTGCTCCTGCATGCCCAGAACTCCACGTGCGGGAACCCGACCGTCATCCGGTGTTGCACGTGGAAGAGCACCAGGCCGGGGCTCGGCTCCTGCACCATCATGGCGCCCACGAACTGCGTCCCCCGAAGGCTGCGGGTCAAGCGGGCGGCGAACTGGGGCAGCGGCAGCTGCTACTACAACCCCTGCAACGGATAGGGCGGCCCGCGCCTCGCCCACGCGCCTCAGCCGCGACGCGGCGAGCTGTGTCGCTGAACTGCGACACATCCGACCCACACGCAGTCCCACCGGCCCGGAATTGGGGGCGGCCCCGGTAGTCGCCCTCCCGCGCACGTCGGAACGGTGCGGCCTGCGGAACTCGCCCTTTCGCTGGCATAGAACCGAGCCTGTTCCGGGCCGAATTGTGCCCCCCAAAGCTTGGCCTGGGGGCGCAATCGCTGAAAGTAGGCGATATATCTCGGGGTTCGAAATGCGAGGAGGGGGACTTGAACCCCCACGGGTTTTACCCCACTAGCCCCTCAAACTAGCGCGTCTGCCAGTTCCGCCATCCTCGCACGTGCTTACGAGACCACTGTTCCAGGCCGGCCTCGTATCCACAGGAACCTACCCGAGGACCAGCGGCCGCTCAAGACCTTCAGCCGGACGGGTTGCCCCATCCTCGCCGCCTACGCGGATGCTGACCATGGAGCGCCCGAGAGGTCCCGTGGAAGTTTCACGCGGAGATCAGCTCGTCGCGGACGAAATGGAGGCGGATGACCTTCGGAGCTCCGCCTTCGTCGAAGTGACAGCGTACGGCGTCGCGCACTTGCTCGTGGAGTTCGACGAGCGTGTCTGCCTCGGTGAAGATTGAGGCGCCGAGTGCACGCGCGGTGAAGCCACCCTCGGGTGCTTCCTCTACCACGAAGATGATTTCGCTCATCGACGCTACGCTACCACTTCCCGGAGCTTGGTGCCTGCGCACGTGCTGTCGAGGCCGCCTGCCGCGTCTTACGGCGCCGGCGGCTGCTCGGCCGGAGCCGACGCGTCCGGTGCGGGCGCATCGGCGGGCGCCTCGGTCGCGGGTGCCTCCGCCGCCGGTGCCGCGTCGGCCTGCGCCGCCGGAGCGCCGGCATCCGCGGCCGGCTCGCTCGGCGGTGTGGCCGGGACAGCCGGTGCCGATGTAGCCGGCAGCTTGTCGAGCAGGCTCGATGTGGGCGTCCGGCTGGCGCCGTAGGTGAGGATGAGTGACGTGATCATGAACGTGATGGCCGTGCCGGTGGTGAGCTTGGTCAGGAAATTACCCGCGCCGCTCGAGCCGAAGAGGGTCTGGCTGCCGCCGCCGAACACGGCGCCCATGTCGGCCCCCTTGCCGGTCTGAAGGAGCACGACCACGATCAGGAAGAAGCACGCGAGCACGTGGATGACGGGCACCACGTACCCGATCAGCATTGCCACCATGGTCCCCTCCTAGCGGTACTGCACGATGCGCGCAAATCCGGCGGCATCCAGGCTGGCGCCGCCCACCAGCGCGCCGTCGATGTCGGCTTGGGCCATCAACGTGTCGACGTTGTCGGGCTTGACGCTGCCGCCGTAGAGGATGCGGACGCGGCCGGCGACGGCCTCGGACGCGAGCCCGACCAGCTGGCGGCGGATGGCGTGGTGGACGTCCTCGGCCTGGGCGGGGGTAGCGGTGCGGCCGGTGCCGATCGCCCACACGGGCTCGTAGGCGATCACGCAGCCACCGATGGCGTCCGCGGTGATGCCGGCGAACGCGCCGGCCACCTGGCGCGTGATCACGGTGGTGGTGGCGTTGGCCTCGCGCTCGGCGAGCGTCTCGCCCACGCACGCGATGGGGACCAGCCCCCCCGCCAGGGCCGCCTGCAGCCGGCGGTTCACGGTCTCGTCGGTCTCGCCGAAGTACTGCCGGCGCTCCGAATGGCCGATGATCACGTGCGAGCACGCGGCCTCGCGCAGCATGGCGACCGAGACCTCGCCGGTGAACGCCCCCTTGGACTCCCAGTGGACGTTCTGTGCGGCCAGCCGGATGCGGGTTCCCGTGATGGCGCCCGCCACCGCCTCCAGGGCGGTGAACGGCGGCGCCAGGATCACCTCGCGATCGGCGAGCTGCCCGACGGTGGCGGCCAACGCCTTCGCCAGCGCGACGGCCTCGCTGCGCGTGCCGTGCATCTTCCAGTTGCCGGCCAGAATCGGCGTCCGGGTCATGGCTGGAGTGCCTTCAGCCCCGGGAGCTCGCGGCCCTCGAGAAATTCGAGCGCCGCCCCGCCGCCCGTGGATACGTGGGTCACGGCGTCGATCTTCCCGGCGCGGCGCAGGGCGGCCACCGAGTCGCCGCCGCCGACCACAGTCGTACCCGTCGAGGCGGCGAGCGCTTCCGCCACCGCCATCGTGCCCTTGCTGAAGGCGTCGATCTCGAAGATGCCCATGGGGCCGTTCCAGAAAATGGTGCGGGCCGTGGCCAGCTCGTCGGCGAACAGCCGGATCGTCCCGGGGCCGATGTCGACGCCGAGGAGGTCGTCGGGGAACGCCTCCGCGGTGACGACCCGGGTGACGGCGCCCGCCTCCGGCTTGTCGGCGGCGAGGTGGTCCACCGGCAAAAGGACCCGCACTTTCGCCGCCGCGGCGCGGGTGAGTGTCTCGCGCGCCACGTCGAGCCGATCGGCCTCGATGCGCGAGCGCCCGACCGACTTTCCCTGCGCCTTGAGGAACGTGTACGCCATCGCGCCGCCGATGCAGAACGCCTGCACGCGGCCGAGCAGGTGCTCCAGCACGGCGATCTTGTCCGACACCTTGGCGCCGCCGAGCACGGCGACGAACGGCGTCGCCGGGTTGCGGAGCAGCGTCGACAGGAAGCCGACCTCGCGTTCGAGGAGGAACCCGGCCGCCTTGTCCGCGAAGTGGACCGTCATGCCGGCCGTCGAGGCATGGGCGCGATGCGCGGCGCCGAAGGCGTCGTCGATGTACACGTCGGCCAGGCGGGCGAGCTGCGCGGAGAAGGCCGGGTCATTCTTCTCTTCGGCCGCGTGGAAGCGGAGGTTCTCCAGCAGGACGACTTCGCCGGGCTTGGTGGTGGCGACCAGCTGTTCGGTGCCCGGCCCGACGCAGTCGGGGGCCAGGTGTACGGGCACGCCGAGCGCGCGGCGCAGGAACTCCGCCACTGATCGCAGGGAGAGCTCTGGCGTGGCCGTGCCTTTGGGGCGTCCCAGGTGCGAGGCGAGCACCGGCCGCCCGCCGTGCTCCAGCACGTAGCGGACAGTCGGCAGGGTGGCCTCGATGCGGGTCGCGTCGGAGATCTGGCCGCCGGCGAGCGGCACGTTCAGGTCGGCGCGGATGAAGACGCGCTTGCCGCGGAGATCGAGATCGGTGAGGGAGCGCACGCGTGATCCGGCGTATTTCATGGCAGTTTCGGGGCGTCAAGAAACGGCGCCCGGCGCGGCGTCGTTTGACTGCCCGGGACCCCTCCGGTACCGTCCGGCCGGTGGTGGTGGAGGCGGGGCCGCGGGCGCGGCACACCTGAATCATGCTCCTCGACTTGCTCGGCCTCGGGACGACGCTGGTGGGCGCGCTGGCGGCGCAGGTGGCTGCGCCGGTGATCGGCCATCAGGACTCCGTCCTCGACATGATGTGGGGCTCCGGGCCGGTCGTGCGCCTGGTGCTCTTCACGCTGATCGTGTTCTCGGTCGGGTGCTGGGGGATCGCGTTCGCCAAGAGCGTCGAGATGCGGCGCGCTCGCAAGCAGTCGGAGCGCTTCATCGACATCTTCTGGGACGCGAAGAACCTGTCTGCGATCCAGGCGGCCAGCGCGGACATGAAGGAAAGCCCCGTGGCACAGGTCTTCCGCTCGGGCTACCAGGAGCTGCAGCGCCTCACCAAGGTGAAGCGTGGCGCCCCGGTCAACGACGAGGACGTGGCGGAGTTCGGCGGCATAGAGAACGTGCAGCGCGCCATGGTGCGCGCCCGCACGCAGGAGATCACCAAGCTCGAACGCGGGCTCACGTTCCTGGCCACCACCTCCAGCACGGCGCCGTTCATCGGGCTGTTCGGCACCGTATGGGGCATCATGACGGCGTTCCGCGGCCTGTCTACCGCCACCGGCTCGAGCATCCAGGCGGTCGCCCCCGGCATCGCTGAGGCGCTCATCGCCACCGCCGTCGGCCTGGCCGCCGCCATTCCCGCAGTGGTCATGTACAACCGCTTCGCCCGGCAGGTGCGGGTGCTCACCGCCGAGATGGACACCTTCGCGTCCGAGTTCCTGAACATCGCCGAGCGGCACTTCCTGAGCAGATGAGCGCGTAACCATGGCCTTCGACACGGGTTCGGCGGGCAACGACGCCATCTCCCAGATCAACGTCACGCCGCTGGTCGACGTCATGCTCGTCCTCCTCATCATCTTCATGGTGACCGCTCCCATCCTGCAGCAGGGCATTCCGGTCGACGTCCCCAAGGTGGCAGGTGGCCCGCTCACCGGGCAGGAGGAGCAACTGGTGGTCAACGTGGGGAAGGGCGGGGAGACGTACCTCAACGACACGCCGATGCCGCTCGACCAGCTCACCGAGAAGCTGCGCGCCATCGTCGCCGCCCGGCCCGATCGCCAGCTGTACGTGCGTGCGGACCAGACGGTGCCGTACGGGGTGGTCATGAAGGTGATGGGGGCGGTGCGCGACGCCGGGCTCACGCGGGTTGGTCTCGTGACCGAGCCGCCGGCCGACCGGCGTAGGTAGGGAAAGATGGCTGTTGCCCCACCGCTCCGGCTGGTGCCCGAGTGGGATGGCCGCTTCACGCGTATGCTGGGCGTGTCGGCCCTGGCGCACGCGCTCCTGATCGCCGCCGTGATCGTGGTGGCGGAGCGGAGCGTGCCGGTGTCGCTGCCGGAGGTGGTGTACACCGTACAGCTGACGGACCCGAACGCGCTCGGCGGGCGCGTACCTGCCGGCGCGCCGGGGCGTGACCACGCCGGCGGGTCCACTGTGGCCCCGAGCCCGCCACCCAAGGGCGAGCCGCCGGCCGCTGCGCCGGAGGCCCAGGCGAAGGTCGAGCCGGCGGCACCGCCGGAGCCCAAGGTCGAGCCGCCGCCGGCGACGGTGCCCCCGCCGCCGAAGGCGCCCGAGGCGAAGCCGCCGGAGCCGGCGCCGGTGGTGAAACAGGCGCCGCCCAAGCCCGAACCGAAGCCCGTGGCCAAGCCGGAGCCGAAGCCCGTCGCGAAGCCGGGGGGCGCCGCCGCGACGCACGGGCAGAAGACCGGCGACGAGAATGCCCCCCCGCGCGACGCCTACGCCGCACTGGCCGAGCGGTGGAAGACCCACCCCGGCGGCGGTCTCGGCGGCCCGGAGGGCGGAACGGGGCCCATCGGCGCCGGTGGTGACGGCAAGGGTGGGGGTGGTCAACTGGTCGGCATCGAGTTCCTCGCCTACCGCCAGCGTGTCATCAACACGGTCAAGGAACGTTGGTCGAACGTCATCGCACGCCCCGGCCTGGTGGTGGCGGTGCGGTTCGCGATTGCGCCCGACGGCACCCTGAGCGACATTCGTATCTCCCAGCCCTCGGGCAATACCGCCTACGACACGTCGGCGGTGCGCGCCGTGCAGCACGCCAGCCCGCTGCCGGCGCCGCCGGCAAAGTACGCGCGCGAGTTCGAGGAATTCGAAATGAAGTTCGAGTCGGAGGAGCGAGGCGGAGGAGGAGCCGGATGACGATGGCGAGACGCGCGCGGCTGGGGAGCCTGGGGCTCGTGGCGGTGGTGGCGCTCGCCACGCACGCGCACGCGGTGGTCACGGGCACGATCTTCGGCCCGGGCAGCCAGGCGTTCCCGATCGCCGTGATGCCGCTCAAGAACCTCGGCGGCGACGCCACCGGCACGGTGGGCGCACGCTTCGCCAAGATTCTGTCGCGCGACCTCGAGCTGTCCGGCTACTTCAAGCTGGTCGATCCCAAGACCTTCATCGAGAATCCCGAGACCGCGGGCATCACCGCCACCGACACCGACTTCGTCGGCTGGGCAGCGATCGGCGCGCAGGCGCTGGTGAAGGGGGGCGTGACGCTTTCGGCGGACACGGCGGCGGTCGAGGTGCGGCTGTTCGACGTTCCCGGGCGCCACGACGTGGCGCAGGCCTCGCGCCGCTTCACCGGCGGCCGGGACGACATCGCGCGCATGGCGCATCGTACGGCCGACTCCATCCTCGAGTACCTGACCGGCGAGCGGGGGCCGTTCGACTCGCAGATCGCGCTGGTCAGCACCCGGGGCGGGCGCCTGAAGGACATCTACCGCTTCACCTTCGACATGGACGAGCCCCAGCGCGTCACGGACCAGCGCTCGCTGGTCGTGACCCCGCGCTGGCGGCCGGACAATCGCGCCATCCTGTTCTCGTCGTTCCGGGACCACGTGCAGCGGCTCTTCCAGGTGGAGCTGCCGTCCAACCGCGTGGCCCGCATGGCCATCGGCCCCGGTCCGACGCTCGATGGGGCCTGGTCGCCGGACGGGTCGAAGATGCTCGTCACGCGGGTCGAGGACGGCAACTCGGACATCTATCTCCTCGATCGCGGCGGACAGGTCGAGCGGCGGCTCACCGACCACTGGGGCATCGACGTGTCGCCGGTGTGGGCGCCCGACGCCCGCCGCCTGGCGTTCTGCTCGTCGCGGTCCGGGGCGCCGCAGGTCTACGTGATGAACATCGACGGGTCCGGCCTCGAGCGCGTGTCGCGTGCGGGCAATTACAACACGTCGCCCGCCTGGTCGCCCAAGGGCGATCGTCTGGCCTGGGTCACGCGGGCAGGTGGTGGCCTGCAGGTCGTGGTGGCGGGCGGCGACGGCGAGGGGGCTCGCACGATCACCGCGGGCGGAAGCAACGAGAACCCGTCGTGGGCGCCCGACGGGCGGTACCTCGTCTTCTCGGCGCAGCGCGGTGGACGAGCGCATCTGATGCTCACCGACCGCGATGGAAAGACGGAGAAACAATTGACCCGGGGTGCGGGGGATGATACCTCGCCAGCGTGGTCGCCGCGGCTCGAGTGAGCGCGAGGCGGGGATGGTGGCTGGCATGAGAACTCGATCGAGCATGCGCGTGTTGGCGGCGGTGCTCCTGCTCGCTCCGCTGCTTGGCGGTTGCGCCAAGAAGAGCGGCCGCGGGGGCCAGGGCGGCGCCGACGGTGCCGGGCTGGGCGAAGAAGGGCTCGCCACCGGGTCGAGCCTCGACCGTGCCAAGCGTGGGCTCTCTCCGGAAGAGGGCGGCATCTTGGGCGACGTACGCTTCTCGTACGACAGCGCCGAGTTGGACGATGCCGCGCGCGAAGTCGTGTCGCGCAACCTCGCCTGGCTGCGCGACAACGCGCGCGCCAAGGTCGAGCTCGAAGGACACTGCGACAGCCGCGGCACCATCGAGTACAACCTCGGCCTGGGCGCCAAGCGGACCAAGGCCGTGAAGGACTACCTGGCCGGTCAGGGCATCGCCAGCGACCGCATCTCCACCATCAGCTATGGCAAAGAGCTGCCCGTCTGCCGCGAAGAGACCGACGCCTGCCGGGAGCGCAACCGGCGCGTGCACTCGGTCGTCCTGGGCCAGTGAAGGCGCGCGCGCTCGGGGCCGTCGGGCTGGTCGTGTTCGCGGGCTGCGCCTCGCGGGGAGAGTTCGTCCGGCAGGACCGCCAGCTCCGCGGCATGATCCAGGAGCAACGCCGGCAGCTGCAGGCGGTGCAGAAAGAGGTCGAGCGCCTGCGCGCCGACCTCGAAGAGGGACGCGGCGGCCGCCCGGCCAAGTCGGCGGATGCCGAGCGCGTGGCGGAGCTCGAGCAGCGTCTGGCCGAGCTGCAGGAGAAGGACGCCAACGTCGCCGCGTCTGCGACCGGGACCGCGCCCGCCGCGACGACCCCTCCGCCGAAGGAGAAGGAACCCCCCGCGCCGGTCACGCCGCCTGCCGCCGCGCCCGACGATGACCCCTGGCGCAAGGAAGTCACGCGCGAGCAGAACGCGGCCGGCGCCATCAACGTGCCCGAACGCGCCGACTACCTGGCGCTGCTCGACGGGGTGGCGCGCGGGGACTGTGCCAAGCAAATTCCCCTGCTCAACAGCTTCGCTTCCACCCGCAAGGACTCGCCGCTCGCGGACAACGCGCTCTATTGGGCGGGGCGGTGCTACGAGCAGCGCGGGAAGCAGGAAGACGCGGTCTCCAAGTTCTACGAGTTGGTGACGCGCTACCCCAAGGGCGACAAGGCCCCTGCCGCGCTGTGGGCGCAGGGGACCCTGTTCGTCGCCATGGGCAACACGCCCGACGCGCGCATCGTGTTCTCCAAGGTGACGCGCGACTATCCGGCCTCCGAGGAAGCCGCGCGCGCGCGCCAGAAGCTGACCGAGCTCGAGAACTGAAACGCCGTCCGCCACCGTGGCATCCGTCCCGGTGATGACCCGCGTCGCCGTCGCGGTCGTGTTCTTCGCCAACGGCGCCGGCCTGGCGAGCTGGGTGCCGCACATCCCGGAAGTGCAGGCCCGGCTTGCGCTCGGCTCCGGGACGCTCGGGTTCGCTCTTCTCGGCATGGCGGTCGGGGCGCTGGTGGCGATCCCGTTGGCCGGGGCGATGATCTCCCGGGTGGGCAGTCGCGCCGTCACGATGGGCGCGGCGCTGACGTTCTTCGGCGTGCTGGTCCTGCCCCTCCTGGCGCCGACGCTTCCCAGCCTGGTGGTGGCGTTGATCGCGGTCGGTGCGGGCAACGGGGCGATGGACGTGTCGATGAACGCCCAGGCGCTGGCGGTCGAACGCCGCGCCGGGCGGCCGATCATGTCGTCCTTCCACGCGCTCTGGAGCGTGGGCGGCATCGTCGGTGCCGGCGTGTGCGCCCTGGCGCTTCAGGTGGGGGTCGCGCCGCGGGCGCACCTGGCCGCGGCGGCGCTCGGGCTCGGCGGCATGGCGCTCCTGGCCGTGACGCGCTTCCTGCCGGCGGCCGCGGACGCCCCGCACCCAGGGCGGCGCCTCGCGCGACCGGACGGGGTGCTGCTCACGCTCGGATTGATGGCGCTGCTGGCGCTGGTGTCGGAAGGGGCGATGGGGGACTGGAGCGCCCTGTACCTGCGCGACACCCTCGGGGCGAGCCCCAGCCTTGCGGCGCTCGGCTTCGCGGTCTTCTCGCTCATGATGGCCGTCGGGCGCTTTGCCGGCGACCGGCTGGTGGCGCGCTTCGGCAGCGTACGCGTCGTGCGTGCCAGTACGAGCGTCGGCGCGCTCGGGCTTGCGGGGGCGCTCACGCTGGCCGATCCGCGCGCCGCGATCCTCGGCTGCGGCTGCGTCGGCTTCGGGATCGCCAACCTCGTACCGATCATCTTCCGCGCCGCCGGCCAGCTGCCCGGGGTGAGCCCGGGGCACGGTTTGGCCGCGGTCACCACCGCCGGATACTGTGGCTTTCTCGCCGGCCCGCCGCTGATCGGGCTTGTCGCCGAAGTGCTGACGTTGCCCGGGGCGCTTGGCCTGGTGGTGCTGTGTCTGGTCGGCATCGCACTGGCCGCACGCCACGTGCGCCCTCGTGCTGCGTGAGCCGCTGCCGGCGCCTTCAAAGGGCCCCGGTGGTGCGCTATAGGGCGCAGGGGCATGCGTGTCATTCGCCACCTCGCCCACGAGCGCGCCCGGCTTCCCCGCGTCGTGCTCACGCTCGGGAACTTCGACGGCGTCCACCTCGGGCATCAGACGATCGTGCACGCGGCCGTAGAGAGCGCGCGACGCCGCGGTGGGCAGGCGGTCGCACTCACCTTCGAGCCGCACCCGACGGCCGTGATCGCCCCGGCACGTGCTCCCGCGATGCTGCAATCCCTCCACGACCGGCTGGCCGCACTCCGCGACCTCGGTGTGCAGGCGACGGTCGTCCAGCGGTTCACGCCCGCGTTCGCCTCCCTCACGCCCGCCGCCTTCGTGCGCGATTTCCTGATGCGACACCTGGAGCTGCTCGACGTGGTGGTGGGATACAACGTCAACTTCGGCCGCGACCGCGCGGGGTCCGGGGACACGCTGCGCGCGCTGGGGCCGGCGCTCGGTTTTGCGGTGGAGGTGGTGGGGCCGGTCGTGCCGCCGGACGAGGAGGGCGGCCAGCAGGTGAGCAGCTCGCGCCTGCGCCACGTGGTGACCGCGGGCGACATGCGCGCCGCCCGCCGTCTCCTCGGACGCTCGTTCGCGCTCCGCGGACGCGTGGTGAGCGGAGATCGACGGGGGCGGACGCTCGGCTTTCCAACCGCCAACCTCCACGTCCAGCCGGGTCTCGTGCTCCCCGCCGACGGGGTGTACGCCGTCTGGGTCGCCGTCGGCGCGGCGCGCCACCTCGGGGTGCTCAACATCGGTGTGCGGCCCACGTTCGGAGGGCGTCGGCGCACCATCGAGGCCCACCTGCTCGACTTCGCTGGCGACCTCTACCGGCGGTGGTTGGTGGTCGAATGTATAGAGCGCCTGCGTGGCGAGACGGCGTTCGCCGGCCCGGAGGCGCTGCGTGCACAGATCGCCGTCGACGTGGCGCAGGCGCGGGCTGCGCTCGCCGCGCACGCGGGCTGACGGGCGTGGCAGCGGATCGGCGGCTCACGTTGGTCGTGCCGGCGGATGCGGCGGGGACCCGCCTGGATCGCTTCCTCGCCACCGCCGCGGAAGTGGGGACGCGCTCGCAGGGGAAGCAGCTCATCGACGCCGGGCGCGTGCGGGTCGGTGGGCTCGTCCGCAAGCGCGCGTTCGTGCTCCCGGCCGGCGCCTGCATCGACATCGAACTCCGCGAGGTCGAGCCGCTCGACGTGACGCCGGAGGCACTTCCGTTACGGATTCTTTACGAGGACGACGTGCTCCTGGTCCTCGATAAGGCCCCCGGAATGGTCGTGCATCCGGCCCCCGGTGCGCGGCGTGGTACGGTCGTGAATGCCCTCGTCCATCGCCTGGGTACGCTCGCCGGGGTGGGTGCCGCCGAGCGGCCCGGCATCGTGCACCGCCTCGATCGCGATACGTCGGGGGTGCTGCTGGTGGCGCGGAGCGCGGGCGCGCTCGAGGCGCTGGCGCGGCAGTTCCGCGAGCGTCGGGTCGAGAAGCGCTACCTGGCGGTGGTGCGGGGGCACCTCCGCCCCGACGCCGGGCGGATCGACCAGCCGATCGGTCGCCATCCGCACGAGCGCAAGCGCATGAGCGTGCGCAGCCGGCGGGGGCGGGCGGCGATCACGCGCTGGGAGGTGGTCGAACGGTTCGCCGCGACGACGCTTGTCCGTCTCGCCCCGGAAACGGGACGTACGCATCAACTACGAGTGCATCTCGCGGCGGCCGGCCATCCGATCGTCGGGGACAAGGTCTACGGGGGCCGCCGGAGCGGGCACCTCCCGGCCCCGGCCGGAGAGTTCCCGCGCCAGGCGCTGCATGCCGAGGAGCTGTCGTTCGACCACCCGGCCGACGGCCGACGGCTCACCGTGCGGGCGCCGCTCCCCGACGACCTGGCGGTGCTCGTCGCTACCCTGCGTGCGACCGGGAGAGCCTGAAAATCCGGCCGCTTGCTTGACTCCCCTGAAACGATTGCCTAGGCTGCGATACGTCACCACCCATCCGGCCCCCCCTACAATAGAGAGATCCAGCGAGGTAGTCGTTGCTCGTCCCGGACATGCCGTCGGCTCGAGGCGAGTCGGCGTGACTTCATAAACTGCGATGCGAGCAACACGTGGCGGGAGGGGGACCCCGTGAGCACGAGGGAGCGGACGGTGGTGGAGGGGAGCGGACGGGAGCGGGCCGCGAAGGCCGAGCCGGAGCCGTCGGCGGAGGAGCCTGGAGCGCTGAACCTGAAGGCGCTCAAGGACAAGAAGATCGCCGAGCTTGCGGCCATCGCCAAAGACATGGCGATCGACGGTATCGTGGCCATGCGCAAGCAGGAGTTGATCTTCTCCATCTTGCAGGCGCAGGCCGACCAGAACGGCCTGGTGTGCGGCGAAGGCGTGCTCGAGATCCTGCCCGACGGCTTCGGATTCCTGCGCGCCCCCGATTACAACTACCTGCCGGGCCCGGACGACATCTACGTTTCACCGAGCCAGATCCGACGCTTCAACCTGCGCACCGGTGACGTGGTTGCCGGACATATCCGCCCCCCGAAGGAGGGCGAACGCTACTTCGCGCTCCTCAAGGTCGAGACGATCAACTTCGAAGAGCCGGAAAAGGCACGTGAGAAGATCCTGTTCGACAACCTGACGCCGCTCTATCCCGACCAGCACCTGCGGCTCGAGTTCGACCCCGAGGAACACACGACGCGCATCATCGATCTGGTCACCCCCATCGGCATGGGGCAACGTGGGCTCATCGTCGCGGCGCCGCGCACCGGCAAAACGGTGATGCTGCAGAACATCGCCCATGGGATCACCGCCAACCACCCGAACGTCGTCCTGATCGTGCTGCTGATCGACGAGCGCCCCGAGGAGGTCACCGACATGCAACGCTCGGTGAAGGGCGAGGTGATCAGCTCTACCTTCGACGAGCCCGCTACGCGGCACGTGCAGGTGGCCGAGATGGTCATCGAGAAGGCCAAGCGGCTGGTCGAGCACGGGCGCGACGTGGTGATCCTGCTCGACTCCATCACCCGCCTGGCGCGCGCCTACAATTCTGTCGTGCCCCCCAGCGGAAAAATACTTTCGGGCGGCGTCGACTCGAACGCGCTGCGCGGGCCGAAGAAATTCTTCGGCGCGGCGCGCAACATCGAGGACGGCGGCAGCCTCACCATCGTCGGCACCGCCCTGGTCGACACCGGCAGCCGGATGGACGAGGTCATCTTCGAGGAGTTCAAAGGCACCGGCAACATGGAGATCCATCTCGACCGCCGGCTGATGGATAAACGTATGTTCCCGGCCATGGACGTGGCCCGCTCGGGCACGCGCAAGGAGGAACTCCTGCTCTCGCGCGACGTGCTCAACCGGGTCTGGATCCTGCGCAAGCTCCTCACCCAGTTGAACGCCGTCGAGGCGATGGACTTCCTGCACGACAAGATCAAGGGCACGAAGTCGAACCAGGAGTTTCTCGACTCGATGAGTCAGTAGGCCGTACCCGACGCCCAACGTTGCGCTTCCAGGGCGCTTTCTGGTATGGCGACCTTTTTGCCACCCAGAGTCTGTAGAAGGAGGGGGTGATCAAGGAACCCGTATGACGGATGTCACGATGAAGAACCTGCTCGAAGCAGGTGTGCACTTCGGCCACCAGACGAGCCGATGGAACCCGAAGATGAAGCCCTACATCTTCGGCGCGCGCAACGGCATTTACATCATCGACCTGCAGCAGACGGTAAAGATGTTCCGCGAGGCCTTCAACTTCGTGCGCGAGGTGACCTCCCAGGGCGGGCAGATCCTCTTCGTCGGCACCAAGAAGCAGGCCCAGGAGGCCATCCGCGAAGAAGCCGAGCGCTGCGGCGGCTTCTACGTGAACACGCGCTGGCTCGGCGGGATGCTCACCAACTTCCAGACGATCAAGCAGTCGATCGACCGCCTGAAGAAGCTCGAGGAGATGCTCGAGGACCCGCAGATGAGCGAAGCGCTCACCAAGAAGGAGCTGCAGGGGCTCCGCCACGAGCGCGAGAAGCTCATGTCGTCCCTCGGCGGCATCAAGGGGCTGCGCAAGCTTCCGGATGCGCTGTTCGTGATCGACCCGAAAAAGGAAGAGATCGCGGTGAAGGAGGCCAACAAGCTCTCCATCCCCGTGGTCGCCGTGGTCGACACCAACTGCGACCCGGACCTGATCGACTACAAGATCCCGGGCAACGACGACGCCATCCGGGCGATTCGCCTGTTCTGTGCTGCGGTCGCGGAAGCCGTCATCGAGGGCCGCAACGTGCATGAGGAACGTGCCCGTGGCGCCGGGCGCGAGCCCGCGGCCGACGGGAACGACGGTGCCGGCGAGGTCGGGATGGACGAGCCGATGCCCGACTTGGCGGGGGCCCCATAAGGTGGGGCTCGAGGCGGTCAGGGAGCTGCGCGAGAAAACCGGCGCCGGTCTGCTCGATTGCCAGAAGGCGCTCGGGGACGCGGCCGGCGACGCCGAGAAAGCGCTCAAGCTCCTGCGCGAGCGGGGGCTCGCCAAGGCCGCCAAGAAGGCCATCCGGATCGCCACGGACGGCATCGTCGGCGCCTACATCCACCCCGGGGGCAAGATCGGGGTCCTTATCGAAGTCAACTGCGAAACCGACTTCGTCGCCAAGACGCCGGAGTTCCAGCAGCTGGTGAAGGACATCGCCATGCAGGTCGCCGCCAGCGCGCCGCGGTACGTCAGCCGCGACGAGGTGCCGGCGACCGAGCTCGAGGCCGAGCGGGCCATCTACCGGACCCAGGCGGAACGCTCCGGCAAGCCGGCCCAGGTCCTCGACAAGATCGTGGCCGGCCAGGTCGAACGCTACTACAAGGATGTGTGCCTTCTCGAGCAGCCGTTCGTGAAACAGAGCGACCGGACCGTCGATGAGATCGTGAAGGAGGCCATCGTGCGGTTCGGGGTGAACGTGGCGGTACGCCGCTTTGCCCGGTTCCAGCTCGGCGAGACGGCGACCAAGGAGGATGCCGCTGGAGGCGCGCCCGGAGCCTGAGTCGACGTCGGGGTCGCCCGGCGCGATTCGCTATCGTCGCGTGCTCCTCAAGATCAGCGGGGAGGCGCTCGCCGGTTCGGCCGGCTTGGGCATCGATCCGGGCGTGTTGGGGGCGTTCGCCGCCGAAGTGAAGGACGTGCATGCGCTCGGCTGCGAGCTGGCGCTGGTGATCGGCGGCGGCAACATCTTCCGCGGCCTCTCCGGTAGCGCGAGCGGCGTCGATCGTGCCACCGGCGACTACATGGGCATGCTCGCCACCGTCATCAACGCGCTGGCGCTGCAGGACGCTCTGGAGAAGCTGGGCGTGCCCACCCGGGTTTTGTCCGCCATCACCATGCAGGCGGTGGCGGAACCGTACATCCGCCGGCGGGCGACACGGCACTTGGAGAAGGGGCGGGTGGTGATCTTCGCCGCCGGGACGGGCAATCCGTTCTTCACGACCGATACCGCCGCCAGCCTGCGGGCCATGGAGATCGGCGCCGAGGTGATCTTCAAGGCCACCAAGGTCGATGGGGTCTTCGACGCCGACCCGGTCAAGCACCCAGGCGCGCGGCTTCTCTCCGAGATCACCTATCGCGACGTGCTCACCCGGCAGCTGCAGGTGATGGATGCGACGGCGATCGCGTTGTGCATGGACAATGGGATGCCGATCCTGGTGTTCAATGTTTTGCAGGCCGGTAACATCAAGAAGGCCGTGACCGGGACCCGTATCGGTACGGTCGTGCGGGCGGATAGATCATGACGGACGAGGTCATCAATACCTGCAAGCAGGACATGGAGAAGACGGTGGCGGCCCTGAAGAAGGATCTCTCGCACGTCCGGACAGGCCGTGCCACGACTGCCCTGCTCGACGGGATACTGGTCGACTACTACGGCACCAAGTCGCCCCTGAACCAAGTCGCCACGCTGTCCGTGCCGGAAGCCACGCTCATCGTGATCCAGCCCTTCGACAAGAGCGTGATCGGCGCGATCGAGAAGGCCATCCAGGCGTCCGACCTGGGTCTCAACCCGCTGAACGACGGCAAGTTGATCCGCGTCCCCATCCCGCCGCTCACCGGCGAGCGCCGCAAGGAGCTGGTGAAGCACGTGCGCAAGCTCGGCGAGGACTACCGCGTGTCGGTCCGTACCCACCGGCGCGACGCGCTCGAGATGCTGAAGGCCCTCGAGAAGGACAAAGACATCACCGAAGACGACCGCCGCCACGCGGCCGACAAGGTCGAAGCCCTCACGAAGGACTACGTCGAGCGCGTCGAGAAGACGCTCAAGACCAAAGAAGACGAGATCATGGCGGTCTGATGGTGGAGCTCGACCCGGCCAACCTCCCGCGCCATGTCGCCATCATCATGGATGGCAACGGGCGCTGGGCGCAGCAGCGGGCGCTGCCCCGGCTGCAGGGGCACCGCGTCGGCAAGGACTCGGTACGAGCCGTGGTCGAGATGAGCCGGAAGCTCGGCATCCGCTACCTGTCGTTGTACGCGTTCTCCACCGAGAACTGGCAACGACCCCCGCGGGAGGTCGACGGCCTCATGTCCCTGCTGCGCCGCTACCTGGCCAGCGAGCTCGGGCGCATGATGAAGAACAACATTCGCCTGCTCGCGGTCGGGAGCCTGCGGCGGCTGCCGCCGGCGGTGCGCGAGGCCCTTCGGGCTGCCATCGTCGCCACCAAGGGCAACACCGGCCTCACGGTGATCCTGGCCGTGAGCTACGGCAGCCGGGAGGAGATCACCCGGGCGGTGCGGGCCCTGGCACGTCGGGTGCGGCGGGGCGAGCTCGCGCCGGAGCAGATCACACCCGCCCTGCTGGGCCGTCATCTCGATACCGCGGGCGTTCCCGATCCCGACCTGCTCATCCGGACCAGCGGCGAGCTGCGGGTGAGCAACTTCTTTCTGTGGCAGCTGGCCTACTCCGAGCTGTTCGTCACCGAGACGCTGTGGCCGGACTTCCGGGAGCGCGACTACTTGCAGGCGCTCGGCTTCTTCCAGCAACGCCAGCGTCGCTTCGGGCGCACGGCCGAGCAGGTCGAGCGCGAGAAGCTGCGGGTCGCGTATTGAGCGCCGCCGGCGCCGCCCGCAGCGCCCATGCTGCGCACTAGGCTCGCGACCGCAGCCGTTGCCCTGCCGACGCTCTGGCTGGTGGTCCAGTACCTGCCGGCGCCCTTGTTCAACGGGTTCATCGTCGCGGTCACGGCGGTTGCCCTCTACGAGTACTTCGAGATGGCGCTGCCCGCCGATCCGCTTGGTCGCCTGTGCGGGCTGGTCTGGGGCCTCCTGGTCGCTGGCGGCGTGGTGTGGGGCCGACCCGAGGCCTGGGGCGCGGCGCTCTCGCTGGCGGTGATCGGGGGGCTCGTGCTGGCGCTCGCCCGCAGCCACGATCTCCCCGGCGAGGTGCAGCGCCTCGGCCTGTCGTTGCTCGGTGTCCTGTACATCGGGTTCTTCACCCCGCACTTCGTGTTGCTGCGGGGCGACGGCGAGGGATGGCGGTGGGTGCTGTTGACGGTGGCTCTCGCCATGGGCTCGGACACCGGCGGGTATTTCGCCGGGCGCGCCTTCGGCCGTCACAAGCTCGCGCCGGCGATCAGCCCGAGCAAGACCGTCGAGGGCATGCTCGGCGCCGTCGCAGGTGCCATGCTGCTCGCCACCCTGTGGCGGCTGGTGTTCTTCCCGGCGTTGGGGGGCCGGGAGGCGCTGGTCCTGGGGGGCTTCGTCAGCGTGCTCGCGCAGTTCGGCGATCTGTGTGAATCGGCTCTCAAGCGGGCGTTCGGCGCCAAGGACTCCGGCTGGATTATCCCGGGTCACGGTGGCATGCTGGACCGGCTGGACAGCCTCCTCTTCCCGGTCGTGTTCATCTACTACTACGCCGCCCTGCCACGGGCCTGAGGCGCCGCCGACCCATGCAGATCTCGTCGTTCGCATTCACGGTCCTGTCGTTTGTGGTCGCGCTCGGCGTGCTGGTGTTCGTGCACGAGCTCGGCCACTTCCTGGTGGCCAAGCGCCTTGGGGTAAAGGTGCTGCGCTTCTCGATCGGGTTCGGCCCCGTCCTGCTGGGGTGGCGCCGCGGCGAGACGGAATACGCCCTGTCGGCGTTCCCGCTCGGCGGCTACGTGAAGATGCTCGGCGAGGGTGACGACGAGGAGAGCGAGGGTGAGCCGGCGCTCGCCGAGCCGCACCGGTCGTTCGCGAACCAGGCGCCCGGCCGTCGGGCGGCCATCGTCTGTGCCGGTCCGGCGATGAACTTCGTGTTCGCCTTCGTGACGTACGCGCTCCTCTTCATGATGGTCGGCATCGAAATGCCCTCGAACGAGCCCCGGGTGGGGGGCGTGTCTGCCGGGCTCCCGGCCGAGAAGGTCGGCCTGCAGCTCGGCGATCGCATTGCGGCCGTGAACGGGACCGCGATCACCACCTGGGAAGCGCTCTCGCGCATGGTGATGCAGTCCGACGGCGCGGCGCTGACGCTCACCGTCGAGCGGGCCGGGGCAGAGTTCCCGGTCACGATCACCCCGGCGCTGCACGAGACCCGCTCGATGCTGGGCGAGCCGGGGGCCAAGGTCTACCGGATTGGCATCGAGGCGCCGCGGCAGTGGGAGGCGGTGGGCCCGGTGCGCGCCATCGGGGTGGCCGCAGAGCAGACGTGGGTGGTGACCAGCATGGTGGCCGGCGGCCTGGTCGCCATGGTCCGCGGACGCGTGCCGCTGCGCGAGCTTGGTGGGCCGATCGCCATCGCGCGCGCCGCCGGGCAGCAGGCCCGGGCAGGACTGCGCTATTTCCTGAGCATGCTGGCGTTCCTGTCGATCAACCTGGGGGTGCTCAACCTGCTCCCCGTTCCGGCGCTCGACGGGGGCCATCTGGCCTTCTTCGCGGTAGAAGGGCTCATGCGCCGTCCGCTGCGGCCGCGCCAGCGGGAGATCGCACAACAGGTCGGCATGGTCGTGCTCATCACCCTGATGGTGTTCGTGTTCTACAACGACATCCATCGGCTCGTGCAGGGCTGATCGCTGCTCGTCCTCGGCCTCGATACCGCGACCTGGACGGCGGCGGTCGGCCTGGTGCGCGACGGGGCCATCCTGGCCGAGTTGGCGGAACCTGAGTGTCGGTCGCAGGTCACGTCCCTTCCGGGCCTGGTCGAGCGTGTGTTGGCCGAGGCAGGTGTCTGCCTTCCGGATGTCGAGGGTCTTGCGGTCTCGATCGGCCCCGGCTCGTTTACCGGCCTGCGCATCGGGTTGGCGCTCATGAAGGGGTTCGCCTTCGCCGGGGGGCTGCCGCTCGTCGGGGTCCCGACGCTCGAGGCGCTTGCACACGTGGCCGAGGCTGCGCCCGGCCAGGCGGTGTGCGCGGCCCTCGACGCCCGTAAGCGCGAAGTGTACGCGGCGTTGTTCACGGCCCGCGAAGCCGGTGTCGAGCGCACCACCCCCGACCTCGCGCTCCCGCCGGAGGAGATTGCCGCACGCTGCGTCCCGCCCTGTGTGGTGGTGGGGGATGCGGCCGAGGTCTACCCGGTCCTACGCGCGCCCGGGTGCGTGGTGCGTCCCTTTGCCACCCACCACCCGCGGGGCGGGGTCGTGGCCCGCCTTGGATGGGAGCGCCTGCGCGCCGGGCAGGCGGCGAACGTGGGCGAGCTCGAGCCCACGTACGTGCGACCGCCGGATGCCCAGCTCCCGGGCGGCTCGCGTTGACAAGGCGTTTCACCGCGCGCTAAGTTTCGCGCGTTCGCTCGCGGGGGTGCTGGATGGACAAAAAGGACGAGCAACTCATCGAATCCCTGCTGGAGCGAGATCCGGAGCTACGGCGGTACTACGACGAGCACTCCGATCTCGAGCGGCAACTCGACGTGTTCCAACAGAAGCTTTACCTCACTCCGGAGGAAGAGGTCGAGAAGAAGCGCCTGCAGAAGCTCAAGCTGGCCGGGAAGGACAAGATCATGGATATCCTGTCCCGGCACCGTCCCCAGTAGCTCGGTCGTCGCATGCGGCACACCATTTCCGTCCTGGTCGAGAACGAGTTTGGTGTGCTCGCACGGGTGGCGAGCCTGTTCAGCGGCCGCGGCTTCAACATCGAGAGCCTGTCGGTCGCCGAAACGCTCGATGCCAGCGTGTCGCGTATCACGCTGGTGACGCACGGGGACGACCAGGTCCTGGAGCAGATCGAGAAACAGCTCAACAAGCTCATCAACGTCATCAAGGTCACCGACTTCATCGACACCGAGCACGTCGAGCGCGAGCTGGTGCTGGTCAAGGTGGCCGCCGACGAGCGCTCGCGCGGCGAGCTCATGAACATCGTCGGGATATTCCGCGCCCGGATCATCGACGTGTCGCGCGCGAGCTACATCGTCGAGATCACCGGCACGGAAGACAAGGTGCGCGCCCTCACCGAGCTGCTGCGGCCGCTCGGCATCCTCGAGATCGTCCGCACCGGCAAGGTGGCGATGTTCCGCGGCGCCCGCTTGTTCACCGTCGACGGCAAGGACACGAACCGCGCCGCGTGAGCGTGCGCTGGGGGACCGATGCAAGTCTATCGCGACCAGGATGCCACCCTCGATCCGCTCAAGGGGAAACAGATCGCCATCATCGGCTACGGCAGTCAGGGACATGCCCATGCCCTCAACCTGAAGGACAGCGGCATGGACGTGCGGGTGGGCCTCCGCGCCGACAGCGCCTCCCGCCCCAAAGCCGAGAAGGCCGGCCTGCGCGTCGTCGACACCGCGCCGGCCGCGCGCGAGGCGGACGTCATCATGATCCTCGTCCCCGACGAGCAGGGCGGCGAGATCTACGAACGCGACCTCGCGCCCGGGCTCACGCCCGGCAAGTTCCTGGCCTTCGGCCATGGCTTCAACATCCACTACAAGAAGATCGTCCCGCCGGCCGACGTGAACGTCTTCATGGTGGCGCCCAAGGGTCCCGGGCACCTGGTGCGCAGCGAGTTCGAGAAGGGGCGCGGCGTCCCGTGTCTGCTCGCCATTGCCCAGGACCCGGGTGGGACCACGCGTGCCGTGGGCCTCGCCTACGCCAAGGCCATTGGCGGCACGCGCGCCGGGGTGCTCGAGACCAGCTTCAAGGAAGAGACCGAGACCGACCTGTTCGGCGAGCAGGCCGTGCTGTGCGGCGGGCTCACGGAACTCATCCGCGCCGGGTACGAGACGCTCGTCAAGGCCGGCTACTCGCCCGAGATGGCGTACTTCGAGTGCCTGCACGAGGTGAAGCTCATCGTCGACCTCATCTACGAGGGCGGCATCGCCAACATGCGCTATTCGATCAGCAACACCGCCGAGTACGGCGACATGACGCGCGGCAAGCGCGTGATCGGGCAGGAGACGCGCCAGGCCATGGAGGTGATCCTGAAGGACATCCAATCGGGCAAGTTCGCCGACGAGTGGATCACCGAGCACCGCTGCGGCTCGCCGCACTTCCGTGAGCTGCGTACCGAGGCGGCCAAGCATCCCATCGAAGAGGTGGGGGCGAAGCTGCGGGGGCTGATGCCGTGGCTCGGTTCCAACCGCCTGGTCGATCGCGCACGTAACTGACCTGGTGACCATCGCACGCGAAGGCTGGCCCGTCATTGGGGCGGCGGCGGGGGTGCTCGGCACGGTCGGGGTGGTCGGCGCGGCGGCGGGACATCCTGTGGCCCTGGCGCCGCTGCTCGTCGGCGTGGGGTTCTGTCTGTGGTTTTTCCGCGATCCCGAGCGGCACGTGCCCGACGACGAGCGCCTGATCGTGTCGCCGGCCGATGGGCGTGTGGTCGCCGTGGTCCAGGAACGGGAAGAGCATTTCCTGCACGCGCCCGCCACGCGCATCAGCATCTTCATGTCGCCGCTCAACGTGCATGTGAACCGCAATCCGGTGAGCGGCGCGGTCGAGTTGGTGCGTCACACGCCCGGCAAGTTCCGGGCCGCGTTCCAGGACAAAGCCTCCCTCGACAACGAGCGTAACGCCGTCGTCCTGCGGAGCGGCGAGCGGCGCTACCTGATGGTGCAGATCGCGGGCGCGCTGGCCCGCCGCATCGTCTGTCACCTGGCGCCGGGCGAGCAGGTGCGCCGCGGCGAGCGCTTTGGGATGATCATGTTCGGCTCGCGCGTCGACCTGTTCCTGCCCGTTGGCGTGACGCCGCTGGTGGCCAAGGGGGACCGGGTGCAGGCCGGCGCGAGCGTGCTTGCCCGGGCGCCAGAGTGACGTGACCCCATGAGCCCGCCGCACCGCCAGCCGTCGCTCCTGCACCCGTTCGGGGGGCGGCGCCCGTCCCGGATTCCGCCGCTCCGGCGCGGCGTGTACATCCTGCCGAACCTGTTCACCACCGCCGGGCTCTTCGCGGGCTTCTACGGCATCATCTGCACCCTCAACCAGGACTACCGGATGGCGGCGATCATGATCCTGGTGGCGCAGCTGTGCGACATGCTGGACGGCCGCATCGCGCGGCTCACGCATTCGACCAGCTCGTTCGGCATCCAGTACGATTCCCTCGCCGACCTGGTGACCTTCGGCGTCGCCCCCGGCATCCTGGTGTACACCTGGGCGCTCCAGCCCTGGGGCCGCTGGGGGTGGCTCGCCGCGACACTCTACGTGACCGGCGGGGCGCTCCGCCTGGCGCGTTTCAACGTGCAGATCGCGTCGGTCGAGAAGCGGCACTTCGTCGGCCTGCCCATCCCGGCGGCTGCCGGGGTGATCGCCGCCACGGTGCTGCTCTACTACTACTTCGGTGGCGAGGGGGAGCCGAATAAACACCGCTCCATGCTGATCGTGATCTTCGCGGTGGCGGGTCTGATGGTGAGCGAGGTCCGGTACCACTCGTTCAAGGAGATCCGCTTCCACCACCGCCATCCGTTTTCGGTGCTGCTCGGGCTCATCCTGCTGATCACGCTCCTCATCGGGGCGCCCGAGCCGACGCTCTTCTGCGGCATCATGGCGTATGCGCTCTCCGGGCCCGTGCTGTTGATCGGGCGGCTGCTCACCGGACGCCGGCGTGTGCAGGCGCCCGAGACCGTTGCGGGAGCGGTCCCGCCCGCCGCCGCCGTCTTGACAAGTCGGCACCCCGACGGTAACGCCTGATACATCATGATTCCGGCGTCGCTCCGCACGCTCCCCTTGGGCTTGCTGCTGCCGTGCCCGCTCGCGGCCCTGGCTGGAGTGTAGGGAAGACGCCCACAACTCTCGCGAGGACGCCACGGGCGGGTCGGACCGCTCGTGGCTTTCGTGTTTCTGGGGGGTCACGAGCCGGACGGCACGTGGCCCCCTGGCGTTTCCGGGACAGGTAGGCAAGAGGAGACACGACGATGGACCGGGTACAGATCTTCGACACCACCCTCCGCGACGGGGAGCAGTCCCCCGGCGCCACCATGAACGTGGAAGAAAAGCTGGCGATCGCCCGCCAGCTCGATCACCTGGGGGTGGACGTGATCGAAGCCGGCTTCGCGGCCTCGTCGGAGGGCGACTTCGAGTCGGTGCGCCGGGTGGCCGCCACCATCACCCGTCCCATCGTGCTGTCGCTCGCCCGCACCCGCGAGCAGGACATCGACCGCGCCATCCGCGCCGTGGAGCACGCCAAGCGGCCGGGCATCCACATCTTCATCGCCACCTCGGACATCCACTTGAAGCACAAGCTCATGATGAGCCGGCAGGAGGTGCTCGACGCCGCCGTGTGGGCGGTGACACGGGCGAAGAAGCACCTCGACTACATCGAGTTCTCGGCCGAGGACGCGTCGCGTAGCGAGATCGACTACATGGTGCAGGTGTTCGGCGCCGTGATCGAGGCCGGGGCCAAGACCATCAACGTACCGGACACGACCGGGTACGCGCTGCCGGAGGAGTACGGGGCGCTCTTCCGCACGCTGCGCGAGCGGGTGCGTGGGGGCGATCGTGTCATCTGGAGCGCGCACTGCCACAACGACCTCGGCATGGCCGTGGCCAACTCGCTGGCAGCGGTGCAGGGCGGGGCGCGGCAGATCGAGTGTACCGTGAACGGCATCGGCGAACGCGCCGGCAACACGGCGATGGAAGAGGTGGTGATGGCGATCAAGACGCGCCAGGACCGCTTCGGCGTCGACACCGGCATCGTCACCGAGCAGATCTATCCCACCAGCCGCCTGCTCGCGCAGATCACCGGTCTCACCGTGCCCATGAACAAGCCCATCGTGGGCGACAACGCCTTCGCGCACGAGGCCGGCATCCACCAGGACGGCGTCCTCAAATACCGGCAGAGCTACGAGATCATGCGACCGGAGTCGGTCGGCCTGGATTCGAACCGCCTGGTGCTCGGCAAGCACTCCGGGCGGCATGCGTTCGCGGCCCGCCTGAAGGAGCTCGGCCTCGATACCACCGGCGTCGACATGAATCGCGTCTTCGAACGGTTCAAGGCGCTCGCGGACAGCAAGAAGAGCGTTTACGACGAGGACCTGATCGCGCTCATCGCGCAGGAGTCCGTGCGCGGGGTGAAAGACCGCTACGAGCTGGTCTACCTGAACGTCACCTCCTCCAGCATGGCGGTGCCGCACGCCACCGTGAAGCTCCGCATCGACGGCGAGGAGGTGCTCGGGCACGGCACCGGTGACGGCATGGTGGACGCCTGCTACAAGGCGATCAGCGACCTGACCGGCCAGCATCCCCAGCTCGAGCGGTACGTCGTCAAGGCCATCACCGGCGGCACCGACGCGCAGGGCGAGGTGTCCTGCCTGGTCCGGGAGGACGGGTGGACCGTGACCGGGCAGGGGAGCCACACCGACATCATCCAGGCGAGCGCGCTGGCGTACCTGAACGCCCTCAACAAGCTCGAGTACCGCCGCCAGTACCGGCAGGTGAAGCCGACCGAGGTGGGGCCATGACCACGCGGGCGGCGGTCGCGGTCTTTCCGGGGGACGGCATTGGTCCGGAGGTGACGGCGGAGGCGGTGGCGGTGCTCGAGCAGGTAGCGCCGCGCCATGGCCTGGCGCTCACGTTGTCGACAGGAACAATCGGGGGCGGGGCGATCGACGCCCACGGCGACCCCCTGCCGCCCGCCGAGCTCGACCGGGCGCGCGCGGCCGACGCCGTGCTGCTCGGCGCCGTCGGTGGTCCCAAGTGGGATGCGCCCGGCAGCCATGTGCGCCCGGAGCAGGGCCTGCTCGGCCTGCGCAAGGGCATGGGGGTGTACGCCAACCTGCGCCCCGTCTGGACCGTGCGCGAGCTGATCGACGCCTCGCCCCTGCGCCGTGAGGTCCTCGACGGCGTCGACCTGGTCGTCGTCCGCGAGCTGACGGGCGGCATCTACTTCGGCCAGCCGAGCGAGCGCCGCACCACCGCCGGCGGCCGGGAGGCGGTCGATACCTGCGTCTACACCGAGCAGGAGATCGCGCGGCTGTTGCGTGCGGCCTTCGCACTGGCCCGCACCCGGCGGCGCAAGCTGGCGTCGGTCGACAAGGCTAACGTGCTCTCCACCTCGCGGCTGTGGCGCGAGGTGGCCCATGAGATCGCCACGGAGTACCCCGACGTGGCCTACGAGGACGTGCTCGTCGATGCGATGGCCATGCACCTCATCCGCCGGCCGCGCGATTTCGACGTGATCGCCACCGAGAACCTGTTCGGTGACATTTTGACCGACGAGGCGTCGATGCTGGCGGGATCCATGGGTATGCTGCCGTCGGCCTCGCTCGCGGGTGCGCCGGTTCCCGGAGAACGGTGCCCGGGGCTGTACGAGCCCATCCACGGCTCCGCCCCCGACATCGCGGGCCAGGACCGGGCCAATCCCCTGGCGGCGATTCTCTCGGTCGCCATGCTCTGCCGGTATTCGCTCGGCTGCGCTCCGGCCGCCGACGAGATCGAACGCGCGGTCGCGGCGGTAGTGCGGGCCGGGCATCGGACGGTGGACCTGGGGGCGGCGCCGGGCCAGGCCGTCGGCTGCCGCGCTATGGGACGCCTGGTGCGTGAGCACCTCGGAGGCTGAATGTCGACGACAGACCTCGCCGTCGCCGTTGTCGGACCGACCGGGCTCCAGGGCGAGGGCATCCTCGACCAACTGCGCACGCGCGAGTTCCCCGCCAGGGCCGTGCGGGTGTTCGGCTCGACCCGCTCGGCCGGGGCAGAGGTCGAGTACGCGGGTCGCCGCGAGAAAGTCGCGCTCCTCGGGGCGGGCAGCTTCGAGGGGATCGACCTCGCGTTCTTCGCCGCTGGCCCGGGGGTGGCCGGCGAGCACGCGCCCGCCGCGGTGGCCGCCGGGGCGGTCGTGGTCGATCTCAGCACCCGCTTCCGCCTCGAAGCCGATGTGCCGCTGGTGGTGCCCGAAGTGAACGCCGATGCCCTCGGCGACGTGCGCGTCCGGGGCATCGTCGCGTGCCCGAGCAGCAGCGTGATCGCGCTCGCCCTCGTGCTCCGGCCCCTGGCCGACGCCGCCGGGCTCCGGCGTGCGATCGTGTCCACTTACCAGTCGGCGAGCGGCGCCGGGCGGCCGACGCTCGGCCGCCTGTCGGACGAGACCGTGCACCTGCTCACCAACCGCGAGGTGCCGGATCGCGGCCGGCTGGCGTTCAATTGCGTCCCGCTGGTGGGGGCGATCGAGCCCGGCGGCCCGAGCACCCACGAGCTGCACGTGGCCGCCGAGTTGCGCAAGGTGCTGGCCGATCCCGCGCTGGCGGTGAGCGTGACCGCCGTCCGCGTCCCGGTCTTCTTCGGCCACGGGCTGAGCGTGCTCATCGAAACCGAGAGTCCGCTCGGTGCCGCGGCGGCCGCGGACATCCTGCGTCGGGCGCCCGGGGTCGAGGTGCACGACGCCGCGCCCGGCCCGTCCGAGATCGTGGGCTCGGAGGCGGTGCACGTCGGCCGCATCCGGAACGACCCGGCCATGGAGCACGGGCTCATGCTCTGGGTCACGTTGGACAATGTCCTGCGCGGCGGGGCGCTGAACGCGCTCTTGATCGCCGAGCATCTCGCGCGCGAGCATCTGTAGGGTGCAGCTCAAGCTCGTCGTCGAGTACGAGGGCACGGCCTACCAGGGCTGGCAGGTCCAGCCTTCCGGTCCGACGGTGCAGGAGGTGCTCGAGCGGGCACTCGCCACCGTGCTCCGCGAGCCGGTGCGCGTGCGCGGGGCGGGGCGGACCGATGCTGGCGTACACGCCACCGGGCAGGTGGCCGCCGTACGCGTCGCCCGTGTGCCCGACGACCTCGGCCGGCTGCAGCGGAGCCTGAACGCACTCACGCCGGACGACGTCGCGGTGCGCGAGATCACGGTCGTCGACGACGCTTTCGATCCGCGCCGGCATGCCCGGAGCCGCCTCTACCAGTACCGCATCCTGAACGCTCCGGCGCCGTCACCGTTCTGGCGCCGGTTCGTCTGGCACGTGTCCCGTCCGCTCGACGTAGAGGCAATGGCCGCGGCGGCGGCCGCGCTCGTCGGCGAGCACGACTTCGCGGCCTTCTGCGCCGCCGACGGCGACCCCGTGCGCTCGACCGTGCGTCGCGTCCTCGACAGCCGGTTCACGCGTACGGACGGGCTCGTCGTCTTCCACATCGAGGCCAACGCCTTCCTGAAGCACATGGTGCGGAACATCGTCGGCACCCTGGCCGAGGTGGGGTGGGCCGAGCGCCCGGTCGCCGACGTCGCCCCGGTGCTGGCGGGCCGCGACCGCACCAAGGCCGGGGCTACCGCGCCGCCGCAGGGGCTCACGCTGGTCGCCGTGCGCTACTGACGACGGATCACCGCGGCGGCGTCTTGGCGGCGTGCTCCCGGCGGGCCCGGGCGGTGGCCAGGCGCTCACCGACCTCGCGCTCGTGCCCGCGGTCGGTCGGCTGGTAGTAGCGGCGGCCGACCAGGGCGTCGGGGAGATATTCCTGTTCCACCAACGCCCCTTCGTGATCGTGCGGATAGCGGTAGCCGGTGCCGTAGCCGAGACCTTTCATCATGGGGGTCGGCGCGTTGCGCAGGTGGAGCGGCACGGGCAGGGCGCCCGCGCTGCGCGCGTCCTCGGCGGCGGCCAGCATGGCGCGGTAGGACGCGTTCGATTTGGGGCAGGTGGCGAGGAAGGTGGCCGCCTGTGCGAGCGGGATGCGACCCTCGGGAAGCCCGACGAAGTGCACCGCGTCCTTGACGGCGATCGCCACCTGGAGCGCCTGCGGCTCGGCGTTGCCCACGTCCTCGGCGGCGAAGATCACCATCCGGCGCGCGATGAAGAGCGGGTCCTCGCCGGCCTCCAGCATGCGCATCATCCAGTAGAGGGCCGCGTCGGGGTCGCTGCCGCGCAGGCTCTTGATGAAGGCGGAGATGACGTTGTAGTGCTCCTCGCCCGCCTTGTCGTAGCGCAGTGCGCGCTGCTGGGCGGCTTCTTCCACCAGCGCCAGGTCGAGCGTCGTCGTCTTGCGGACGCCCGCCAGGCGCGCCGCCAGCTCGAGTGTGTTGAGCGCCACCCGGGCGTCGCCCTGCGCGTGCTCCACCAGGAACGTCTCGGCGTCGGGCGCGAGCGTCAGACGCGGACGTCCGAGGCCGCGTTCGGCGTCGGCCAGGGCATGCCCCAGCACGGTGCGGAGGTCGTCGGCCGTCAGCGACTCGAGCACGAGCACGCGCGTCCGTGAGAGCAGCGGCGGGATGACCTCGAAGGACGGATTCTCGGTGGTGGCGCCGACGAGCGTTACGGTGCCCACCTCGACGTGCGGCAGGAAGGCGTCCTGCTGCGCCTTGTTGAAGCGGTGGATCTCGTCGACGAAGAGGACGGTCCGTTGCCCGGTCGTGCGCAGCGCCAGCTCGGCGTCGTCGATGATCTGGCGGAGCTCGCGCACGCCCTGCAGGACGGCCGAGAACGTGACCGCACGCGCGCCGCTGGCGGCGGCGAGCAGGTGGGCGAGGGTCGTTTTGCCCGTCCCGGGTGGGCCCCAGAGGATGAGCGATTCCATCTGGCCGGCGTCGATCAGGTCGCGGAGCACGTGGCCGGGGCCGAGGAGATGACGTTGACCGACGAACTCGTCCAGGGTGCGCGGGCGCATGCGATCGGCGAGCGGGGCGGCCGCGCCGCGGCGGGGGGCGGTGGCGTCGCTCGCGCGCGGGAACAGTTCCGGCTGCCGCGCCATGGTGCCGGGGTCTAGCACAGGCCTCATTGCCTGGAACAGGTGGCACCCGCGTGCTAGGACAGCGCCGCGGCGGGTCGTGGGGGATGGCGCGTATCCGGACGGTGGGGCTGGTGGTCAGACGGGACCGCCCGCGCGCGGCGCGGCTGGCGCGGCAGATCGCCGTCTGGCTGGGGCGGCGGCGCATCCGCGTGCTGATCGACGCCGAGGCGCACCTGGACGGCATGCCCAACCTTCCACGCTGCAGCAAGGACGTCCTGGCGCGCGAGACCGACCTGATCGTCGTGCTCGGGGGCGACGGCACGCTCCTCTCCATCGCGCGGCGGACCGACGCCCGCGTGCCCATCCTGGGGGTCAACCTGGGAGAGCTCGGCTTCTTGACCGAGGTGGTCGAGCGCGAGGCGCTGGCGATGCTGGCCCGCGTGGTCGCCGGCCGCTTCGAGCTCGACCGCCGCATGACGCTCGGTGCCTTGCTCGAGCGGGGGGGACGGGTGGTTCGCCGGCTGCGGGCCCTGAACGACGTGGTGGTCACCAACGGCGCGCGTGCCCGGATCGTCGAGTTCTCGGTGTCGGTCGATGGCCTCCCGCTCACCACCTACCGCGCCGACGGCATGATCGTCGCCACGCCCACGGGTTCGACGGCGTACTCGCTCTCGGCCGGGGGGCCGATCGTCGATCCGACGGTCGAGGTGCTGCTGCTCTCGCCGATTTCGCCGCACACGCTCTCCAACCGGCCGGTCGTGCTGCGCCCGGAGGCGCGCGTCCGCATCGCCATCGCGCGCCGGGAGCAGGACGCGCTCCTCACCATCGACGGTCAGGAGCGCATGGAGCTCTCGGGCGGCGACGTGGTCGAGGTCCGCCGGAGCCGTTCTCCGGTCTCGCTCGTGCGGTCCCCAGACCGCACCTACTACGACGTGCTGCGCTCGAAGCTCGGCTGGGGCGTGCGCTAGGAGGTGGCTCGGGGATGCTGCGCACACTACGGGTCCAGGACCTGGCGATCATCGAAGAGCTCGAGCTGGCGCTCGAGCCCGGGTTGAACGTCATCACCGGCGAGACCGGAGCCGGTAAGTCGATTCTGCTGGCGGCGCTCGACGTGGCGCTCGGGGGGCGGCCGGACGCCGATCTGGTGCGTACCGGGGCGGACGAGGGGGTGATCGAGGCGCTGTTCACCGGGATTTCCCCGGTGGCGCGCCAGGTGCTCGACGCGTCGGGCATCCCCGCCGGCGATCGCCACGACGAGCTCATCGTCCGCCGGGTGGTCGCGCGCGGCGGTCGCTCGCGCGCCTACGTGAACGGCGCCCTCGGCTCGCTCGGGCTGCTGCGCGATCTGGCGCCGCACCTGTTGCGGGTCTACGGTCAGGACGAGCACCAGGCCCTGCGCCGGGTCGAGAGCCATCGCGAGCTGCTCGACGCGATCGGTGGTCTCGGCAGCACGCTGGTCGAGATGCGCCAGCGCCACGGGTGCATGATCGACGCGCGGACCGCCGTGGCCGAGGCGCGCGCCGAGCGCGAGGCGGCGTCCGAACGGATCGAGCTGTTGCGGAGCCAGCACGCCGAGCTGGAGCGTGCGACGCTGGTGGCGGGGGAGGAGGATGCGCTCGCTGGCGAGCGCCGACGGCTGGGCAACGCGGAGCGTCTCACCGGGCTCGCCGCAAGCGCCGAGGAAGGCCTCTACTCGAGCGAGCGTGCGGCGGTCGAGACGGCCAGCAAGGCGCTGGCGGCCGTGCGGGAGGCGGAGCGGCTCGATCCCACGCTCGAGTCGATGCGTGCGCTGCTGGAGCAGGCGGTGGCCGAGCTCGAGGAGGTCGGGACGAGCCTCCGGCGGTACCTCGAGGACGTGTCTCGCGACCCGGATCGCCTGGAGCAGGTGGAGGACCGTCTCGCACTCCTCGCGCGCCTGCGCCGCAAGTACGGCGGATCGGTCGAAGACCTGATTCGTCGCCGCGACCAGTTGGCCCTCGAGGTCGGCGGCACGGCCGACGGCGACGCGACGCTTGCGATTCTGGAAGAGGAGGCCGACAACGCCGAGCGCGCGGCGCGCGAATGGGCCCGCCGTCTGTCGGTCGACCGGCGTCGGGTCGCGCACGAGCTCTCGCGCGCGCTGGTCGGCGAGCTGCAGGCCTTGGCCTTGGACGGGGTCCGCTTCGCTGTCCGCTTCGCCGAGGGCGAGGAGCGCGCCCTCGGGCCGGAGGGCTGGGACGAGGCCGAGTTCTTCCTGTCGACCAACACCGGTGAGGAGCCGCGCCCGCTCGCGCGTGTGGCGTCGGGCGGCGAGCTGTCGCGCATCATGCTGGCGATCAAGACGCTCAGTGTCGCCGACGACCGGGGCGCCAGCCTCATCTTCGACGAGGTCGACACCGGCATCGGCGGCGCGGTGGCGGAGGTCGTCGGCCGGAAGCTCCGACAACTCGGCCGCACCCGCCAGGTGCTCTGCATCACGCATCTGCCCCTCATCGCGGCCTTCGCCGATCATCATGTGGCCGTGGTGAAGGACGTCCGGGCCGGGCGCACGCGGTCGTCGGCACGGCCGCTGCAGGCCAGCGAGCGGGTGGCCGAGCTGGCCCGCATGATGGGGGGTACCAAGGTCACGGCGGAGGCCCGCGAGCACGCCGAGCAGATGCTGCGCCGCGCCAGCAGCAAACGGGGCAGCGGCGGTCGCCAGGGTTTGACAGACCGTGCCGGGGGCGAGTAGCCGTGGGCGACCCGTGAGTGGAGCGCAAAGGATCTCCCGCCTCCGGGCCCGTCTGCCCGCGGTCATGGGGCCGCGTGTGGCGGCGGTGCTAGGGGCCGTGATCGCGGGCGTCGTGTCCTACGCCGTATGGGACGGCGACCGTCATCGGGCCAACATGCGCGAGGAACTGCACATGCTGCGCGCGCGCCTGACCGAGAAGCGCGCACAGCTCGCCCGGCAGCGCGAGGAGATACTCAAGGTGGCCGAGGCCGTCGACCACGTGAGCCGGACGGCCGCCACGCTCTACGAGCGCGCCGCCGAGGTCCGGCGTCTCGCCAACATGGAGGAGAGCCGCGGCCCGATGTCGCCCCTGGTGCCAGCCGCCACGCGCGGGGACGGCATGAGCCTGCTGTCGGGGAACGGCGTGCGCGCGCTCGAACACCTCGGCGTCCTCGACGACCAGATGACCACCGCGGCCGACTCGCTCGCCGTCCTGACCGCCCTTCTCCGCGAGCGTCCCGATGCGGCACTGGCGGTGCCCTCGCTCTGGCCGGTGCACGGCTTGGTGACGTCGAACTACGGCACGCGCCGCTCGCCGTGGGGCACTGGGCTCGACTGGCATCCCGGCATCGACATCAAGGCGGCCTACGGCGCGCCCGTCACGGCCGGCGCCGACGGCGAGGTGATCTTCGCAGGCCGCGACCCCGGCTACGGCCGTCTGGTCGTGCTCGCCCACGGCGGCGAGATCGACACCTTCTACGGCCACCTGTCGGCGCTGTATGTCCGCGAGGGCCAGCAGGTGAAGAAGGGCGAGCCCATCGGGGCCGTCGGCGCGTCGGGCCGCGCCACCGGCGCGCACCTGCACTACGAGGTCCGCGTCCGCAACCGCCCCGTCGACCCGACGCGCTATCTCAACTGACGTTGACCTCCCGGCGCGCGCCCGCTATACGCCTGTTTCCCGCCGCACTTCCCGCCTTGTGGGGCCGTAGCTCAGTTGGGAGAGCGCTTGAATGGCATTCAAGAGGTCGAGGGTTCGATTCCCTTCGGCTCCACTTTGCCATTCTGGCACGGGCGGCGGAACCCGGCGGCACGGGGGAGCGCCCCGACCGTCGCTGGACGGTATGTCTCACGGGTGAGACAGTAATCCGTGGTCGTCATCCCGAGGGATCTGGCTGACGCGCTCGCCAGGTTCGACGCCGGGCTGGTGCTTTCCATGTCGTTGTCTTGTCCGATGCCGAGCATAGGACGCGGTATCCACGAGCTGCGGCTCAAAGATCGCTCGGGCGCGTATCGGGTCGTGTACGCGCTCGTGCAGCACGGCACCGTTCACGTGCTCCACGCCTTCAAGAAGACGACACAAAGTACGCCGCTCAAGAACCTGGAGCTGGCTCGGAAGCGGCTGAAGGAGGTTCGTTCATGAGGAAGAAGACGTCTCCCGGGCAGCTGGCGAAGCAGCTCGACATCCCCAAGAGTCGTGGTCTGGAGGCGGTGCTCAAGGCACAGTTGATCGCCGCCGTCGTCCGCGAGGTCGGACGCCGCCGTCTCACCCACGTCGAGCTGGCAGTGCGGTCGGGGCTTCCACGGAGCGCCGTGACGGGTATCCTGTCGGGCAGCCTGCAGAAGGTGACGATCGACCGGGTGCTCCGGCTCGTCGAAGCGGCAGGACTCGAAGCCGACCTGAGAGTCCACCGGGCGGCTTGATTCGCAGCCCCGCGAGCTGCAGTCAGGTTGTAGTTGCCGCGACGTGTCGGAGTCCGGTAAGGGGGAGCGACGCATGTCGGCCACGCTGTCCCTGTTCACCAATGAGCGCTCCGTCCAGACCTGCAAGGCAGGGCACGTCCTGTTCGAGGAGGGCCAGCCAGGGACCTGTGCCGCCCGCCTGCTGGATCCGCGGCGGCGCCCTGAGTGGAGTGACACCGATCGCGAGGCCTGCCTCTTCTCGGGTCACGACGTGCTCGCTCCTGCAGCACCGGGGGCGGTCGTCTCGCCGCGCCCCATGCCGCGTGGTGCCGTGCCCGGTGCACGCTTCTTGCTTCCCATCGCGCTCCGGGGGGCATGATCATCGACTCCGACCGGGATGCAGTGGGCTCGCTCGTCGGGCGCTACCGGGCGGCCGTGTCGCCCCTGCGGGCGTTCCTGAAGGAGCTTCACGCCCGCTACGCGGGGCTCCGCGACGGCAAGCTCGCGGATTACATCCCCGAGCTGACCAAGGCGAACCCCGACTGGTTCGGCATCAGCGTCGCCACTGTCGGCGGGCAGGCGTACGCCTTCGGGGACGCCGAACAGGCGTTCACGATCCAATCCATCTCGAAGCCGTTCGTCTATGGTCTGGCGCTGAACGACCACGGGCGGGAGTTCACGCAGTCGCGGGTCGGCGTCGAGCCGACGGGCGACGCCTTCAACTCGCTCATCCGGCTCGACGAGCGCTCCAATCGTCCCCACAATCCCATGGTGAACGCGGGCGCGATCGCGACCGCGAGCCTGGTGAAGGGGGAAGGCCCCGCCGAGCGCCTGAACCACCTGCTCGACACGTTCCGGCGCTACGCCGGCCGCGAGTTGGTGATCGACATGGCGGTGTTCACGTCCGAGCGCGCCACGGGCCACCGGAACCGCGCCATCGCGCACCTGATGCTCAACTTCGGGATGATCGACCCCCGCGTCGACGAGGCGCTCGACCTCTACTTCAAACAGTGCTCCGTGCTGGTGACCTGCCGCGACCTGGCCGTCATGGCCGCCACGCTCGCCAACCGTGGCGTCAACCCGGTGACCGGCGAGCGCGCCGTCGACGCGGCGTACGTCCAGGACATCCTGAGCGTCATGTACACCTGCGGGATGTACGATTTCGCCGGCGAGTGGGCGTACCGCGTCGGGCTGCCGGCGAAGAGCGGGGTCGGCGGCGGTATCATCGCGGTCGTACCCGGGCAGGCGGGCATCGCGGTCTTCTCGCCGCTGCTGGACGAGCGCGGAAACAGCGTGCGCGGCATCAAGGTGTGCGAGGAGCTGTCGGCGCGCTACGGCCTGCACATCTTCTCCGGCCATGACGCCGGCGAGGGCCTGGCCGCGTCGGCGGGGGCGCGGGGAGGCGGCTCTTGACGCAGCCGACGCTCGCCGCGGCCCAGCCGCTCGCCCTGGAGCCGTTGCGCCGGCGTCTTGCGGAACTCGAGCGCCGCTTCGACGCGCTCGCGCATGCGGTCATCCCCATCGGCGTCACCCTGCTCGAGACGCGCGACTTCGCGCGCCTGCTGGAGATCATCCTCCAGGAGGCGCAGGCGCTTTGCCACGCCGACGGCGGCACCGTCTACCTCGCCGACGCCGGGCACCTTCGCTTCGCCATCGTCCGCAACACGTCGCTCGGCCTCGCATTCGGCGGCGCGGCGGGAGCCGAGGTGCCGTTCCCGCCGCTGCCGCTCGTCGACCCCGAGACGGGCGGCCCGAACCTCCGCAACGTCGCCACCCGCGCGGCGCTGACCGGCGCGCTGGTGAACGTTCCGGACGCCTATGCCGCCGAGGGCTTCGAGTTCAGCGGTACGCTGGCGTTCGACCGGCGCACCGGCTACCGCTCGCGCTCGTTCCTGACGGTGCCGCTCAAGAGCCATGCCGGTGCCGTGATCGGCGTGCTGCAGCTGCTGAACGCGACCGACGAAGCCCGCGGCGAGGTGATCCCGTTCGACCCTGGCTTCCATCCCGTCATCGAAGCGCTCTCGACGCTCGCGGCGGCCGCCCTCGAGGTGTCGCGGCGGGAGGAAGAGATGCGGCGGGAGATCCAGGCGCTGCACATCGAGATCGACGAGGTGAAGCGGGCGCGACGCGTGTCCGAGATCACCGACACCGACTACTTCCGCCGGCTGCAGGGCCGGGCGCGCGAGCTGCGCGGGGGAAGGAGCTGAGTGTGGCGCGGATTGTGTCCGTGCACTCGTTCCGGGGCGGCACCGGCAAGTCGAATCTGACCGCGAACCTGGCGGCGCTCACCGCGCTCGGCGGGCGGCGGGTCGGCGTCGTCGACACCGACATCCAGTCGCCGGGCATCCACGTGCTCTTCGGGTTCGACGAGGAGCGGGTGACCCACGCCCTGAACGACTACCTCTGGGACCGCTGCCCGATCGAGGACACCGCCTACGACGTGAGCGCCGCCCTCCGCCTGCCGCCCGCGCCGGACGGAAGCCGTGCGCTGTACCTGATCCCCGCCAGCCTGAAGCCCGGCGACATCGCGCGCGTGCTGAGCGACGGCTACGACGTCGAACGCCTCAACGACGGCTTCCGGGAGCTCATCCGGGCGCTGTCCCTCGACTACCTCTTCATCGACACGCATCCCGGCATCAACGAGGAGACGCTGCTGTCGATCGCCATCTCGGACGTGCTCGTGGTGGTGCTGCGCCCCGACCATCAGGACTACCAAGGCACGGCGGTGACCGTTGACCTGGCCCGTCGCCTCGAGGTGCCGCAGATGGAGGTGGTGGTGAACAAGGTGCTGCCCGAGGTCGACCCCGGCCCCGTGGCGCGGCAGATCGAGGAGACCTACGGCGCGCCGGTCGCCGGCGTCATCCCGCTGAGCGAGGACCTCGTACGCCTCGCGAGCCAGGATCTCTTCTGCATCCGCTTCCCGGATCACCCAGTGACGCGCACGATGGCGGCGATCGCCGCGCGCGTCTGTCAGGCGGCGTCGGCCTGAGGTACCCGCGGGGGCGGTTTACCAGCCCAGCCGCACTTCCGGGGGGGCTGGCCTCTGGCTGATGACCGCCGCTATCGTCCTGGCTTGCGGCCCCGCGGGCCGCCGCGAGAATCCGCGTGCGGCGCGGGCGATATCGACGAGGCGCAGGGCGGGGGTGTGGTCGATCCGCCTGCGCCGGAGGCCTCGCACCAGCGTACGCTCGAAGCGGCGAAGCTGGCGGGCGATGCGCACGAGCCCTCGGCGCTGCGGCCGTCCCGGGGTCGAGCTTGCCAGGGTGAGCTGACCCTCGGCTGCCGTGAGGGGCCGGTCGAGGGCGGCCGCCTTGCGCGCGCCGCCGAGCTTGTCCACGCTCGTGCCGCGGATGCTCGTACGCAGCGCATCGAGGCCTGCACGCACGGCGTCGAGTCCCGCTAGCCGCTGGTGGCCACAGCGGCCCCCCGTGCTGCACGAGTCGACCGTGAACGGGTCGCCGTCGTCGCAGTCGACCGCGGCCGCCGGGCAGGGGTCGCCGACCGTGCCGAGAAATGGGCCGAAGGCGACCGGCAACCCACCGACCGGGAGCGTGCGCAGCACGGCCCCGCTCGCGGTGTCGATCAGCGCCAACGCGTTCGCGGACGCGGTCGCCACATAGGCGCGCTCGCCAGTCAGGTCGAGCCCGACGCCAAGGGGCCCTCGACCGACCACGGGGCTCGCGAGTACCACGCCTCGGTTCGTGTCGATGAGTGACAGCGTGTCGCTTGCCGCGTTGGTCACGTAGGCGCGGGAGTGGGCGCTGTCCACTGCGACCCCGAAGGGGCTCTTTCCGACCGGGATGGTTGCGAGGACGGTCCGACTGAGCGTTCCGACGACCGACACCGTGTCGCTGGCGTAGTTGACCACATAGAGCTGCGCCTGCCGGGCGTCGAGCGCCATTTGTACCGGTTGCTTCCCGGTCCGTACGGTCGCGACCGTCGCTCCGGTCGCCGGGTCGATCGCCGAGACCGTATTGCCGGCATAGTTCGACACGTAGAGGATGCTGCCGGACGCGTCGAAGATGAGCCCGGACGGGCCGGCTCCGGTCGGGATCGTTCCGACGATGGTCCGTGCCCCGGGGTCGAACACCACGAGCCGGTCCCCATCATAGTCCGCGATGTACAGCAGCCTTGTGGCCGGGTCGACGACGATGCCGAGCGGGCGGCCGCCCAGTGCCACCGTAGCGCTCACCGTCAGGGTGGCGGCGTCGAGGATCGAGAGCGTCTCGCCGGTGCGCTCGCTCACGTAGATCTCGCTCCCCCGCGGGTCGATGGCAACGCCCCAGGGCCCGGCGCCGACGGCGACGGTCGTCGTGAGTGCCCCCGTGGCGGTCTCGATCACCGACACCGAGTCGTCATCGAAGTTGGTGACGAAGACCAGGAGTCGGTCGTTCCGGCAGGCAACGGCGGCCGCGGTTCCGAGCGTGACGCACTCGCCCTCGCGGCAGATCTCCTCTCCGTTGCACGTGTCGGCGTCGCCGCAGGGTGTGCCGTCGGGAGCTCGGCTGCAAAAGGGCAGCATGGTGGTGGTCGTGGTACTGGTTGTGGTGCTGGTTGTCGTGGTGGTGGTGCTGGTTGTCGTAGTCCTAGTCGTGGTTGTCGTGGTGGTGCTGCTGCTGGTTGTGGTCGTGGTCGTGGTCGTGGTGGTGGTCGTCGTCGTGGTCGTAGTGGTGGTTGTCGTGGTGGTCGTGGTCGTAGTGCTGGTGGTGGTCGTTGTCGTGGTCGTGGTTGTTGTCGTGGCCGGGCAGGTGTTCGGGAAGCCCGGATCGCCGAGGCCGTCGCCGTCGGCGTCGGTGCACGGGTCGCAGGCATCGCCGACGCCGTCGCTGTCGGTGTCCTCTTGTCCGGGGTCGAACACGGCAGGGCAGTCGTCGATCCCGTCCGGGACCCCGTCCGCGTCCTGGTCGGGGACGAAGGCGAGGGCCTCGATCGTCTCGCCGTCGAGCCCGGCCCCGCCCACTCCTCCGCCGTCGAAATAGAGATCGACCTGCCCGACGGGCTGGTTACCGAACGTACCGACGTAGCGGAGCAGATCGCGAACGCCCTCGTGCGCCGGCAGGGTGGGGGCGGGCGCCATGCGGAACACGAGTGTGTCGGGGCGGAGGAACTCGAACGCGTCAAGGGAATCGGGGAAGCTGCCGGCGCCGCCGCCGTTGATGGTGCTCCCGCTGAGGAACAGGGAGTAGGTGCAGGCGGTGATCGCACCCCCGTCGCTGAACGCCGTCGGCGTGCAGCGGAATATATCCTCGTCGTGAACCGGGATGCCGCCGAGCGGGGCCCCGCTCGGCAGTGACAGCAGGATGTCGCATGTCATCGGCGAGTTCCGCTCGCACGCGCCATCGGTGACGATCGCCAGGCCGGTCCAGATTCGCGCGTCGCTCGACCCCTTCACCGCGTCCCCGTCGAGGAAGAGCCGCCACTCGCCCTGCGTGTACGGCGTCCGGAAAGGCTGACGGGGAATGAAGAGTGCAAGATCCTTCCGCTTGAGCCCCTGGATGTCGGGAACGGAGCCGTCGGCGTCCACCCGCATGACGAGGCTGCCGTTCGGCAACACCTCGACTGCCTTCACGTTCGCGTCGAGTCCGGCGCTGCTGCCGTCGAAGAAGAGGCTCCAGCGGCACCGAGAATTGCCGGCGCCGAGCGTGGTCGGCTCGCACAGGAGGAGGTCCTCCTTCTGCGCCGGCACCCCACCGACCACGGCAGCCGTGGCCAACCCGACGACGAGTTGCGGTAGCGCCGCACTGGCACCCCGGGGCAGGAGCACGATGCCGGCCGCCACGAGCACGCTCCATGGCCAGCCGCCGCGGATTCGCCCGTTGTGTGTACACTCCTCGCGTCGTGCGGTCATCTTGAACGTGGCCGATCTTCTTACGGGCTCCTTCGGCGGGAAGTCAACGACGGGTAACAACATGTGCTGTGCGGTGTGGGCTAGTGGGCGTGTGCGCCGGATGTTGCGCTGCGCACCGGCACAGCATAGGCACCATTCGACCATGAAGCTCGGCGTGGCGGACCTCTGGGCTCCCCTCTTCGCCGTGCGCGCGCGCTGATGAGGTTCTTCACGGTCGCGCGGGTGACGCTCGCGGTGGCTGTGGCCATCGCGACCTTCAGGCTGATCGCCCCCGCGTGGCTCGAGGTGCTCGATCTGAGGCTGCTCGACATTCGTCAGGTCGTGCGTGGACCGCTGCGCCCCGGTGCCGACGTGATCATCGTGGGCATCGACGAGCGCAGCCTCGACGAGATCGGGCGCTGGCCCTGGCCGCGCTCCCGGCTGGCGACGTTGATCGAGCGGTTGAGTGCCGACGGCCCCTCGGTGATCGGCTTCGACATGGTCTTCGGCCAGCCGGACCTCACGGTCGACCTTCTGGCCCTGCGCGCCGCCGTCGCGAAGGATCCGATGCGCCCTGTCGGCGACGTCCTGGAGGGTGTCTCCCTCGACCAGGATGCCAGCCTGGCGGCGGCGCTGCGCGCCTCGGAGCGCACCATCCTTGGCTACTATGTCGATCTGAGCGGTGCGACCGCACCGGATCTGGTTGCCGCCGCAGCCCACGTGCCGGAGCTCTCGGTGCGGGCCACCGGCGGCGTGCGTGTCGAGCACGTGCCCGGGCTTGCAACGGCCACTCAGGTTCATGTCCCGATCGCGGTGCTGGCGGGCGCGAGTGCGGGGGCGGGACATTTCAACTTCGTGCCCGACCCGGATGGCATCTACCGACGACTGCCGGTCGCCATCCGGGTGGCGGACCGGCTCGTGCCAGCTCTCGGCCTGGAGATGATCCGGCGCCATCTCGGGAGCCCTTCGGCTACGCTCGATCTCGGGCCAGAGGGCGTCACTGCCGTCCGCCTCGGTCCGCTCGCGCTGCCGGTCGATGCCCGTGGCCACCTGTGGATCAACTACCTCGGCCCCCCCCACACCTTCCCCTACGTGTCTGCCGGGGACGTGATCGCGGGCCGTGTTCCCGCCGGGACCTTCGCGACCAAGCTGGTGCTCGTGGGCTTTACCGCCGCCGGGTTCGACGAGATCGCCACCCCATTCAGTGCCGTGCAGGCCGGCGTCGAGCTCCAGGCGACCGTGATCGATGACATGCTGCACGGGCACGTGCTGCACCGCCCATGGTGGCTGGTCCCGGGAGAGGTCGTGGTGATCCTCCTCTGCGGGGTCGTGCTCGCGCTCGCGCTCCGCCAGCGGCGCGCGGTTGCGGGCGTCAGCGCCGCGGTCGCCCTGGCTCTCTTCTACGTCTGGGGAACGCAGCGCCTGTTCACGGGAGCCGGGCTCGCCCTCGGGGCCGTCTACCCGCTCTCCGCCATTGCGGCATGTACTCTCGCCGGCTCCGTCTTCCGGGCGGTCGTCGAGGAGCGCGAGAAGCGGCGCATCCGGGACGCCTTCCGCCACTACCTGAACCCGGAGGTCACCGACCTGCTCGCGAGCGACCCCACGCGGCTACGTCTCGGGGGCGAGCGGCGCGAAGTGACGGTGTTCTTCTCCGACATCCAGGGCTTCACCAGCATCTCTGAGCAGCTCGAGGCGGGGGCCCTCGGCGAGTTGCTGAACGAGTATCTCGGGACGATGACCGATGTCGTGTTCCGGCACGAAGGGCTGCTCGACAAGTACGTCGGGGACGCCCTGATGGCGATCTGGGGGGCGCCGATCGAGGTGACGGACCACGCTCGGCGTTCCTGCAGCGCCGCACTCGACATGCTCGATGCCCTGGCCCACCTGCGTACGGGCTGGCGCACGCTCGGGCTCCCGCTCATCGACATCCGCATCGGGATCAACTCGGGCCTGGCCGCCGTCGGCAACTTCGGTTCGACGCAACGCTTCAGCTACACCGCCGTCGGAGACACGGTGAACCTCGCCTCGCGAATCGAGGGCCTGAGCAAGGAATACGGAACGCGGATACTGGTCTCGGAGAGTACGCGCAAGGCGGCCGGGGACGACTTCGTGTACCGCGAGATCGACTGGGTGCGGGTCCGGGGCCGTACCCAGCCGCTGGCAATCTACGAGCTGCTCGGCCGGCGCGCTGCCGATCGGGCTGCCGCGCTTCTGCGGCGCGCAGCAGTGTACGAATCCGCGCTCGCGACCTACCGCCGCCAGGCGTGGGACGAGACGATCGCCTCCTTGGAGGGGCTCGCGGCCGAGGACCCCGACGATCGCCCCGTGGCGACGTTCCTGGCGCGCTGTCGGCGGCTGCGCGCGACGCCACCCGGTCCCGCATGGGACGCGATCTTCGATGGTGGCAGCCCGGGATGATTCCGAATCAGCGAACCGGCGGGGGCGGGGGTGGAGGTTTGATGCCTTTGCCGGTGGACGTTCCGGGCTGATCGACCACCTGACCCTGCTGCGACCGGGCATCCTCGCCCGGGCGGAGCGGACGCTTCGCGTCGCCCGCGTTGACGCCCGCCGGACGCCGGAACTCCTTGCGCGGGACCGTCCCGGCGATACGGAGCGCGACCGCCGAATTCATGCGGTGCAGCTCCTGCTGCGGCACCGGGAACGGCCGGGCGGGGAGCTGGCCCCGGCGGACGACCGTCTTGGCGCCGGGGCCGACCTCCACGGTGGTCGGGGCGGTTCGAGACCGCACCCAGGTGCGATCGTACAGGCCCACTACGACTGTCTCGTCGGCGGTGGCGTCGTAGGTGGCGATGAAGCCGGTGCCGTGGACGCCAGCGACGGCGGTCGGGGTTTCGACCTCGAACTGGGCCTGTGGCGCGCCATAGCGTTCGGTGACGATTGCCTTGAGCGTACCGAACAGGACCTGGAGGCGGGAAACCGGCACGGGGGCCACCACCTGCTCGGTCACGACCAGCTCGGAGTTCGCGGCCAGCGTCAGGACCGAGTCCTCGCGCAGGAGGATCCGGAGCTTCGAGTCCGCCAGCGTCCGCAGATGGTCGCCGAGCAGGACCGGACTGCCCGATGCGATCGCCGTCCACGTTCCCGCGTCGCCTCGACGCACTTCGGCGAGCCCCTCGATGGCGGACACCGAGCCCACCTGTTCTTGGGCGTGAACTCCACGGGCCAGGCAGAGCACCAGGAACGCAAACGTTGTTGTGGAGAAGGCGGTACGCATGGGTCAGTAGGCGAATTCGACTGCCGCGGCGATGATGCTACGGCGGTACTGGTACACCGAGATGTTCGAGTTGTCGATGGTCCCGTAGTACGTCAGCGTCAGGTTGACGTTCTCCATGAGCGGCCGGCTCACGCCCGCGGAGATGTAGCTCACAGCGTCGTACCGGTGCGTGCGGAAGTCGGAGAAGCTGTTGGGCTTCACGTAGTGCTCGTAACGGAACAGGTACATCAGGTCCATGCTCATCCGCCACGGGAGCGGGAAGCCCACGCCAACGTAGGCCGAGTTCGCCCGCTCATCGAAATCGCTCCCCTGGGGCGAGCGTGGGATGTCCGCCTCGTATTCGTAGCCGAAGGTCACATATCGCGGCCCCAGGTACAGGGCCTGACTGGCGCCGACGACGTGCGATGGCCCGTCACGGACACCCCTGAACGGGGTACTCAGATACGTGTCCTCGCTCAAGCGGTAGTAGGCCTGGGTCAGGCCCCACGACTTCTCCAGGAACGACACGAACGGCATGACGTACGGCTCGTTCAGATAGCTGTGCGGCCCGAAGAGGTAGTAGTTGTAGCCGCCCTGCGCTCCCGCCCACAGCCATGGCAGCAGGGCGTAGGCGCCCGTGGCTCGCACCCGGTGTGACTGGAAGTTGAAATCCGAGGCCTCGAAGTACAGCGTCTGGTAGAAATCGTACTCGAGGCGGAGCAGTGAGCGGGCCGTGTCGGCGATGTCGTAGTGGCCTCCCGCGCCTGCCACGACCGCGTTGGAACCGCGCTTCGTCAGTCCTGGAATCTGCTGGCCGCCCGGGGCGATCTGCGGGTTGCTGTCGTACTCCCAGCCCGTGCTGGCGTGCACCGACCAGCGTTTCCGGGCCAGCCCCCCGGGCTCGGTTGCCTCGTCGGACCCCGGCGGAACCCCGGCTTCCTCGAGCGGCCGGACCGCGAGCGTAGCTGGTCCAGCCGCCGCCCGCGTGTTCAGGCGTGCGATGTCCAGGCCCTCCTGTGCATCGGGGAAATCCGGCTGGAGCGCGAGCGCGCGCCCGAAAGCGTCGGCCGACGCATCCCACCGGCCGAGCTTCCCGAGGGCGAGGCCGAGCGCATACACCGCCGCGGGATCGGCAGGATCGTCGTGGGTGGCGCGTTCGAACAGCGCCCGCGCGTCTTCGTAGCGGCCGGCCTGGTACGCCCGCTCGCCCTGCGCCACCAGTCGCTCCGACTCCTGTGACGCCTGGGCCAGCGGTGCAGCGAGCAGCAGGCAGACTACCAAGCTATACGAAACGACAAGGGCGTGGCGGACGCATGGCACGGAGGGGTTCTCGAAACCATGCGCCGGAGCCCCTGTCAAACGAACCACCCACGCGTCGGAAGCCGAGAGCGTTGCGTGCCGCGCTGTCACGACATTCGTTGTGACGATAGGGCCCCGGTCCATTCGCAGGATGTGGCGATTTCCTGTGCCTACCCGATGGCGTGTAACTGTTGACTCGGGTAGAGCGGGGCCATGGTGCACCGACGGGTCAATCCGGGGCCACACCCTCGGCGTCGACGCCGATCTGGCCTGTCGCGTAACGGGCTCGGGAGGCGCGTGTTGAGCCGCACGATCATGATCCACCGTGCCGGCGCCGCGACCGTGGGCCTGATCCTTGCGCTGGCGGTGGTGGCATCTCCGGTGCCCGCCGCTGCCCAGGTGTGGATCGGCGTCGGTCCGGCGTGGGGGTATCCGGCCGCGCCCTTCTACCTCATGGCGCCGGCGCCGTACGTGGCGTATCCGGCGCCGGGGCCGCCCGGCTTCGTGCCCGGACGCTGGGTGTGGACACAGGACGCGTGGGGCCAGGCGGTGCCCGTCTGGGTCCCGCCGCACCTCCGATGACGCTCCCCGTGGGTCGCGTGGCCGCCGGCATGGTGCTTGCGCTGCTGCTGGGAGGGGTCGGTCGTGCTGCCGGGCCCGCGCCCGCACCGCCGTATCCGGCGCCGGGACGGCCCTCGACCCCTCCGCCGGGCTACAGTCGACCTCCCGCACCCCCGCCGGTGCCGCGGGTGGCGCCCCCTCCACCCCTCTCGCCGCCCATGCGCGTGCTCTACGCCCCGTTCTACGCTGCCGGTCTGGTGGTCCGGTACGGCTTCTACTACGTCATCGTCGCCCCCATCGAAGTCTTCAGCCGTGCCCTCACGTACGGTGCCGAGGGTGGCGTGGCCGAGCCGCAGCGCAAGGGAGACGCGCCGTGAAGCGTTCGCGCGTCGCGGCGGCGTTCGTGGCCGTCGTGGTTCTCCTCCTCGCCTTCGCTGCGGATGCCGGCCAGCGGGGATACGGTCGGCGGGGGTACGGCCGCGGCTATCGCTCGCCAGGGCGTGTCTACTACGGGCCGCGCGTGGTCGTTCGTCCCCCCGTCTTCATCGGCGGCTTCGCCGGAGCCCCGATCTACTTCCCGAACTACTACCCGTATGGCGTTCCGTACCCGGTCTACGTTCCGCCGCCCCCGCCACCTCCGCCGCCCGGCGAGAGCGAGGCGCCGCCCGAAGAACCGGCAAGCCCGGTACCCCAGTCGCGTGCAGAGGCCCGCCGCACAACCTACGGCCTGGTGCAGCTCCGCGGCGTCCCGGAGGGGGCGGCGGTGGATCTCGACGGACGGTTCTGGCTCAAGGCCATCGAACTCGACGGACGTTGGCTCGCGCTGCCGGCGGGCGAGCATCAGGTGGTCGTGCACCTGGATGGCGAGCGCACGGTCGAGCGTACCGTCACCGTGACCGCGGGGGAGGTGGTCGTGGTACGCTTCCGCGATCGACCAGCCTGACCGGAGCCCCGAGGCGTTGCAGCTCACCCGGTTGCCGCCGATCGTACACGCTGCGAGAATGTCCGTAACTCGCGTGTCGCGCGAGCGTTCGTACCTGCACGTCGGGCACGATCACGAAGGCCCGCAACATCCTGGAGGTGGCCGCCATGGGTAGAACCGGCATCGTCGCGCTGTGTGCGTTGCTCTCCGCGTGCGCGACAGCGCAGGTCAACAAGCAGTCCGTCAAAGCGACGGACGTGGCTCCGGAGTCGACGCAGGTCGAGGTCGTGCGCATCCCATACGATCCATCGCTGCCGCGCTACGTAGTGACCGTCGAGCCGCTCAGCTTCGATGCCGGCGGGGGCGGTGGCTCCGCGCCACCTGTGCCGGGGCGTCGCTCCGGCTGGGGGCCGTGGGGGTGGGGGCTCCTGCCCGAGGGCCCGCAGGCCCGCCCGTACAATCCGCCGCCGCAGGGGGCGGGCGGCAACATGGGCGCGGCCATCGCGGCCCAGCTCGTGACGGCGCTCAGCAACGCCGGCAACATCAGCATCATCGACTACGACTTCTTCCAGCAGCACAAGGGCAAGCCGCGGGAGCTGGTCAAGCGCGGTGAGGTCGGTCCGTTCGTCATTCGCGGCGCGGTGACCGAGTTCAACGAGGTGGCCGAGGCGACGGGCTCGTCGACGGGCGGTTCGCTCGGGGCGCTCGGGGCGGCATTGGGTATCGCGGGGGCGATCGTCGGCAACACGCCGGCGGCGGTCACGGGAGCTGGGGTCGCGCTCGCCAACCCGACCTTCGAGAAGACGGTTGCCCGCCGCTCCGGCTCGGTGGCGATGGACTTGAAGATCGTGAATCCCAATGATGGTCGTCTTGCCGGGGCGGTGGTGGCCAACGGGAGCTTCACGAGCGAGTCGGCGGCGAACGGGTTCTCGCTGTTCGGGTTCGGCAAGGCGACCAACGCCTTCGCGGCCAGCGCCCTCGGGCAGGCGAACCGGGCGGCGATGAACTCGGCCACGACCCAGATCATGGACCGGCTGCGCAGCGTGCGTTGACGCGCGCGGGTCAGGGCACGACGCGGTCGACCGGCCCGAGGTAATCCACCGCGGGTCGGATGAGCCGGTTGTCGCGCAGCTGTTCGACGACGTGCGCCGTCCACCCGAACGCCCGTGCGGTCGCGAACGTCGGGGTGAACAGCAAGGTCGAGGCGGTCGTCGACGGGCGCCTGCGACGCGGCGAACGCCTGCCTGGCATCGGCCATCCGCTCTATCCCGACGGCGACCCGCGCGCGCCGGCCCTCCTGGCTCTGGTGCGTCGTGCTGGAGGCGACGGGCGCCGTCTCCGGCATGTCGACGCATTCCTGCACGCGAGTGCCTCGCGTGGGCTGCCGGCGCCGAACGTCGACCTCGGACTGGCCGCGCTGGCCTACGTCGTCGACCTCGTGCCCGGGGCCGGCGAGGTACTGTTCGCACTCGCGCGCATGGCGGGGTGGATCGCGCACGCGATCGAGGAATACGCCAGTCCTTCCACCGTGCGCCCGCGCGCCGTGTACGTCGGGACCCGGCCGGGCGCGGCGCCGGCGTGACCGCCGGCGGTACCGTGGCGATCGTCGCCGCAGGAATCGATTGACGGACGGCATCGCCGGCAGTATGCGGAATGCGAGCGGCCAGCGCGCCGCTGGAGGGAGGCCAATGCGATCGCGGTCGGACCGGGGTGCACGCCGCTGTGCCGCAGTCCTCGCCGCCATGTGGCTGACCTGTGCGCTTCCCGGGTGGGCGGCGCTCGATGTGAGCGGCAACTGGCGCATGACGCTGGTGCAGTTTCCGGTCAGGATACCCGTGACCCTGGCGCAGCACGGGACCGCCCTCACCGGCACGATCGGCGTTGGCATCGATGCCGGCCCCGGCAGCGGCACCATCGATCCGGAGACGGGTGCCTTCTCGCTGGCCGGCTCCTACACCCTGCGCCCGGGCATCCCGGAAGGACCCCCCGAGGTCACCTGCGCCTACCAGCTCGTCGCGACGACGGATGCCGACGGCCAGCGCTTCGCCGGTCGGCTCGATGACAGCTGTGTCCTGCATACCGCGGTGACCGGGGTTCGCGAGACGTGTGGCAACGGGACGGTGGATGCCGGCGAGGCATGCGACGCGGCGTTCCCGTGCTGCACGTCCGCCTGCGAGCTGCGGCCGGAGGGCGCCCCCTGCCCCGACGATGGCAACGTCTGCACCGACGATCGCTGCGACGCAGACGCCGTCTGCACGCACGTGCCCAGCAGCGCACCGTGCAGCGTGAACGGCTGCACGGCCGACACCTGCGTCGCCGGCGGGTGCGTACAGGGCGCACCGCTCCCGACCGGGACCACCTGCGTAGACGATGGCAACCCGTGCACGGCCGACGAGTGCGACGCGGTCGGGGGCTGCCACCATACCCGCCGTCCGGCTGGCGCTCCGTGCGCCGACGATACCGGCACCTGTCGCCGCCACAGTTGCACTGCGGACGGACGGTGCGTCGCGGCCGAGATGCCATGCGGCCCGTGCGAGACATGTTTCACGGGGCAGTGTTACCCCACCACGAGCCTGATCTGCGGCCCCCCGTCGGCAGGGTCGGTGGTCGACCTGTACGCGCCGGCGCTCGGACGCACGCGTCTGCAGTGGACGTGGGACGGCGTTGCGCCGGGCTTCCCGTTCCCGTCTGATTTCGGCGACCCGCGGACCACTGCGCAGTTCGCCCTGTGTGTGTATGTGACCACCCCGGACGGTGTCGTCGCTGCCGGAACGACGGTGCCACCGGGAGAAGCGTGCGGCGATCAGTCGTGTTGGTCGGCACGCAGCGGCGGGTTCACGTACGCGAACCTGGGGGACGCTGCGGGCACTGGCGTGCGCGTCATGCGGGTCGCGACGCGGCGCGGCCTGCAGCACATCCGGGTGGCGGCCGCGGGCGATTGGCTCCGTCTGTCGGCTTCCCTCGCCGGCTCCCAGGTGATCATGCAACTGGTGAAGGCCGGTACGTTCCCCACGTGCTGGCAGGCGACGTTCACGACGCCGTTCGTGTACACGCCGACCCGCTTCCGGGCGCGACAGTAGCATCGAGCATTCCACCTGGTGCTGCGCCTGCGCACGCGCTCGGACTGGCTGGCGCCGCTCGTGACGTCGTGCCGGTCGCGCGTGCTCCGACGCAGCGCGGTACGCCGTCTTCGTGCGTGCGTGCCGGCGTCACATCTTCGACGGTGACGGACGACGGATGTCCGGCGCGGCGGATCGGCGCAGCCGGTCGGTCACTTGGCCGCTGGCACGGATCGTGGATCGTCGATCGGCATGGGAGTGCGCGCAGGACGGTCGGTCAGCGCCGGGCCGCTTCACCCGTGGCGGCAGGATCCCACCGTCCTGAGCGCACTCATCGGCGCACTCGCCATCGTCTTCGCTGCCATCGTCACGGGACTGTTTGGCCTCGTCCATCTGCGGACCCCGCCCGAGGACACGCTCACGGAGCCCGGCGGGTCGGGCGTCGTCACCGAAACCCCGGCGAGCCCGATCAGCTTCGAGTCGTTCCTGACCCGCATGGCGAGCCCCGAGCTGACCGACCTGCAGCGGCGGGTGTTTCTGGACGAGCAGCTCGAGCGCCGCGTCGAGTGGGAGGGTGTCGTGCGCACGGTGACGCCCGCCGAAGGGCTGGGGGAGAAGCGCTTCCTCATGAGCCTCGCGCCGGGGACGGACACCGCCGCCGCGGCCGCCTGCTGGTTCGCGGCCGAGTGGAGCAACGACCTGCTCGCACTCCGGCCCGGCCAGCGCGTGATCGTGAGCGGTGTCCTGGCGAGCTACGAGGGTACGACGCCGGTGCTGCGCGCCTGCTCGCTGAAGCGCGTGTGAGAGGTCAGGCCCAGCCTTGAAAGTACCGCAGTCCGGCGGTGACGCGGCGGATGTCGGCGGTGGCTTCGAGCAGCTCCGCGGTGGTGTCCCAACGCCCGTCGAGCAGTTGCTGCCGCGCGCCGGCAGGCAGCGCCACGGCAACGCTGGTCGGGCCGGCGGTGAGGCGGAGGGTCGTCAGGTCGAGCCGGAAGGGCAGCGCCGGCTCGCGTTCGGCGAGGGTCATCAGAGTGGCGATGGTGGGCTCGTCGGCGGTGACGCACGGGATGCCGTTGGCGATGCAGTTGCCGAAGAAGATCTCCGCGAACGACTCGCCGACGAGCGCCTGGATGCCCTGGCCCCACCGCATGATTGCCTGGGGCGCATGCTCGCGCGACGACCCGCAGCCAAAGTTGCGGTTCGTGAGCAGGAGGCGCGCTGCGGCGTGGCGCGGGTCGTCGAACGGATGTACGTGCCCGCGCGCCGTCTCCTGCGCCCGGTCGTCCTCGAAGACGTGCGCGCCGAGCCCGTCGAAGACGACGCACTTCAGGAACCGGGCCGGGATGATGCGATCGGTGTCGGTGTCGTGGCCCCGCATGGCGAGCGCGGGGCCGGTGATCACGGTGCGGCGGGGGTCGTGCATGGGTCAGGCCTTCCCGGCCGGAGCGAGGCCGAAGAGCGTGCGCGCGTCGGTCACCTCGCCGGCGATGGCGGCGGCGGCCACCATGACCGGCGACATGAGGAGCGTGCGTCCCGTCGGCGAGCCCTGTCGGCCCTTGAAATTGCGGTTGGAGGAGGAGGCGCACAGCTGCGTCCCCTCGAGCTTGTCGGGATTCATGGCGAGGCACATCGAGCAGCCGGCCTCGCGGAACTGGAAGCCGGCGTCGCGGAAGATGCGGTCGTAGCCGCGGCGGACGAGCTCCTGGCGGACGGCCTGCGAGCCGGGCACGATGAGCGCCTGCACGTGCGGCGCGACCTTGAAGCGCCCGCCGCGGATGTGGCGCACGACCTCCTCGAAGTCGGAGACGCGGCCATTGGTACACGAGCCGATGAAGGCGACGTCGATGCGGGTGCCGCGGATGGGTTTCCCGGGGACGAGCTGCATGTAGCGGTAGGCCTCGTCGATGAGTGCGCGCTCGGTGGCCGGGAAGGCGGCCGGGTCCGGGAGGCTGGCGCCCACGGGGGTCGACTGGGCCGGCGTGATCCCCCAGGTGACGACCGGCTCGATGTCCTCGGCCCGCAGCCGGACCACGTCGTCGTAGCTGGCATCGGGGTCCGAGCGGACGGCGTCCCAGTCGGCGAGCGCGCCCGTCCATGCCGCGCCCTTGGCAGCGTACTCGCGCCCGTTCAGGTAGGCGTACGTGGTCGCGTCCGGGTTCACGTAGCCGCAGCGCGCGCCGCCCTCGATCGACATGTTGCAGACCGTCATCCGCTCCTCCATCGAGAAGCGGTCGAGCACGTCGCCGGCATACTCGTAGGCGTATCCGACGCCGCCGTGGACCCCGAGCCGGTTGATGATGGAGAGGATGACGTCCTTGGCGTACACGCCCGGGCGGAGCTGGCCGTTCACCTCGATACGACGGACCTTGAGCTTCTCCATTGCCAGGCACTGCGTCGCCAGCACGTCGCGTACCTGCGAGGTCCCGATGCCGAAGGCGATGGCGCCGAAGGCTCCGTGGGTCGAGGTGTGCGAGTCACCGCAGCAGATGGTCATGCCGGGCTGGGTGAGGCCCTTCTCCGGGCCGATCACGTGCACGATGCCCTGGTCGCCGCCCGCGAGGCCGAAGAAGCGGATGTCGAAGTCGGCCGCGTTGCGCTCGAGGTGCTGGAGCATCTCTTCCGCCATCGGGTCGGCGAGCGGACGCGCCTGGTTGTGGGTGGGCATGATGTGGTCGACGGTGGCGAACGTACGTTCGGGATGCAGGACGCGCAGCCCGCGCTCGCGCAGCATGGAGAAGGCCTGTGGCGAGGTTACCTCGTGGATGAGGTGCAGGCCCATGAGCAGCTGGTACTGCCCCGATGGGAGCCGGCGGACGGCGTGACGGTCGAAGACCTTCTCGTAGAGTGTCTGTCCCATCGGTCCTCCTAGTCGTGCCGGGCAGCGTAGGTCTCGAGGCGGGCGATCAGCTCGCCGCTCGAGCGGATGAAGGCGTCGAGCGCCTGCGGGTCGATGTCCATCCAGACGGCGTCGATGGCGCGCCGGCGCTGGGCGCGGAGCGCCTCGAGGGTGCGCTTGCCCTTGGCGGTGAGCACATACTCGCGCTGCCGGCCGTCGTTGCTCGATACCGACACCGACACGAGCTGCTTGTCGAGCAGCGGCCGGATGATGCGCGACACCGCCGCGGCCGTGCTTTTCCGCCCGCGCGCGAACATGGACGGCATGAAGTGCTCGGTGGCGATCTCCTCCAGCACCCGCCACTGTTGCTCGGAGAGGCCGACGCCGGTGGCGAGCTGGGTCCGGCGCCGGGCGAAGAGGTCGGCCAGGCGCTGGAGCTGGCCGATGGCCCGGTGCACATCGGGCAGGGTGGGCGCGGTCGTCATGTCGGCTGATCAATAGTTAACGTACGTTAAGGATCGTGTCAACCCCCGGACGGCGTGGCGTGACGGGGGCCGCGCTTCTAGCGACACGCGGGCGTCACGTTGCTCCCGGTATTGCCCCGGCCGGACTGGCAGCGGATCATACCCGTCAAGCCGTCGGCGTTGCCGTTGATGGTGTTGGCATCGATTGTGTTCTGGTCGGAGTTCTCGACCTCGATGCCGCTGTCGTCGGACGTGGTCCCGTTCCCGGTCACGAGGTTGCGGAGGACCTGGTTCAGGTCCGCGTTCACCAGGTCGACGCCGTCGCCCCCGTTCTCCTCGACGCGGTTCTGACGGACGAGGTTGCTCCGGGCCGCCGACGCGCCGGAGCGCAGGCGGATGCCGTCGTCGTGGTTGCGGGCGACGAGGTTCTGGCTCACTTCGTGGCGTTCGCCGCCGTGGAGCTCGACGCCCTCTGTGTTGCGCGCGATACAGTTGCAGTGGATCGTGCTGGTGAGCGCGTCCTTGAGCTCCACCCCCGCGCTCGAGCCGTCGACGACGTTCAGATACCGGATGACGACGTTCGCCGAGCCGGTCACCTTGATCACCTCGTTGTCGCCGCTGCCGCGGACGGTGGAGGTGAGATGCGTCGGCCGGAGGCCGTCGTCCGGGCAGCCCGCCGCCGTCGGCGGGACGCCCTCGATCGTGAGTGCCTTCCGCCGGTCGATTCTGACCGGCCCGCGGCAGACGCCGCGCACCGTGATGGTGGCGCCGTCCTTGGCGGCGTCGATCGCGGCTTGCAGCGACCCGTAGGTGCGCGTCCCGACGGTCACGGTGCACGGCCCGCTCGCGGTGTCGCCGCAGAAGCCGCACGACGGGTCGGTCGAGTTCCCGACCGAGTGGCACACTCCCTTGTGGTCGCACTCGTCGATGGTGCACAGCTCGCCGTCGCGGTCGCAGGGCGTGCCGGGCGGCGCGAGCGTGTCGGGCGGGCAGGCGTTGCTCGTGCCGGTGCACGTCTCGGCCGGGTTGCAATCCCCGGCGGCGGGACGACAGACTGTTCCCGCCGGCTTCTTGGCGTCGGCCGGGCAGCTGGCCGACTGGCCGGTGCAGGTCTCGAGCTCGTCGCACACGCCGCCCGACGGCCGGCAGATGGCGCCCGCGTTGCCGGGGGCGTGCTGGCACGTGGCGCTGGTGCCGTCGCACTGGTCGATGGTGCACACGTTGCCGTCGTCCATGCACGGCGTACCCGCGGGCTGGTGGCCGTCGGTTGCCGGACAGGTCGCGCTCGTGCCCGAGCACGTCACCGGCAGATCACACTCGTCCGTCGCGGGGCGGCAGACGGTGGTGGAGGGCCGGAACCGGTCGGCCGGGCAGAGCGGGCCGTCGCCAGGGCAGCGTTCCTCGAGGTCGCAGTCGCCGGCCGCGGGGCGGCAGGTCGTCCCGGCGGGCGCGAACGCGTCGATCGGGCAGGTGGTGCCGACGCACAGCTCGGCGGCGTCGCAGGCGCCGGCCGCCGGCCGGCACACCGTTCCCGGGGGCGCCGGGGTGTGCGTGCACGCCCCATGCGCGCAGCTGTCGAGCGTGCACGGATTCTCGTCGTTGCAGTCGACCACCGCCGGCACGCAGAGTTCGTACTCCCGCCGGAGCGCGATCGTGCGCGCCCCGAACTGGTCACGGATCTGCACGCCGGTCGCGGTGCGTTCTGGCGTCGAGCGGACTTCGTAGCACGACAGGATGTTCGTGTCGTTCTTGATGCCTTCGCCGTTCTTGTCGACCGGGATGCAGAGCTTGAGGATGTGGATCAGCTCGGCCAGCCGGGTGCCGAACTGATCGGTGATCTTGAGGCGGCGGTTGTCCGGCAGGCGCGGCGTGTTCCCGGACGGGAAGGCGCGCAGACAGCGATAGTGATCGACGCGGCTGTCCGGACCGGGGAGCGTGGGCGGCGGGGCGGGCTCGATGGTCTTGCCCGCGGGCACCAGGAGCGTCTCGGTGCGCGTGGTGTCGAAGAAAAAGGTGCCGAACTGATTGGTGACCCGGATGTTCGTCCGACGCGTGTGCGGGCCGCGCAGGTGATAGGCACCGAGGTGCGTGTCGGGGTCGTCGACCGTCGCGTCGTTGACGGAGGCGGGGGTGCAGAAGCGCTTGAGGGTGCGGATCTCGTAGCGCCCGCGCTCGAACGCATCGGCGAGCGTGACCCGCAGGCGGGGCTGCGGGGCCTGCGTGCTGTAGCACAAGACCGGGTCGTGCACCGCGCAGGGTGCCGGCTCGCTGACGGTGCCGCGTCCGGCCGGGGCTTGGTCAGCAACCGCCGGGGTGTGGAGCAGCTCGAAAAGGACGACGAGCGCCAGGACGATCAGGCAACGTGAGATCATCGGTGAGTTCCATCTGTAGGGTAGTCCACGTCATCAGCGGCAGCAGATGCCACACGGAAGCTAGCGCGGTCCGGTTGAAGGCGTCAAAGGACGTCGCTCACGTGCGCCGGGCGCTGAACCGGGTGCCGTGCGCGGCGTCATGCGCGACTGCATCCCGGATCGGGCATGGCTACACGATCAGGCAGGCGCGCGTGCGCGGTCGACCGGGGGTGGGCGTCAAATCAGGGAGTCCGGGCGGCACGCCGCTTGAACAGGGGAGAGCGAGGTCCCGGGCTGCTGCGGGACCCCTCGATCGACCGGTCCCGACCGCCAGCCGGTCCCGACCGCCAGCCCGTCCCGACCGCCAGCAGCAGGAAGGAAAGCCGCATGACCCCGCTACTGCTCGCCCTGCTCGCCGACGAAAGCGGCCAGGGGATCACGGAATACGCGATGCTCCTCGGCGCCGTTTCGCTCAGCTCGATCCTGACCCTGTCGGCCATCGGCACGCACATCGACGGCATCTACGCCAACGTCGCGCACGAGCTCGACAGCCTGCCCATACTCCGCTGACCCGCGCTGCCGCGCGCGGCCACCGCTATCCGACCCGGGTCGTCCCCTCGTAGCTGATGTGGCTGCCCGGCGGCACCGACGCTACCAGCCACACGTTCCCGCCCACCACCGACCCCGCGCCGATCACCGTCTCGCCGCCCAGGATGGTGGCGCCGGCGTAGATCGTCACGTTGTCCTCGAGCGTGGGGTGGCGCCGGATGCTGCGCTCGCCGGGCACCCCGCGTGCCAGGCTGAGCGCACCCAAGGTGACGCCCTGATAGAGTTTCACGTTGTTGCCGATCACGCTGGTCTCACCGATCACCACGCCCGTACCGTGGTCGATGAAGAACGACTCACCGATCTGCGCGCCCGGATGGATGTCGATGCCGGACGTGCCGTGAGCGTACTCCGACATGATCCGGGGTAGCATGGGAACCCCTTCGCGGTGCAACTCATGTGCGATGCGATGGACGGTGATGGCCTCGATCGACGGGTAGCTGAAGATCACCTCTTCGACGCTGTTGGCCGCGGGGTCGCCCTGAAAGGCGGCGAGCACGTCCTTGGAGAGGAGCTGGCGGAGATGCGGGATGCGGCGCAACAGCTTGAGGGTGACCTCCTCCGGCCAGCCCGGGTCGCGGGGGATGCCCGCACTGCGGAATCCCTCGTAGTTGGCCGCCCGACGGATCTGCTCCACGAAGATCTCGTGCGCGGGGTACAGATGGGCGGCGACCGTGTAGGGTAGCTTCGAGTCGTCGAGCGCCCCGGTGGCGTAGTAGCCGAGGTACATGACCGCCTTCAGGTGCCCGAGCGCCTCGATGACCTGCCGCTTGTTGGGGAGCTGGGCGCTGCTCAGGCTGTCGATCAGCCGTCCCTCCCGATAGCTCGCCGTGACGTCGGTGATCACGTCCTCTAGCTCGGTCCGCCCCTGGTTGGGCATGCAAGGTCCTCCTCGGCGGCTGGTGGCCGCATGGCACGTGCGCTACACGCGCCCAGGCCAGGGCGCAAGTGGACAACCCATCGGGCGACCGGCTTGTGAGCACCGTCTCGCGTTCCGGGCAGGGCTGGTCTATCCTTCCGGAGCGTGAGGGTGCGCCTCGCTGCCATGATCCTCGCCGGTGGGTGTGTGCTTGCGGCGCAGGGGGCGACCGAGCCGACCGGCGACCAGACCGTCACCACTGTCGAGGGCGCGGCCGAGCAGCGTATCGAATCCCTGTCCCCGGGCGACGAGCAGCGGGTGGAGGCAGTCGACGCGGCGGCCGAGCAGCAGGTCACCGAGGGCACCCGGCCGGAGGAGAACCGTCGCGCCCGCTCCGCCGCCAAGGTAGCGGTCGGGATCCTGTCGGCGGTGGTCTCGATAGCGGCAATGGCGGCCATGTTGTTCCTGTTCTGAGTGCCCCCGGGCGGGGGAGCTGGATTTTCCCACGGGGATGCGCTAGCAGGAACCCGGCTCGGGATCGGTGCGCGGTAGCCACGACGCGCTGACCCACCCCAGGAAGCGCTCGCCGGCCCCGCCGGGACGTTGAGCGCCGGCTCGATCCGACCGCGAGTGACCGGAGGAGCGGCCCCGCCAAATGTCGGGGTCTTGCAAGATGTCAAGTCTAGAAACCGGAGCCACATCCCCCCGTTCGATGGTGGACACCGTGCGACAGGTAGCGCGCCAGCGCTTCCACATCCCGCGGCTACATCGCGAGCAGGAACGCACCATCGGCAGCGTGCTGGCGGGGCGCGACGTGCTTCTCATCCTGCCGACCGGCGGCGGGAAGTCGCTCTGCTACCAGCTGCCGTCGCTCCTCCTGCCGCGCCCTACGGTGGTCGTGTCCCCCCTCCTCGCGCTGCTCGAGGATCAGTACTCCAAGCTGCAGCAGTTCGGCATTCCGGCGGTGCGGCTCGACAGCACGGTCGGGGCCGTCGATCGGCGGGCGGCGCTTGCTCGGGTCGCCGCGGGGGGTTCGCTGCTCGTGCTCACCACACCGGAGACCCTCGCCGGCGACGAGCTGGGCGGGCTGCTCGAGAAGACCCCGCCCGGGCTGGTGGCGGTCGACGAAGCCCACTGCGTGTCGGAATGGGGGCATGACTTCCGCCCCGCGTATCTGGCGTTGGGGCAGCGGTTGGCGGCGCTGCGGGTGGGGCAGGTTCTCGCCCTCACGGCCACCGCCACGGCGCCCGTCCGCGACGACATCGTGCGCTATCTCGGGCTCCGCGATCCCGAGATCATCGTCGCGTCGCCGCACCGGCAGAACCTCGAGTTCTCCGTGCGCCGCGCCCGGGGCGACGAGAAGCTCCGCCAGGTCGCCAAGCTCGTCCGCCGGTTGCCCCGCCCGGGGATCATCTACTGCTCCACCACCAAGACGGTCGAAGACGTGTGGCTCGGCATGCGTCTGATCCGCGTGCCGTGCGCGCGCTATCACGGCAAGATGTCCGACAAGGATCGCACCGAGCACCAGGCCCGCTTCATGACGAAGGGGAAGCGGATCGTCATGGTGGCCACCAGCGCTTTCGGCCTCGGCATCGACAAGCCGGACATCCGCTACATCATCCACTATCAGGCGCCCGCCTCGCTCGAGCGCTACCTCCAGGAAGCCGGCCGCGCCGGCCGCGACGGCCATGCGGCGCGCTGCATCCTGCTGTTCGACGACAGCGACCTCGAGATCCAGGAACACCTGCTGGCGCTCTCGCGTCTGTCGCCGGCGTTGCTCGGACGCTTCGGGCGGGCGCTGGCCGCCTGGGCTGGTGAGGAGCGCGACGCCAACATCGAGGAGCTCGCGCTCTCTGCCGGCGTGTCGCAGCGCGCGGCCAGCTCGCTGGTCACCGCGCTGGTCGAGTCCGGCATCTGCGAGCGGGTCGACGACGGACGCGTGCATCCAACCGTCCCCCTGGAGACGCTGGTCGAGCGGGTCGAAGGATTGCGCTCGCGCTTCGAGGTCTTGCGACGAGAGGACGGACGCCGGCTGCGCGCGGTCGTCGACTACGCCAACGAGACCGGCTGCCGTGGGGCGGCGTTGCGACGGTATTTCGGGGACGAGGACCCCACGCCCTGCGGTCGCTGTGACCTCTGCCGCGAGCAGGGGGCGATAGCCCCGGCTCGCTCCTCCCCCCGGCCCGGGGGGAGGGACGGGGGGCGGCGAAGCCGTCGCCGCGGTGATGGGCGTGCGTTCCCGGAACGTAGCGTGGGCACGCCGGTACCGGCGGTAGCGCGTCCCCAGGACGGCAACACCCCCGCGCCCGGGGGCGACGGGCAGCGGCGGAATCGCCGGCGGCGGCGCCGCGGCGGGGCGCCCGCGCCCGGTGGGGAGCTCGGGGCGCGGCCGCCCCTGGCGGTTGCGCCGGCACCGCTGCCCAGCCTGCCGCCTCTCGACCCCGCCGCCGACGACCTCGCCGCCGAGCTGGGTGCACCGGGTCTCCCGCCTGATCCCTCGTCTCCCGTGTCGGGCCCGAAACCGGCTGGGCGCGGCGGCCGGCGCCGGCGCCGGCGCCGGCGGGGACATCGCGGCAGCCGCCCCGACGCGGCGCCGCCACCACCTCAAACGTAGCGGATCGCGTCCGCGGGCACGAGCCGTGCGGCACGCCAGGCTGGCCACAACCCGGCTAGCCCGGCCAATCCGGCGGGGAACACGATCGCCGCCAGCGCCAGGCGTGGCGTCAGCAGAAACACGGTGGCGCCGAGCCGTTCGGTGATGCCGTTGAGCGCGTGCACGGTGCCGGCACCGACGAGCAGCCCGAGCACGCTGCCACCGAGGCCCAGGACGCCCGCTTCGAGCAGCAACTGCCCGATCACCTGTCGACGGGTGGCGCCGACGACGCGGCGAAGTCCGATCTCGCGCCGTCGCTCCACGATCGCGGTCAGCATGGTGTTGGTCACCGCGAGCGAGGCCACCAGGAGCGCCACCATCGCGCTCCCCACGATGATGCCCGTCAGGACGCCGAGCGCACGATCGAGCTGCGCGGCGGCCTCGGCGGGTGACACCACCGAGACATTCTCGAGGCTGGCGCGGATGCGGGCGGCGACCGCATCCGCGGTCTCGTCCGGCTGCCAGAAGACGGCGGCTGCGGTGGCGATCGGGAGCAGGCGCGCGCCGGGCGCCTGCACGAGGCGGCGGAGGAGGGGCTCGCTGTCGATCAGCAGCCGCTGCGCGGTGGGGAACGGCATGAACACGAAGCTGTCGGGCCCCGTGAGCGTCGGTTCGAGGATCCCCGCTACCTGAAAGCTGCGTCCGCGGACGGTGATCCGGCCGCCGGTGGCGGCGTCGAAGAAGCGGGCTACCTGACTGCCCAGGACGACCTCGTCACTGTCCGGCGCCGGCACGAGCCGGCCGGACTGGACGCGGGGCGGGGCGGCGTGCCCGTTCAACATGAGCATCTGGACGTCGACCCCGAAGACGAGCGGGGCCAGGGTGAAGGGCAGGGCGGCGGGGGCCTCCGCCACCGGAAACATCACCACCGGCGCCACCACGCTCACGCCGGGGACGGCGCGGAGTGCGACCAGCTGGTCGGCCGAGAGCAGGCCGCCCCGCATCATGCCCATCACGGCGCCGGTGCCCGCGCCACTCACCGTGATCTGCCCGGCGGCGAAGTCGCGCCCCCCCTCGACCAGGCGTCCGAGTTTTTCGGCCAGCGCACCGAGGAGGACGAGTGCCGTCACCCCGATGGCTATACCGGCGGCGGTCAGGCTGCTGCGCAGGGGGCGGCGCCGGATGTCGCGGATGGCCTCGACGAAGGGGAGCATTGCGGCTCCTCGTAATCGACGCCGCACGGCGTCGCAACTCGCGGGATGGCTCTGCCCGCCCGCTTGCCCGACGGCGGGCCGGCGAGTAGAGGTGAACGTGGACGTGGCGGAGGGTCTCATGTTCGAGGAGGACGGAGAGGGCTGGCGAGTCTGGCGCGTGTTGCCGCGGCTCGTGGGAGGCGCGGTATCGGTGCCGGTCGTCGTGGGATTCGTTGCACTCGGCGCGGCCGTGTTGGTCGTCCGCTCGGTGCGAGAGGTCGTGCGCGAGACCTGGGCGTTGGTCCCGGCGTGGTGGCACATGTCGCAGCTACCCCCCTGGCGTGACAGCGTCCGCATCGAGCACCACGCCGACTCCGACGCCGCGTGAGCCGCTACGCCGCGTGCGGTGCGTCGTTGACCTCTGCCGATCGACTGCTAGAGTGCGCGCGGTGATGGCTGTGGCGGGGAGGGGTGGTCGGGGTGGAACCGGAGCGCGTTCCCGGACGGACTGAGACGCGACTGCGCGCGCCCCGGGTGGTGGCGCCCCTGCGGGCCCTCTTCACCGCGCCCGGTTGGACCAAGCGTACCGAGCCGCAGATCCGCTACGGGCAGCGTTTCCTGCCCGGGGTGTCGCTCCTCGGGCGACAGCATGTCCCCGAAGCCAGGCCCGTCCTCGAGCGGGCCGACGCGTTGCGCGGCCGCCGCTTCACGCACCTCGGGCGGACGGTCGGGTTCCCGGGGAGGATCGAATGGGAGCCCCGCGGCCTGTCGGAGGCATGGTGGGTGGCGCTTGGCAGCCTCGACGACCTCGTCCCCCTCGGGGTGGCTGCCGCGATGGCGTCGTCGAGCGAGGTGCGCCGCGGCTGGTACACGACGGCGGCGGCGTTCGTGCGCGAGTGGCTGGCTGCTGTCCCGGCGGGTCGGGGCGCGGCGTGGACGGTGCGCGCGCTGGCAAGCCGTATTCCCAATCTCATCTACCACACGGTGTTCTTCGCGACCGAGTTGCGGGCCGACCCCGATGCACGGCGTCCGTTGCTGGAGAGCCTCTATGCCCAGGCCGGTGCGCTGGCGGCGGCCGTCCCCGATCAGGCGGCCGACGGGGTGCTCATCCGCGCGGGGCGAGCGCTCCACATGGCCGGCCGCTTCTTCGACGGCATGGAGGCGCGCGGGTGGCTGGAAGCAGGCGCCGGCATCTTGTGGGGACAGCTGCGCGAGCAGGTCCACGAGGACGGGGGCCATCGCAGTCGGTCGCTGGCGGAACATGGGCTCGTCCTCGGCGACTACCTCGAGGTGCTCGCCCTTCTGCAAGCGGCCAACGACGACGTTCCCATCTGGGCCCGCAAGCGGGTCAAGGGTATGGCCGACTTTCTGCTCCGGCTGCTGCACCCGGATGGCGAGATCCCGCTCTTCCACGGCAGCGCGCTCGGGGTGGCCCGTCCTGTACGCGAGTTGTTGGCGGTAGCGGCGGCCGTGCTGCACGAGCCCGCCTTCGCCGCAACGGGCGAATTGCCCGGTATCTGGCCGCTGCTCGTCCTCGGCGAGACGGGCCGACGCGTGTACGCCAATCTGCCGCGCGAGCGGCTCCGGGGTGCCGAACCGCGCGCGCTGCGCCGGACGGGCTTCTACGTGCTGCCGGGTGAGACGGACGACGTGATGCTCCTCGACGGCGCGAGCCCGCCGCCCGGAGGGCACCCCAACGCCTTCGGCTACGAGCTCTCGGTCGGTGGCACACGCATGATCGTGAACGCCGGCGTGGCGGGCGACGACGGGGGAGCGTGGACGGACTACTTCCGGAGCACGCGCGCGCACAACGTCGTCGACGTGGCCGGTGCGGGACAGATCGCCGGCGGGCGCGTGCCGGCCGTCGACGAGGTCCAGTGGGTGGTGCAGGACGGGCTGCTCTACTTTTCGGGCGTGCACGACGGCTTCGCCCGCGTCGCGTCGGATCTCCGCCTCCGTCACCGCCGCCGGGTGTTCGGTCTCCCCGGAAGATTCTGGCTGGTGTGCGACGAGGTGCTGGGCACCGGTGTGTGGGAGGCGGAGTCCTTCATCCACTGGCATCCCGGGGTCACGCTGACGGCCGTATGCCGGGGCCGGCCGGCATTCGTCGCCTCCCGCTCGACGGCGGCGGCGCTGCAGGTGGTGCCGAGCGGGGCGAGCCAGGTGCGGGTGAGCCACGGTGCGGAGGAGCCGCAGCCGCACGGCTGGTACGCCGCCCGGCATGGCGAGCGCTGGCCCGCGTCGGTGCTCACCCTGGCAGCCCGCGGGCAGCTGCCATTGGTGTTCGGATACGCGTTGTTGCCACGCACCGAGGTGCCGGCGTTCCTCCACTTCGAGCATGACGCCTTCCGCCTCCAGGCGACGCTCGCCATCGGTGAGCGCGAGTTCGGCATCACCGTGGTGCAGGGCGACGTCGAGCTGGTCACCCGGCGGCGCTGAGGGGCACGGTGCGCCACGCTCTCGCGATGGCCGGCTGGTCCGAGGTGGCCGTGCCGGTGGATGCCTGGTGGGGCGCCGACCGCGAGGGGCGCCCGGTGACCCTGTCGTACGTCGACGGCGACCAGAGCGGCCCGGCGGCGATTCCCGCCACCAACGAGGACGGCTCCGTGTGCGTGGCGCTGGCCGGTTCGATCTACAACGCCCGCGAGCTGCGTGCGACGCTGGCACGCGACCACGCCCTCAAGGGAGGCGACGACGCCGAGGTGGTGGCGCATCTGTACGAGGAGCGCGATCTCCACTGCATGCAGGCGCTGCGCGGGGCGTTTGCGGTGATGTTGTGGGACAATCGCCGGCGCCGATTGCTGCTGGCGCGGGACCAGCTCGGACTGGTGCCGCTCTACTACGTGGCCGAGGCACGGCGGTGCGCGGCGGCGTCGGCCCTGCCGTGGCTGGCCCGCCTGCCCGGGCAGACTGACGCCGTCGACCTCGCGGCGCTGGACGCGTTCCTCGCCCTCGGGGTGGTGCCGCCGCCCGCCACCGTCTATCCGGGCATCCGCCAGCTCCATCCGGCAGAGGTGTTGGTGTGGGAGGACGGGCGCATCCGCGGGCGACGGTACTGGCAACTCAGCTTCCCGGAGCGGCGGGTCGGAGAGGGGGCCGTGCCCGGGGTGTTGCGCGACGGGCTCGTCGAGGCCCTCCGGCTGCGACAGGCCGGTGCCGTGCCCGGCCTCCTCCTGTCGGGTGGCCTCGGCGCGTCGACCGTGTTGACGCTGGCGCTGGCGGACCAGCGGCCACCCGCACGGGCCTACACGGTCGCGGGTGCGGACCTCGACCCCGAAGACGGGCGGCTTGCCGGCGAGATCGCTCGTGCCGCCGGTGTGGAGCACGTCGTGGTCGAGCCACCGACCGATTGGGGAGCGACGCTGGACGCCCTGCTGGCGACACACGCGGGCCCGGTGGGAAACATCGAGGCGGCATTGCTGTATGACGCGGTGGTACGGGCGGGCGGCCTGCCGTCCGTGGTGCTGGCCGGCACGGGCGGAGACGAGGTCTTCGGTGGCTCCCTGCCGGTGCGCACCGGGGAGCGCGTGCGGCATTTTCGCGACCTGCCGGCCGTCGTGCGTGAGAGTGCCGAGATGCTGGCGCGCATCGCGCCCCGCCGATGGGCGGAGCGATTCGGTCATCTCGTCCACCATGGCCGCCTCGCACCGGTCGAGATGTACGCCCGCACCGTCAGTCGGTTCCTGCCCGAGGAGCGCGACGAGCTCTATTCGCCGGATACCGTTGCCCTCCTCGGGGAATCGTCTCCGTGGACGGCGCTGAGCGCGCTGTTCCCGGAAGCGGTGGCCGCGGGGGGGGGCGACCCGGCCGATGCCATCCATTACGTCGAGCTGGCGCTGCGGCTGCCCGCGCGCGTGGCGGCCTTGCGGGCCGCCGTCCCGACGCTCGATCTGCGCTTCCCGCTGGCCGACCATCGCGTGGCTAGCCTGGTGGCGAGCCTGACGCCGGCCGACCGCGGGACGAGCCGCGCTCGTCAGGTCGGGCTGCGTCGGGCGCTGGCCACGACGCTGCCCCGCCAGGTCCTCCGTCGCCCGCACGTCGCGCCCGTGCCGACACGGGCCGCGTGGACCAGCGGCTCCCTGCGGGCGTTGGTCGAAGAGACGCTCGCGCCGGCGCGCGTCGCGGCGCAGGGGGTATTCCGGCCCGAGACGGTCGACCGTCTGGTGCAGGCGCAGCTCGCCGGTCGCGGTGACGACGGCGCGCGGTTGTGGTCCCTTCTGGTGGTGTCGCGCTGGCTCGAGCGGCAGCGGCGTCCGGCGGTCACGTCCCTGCGGGCCGCGGGCTGACGGCGCCGCCGGCGGGCGCCGGGCCGCGGTCGAGTACGATCCACTCGGCACCTTCGACGAGCCGGTTCGGGATGACGTGCAGATAGCCCGCATCGTCGACGATGCGGGTCTTGCGAAAGTCGATGTCCAGCACGGTGCCCTGCACGCCGGCAGCCCGCACGCGGTAGCCGACTTCGATGTCATGGTCGGAGGCGAGGAAGAAGCCGGCGATCAGATCGTTGCTGGTGCCGGAGGCCGAGGTGACCAGCGCGGCTCCCAGCAACGCCAGCACGCCCGAGACGCCGAGGACGATGGCCTGCAACTGCAGCGTGGAGAGGGCGACGGTCACGACCAGCATCCACCCGGCGAAGGTGGTGAGCCGCGCCAGCAGGAGGACCTGCGACGGGCGGATACGCCCCCGCCGTAGGACGGCCCGGACCACTGCCTGCATGATGCGCGTGAAGAGGACGCCGGCAACGAGCACGGCGGCCGCCGCGGCCACCTTGGGCGCGTAGCGCGCCGCCTGCGCCGTGAACTCGCCGAGGCCGACGATGCGCGCGACATCCGTCATCCGGTCAACCTGACGATGCGCGCGACGCCCGTCATCGATTCAGGCGGACGTGCGCCGTGCTTCGACGGCGCGGCGGAACTCGCCGACGGAGTCGCGCAGCGCCTTCGCCTCGAACCTGCGTCGGAGCGGGCCCGGCACCCAGAAGCCGACGTCGATCTCCTGGGTGCACGTGGCTTCCACGTGTCCGTCGTGCTCGCGGAACTCGTACGAGCCCTGCACGTCCTTCACGTCCCCCTCGACCAGGCGCCAGCGCGCGCGGTGTGGCGGTTCGTAGGTATACTCGAGGACGTAGCGGATGGTCTTGAGCGTGAAGTCGAGGGCGAATGCGACACGGCGCGGGAGGCCGTCGGGGTGGCGATCGAGCACGCGGCATTCGGTGACCGGCCCGGACCACTGCGGGTACGCAGCGAAATCGGTCAGGACGGCGAAGCAGTCGGCGACCGAGCCGGCGACCGCCGTGGACTGCGACTGCCGAACCTCTCCCATTGCCGGCGCGCACGATAGAGGCCTGCCCGGGACGGGTCAAGGATGGCGGGCGCTGTTCCGCGCGGAGCGGTTCGGGTATGGTCGGCCGCGCGCATGGCGGTGCGGACGATCGAATGGCGTAACGGGCGGGTCGTGATGCTCGACCAGCGCCTGCTGCCCACCCGCGAGGTCTATCGCGTCTACGACGATCATCGCGAGGTGGCGCGCGCCATCAAGGACATGATCATCCGGGGCGCGCCGGCGATCGGCGTCGCAGCCGCGATGGGGCTCGCGCTCGGTGCCCGTACCCTGCGGGGCGACGCGCGGCGCGGATTCGATCGCCTGTGTCGGACGTTCGCGGCGACGCGGCCGACGGCGGTGAACCTGTTCTGGGCCATCGAACGCATGCGCGGCGTGGTGCGACAAAACCGCCAGCGGTCGCTCGACACCCTGCGGACGCTGCTCGAAGAGGAGGCGCTCGCCATCCGCGACGAGGACGTCGCCGTCAACAAGAGCCTCGGCCGGCACGGCGCCGAACTGCTCGAGGACGGCGCCACCGTGCTCACCCATTGCAACGCCGGCGCGCTCGCCACCGCTGGCTACGGGACGGCCCTCGGCGTGATCCGCGCCGCGGTGGAGGCCGGCAAGCGCATCCAGGTGATCGCGTGCGAAACCCGCCCGTTCTTGCAGGGGGCGCGGCTGACGGCCTGGGAGCTCAAGAAAGACCGCATTCCCGTGACCCTCGTGACCGACGGGACGGCCGGGCATCTCATGCAGCGCGGGCGGGTGAGCTGTGTGATCGTCGGCACCGATCGGACGGCGGCCAACGGCGACGTCGCCAACAAGATCGGCACCTACACGCATGCGGTGCTCGCCCACCGCCACGCCATCCCGTTCTACGTCGCGGCGCCGCTCTCCTCGATCGATCTGCGCTGCCCGACCGGCGCGCACATTCCCATCGAAGAACGGGCGGCGCGTGAAGTGACGCACGTCTTCGACCGCCAGATCGCCCCGAGCGGCGTCCGCATCTTCAACCCGGCATTCGACGTGACGCCCCACGAGCTGGTCACGGCGATCATCACCGAGCGTGGGATCGCACGCGCGCCGCTCGGCCGTACGTTGCCGCGGTTGGCGGCGCTGAGCGGCAGTCAGCCAGTGGCCCGGGCCCGGCGCGCGCCCGGGGCGGGCCGACAGCGTCGACGGTAGGCGCGCGGTGGCCCGCTGGGCGTCATGCGCGTGACCCTGGCGCTCCTCGCCGACGCCGCGAACGTGTCCCGCGAGGGCAAGCTCAACATCCTCGGTGTGTTCGACACCATCTACGCCCGGCAGTTCCCGACCGCGCATCCGCAGATGCAGCTGGTGATGCGGTTCGAGACCGGCGTCGAGGACACTGGCCGCGCGTGGTCGGTGAGCATCGCGCTGCTCGCGCCCGACGGACAGGTCGTGTTCCGGGTGCCCGGCAGCGTGACCGCCCCCACCAGCGTCGTCGGAGAGCGCGTGCAGATCGACCGGATCGTGGCGCTCGCCGGGGTGACCTTCGCGGCCCCGGGTCGCTATGCCCTGGCGGTGGCGATCGATGGTGCCACGGCCGCCACCGTGCCGCTCCGCGTCGAGCTGCTCGGGACGGCGCACTGAGCCGGACCGGCGCTGCCTCCCGATGCCCCGGGGGGAGTTCCCGTCTCGACCGGCGTCGCCGCAACGGGCTACGCCGGGGACCGCGGTGGGTTGCGGGGGGAATCCCCTACAGGGAAGCCCGCTGCGCAGGTGCTTGGGCGATACGCATCTGCCATAGCAGAGCCATCATACAAGCAATAAAGTAAAGCATTCTACGCTTGACAGGAGCGGCCGGGGGCGCGTATGGAATGCCGCGGTGACCGATCGGCGTGCCATGGTGCCTGACGAGACGCGGACTTCCGAACCCATGCTGGATGATCTCCTGCAGGGTGACTACGGAAGTTCCCGAGGCCGACCTGGACGCGCGGGCGGGGCATCTACCTGGGGCGGTGCGGTGGCGGTCGCGGAGCCGACGGTCTTCGTCGTCGATGACGATCAGATGGTCCGTGAGTCGTTGCGTACGCTGGTGGGGTCGGTGGGGCTCGCCGTCGAGACCTATGCCACCGGCCAGGAGTTCCTGGCGATCCAGAACGGCGGCCGGGCCGGCTGCCTCGTGTGCGACGTCCGCCTCCCCGGCATGAGCGGACTCGACGTGCAGCAGGAGCTGGCGGTCCGCAAGCTCGGCCTGCCCGTCATCATGATCACCGGCTATGCCGACGTGGCCACTGCCGTGCGCGCCATGCGCGCGGGGGCGATCGACGTGATCGAGAAGCCCTTCAATCGACAGCTCCTCCTCGACCGTGTGCACGAGGCCATCGAGGTCGACCGCAAGACCCGGCTGCGCGACGCCCAGCGACGGAGCGTGGCGGCACGGGTAGCCCGGCTGACTCCACGCGAGCGCGAGGTGATGGCGCTGGTGGTGGGCGGCAAGGCCAACAAGGTGATCGCGATGGATCTCGGGCTGTGCGAGAAGACCGTCGAGGTCCACCGCGCGCACGTGATGCGGAAGATGGAGGCGGAGTCGCTGGCCGAGCTCGTCCGCCTCAACGTCCTGCTGCGCGTCGAGTAGGCACGAGCGTCCGGCGCGGGTGCGGGTTTCCGGGCGGAGCGCTGCTGGGAGTTGGCAATTGCTGGGGCTCCCGCCCCTTCGGTATGGGAATCCTCGGGCACACGCGGTCATCCCGCGCGACTGGCGTGCGTCGGAACAGAGGGGAATCGATCATGAAGGGAACCAGACGTGCTGGCCGCGCGGGCCTGGTGCTGCTCGCCGGCGCGGTGCTGCTCGCGACCAGCGTGGCACATGCGACCTCGCTGACCCGGGGCCCGTATCTGCAGCTCCTCACCACGCAGTCGGTCACGGTGGTCTGGAACACCGATGCCCCGGCGGCGTGCGCCGTGGCGCTGCGGCCGCTCGGGGGGGTGACCGGCACCGTCGTGGGAACGACCGGGACAACCTGTGCGGTGCCGCTCGCCGGGCTCACCCCGGGCGGCCAGTACGGCTACACGCCGCTCGCCGATGGGATGCCGCTCGGGGGAGAGAGCATCTTTCAGGTGGACAGCCCGGCCCTCGCCTTCAGCTTCCTCGTGCTCGGCGACTCCGGCAGTGGCAGCGCCAACCAGGCGGCGGTCCGGGACGCGATGCTGGCCACGCCGGGCGACACGATCCTGCTCACGGGCGACATGGTGTACCCGAGCGGCGCGGCCGGCGACTTCAACCCCAAGTTCTTCACGCCCTATCAAGAGCTGCTGCGACGTCTCGTGCTGTGGCCCAGCCTCGGCGAAGCCGACGTGGCGGCCGACGGCGGGGCGTCCTGGCGGGCGGCCTTCTCGACCCCGGCCAACAACCCGGCCGCCACCGAGCACTACTACTCGTTCGATATGGGCAACGCCCACGTCGTCGTCCTGGACTCGAACGGCAGCCTGGGGTCCGGGAGCGCGCAACGCACGTGGCTCGACCAGGACCTGGCAGCGACCAGCAAGCTGTGGAAGTTCGTCGTCGTCCACCGCAGCCTGTACTCGAACGGCGTCAACGGCAGCGACACCACGCTGCGCACGAGTTTGACGCCCATCTTCGACAATCGCCATGTCGACGTGGTCTTCATGGGGCGCGATCACGACTACGAGCGCACCAAGTCGCTGCAGGGCAATGCCCAGATCGTGGCCGACGGCGTCGGCACCGTCTACGTGACCACCGGCGGCGGTGGCGATTCGCTACGGGCCGTCGGCAGCAGCGCGTTCACGGCGTTTGCCGAATCGACGTACCACTTCGTGCGTGTCGCCGTGAACGGCGGCAGCCTGCTGCTGCAGATGATCCGCGCCGACGGCGCGGTGCGCGATGCGATGGCCCTGACCAAGGGCACGCCGGGGCCGGCGCCGGCGTGTGGCAACGACGTTGTCGACCAGGCGGGCGAGCAGTGTGACGGGCCCGACCACGCGGCCTGCCCGGGGGGGTGTACGGCGACGTGCACGTGTGCCCCGCGTTGCGGCGACGGGATCGTGAACCAGACGATCGAGGCGTGCGACGGGACGGCGGACGCTGCCTGCCCCGGCCTGTGCCTCTCGACCTGCCAGTGCGGTGCACCCGGTGACGTCGTGACCGTCACGCCGATCGCGGACACCTACATCGAGTCGGGCAATCAGGCGACCTGGGACCATGGCGCCGCCGACCACCTCGACGTGGACCAGAAGCCGGTCGACCTCACCTACCTCAAGTTCGATCTGGGGCTCGTGCAGGGCCCGATCGCCCGGGCGACGCTCACGCTGTCGTGCAGCAACGGCGGTGCGGACGGTGGCACGATCTATCCCGTTCCGGACACCGGCTGGATCGAAGGCGATCGCACCGGCGCCGACAGCTCGAGCGCCACCGGAACGGGCCTCAAGTTCGCCGACGTGGACACCAACGGCGACGGCAAGATCGACCGCAACGACACCTCACCGTATGCCCCCGACCTGGACCGCTGGGCCGGCCGCATCGGTGTGATCGCTCCGGGCGGGATCGCCGAGATCGATGTGACCGCGGCGATGCAGAACGGCCCCGGCCTCTATGGCCTCGCCATCCGCAACGACGACACCAACGGCGCGGTGTACGCCGCGCGCGAGCACGTGACCTCGAGCCTGCGGCCGCGCCTGCGCGTCGAGGTGGCGACCACCACCGCGACGACCACATCGAGCACCAGCTCGACGGGCAGTACGACGACGTCGAGCAGCACGTCGTCGTCCACGACGGACGCGTCGACCACGACGACCTCGTCGAGCAGCAGCTCATCGAGCACGGGGGGGTCAACCACGAGCACGTCGTCGAGCAGCAGCAGTTCGTCGAGCACGGGGGGCTCGAGCACGAGCACGTCGTCGAGCAGCAGTAGTTCGTCGAGCACGGGGGGCTCGAGCACGAGCACGTCGTCGAGCAGCAGCAGTTCGTCGAGCACGGGGGGCTCGAGCACGAGCACGTCGTCGAGCAGCAGTTCGTCGAGCACGGGCGGCTCGAGCACGAGCACGTCGTCGAGCAGCAGTTCGTCGAATACAGGCGGGTCGAGCACCAGCACGTCGTCGAGCAGCAGCACGTCGTCGACGGTGCCCCCGATCATCATCCCCGGCACGTCGGTGCTGGCGGACGCGATGGTGCGCCAGTCCTCGGCCGGTAGCAACTTCGGGACCAACGCCCTGCTGGAAGCGAGGGAGTCGCCCGGATCGTCGAAGAAGGGGAGCCGCACGTTCATCCGTGTCCGCGTGACCGGCCTGGCCGGCCGGCCGGCGGTGACCGCGCGGGTCCGGTTGCCGGTGGCGTCCAACGCCGGTGCCGGGAGCGCGTCGGGCGGGCGCATGCACGCCATGACCAACTGCACGTGGAACGAGCTCACGATGACCTGGAGCAACCAGCCCACCTTCAGCGCGACGGTGCTGAGCACGGTAGGCACGGTGCAGTCGGGTGGGGTGGCGGAGTTCGAAGTAGCTCCGGCCATCGCCGGGGACGGCGACTACTGCTTCGCCATCGACAGCCTGTCGACCGACGTGGTGAACTACAATGCCCGCGAGGCGAGCGGGGCCAAGCCCTCGTTCGTGGTCGGGGTCGCCCCATAGAGACCGGCCGGGCCGTGCGGGCCCACGACACATCGGTCGGGTGCCGATCGTCAGCGGCATAGACAGGCCCATGCGGGAACGACGACGACCCTACCGCCGATCGATTGGGACCCTCCTGATCCTGGGGGTAGGGGTGGCGCACGGGGCCACGCTGACCCGCGGACCCTACCTGCAGCTGCTCAGCGCGCAGGCGGTGACGGTGGTGTGGAACACGGACACGGCGGCGGCCTGCGGGCTCACCCTGCGCCCGCTGGCCGGCCCGGCCACGACGCTCGGGGGGCCGAGCGGGACCGTGTGCACGATCACGGCGGACGGCCTGGTGGCCGGCGCACGCTACGCCTACGTACCGCTGGCGAACGGCAAGGCGCTCGGGCCGGAAGCGGTGTTTCGCACCGACGATCCGGCCGCGCCGTTCACGGCACTGGTATTCGGGGACTCAGGCACAGGCGGGAGCAAGCAGGGCGTCGTACGCGACCGGATGCTCGCCACACCGGCCGACCTGATCCTGCACACCGGCGACATGGTCTATCTGGACGGTGTGGCTGCGGACTTCAACCCGAAGTTCTTCATCCCCTACCGTGACCTCATCCGGCGGCTCGTGCTCTGGCCGTGCGTCGGCAATCACGACGTGCGCACGGGTGGTGGGGCGCCGTGGCGCGAGGCGTTCCTGACACCCGCGAACAACGCTGCCCGCAGCGAGCACTATTACTCGTTCGACTACGGCAACGCCCACGTCGTGGTCCTGGACAGCAACGCCTCGACGGCGCCCGGAAGCGCCCAGCACACGTTCCTCGATCAGGACCTCGGCGCCAGTCGGGCGACGTGGAGGTTCGTGGTTTTCCACCACACCATCTACTCGAGCGGCGTGCACGCGAGCGCGCTGCCGCTCCGCGACAATTTGGTCCCGTTGCTGGACGCGCACCGGGTCGATCTCGTGTTCATGGGGCACGACCACCACTACGAGCGTACCAAGCCGCTGCGCGACCACCAGGTCGTGGAACCCGGGGCGGGCACCGTCTACGTGACCACGGGGGGTGGGGGAGGGGAGTCCCGTACCGTCGGGACGAGCGACTTCACGGCCTACGCCGAGTCGGCGTTCCACTTCACCCGCGTGGCGGTGGACGGGGCCACCTTGCTGCTTCAGATGATTCGCGAAGACGGTGTGATTCGCGACAGCGTGACGATGGCGAATGGCCAGCGTCCCCCGGACCCTCACTGTGGCGACGGCATCGTGAATCGGACGGGGGAGCAGTGCGACGGGGTTGACCGCGGCGCGTGTGGGGCCGGGTGCCAGCCCGACTGCACGTGTGCGCCCGTGTGCGGCGACGGACGCGTGAATGCGCCCGAGGAGACGTGCGACGGAGAAGACGACGGCGCGTGTCCGGGCCTGTGCGGGGAGACGTGCCGCTGTATCGACCCGACGCTCGTGCTCGAACTCGACCCGGTGGAGGACACGTTCATCGAAGCGGGGTCGGTGGCGACCTGGGACCACGGCGCGGCCGCGCACGTCGATGTAGATACCCGCCCATTCGCCGTGGCCTACTTCAAGTTCGATCTGTCGGCGGCGACCGCGCCGGTGGCGCACGCCGTCCTCAGGTTGTCCTGCATCAACGGCACCACCGACGGTGGCACGGTCTACCCGGTGGCCGACTCGACCTGGGTCGAAGGGACGCGCACGGGGGTCGACAGCCGGAGCGCGCGCGGTCCGGGACTCAAGTGGGTAGACGTCGACACCAATCGCGACGGCACGATCGATGGGGACGACACGTCGTCCTACGTGCCCGATCTCGGGAAGCCGGTCGGAGTGCTCGGCCCCGTCGTTGTGGGACAACGGGTCACCGTGGACGTGACCCCGGCGTTCAGCGTGGGTTCGGGGGTGTACACGCTCGCGATGCGGAACGACAGCAGCAACGGCGCCGGCTACGTGTCGCGCGAGGGTGCGCCGGCCGACGGGCGCCCGAGGCTCCGCGTCATCCTGCGTGCCTGGTGTACGAGCCATGCGGACTGTGATGACGCGGACCCGTGCACGACAGACCGCTGCGTCCCCGCGACGGGATGCACGCACGTGCCCGCGGAGGCCGCGTGTGACGACGGCGATGCGTGCACGACGGCCGACATGTGTGCCGCGCGCGTCTGCGTCGGCGGCCCGCCGCTCGTCTGTGACGACGGGAGCGGGTGCACCGACGAGCGCTGCGAGCCGGCGACCGGGTGCGTGGCGGCGCCGAACACGGCGGCGTGTGACGACGGCGATGCGTGTACGACGGCCGACACGTGCGCCGCAGGCGCGTGCATCGGCGGCCCGGCGCGGGTGTGCGACGACGGGAGCGGGTGCACAGACGACCGCTGCGAGCCGGCGACGGGGTGCGTGGCGGCGCCGAACACGGCGGCGTGTGACGACGGCGATGCGTGTACGACGGCCGACACGTGTGCGGCGGGTGCGTGCGTTGGTGGGCCGGCGCTCGTCTGCGACGACGGGAGCGGGTGCACCGACGAGCGCTGCGAGCCGGCGACGGGGTGCGTGGCGGCGCCGAACACGGCGGCGTGTGACGACGGCGATGCGTGTACGACGGCCG
>CAZUDO010000106.1:0-2728 GCA_964618895.1 uncultured Binatia bacterium (SeqCode)
TTCGTCTCGGCCCTGGTGCTCGACCGCGGTTTTGGCCTCGATCAGGGCTTCGAGCACTACGACCAGCCCGCGCTGGTCGAGCGCCTGAGCGGTGAGTCGGTCGAGCGCCCGGCGCGCGAGACCGTGCGTGCGGCCGTCGCCTGGCTGGAAGAGCACGACGAAGCGCAGCCCTTCTTCCTGTGGGTGCACCTCTACGATGCGCACATCCCGTACGCCCCCGCGCCGGAGCACCTCGCGCGCGCGCAGGGCGACGCGTACCGCGGCGAGATCGCGGCCCTCGACGAGGCCGTCGGGCTGCTGGTCGACGCGCTCGTGGAGCAGCGCCTCGCTGACCAGACGCTGATCGTGCTCACCTCCGACCACGGCGAGAGTCTGGGTGAACACGGCGAGCCGACGCACGGGGCCCTGTGCTACGAGGCGGCGGTGCGGGTGCCGCTCCTCTTCCACTTCCCAGGCGCCCCGCCCATGCCAGGGCCGACGCGCAACGCGAGCCTGGTCGACGTCTTTCCCACGTTGCTTGCGCTCCTCAACGTGGCGGTCCCGCCCGGGCTCGATGGCGTCGACCTCTTCGCCGCGGACGCGCCGCCCGAGCGCGGGGTCTACTTCGAGACCTACTCGGGCTACCTCAACTACGGCTGGAGTCCGCTCGCTGGCTGGCTGGATGGACAGGGCAAGTACCTGCACAGCTCGCAGCCCGAGTTCTACGCGAGCCTGACGGATCCGGACGAGCGTAACGACCTCGCGCGCTCCCACGTGCGCGAGTGCGAGCGCGCCCGCACGAGCCTGGCCGAGCTCCTCGCGCGTCCGGCACTGGTCAGCGAGGGACGCAGCGCGAACGCAGAGCTCGACGCCGCGCTGTCCGCCCTCGGCTACGCCCGCGGCGGATCCGGCGGACTCGAACTGCCCTCGGCGCTCGCTCCTTCCGCGCTTCCGAGCCCGAAGTCCCGGTCCCACGAGCTCGAGCCCCTGCTGCGCGCCCACGCCCTGTTCGAGGCCCAGCTCTTCGACGAGTGCCGCGCGCTCGTCGCGCCGATCGTGGGCGAGAACCCGCGTCACCTCCTGGCCGCGGATCTCTACGCGCTGTGCCTGATGCGCGCGCGCGAGTTCGGGCAGGCCGAGGTCGTCCTGCGCCAGCGCCTGTCCCTGGCCGAAGCCGCCGACGCGCGTCTCAACCTCGGCCTGTGCCGGCTGGAGCTCGGCGACGCGGCGGCCGCGCTGGCCGAGATCGAGACCGCCGCCCGGCTTTCGCCCGGGCATGCGGAGATCGAAGCCGCGCGCGCCCGCGCGCAGGCCCAGCTCGGCCGCTGATCCGCCCGGCTTTCCCACCGCGCGTGCTCCACACCCGATCTCTCCCCACTCGCTACACTGCCTGCTCGGGCCCTTAGCTCAGTCGGTCAGAGCGGGAGACTCATAATCTCTTGGTCGCAGGTTCGAGTCCTGCAGGGCCCACCAGCAGCCGGCACGGCCGAGAGCCCGGCGGCGGGGAGGCTTATGGGAGGGGCGCCGGGCGGGTCGGAGCCCAGTGGTCGCAAGTCCCCCACCGGGCGCGGGATGCGGCGCTTGTTGTTCCGAGGGCGCCGCTCTACGTTCGCACCCTCAACATGGACACCGTGCCAGACGGGTGCGAAAAACTGCCCTCCCGGAGGGTTGAACTCTCGGACTCTACGAGAGAGCATAGAAACGCTTATGACCTTGACGCTTATGACCCACGAGAGACTGGGTAGCAGCTTTCTATGCTTATGTCCTCGCTGATCGTCGGCCTCGCGCGAGAGGTGATACTTCGTTGGGGATGACTTCTGGCAATGAGTACAGGGACGCAGTGGTCGGCAGCGTAGAAGGTTGATTCATGCCGTAGGAAGGCGTAGGCGAGATCCAGAATTCTGGGCCAAGTCTTGGCGCACGTCGATAGATCGGTATGGATTCTACTGCATGAGCGAGATCAATGATCACGCGTTACTTTTTGGCCACTATGCAAAAGGTCACCGCGGTTACTGTCCTGAGTTCGAGATTCCGGACAGCCTGTGGACAGACAGCCTTTTTCCAGTCCGCGTCACGTATTCGGACAATCGCCCAGCCTTCCGGACATCTGAGTTTCTTAGACATTTTAGACATGGAAGACTCGGCCGATGGCTGTAGCGCAGCTGTAGCGCCACCCCCCGGCCTGGACGTGCGCGGCACAGGCCGCGAGAAGGGGTGGAGGCGGCGATCAGGAGACGCATGGGTGACGATGCTACACCCGAGCGGGGGTGCGTCGGTTTTAAGTCATGCCCCCCGCCGTTCCGCAGTGCCCGGCGGCGGAGAGTCGGTGGAGGGGAGGCGGAGGGTAGGCGGAGGGTAGGCGGAGGGTAGGCCAATGCCATTAACGTAGTTACGCCCTTAGCTTAGTCGGCGGAGGCTTGCTAATATGAGCGCGTCGCGACGAGTTGTTTTCATCGCGACGCGCATCGTTCCACCAACAACGAGGAATGCCAATGACCGGCATCGATATTGCGGTGGAATTTTCGTGCCAACCCCTTCGCGCTTCGTGCTTCCCTTGCGCAGATATCATCGCAAATGAAGCAGGCGGTTCCGAGTGAATTCAAGCGTAGCCGAGAGAGCTTCACGCGCGACGGAGCGTTGCCTCCGGATCTGTTGATCTCCCTCTTGGTGTACATGGCAGCCGACGGCGGTCGGCGGGGCTATCAACACCTCCTCGACGCGTTCTGGGACGAGGCCAAGGCCAATCAGG
>CAZUDO010000107.1:0-66041 GCA_964618895.1 uncultured Binatia bacterium (SeqCode)
TCGAGGTGACGTATCCCCGGCGCGCCCACAACCCGCTCCTGCGTCAGGTCCCCTGGCGCACCCTGCCCATGCAGTTGCCCGTCCAGTCGGGCACCGAGCTGGAACTGCGGTTCACGTGAGCGTCAGCTGGCCGTTCTTATGTCGGGTGACGCTGATCCCCTCCGCGAAAATCGGTGCTCAGGTGGAGAATGGCGTGCTCGGCGATGGTGCGCCGGGCGGCTTCCTGAGCACTGACGAGGACAAAGTCGGTCAGGCTACGCCCCTGGAGATCCGCCGCCCGCTTGAGGAGTCTCTTCTGCTCCGGAGTGGTTCGCACGTCGAAGCGCTCTCCGCGCAGACTGCTCGCTCGCATGCGCCCTCGCCCTCATGAATTGCTGTACGGGGGATAACCGTACAAGTCAAGCTTTGCTCCCCGACCCGTTCCATGTGCCGCATCGCCAGACGTCACACCACCCACCGCCCCTCCGCCCCGGCCTCCCCGATGTAGATGCACCACATCCCCGTCCGGACCCGCGTCGTCAGGTGCCGTCCCAGCGCCGGGTGCAGCTCGCCGATGCGCACCAGCGCGGCCTTGATCCGCTGCGTGACCGCCAGGCGCGCCCGTTCGGCATCGGTCAGCGCGCTGGGTGTGGCCGGCGCCGCAGCGCTGAGCAGCTCGCGGGCGAGGACGTCCATCTCCGCGTCGATGCGGCGCAGGCGTCCGCTGTCGCGCCAGCGCTCCGCTTCCTCCCGCTCGGCGGCCAGCTCCTGCATGCGCCGGCGGTGGCGGCCGCGGGCGGCGGCGGCCTCCAGGTGGTGCCCCGACTCGCCGGCGGTGTCCGCGGTCGCGATCAGGTCGATGGCGTGCACCTTCTTCCCCGGCTGACGCAGCAGCTCCGCCAGGTAGCGGAGCCCCTTGGCGTCGCGGAGGCGAACCAGCATCGCCTGATGGACGAGTGTCCAGTACGCCCCCTCGCGCCGGAACACGTTGCCGGTCGGCGGGCCGCCGCCGCCGTCAGGCCCGGCAACCATGCTGAGCAGCGGCGCGAGGATCGGCCCCTTCCGCGACGTCCCCTTGGTCGAGGAACGGCTGCCCGAGTTGCGCGCCGCCACCTTCGCCTGGGGGCGACGCCCGTTCTTCGCCACCACGATTTCGCTGCTGGCCAGCACCGGCTGCCCGTACACGTGCGACTTCTGCGTCGACTGGGACACCCCGTACCATCAGCTGTCGCTCGATCGGCTGGCGGCGGATCTACGCACCTTGTCCACCCGGCTTCCCGGCGTGATGTACGGCTTTCACGACCCGAACTTCGCCGTGCGCTTCGACGACGTGCTCGTGACCGGTCTTGGCCTGGTAGGGGTGCCGCGTTCTGGCGCACCATAACGAACTTTGACAAAGTTGGCTGTTCTGGGATACCCTTTTGCTCATGAACGTATCCCTGACCAAGGAGCTCGAGGAGCTCGTAAACGACAAAGTGAAGAGCGGCCGATACCTCTCGGCGAGCGAGGTCGTGCGCGAGGCTCTACGTCTCCTCGAGGAGAGGGACCGGATGAAGGAGTTCCGACTCCAGGAGCTGCGAGCAGAGGTCAACAAGGGCTTGGCGCAGCTCGACACGGGTGAGTCCTTGCACGGCGAGGAAGTCTTCCGAAAGCTGCGTGCCAAGAGCGCGTCCCGACCTCGCAGAGCCTGATGCCACGCGTCGTCTTTGCCCGCATCGCCGAACAAGACTTGGACGACATCGAAGCACACGTCGCCGACCATCAGCCGCCGAAGAGCTGGTAGAGACCTTCCACGAGAAGTGCCGCTTACTCGCCACTCAACCGGAGATGGGCCGGGCCTGAGAAGCTTCCCCGTCGGTAGCTACGTCATCTTCTACCGACCGGCCACGGACGGTATCGAGGTCGCTCGCGTTCTTAGCGGCGCTCGCGACATCGACGCCCTCTTCTAGTAGCGCCGCTTCACGCCGCCCGACGTCTTCTCCTCAGCTTTCCGCCGCCGTGCCGTGCTGCTCATGCTGCCGGCGGTGATCGAGCGCTGGCGGTTCGAGGAGCGCGTGCTCGAACGTACCCTCGGCGACGCGTATCGGGCTTACCGGCACTCGACGCCGGCGTTCCTGCCGTCTCCGCGCGGCCCCGGGAGACCCACTGGAGGTAGCTCCGCCGGACGGCTACAGTGCCCCCCGTGACCTGGGCAGCCGCCCTCCTGGCCCTCTGGCTCGTGATCCTGGTGCACGAGCTCGGACACTTCCTGGCTGCCGTCGCCACCGGGACGCGCGTCGATCGCTTCAGCGTACTCGGCATCGGGCGCCCCATCCTCCGCCTGGGGTCGTGGCGGGGAACGGAATTCGTCGTCGGCGCGGTGCCGTTCGGGGCGTACCTCTCGATCGGCGGCCTGGAGACGGAGCCCGGCGGCGACGCCGGGGAGCAGACGTTCCACGATCAGCCGCTGTGGGCACGAACCCTGGTGATCGCGGGCGGCCCGCTCGCGAACTACGTCGGCGCCATGGTCCTGCTGTTCGCGCTGTTCGCCACCACGGGCATGCCCGGACGCCCCGAGGCGATCGAAGTGGCGGGCGTCCGCGCCAGCTCCGCCGCCGAAGGGGCCGGCATCCGGGTCGGGGACACCGTGGTGCAGATCGGCGACGTGCGCATCGATCCGGCCCGCGCCGGGCGCGACGTGGGCGAGGCGGCGCGGCGCCATCGCGGCACCACCGTTCCCGTCACGGTGCTCCGGGAGGGCGCCGAGCTCACCCTGCAGGCCGCGCTCCCCGACGGTGACCTGCCGCTCGGTGTGATGATCGCCGCCCGGCCGGGGCCGCGCCAACGCGTCGACGTGGGCATGGCCGCCGCGGCCGCCGTGCGCACCCCGATCGTCACCAGCGCACAGCAGCTGAGCGCGCTGTGGCGCGTCGTCACCGGCCGGCTGGACGCCGACATGCAGGGGCCGGTCGGGATCGCCAAGGAGATGGCCCGCTCGGCCGACGCGGGGCTCGTGCCGCTGCTGGCCACCAGCGCCCTCATCAGCACGTTGATCGGGCTCTTCAACCTGCTGCCCCTGCCGGGACTCGACGGCAGCTACCTCGTCTTCCTCGCCTACGAGGCGGTCGTCCGGCGGCGCGTCCGGCCCGGCGTGGTCGAAGCCGTGCAGGGCTACGGCATCATGGCGTTGCTCGTCTTTATCGCCCTGGTCACGGTGGGCGACCTCCGCCACCTGTTCGGCAGCCCGTAATATTTCGTTGACCCGGACGACGCGGGCTCAGTATAGGAAGCGCGTGACCGCCCGTCACCTCGCCGGCCTCGTGCTGCTCGCCAGTGTCGTCGGTTCGCCCGCGTCGGCCGCCTGCCCGCCCAGCTGTCCGCTCCCCGGCGGCGGCGGCGCGGGCCAGGACTGCCACGCCGAGTTCGCCAGCACGACGCTGCGCCTCAACTTCCCTCCCTTCGACCCGGCCCGACCGCGGCCGCGCCGCGAGATCCGCTGCTTCGACGGCGACGTGGGCTGCGACACCGACGGCGTGGTCAACAACGAGTGCACTTTCGACGCCAACGTCTGCCTGCTGCGCTCGGCCGACCCGGCCCTGCCGACGTGCCTGCCGTCGGCCACGCTCTCGGTGACGGTGGCGCACGCGGCGGTCGATCCCGATCTGCAGGCCCTGCAGACCGCACTCGCTGCACTCCTGCCGCACACCGCCGACGTGTGCACCACCGGGCAGACGTTGCGTGTGCCCCTCGGCGGTCCGCCCGGCGGGCGGCGGCGCGGCAGCAAGACCCTGCGGCTCACGACCGTCACCGCCGCCGGCACGGACATCGACCGCCTGAAGCTCACCTGCGTGCCGCGCGACTGGCCGAGCCACGGCTACAACCACGCCAACCACCGCGCCACGCCGCTCGAGACCACCCTCGGGCCCGCCAACGCCGCCACCCTGCAGCTCGAGTGGGCGGTCGATCTGCAGCAGCTCACCGGCCTGCCCGCCAACGGGGTCACGTCCACGCCCACCGTCGGCGGCAACACGGTGTACGTCACGTCGTGGAACGGCCGCGTCTACGCCCTCAACCGCGCCAACGGCAACGTCCGCTGGCAGTACGACACCGGTTCCGGCTCGACCACGGGGGGGTTCATCGGCGTGCAGAGCACCGCCGTCCTCACACCCGACGGGCGCGTGCTGGTCGGCGACAGCGTCGCCACCGTGCACTGTCTGAACGCGCGCACCGGGCGGTTCCTGTGGCAGCGGTCGATCGGCGACCCGTCGATCGACCACGTGTGGTCGTCGCCGCAGACCGCCAACGGCCGCGTGTTCGTGGGCATCGCATCGCACAACGACAACCCGTGCACGCAGGGGCGGCTGGTCGCGCTGGATCTGGACACCGGCACGCCGCTCTGGACGCTCAAGACGGTGCCCGACCGCATCTGCACCACCGACACCGCCATCGCGTGCACCACCGACGCCGACTGCGGCGGCGCGCCGGGCAGCTGCGTGCAGGCGCGCGGCGCCGGCGTCACCGCCACGGTCGCGATCGACCCGGGCGGCGAGGCGGTCTACATGAACACCGTCGGCTGCTTCACCTTCCCGTCGGTGGGCGACTCGGACACCATCTTCAAGCTCGACGCCGCCACCGGCAGCGTCACGTGGAAGCAGCGCGTGCAGCCGCCGGAGCAGTTCGGGGCCACCTTCTACCACGACTTCGGCTTCCTGAACGGCCCGCTGTTGGTGTCCTCGGTAACCGGCGCACTGGTGGCGTCCGGGAGCAAGGACGGCTCGCTCTATGCGCTCGACCCCGACGACGGGTCGGTGGTGTGGTCGCGGGCGGTCCTCCCCACACCGGTAACGCCGGCGTTCGCGGGCTTCGGGCTCTTCAACGCCGCGGTCGCGTTCGCCGACCAGCGCTTCTACGCCGCCCTGTACGAATTCGCGCCGCCGACCGTGCCGGCGCCGAAGCATCTACAGGCGTTCACCATCTCGGGCGGCAACACCGTCTGGGAGGACGACATCGGGCGCAGCTGGGGCAGCGCCGCGGTGGGCGGCGGGCTCGTCTTCGTCGGCACCCAGACGGCGAACGAGTTCTACGTCTACGATGCCGCCCTCGGCACGCGGCTGAAGACGTTCACCATGCCTTCTACCGTCAGCTCCGGTGCCTCGATCGTCGACGGCACGGTGTACGTCGGCTACGGCGTGTTCGGCGCCCCGGGCGGCGTGCGGGCGTACGCGCTGCCGTAGGGGTCGGCTCGCACCCCGGACGGACGCCTGCTACAGGATCCGTCGGGGTGGAGAGGCGGAGGGAACAGGCCCCGGGGGCATTCGCGGGTGTCGGGCGTGCCCTCGGGTCGTGGCGGACGGCGGCGGTGACGTTGCTGTCGTTCTCCTCCGGTCTGCCGCTCGGCCTGGTGTCGATCGCGATCCCCGACTGGATGCGGGCCGCTGGCCTCGACATCCGCCTGGTCGGGCTGATCACGCTGGCGCAGGCGCCGTGGGCGTTCAAGATGCTGTGGGCGCCGCTGATGGACCGCTTCACGCCCCCGCGCCTCGGCCGGCGGCGCGGCTGGGCAGCGGTGACCCAGGTAGCGCTGTTCGCGCTGACGCTCGCCCTGGCTGGCGTCGGCGACCATCCCGACGCCCCGTGGGTGGTCGCCGCGCTCGCGTTCGCGATCGCGTTCGCCTCCGCGTCGCAGGACATCGCCGTCGACGCCTACGCCGTCGAAGTGCTGCGCCCCGAGGAGCAGGGCCCGGCCGTCGGCGCGCGCATCGCTCTCTACCGTGCGGCGCTGTACGTCTCCGGCGGCGTCAGCATCACGCTTGCGGCGCGCTGGTCGTGGCCGGCGGTCAACGCTGCGCTCGCGTGCCTGTACCTGGTGGCGCTCGTCATCACCTGGCACGCGCCCGAGCCGGAGACGACGTCCCCCGCGCCAGCAAGCCTACGCGCCGCGGTGTGGGAGCCGTTCCTCGGCTTCCTCACCCGGCACCGCGCGCTCGAGATCCTGGCCTTCGTCGTGTTCTACAAGTTCGCCGACCAGCTGGCGCAGGCGCTGACGCGCCCGTTCCTCATCGACATGGGGTACGACGCCTTCGACCGCGGCGCGGCGCTGGCGACGGTGGGCCTGGCGGCGACGCTGGTCGGGACGTTTGCCGGGGGGCTGCTCACCACCGCGCTCGGCCTCGGCCACGCGCTGTGGGGGTTCGGCTTTCTGCAGATCTTCTCGAACCTGGGCTACGTGCTGGTGGCCGGCAGTCCCCTCAGCCGGCCGCTCATGTACGCCGCCACCGGCTTCGAGAACCTCACCTCCGGCATGGGGACGGGGGCCTTCTCTGTGCTGCTCCTGCGCATGACGCAAAAGCGCTTCTCGGCGACGCAGTATGCGCTGTTCTCGAGCCTGTTCGGCCTGCCGCGTCTGGTGGCCGGGCCGGTGAGCGGCGTCCTGGTCGACGCCCTCGGCTGGCGCACGTTCTACCTGCTCACGCTGCTCGCGGGGGTGCCCGGCATGGTCCTGCTGGCGCGCTTCGTGCCGCTCGGCGTGCGCGAGCCGGTGTTCACGGTCGAGCCGCCGCGCGCCGGCACGCCGCTCACCGCCGCGCAGCTCGCGGCGCGCGGGGCCGTGGGGGGGGGCGTGGCGCTGGTTGCGAGCGTCGCGCTGGCCGCACTCCTGGCGGCGCTCAAGACGATGCGCGTCGAGCCCGGCACGGGCTTCGCCTTCGGCCGCGCGCTCGGCGGCGTGCTGGTGCCGGTCGAGGCGGCCGGCTGGCTCCAGCTGGGCGGCGTCGCCGTGCTCGCCGCGGCGGCCGGCCTGTTCACGGCGGCGGTGTTCGCAGCGCGGCAGGGAGCGGTGGCGGCAGCTCCCTGAGGTCGCGCGCGGCCGGGTCCAGGCGGGCTACAAAATGTGTGTGCACCGGCTGATGGCGCGGACGTACTACGATCTGAAGGTGGCCGTTTGACGATGAGGTCATATATGGTCATGATAAGACCATGAAGAAGGCAATGGTCTCGGAGCTGAAGACCCATCTGAGCTCCTACTTGGCCGCCGTGCGTCGGGGACAGTCCGTCGTCGTGTGCGACCGCACGACCCCCATCGCGCGGCTCGTGCCGTACGCTCCCGACGAGGACGACGGTTTCGAGGTGGTGCCGGCGTCACTCCCGGTGAGCGACTTGAAGAAGATCCGCGGTGTGCGCCCCAAGCGACCGATCGACGTGGTACGCCTGCTGCGCGAGGACCGCGACGCACGATGACCGTGTATCTCGACACGAGCACGGTCCTGCGCGTGGTGCTCGGCCAGGCCGCGCCGCTCGCGACCTGGGGCAAGTGGGACGAGGCCTGTGCGAGCGAGCTGCTCGGGGTCGAGGCCCGGCGCGTGCTCGACCGTCTTCGTCTCGACGGATCGCTGGACGACGATCAGGTGGGAGAGTTCCACCGCGTGCTCGCCCGGATCGAGCGGACCATCGATGGCATCCGGCTCTCTCGCCTGGTGCTCGGGCGTGCGGCGCTGCCGATGGCAACCCCCGTGAAGACGCTGGATGCGCTGCATCTGGCGAGCGCGCTCTTGTGGCGCGAGCGCAGGAACCCCGACCTGGTCTTCGCGACGCACGACCCGCAGCAAGCACGCGCGGCACGCGCCCTCGGGTTCGACTGCGTTGGTGCGTGAGCTTCGGCCCGGTGCGAGGCGCTTTCACGCGCGGCCGTTCACACGCCTCCGCGCGCCGCGGCGCGCCGATCGCGACGAACAGCCGCCGCGCCTCCGCGAGCGCGTGGCGGTGCGCGGCGTCGTCGCCGCGGAGCCGGGCCAGCTCGGCGCGCTCGGCGTGGATGAACGGCAGGTAGACCCGCGCGCCGGTCGCCTCGACGCCCGCCTGGGCCCGGTCGAGCGCGGCGGCGGCGGCGGCGAAATCCCCCTCCGCGCACAGGACGCGGGCCCGGCCCAGCTCGAGTCGCGCCCGTGCGCCGTTCGCGTCCCGGAGCGCGGCGACGCCGTCCTCGACGGCCGTCCGGGCGCCGAGGAGATCGCCCGCATCGAGGCGGGCATCGGCAAACTCGGCAAGCGCGAACGGCTCGATGAAGACTCCGACACCGTGGGCGCGCACGAGAGCGAGGGCCGCGGTGAGCTGCCCGATGGCCTCGTGCGCCGCTCCTCCGCTGGCGAGCACCTGCCCGAGAATCCAGGAGACGTAGACGCGACCAAAGGACGACCCGACCTTCTCGACGCCCTCGAGCGCACTGCGCGCGTGGCGGAGTCCCGTCTCGACGTCACCGGCGAACGCCGCGACGCGAGCCAGCCCCGCTTCGCACCAGGCGACCTGCTCGGTCGCACCCAGGCGCCGCAGCACCTCCCCTCCGTGTGCGTGCGAGGCGCGTGCCTCGTCCAGACACCCCGCGTCGGTCAGGTACAGCCCGCGGTGATGATGGACGATGGCGAGGGGCTGCGTGCCGAGCACCGGAACCCCGTCACTGACTCCGGACGCCAGCAACCGGATCACCTCGTCCGCACGCGACAGTGCGGTCGAGAGATTGCCGAGGGTCCAGTCGACCATGCTGGTCGCGTACCGTGCCCAGCACCTGAGGTCGTCGACGCCGGACGCGTCGGCGACCCCCAGCAGCTCCTCGCCCAGCTCGCGTGCACGCTGCGCCTTTCCCTGCATCCAGAGCGTGACCGTGTGCTGGCAGGAGGGGCACGGCATGGGGCCAGGGGGTCCTCCCGCTCCCGTCACGGCGCGGTCAACGCACGCGCGTCACGGCCGCAGCAGCACGCCCGGGATCAGGTGACAATGACGGTGTCCGAGTAGCGAGCGAGGAGCTTGTCCGCCGTCACCAGACGCAGCGGTTCCTGCAGCGCCTGCGCCACCAGGATTCGGTCGAACGGGTTGGCATGGTGCGGCGGGAGGTCGTCCACGGCGGCCGCGTGCTCAGCCGTGACCGAGAGCATGAAGTAGCTGGAGCGTTGGAAGAGCGACAGGACCTCGCGCCCGGAAACCGGCATCCCTTTCGGGGCGACGTGGGTATCCAGCAACAGCCTCACCGGGGGATCGATCGGAAGAGCCGACTCACCCTGGCGTCGAGTCGCGCATCCGGGGCAACATCGAACACACCCTTGGCTACCCCGATCCGTCGTGCGACCGGCTGGCTGTGGACCGGCACCAAGCGCGCGACCGGGTGTCCGTGGCGAGCGATCACGATCTCAGGCTCTTCGCCACTCTCAATCGCCTCGAGGAGCTTGGACAGCGTCGACTTCGCCTCGAACACGTTGATGATCACCATAATCGATCCATTCGGCAAGTCGATGCCGATCCCAGCGGGCGATCGCCCCTCAGCGCTGCAGGAGCTGCAGCTCTTCCGCCGACGCCGTATCCGACGGGTCCAGATGCAACGCCTCCGCCAGCGAGCTGATGGCGAGCGCGTCCATGCCGAGCTGCTTGTAGCCGAGGCCCAGGTGGTAATGCGCCGAGGCGTCGTGCGGGTTGGCGGTGACGACACGCTCGAAGCACTGCACCGCACCGGCGTCGTCGTTCAGGCGCTCGCGGATGATGCCGAGCTGGTAGCAGGCGATGACGTACTCCCGGTCGGTGACCAGCGTCTCCTCGAGGGCGCTCGCGGCTTCGTCGAGGCGGCCCAAGTGGAAGAGGGCCATCGCCAGTCGGTAGTGGGCGGGGGCCGAGGCGCGGTTCAGCTCGATCGCCCGGCGGGCAGCGGTGGCGCATTCGGCCATGGCACCGCGCCGGTAGTGGCAGACGGAGAGCTGGAAGTGCGCCCCCGGGTACGCGTCCTCGATCTTGACCGCCTGCTCGAAGGCGCGGATGGCGTTGCCGATCTGGCCCAGGTGGTAGTACGCCAGGCCCAGATTGTAGTGCGCGCTCGCGTTGTCGGGGTCGGCCTTGAGGATCTGCAGACAGCGATCCCGCGTGCGCTCGGCGAAGCCGGTGCCGAACTCGCGCTCCACGTCGACGGCTCGCAGCGGCGTCCCGCAGTGCTTGCAATAATTGTGGTCCGCCGCGTTCTCGACGCGGCACTCGGGACACGGACCGACGATGGCCGGGGCGGCCATGGCGGGCATCCTTCCTCCGAACCCCCGCCGCGCGCAAGCCCGGGGTTGTCCCCGGGTCGGCAGGGCATGCGGCGGTCGGGACCCGCTTGCCAGGCGAGGCCCCGCACCGCGATACTCGCCCCATGCCGCATATCATCGCTCTCCTGATGGTCCTGGGCGTTCCCGCGGGCGCGTGGGCAGCCAGCGACTGCCTGCTGGGAGCCAACCTGCTCGGCGACCAGCGCGCCCTCGCCAGCGTCCGCGCCGCCACCGAGGCCGCCTGCCCGTGCGCCAGCTACCCCGGCGCCCCGGGCCTCGATCGCGGGGCCTATCGCGCCTGCGCGCGGGTGGTGGTCGACGGAGCGCTCGCCGCGACCACCCTGCGCTCGTCGTGCGGCAGCATCGCCAAGCGCACCTACAAGCGCGCGACCTGCGGCGTCCCGACGCAGGTCGCGTGTGCGCGCTTCAAGCCGGGGGCCTCCGCGCCGCACTCGTGCCGGGTGAAGAAGCCCGCCAGCTGCGTCAGCAAGCCGGCGTTCACCGAGCGGGTCTGCGGCGGGGAGACCCACTGCGCCGACGTGATCGACCGCACGGCGAGCACGTGCGTCGCCACCCACGAGACCGGGCCGTACACGCCCGGCGTGCGGGTGGTGACGATGACCAAGCCGTCGGCCGTCACCCCGAGCGAGACACGCGTGCTCGACACCTACGTCTGGTACCCCGCCCCTGCCGGCGGCGCGCCGCTCGACTCCGCCCTCGGCGCGGTCGTCGACGCGCCGCTCGACGCCGCCGGTGGGCCGTACCCGGTCGTCATGTTCTCGCACGGCTCGTGTGGCTATCCGAACCAGAGCACGTTCCTCTGGCCGCTGGTGGCGTCGTACGGGTTCGTGGTGGTGGCCCCCCCACATCCGGGCAACACGCTGTTCGAGTTCCCGACCTGCGGTACCCCCTCTGCCATCGCCGCGTCCGCGGTCGAGCGGCCCGCGGATGTGCTGTTCGCGCTCGACGAAATGCTGGCGGCCACTGCGGATCCCGGCTCGCCGTTCTTCGGCGCCCTGGACGACACCCGCATCGGCATGGCGGGGCACTCGTTCGGCGGCTTCACCACCTACCTGGTCGTCGCCGGGGACGCGCGCTTCAAGGTCGCCGTGCCGCTGGCGCCCGCGGTGCCCGGGGCGCCCGTACTGACCATTCCGTCGCTGCACATGCTGAGTCAGCTCGACACCTATGTGGACAACACCGCCATCCGGACCGCCTACGCCGCCGCCCAGTCGCCCAAGTTCCTGATCGAGATCCCGAACGCCGGCCATTTTGCGTTCTCGAACGGCTGCTTCCCGAGCCCCGATTGCAACCCGCCGACCACCCTCACCCAGGACGAGGCACACGCCGTCGTCCTGCGCTGGGTGCCGGCCTTCCTCGAACGCTACCTGGCCGGCGACGCGACGTTCACGCCGTTCCTGACGCCGCCGGCGCCGGCCGGTTCGGTGCTGCAGGCGGCGCCGTAGCGATGGACGCGACCGAGCTCGCCGCCCGCGAGGCCATTCGCGAGCTGGTGGCGCGCTATGCGCAGCTGATCGACCGCGCGCGGATCGATGACGTGGTGGCGCTGTTCACCGCCGACGGCGTGCTGGAGGCGAACGACCACCCGCCCGCGCGCGGACACGACGCCATCCGCGCCTTCTTCGACGACGCCCGGACGCGGCTCGCGGCGGCGACGACACGGCCCTTCATCCGCCACCACGTCTCGACGCTCACCATCGACGTGCTCGGCAGCGACGACGCCGAGGCGGCGGCGTACTTCCTCGTCGTCACCGACGTGGGGCCGGACCACTGGGGCCGCTACCGGGATCGTCTGGCACGGGTCGACGGGCGGTGGCTCTTCCGGCACCGGCGCGTACGGACGGACGGGGCAACGGCGGGCGCACGGCTCGGACGCGGGTGATGGTCGAGGTCACCGACACCGCCGCCGCGGTCGCGCGCGTGCGCGCGGCCGAGGGGACGCTGCCCGAGGCCGAGCGCCTGTTCGACGACCCGTACGCGCACCTGTTCACCGGCGGAGCGGCCGCGGACGAGGCCTTCGAGCGCTTCCTCGGTGTGCCCTTCTTTCGCGAGAGCATGCGGGTGCGCACGCGCTTCATCGACGACGACACCCGGCGCGCGCTCGGCGACGGCATGCGCGACGTCGTCATCCTGGGCGCGGGCTTCGACTGCCGGTCGCTGCGCCTCGGCGAGCTGGCCGACGCGCACGTGTTCGAGATCGATTTCGCCGGGCAACTGGCGGCCAAACAGCAGGCGCTCGGAGAGGCGGGGATTGCCATTCCCCCGCACCTTCACTTCGTGCCGTGCGACTTCGCCGCGCCGGACTTCGACGCCCAGCTCTCGCACGACCTCCACGCGGCGGGCCTTCGCGCCGGCGCCCCCACCTTGTTCATCTGGGAGGGCGTCACCAGCTACCTGAGTGACGCCGACATCGACCGCAGTCTCGAGTGGATGGCACGCACGGGCGGCCCGGGCTCGCGTCTCGTCTTCAATTACAACCTGGCCCGCTTCGACGCCGCCGGCGCCCGCGCGCGCGTCCTGGCCGCCGGCTTCACGACGTTCGCGGACGAGACGCTGGACGTGCTCTACCGGCGCTACCTGCCCGGCGCCCCGCCGCCTGGCGGCGACCTCTATCATCTGGCCGTGGCCGGTCGCTGACCCCGCGCTGACCCCCGCGCGACCCCCTGGTTTCGCGCGCCGGCGATCTGGTATCTCTGCCCGCATGATCGAGTGGAGCGAGCAGCACCTCATGATCCGCGACATGACCCGGCGGTTCATCGACGCCGAGATCAAGCCCAACCTGCACGAGCTGGAGCACGGCGACACCCCGCCGTACGCCATCCTACGGAAGATGATGCAGACCTTCGGTCTCGACCAGGTGGCCCAGGCGCGCTTCGAGAAGCAGATCGCGCGCGAGAAGGCCGCCGCCCGCGGCGAGCACGTCGCCAAGAAGGAGCAACGGGGCACCGAGGACGTGGGCATGCAGCTCGTCCCGATCATCGAGCTGTGCCGCTACTGCCCGGGCATGGTGACCGCGCTCGGCGTGAGCGTCGGGCTGACGGCGCAGGCCATCCTGTCGAAGGGCACCACGGCGCAGAAGGAGCGCTGGGTGCTGCCGCTGCTCACGCTCGAGAAGATCGGCGCCTGGGCGATCACCGAGCCGGACTCGGGCTCGGACGCGTTCGGCGGCATGAAGGCGACCGCCCGCCGGAAGGGCGACGACTACGTACTGAACGGCAACAAGACCTTCATCACCAACGGCCCCTACGCCGACACCATCGTCTTCATCTGCAAGCTCGACGACGGCACCACCGACGCGCGCAAGCGAAAGGTCCTGAACTTCGTGCTCGACAAGGGCATGCCCGGCCTGACGCAGTCGAAGCCCATGCGGAAGATGGGCCTGCACTCCTCGCCCACCGGCGAGCTGTTTCTGGAGGACGTCGTGTGCGGCCGCGATCGCCTGCTCGGCGAGAGCGAGGACACCGCCGGGTCCGGCGGCCGCGCCGGCGCCAAGGCGACGTTCTCGATGGAGCGGTCGGGCGTGGCCGCCATGGCGTTCGGCATCGTCGAGCAGTGCCTCGAGCTGTCGATCAACTACGCGCGCACGCGGGTCGCGTTCGGCAAGCTGATCGGCGAGTTCCAGCTCATCCAACTGAAGCTCGCCAAGATGGAAGTGGCGCGCATGAACCTGCAGAACATGGTTTTCCGCCAGATCGAGCTGGCGGCCAACGACCGGGCCCTGACCTTCGCCGAGGCGTCGGCCTGCAAGCTCTACGCCGCGCAGGCGGCGATGGACGTGGCGCTCGAGGCCGTGCAGCTCTTCGGCGGCAACGGCTACATGGCGGAGTTCCAGGTGGAGCAGCTCTGTCGCGACGCCAAGGTGCTGCAGATCTACGCCGGTACGGACGAGATCCAGGTGTCGCAGATCGCGCGCTCGCTGCTCACCACGGCCTGAGCCGCGGCACCCAGCGCGGCACGGCGCGGCAGTAGCCGTCGTACTCGGCGCCGAACTGCCGGCGGAGCGTCGGCTCCTCGAACAGCACCACGAAGACGTGGAAGGCAATCGCCACGCCGGTGGCGTAGGCGAGCACCGGCCAGCTGCCGAACAGGAGCCCCTGCCCGACCAGCATCGCCACCACCGCCACGTAGCCCGGGTTGCGGACCAACCGGAACGGCCCGCCCACCACCAGGTGACGCGTGGGCGCAATCGGCGCCGGCGTGCCGTGGCCCTCGCGCACAAAGCGCAGACAGAAGGTGACGAAGAGCGGCAGGGCCAGGACGATCAGCGCCGTACCTGCGATGCGCGTCGCGGCCAGGCCAAGGATCGGCAGCTCGAGCCGCCACCCGGAGAGCGCCCACGGCACGAGCCCCACCACGGTCCCCGGCACCAGCAGCACGAACACCACCGTGCCGACCACCGCCCACAGCGGCGCCCTGTCTCCGGCCCCCGCCATCGTGACTCAACCGGCGCGAACCCTACTGCCGCCGTCGGCGCGCAGTCAACGTGCGCCGGTCCACTGCGGATTCGTTTCGGTGGACAGAACAGGTGCGACGTCCCGGACGCGATCAGCCAGCCCGTCATTCGCATCTCGACCGGGGCGACGCGCACGACGGAGAGGAACAGGCCCTGGAACTGGCCGGCCGCCGGAGGGGGTTCTAACCGCCGCAAGGCACCAGCCGAGCGGCCCACACACCACGAAAAGCGCTGTAGAATCGGCGTGATACACATAGGCGCCGCCGATGACGGCGGTGTCGACTCCGGGGACGTCGGCCCGTCCAGAGCGCGCCGTTCGCGCCGGCGGCAAGGCCGGGGGGGACCTGCATTTTCTCCGAGACAGCCCTCGATGGGCCATGGTATAGCCCGGTCAGCAATGCCAACCGCACAGGTCTATTCATGCGACTTCTCACCCGAAGCGTCCTAGCTGCCGTCATCCTTCTGCCCGCTCTGTGCGTGGCCGCCGTGGATCTCGGCATGAGCCGGGATCTGCAGCAGTATCTCGTCCTCGGACTGCGCGCGGCGCGGGTCAAGAACATCAGCGTCCTCGCTCCGGGCTGCAGCATCGGCGCGAACTGTCCGTCGGTGCAGGTGCCGGGCGCCTGCGGCGTCGTCAACGCGAGCGACGCGATCGTGCGCGAGCCCGGCATGATCGTGGGCGATCGCACGTGCGCACGCGGGCAATTCTACGGCGTCTTCCGCACCGACCCGCGGACCTGCGGCCTCGACTGCTCGATGATCCAGCTCAAGGGATCGGCAGCCGATTGTACGCAGCCGTTCAGCAGCCCGATCCTTCCCGACCTGGACGGGGATGGGCAGCCGAGCTGCAGCAGCAGCTGCGTCACCGACGTGGACGACATCGCCGCGGCGTGTGGGGTCACGGTGCCGCTGACGGGTTGCATGCCCTCGAAGCCGGTAACCGTCGACGAGGGCAGGGATTGCAGCATCGACGACGCGGTGCCCGGCAACGGCTGGTGTGATCTCCCACCGGGACGATACGGCGACGTGTACATCGCCGATCGCGGCAAGCTCGTCCTGAGCGAGGGCGAGACCGTCATGTGCAACCTGGTCGCGCGCCGGAACGTCAGCGTCACGAGCACCGGACCGGCCACCATCGTCGTCCCGGGCACCGGGCGTGTGAACGTGCACAATGGCGCCACGATCGGCACCGACTGCCACGTGCTGCGCCTGATCGCCGACCAGGGCCGGGTGCGGTTCAGCCACGCTGGCATCTATGCCCTCGACGTGTGCGTGTTGCGCGGCAAGCTCAATCTGGGCGGCCGCAACAAACTGCGGGGCAACTTCCTTGGCGAAGTGGTCAGCATGGACCGGGAGAACACCGGCGAGTGCTGCCCGATCGACGAGCTGCCCGTGTCGACCACCACGACGACCACCACCACCACGACGACCACGTCCACGCTACCGTTCTGCGGCAACGGTCGCATCGACGCGGGGGAGGAGTGTGACGGGGGCGACTTCGGCAGCACCACCTGCCCAGGCTCCAGCACCGGCGCCTTCCTGCGCTGCACCCCCGACTGCCGCCTCGACTTTACGCTGTGCGAGTTCCCGCCCATCACCACCACGACCACGACGACGCTGGCCACGAGCACGTCGACCAGCACCACCCGCACCACGACCACCACGCGGCCGCCGATGTGCGGCAATAACGTGCAGGAAGGCGCGGAGGAGTGCGACGGCAGCAGCCTGGACGGCGCGTTCTGCGCCGGCTCGCCCGTCGGCGGGTTCGTCACCTGCAACGTCGACTGCACCCTCAACTTCGACACCTGTTCCACCACGACCACCACGCGCACCACCACGACCACCCGTCCGCCAACGACGACCACGAGCACGACCGTCACCACCACTTCCTCGACGGCGAGCACCTCGTCGACGACCACCACCTCGGTCACGACCACGTCGACCACCTCGACCACGTCGACTACCTCGACCTCCACGGTCACCACGACATCGACCACCGCCACCACTTCCACGACGGTCAGCACGACGTCGACGACCACGAGCACCTCGCGGGCCACCACCTCCAGCACGACCAGCACCACCACGCCGAGCACGACCACCACCACCGTCCCGCTCGTCTGCGTCAAGGAGACCGGGACGGAGTGCATCCCGCTGCAGACGGCAGCGTGCGTCATCTCGGTGAGCATGCCGGCCGGCACCTTCTCGAGCCTGCAGGCTGCCGTGGACGCCGCGCAGGACGGCGCCACCATCACCGTCCGCGGGGTCTGTCACGGCGGGGCGTTCCTCCTGAGCCGCCACAACCTGACCATCCAGGGCATGGCCCCCGCCGGCGGCAGCTGCCCGGCAGGTGGGCTCCGCGGGCGGGAGTTGAGCTCGACCATCACCGGCCTCCGCGACGGCAGCGAACTCATCAAGATGGACCAGTCCACCAACATCACGATCCGCTTCCTCAACCTGAGCGGCAGCGGAAGTCAGGGCGTCGAGCTCAAGCGCTCGGCCGGCGGCCTGATCGCGTGCAACTGCATCGCCCGCAACTGGGACGGCGTCGAGATCGAAGGCGGCGACGGCACCACGGTGCGCGACAACCTGGTGGTGCACAACGGCGACCACGGCATCAAGGTCAACATGGGGACCGACACGATCTCCCAGCACCACGCCGTGGTGAGCAACTGCATCGTCGGCTCCGGCACCGACGGCATCCAGCTCGACTGGACGATGGCCGACGTGGTCACCGGCAACACGTCGCGCGACAACGTCGACAACGGCATCAGCATCCTCGGCGGCACTACCATGACCGAGGTGACCCGGAACCGGACGCTCGGCAACGGCGGCTGCGGCATCGAGATGAAGCTGTCGGACCACAACCTGCTGAACGACAACGTAGGCGCGGGCGCGGACAGCACCAGCAACCTGGCCTGCTGCTCGACCGGCACGGGCAACATCGGCAACAACGTGCCGGCGGCGTGCCGCTGAACCCGGCGGGCGCTCAGGTCGCGCGCAGCAACCGTGCGAACGCCGTCCGCGTCTGCCGCAACACGCGTTCGTAGCCGATGGTCTCGACGTCGTCCGAGATGATCTCGACCTCGTACCAGCCGCGGTAGCCGCCGTCTTCGAGCGCGCGGAAGAGCGCGCGCAGCGGCAGGATGCCCTTGCCGAGCAGCGCCCGGTCCATGGTGCGCATGGTCACCCGCTTCACGTCGCAGACCTGCACGGCGTGGATGCGGCGGGCGGCGTCCCGACGCACCGTCTCCAGGAGACGGCGCTCCCAGCCGGAATGGAAGAAGTCGAGCACGTAGCCGCCGCGCGGCCCGGCGGCGCGCGCCAGTGCGCGGGCGTCGGCGAGCGTGTTCAGGAAGGACAGGTCCTGACGGAGCGGGTGGATCACCTCGAGCGCGAGGCGGATGCCGGCGGCCGTCGCCTCCGGCAGGAGGCGGGCGTAGGCGTCGCGCGTGATGCGGGCCGCGTCCTCCCAGCTGGCGCCGTCGCGGCCCCCGCTCAGCACGAAGAGCGCGTGTCCATCCAGCCGATGCACGGTGTCGATCGCGCGCCGCAGGCGGTCGATGCCGCGCTGGATGGTCCGCCGCGTGCGGCCGAAGCGGCCGTAGGAGCCCACGTGCGCGACCTGCAGGCTCGAGGCACGCAATAGCCGGATCGCACGCGCGGCGCCGTAGGCATCGAGCTTGGTGCTGGCCAGGCTGATCGAGCGGAAACCGAGCCGCTCGAGCTGGCGCACGTCCTCGTCGAGCGACCACCGCCGCAGCATGTAGTGGCCGATCGACAGGCGACCGAGCGCCGAGTCGGACGCCACGCGCTTCACGCCGGCCAGCGCTGGCGGAGCCAGGGCAGGACCAGCTCGTCGGCAAGGCGCACGCGCGGGGCGGCCAGCGCCGCCCCCTCGGGCCCGACCGGGTTCATGTAGTGATCCGCCCAGGCCAGCTCGGCCATGCACTTGTCGGTCGCCCCCGACGCGGCCAGGATGCGGCGCGTCTCCGAAGGGTAGATGTCGGTGTCGGCCAGCGTGCCGATCACCTGCGTCGGCACGGTGACCGCCGGCAGCGTGCGCTCAAGGCCCGCGCGCGACGACAGCCCCGACCACGTCGACAGCCAGCCCCGGGCGCTCATGACGCGCGCCAGCCCCTCGCCGTAGTTGGCCACCATGGGATCGCGGCCGTAGGAGAAGATGGACCCGAGTGGGCGTTGCGAGGGGTCGAGCGTCAGGTCCAGATAGCGCGGGTCGGCCAGCGTCCGGTAGATGAGGAGATAGCGGCGCTGGAGGGCGTGGCGGGTCACGCGTGCCTTGTCGCGCGCCGACATACGTTCCATCTCGGCCGGATCCCGCAGCGTGGCGCGGTGGTACGCCGCCTCTTCGCACCATTCGAGCGCCTGGCGGTCGATGCGCTCGCAGCGGGCGCGCTGCGCGGCGCGGAACTCGTCCAGGAAGGCGGCCGTGTACCGTGACGGACCCTCGCGCATCGGCCGGTAGCCGTTGGCGGGGTCGTACATGTCCAGGCGCGGGTTGACGGCGGTCGGGTTCTGCTCGTCGATCACGGACGGATCCAGCCGGTCGAGCAAGAACTGCCCCTCGCCCAGGTGGGCGGCCAGCAGGATGAGGCCGGCCGCACCGGGCAGGTCGGTCTCGCGGAGCGGCACGCGGTCGCCCGACGGCGCCCGGTCGAGACGGGCGGCGGCGGGCGTCATCGCCTGCTCCAGGTAGAAGCCGAACAGCGACCCGCCGCCCGAGTTCCCGAGCAGGACGACGGTGCGGACGCCGCGCGCGTGCAGGGCGCCGATGGCGCCGGCCACGTCGAGGAGGAGGCGCTCGTGCAGCGCGTCGGCGTCGTTGTTCAGGTGACGTGTGGTGGCGCCGAAGAACGCGTAGCCGGCGGCGGCCAGCGGTGGCGCCAGGTAGTGGCGCGCGAAGTCGGTGCGCGGGTGCATGGCGAGCACCCCCACCTCGGGGTCGCGATGCGGCGGGCGAAAGAGCATGCCCGCGAGCGGGAACCCATCCGTCGCCTCGAACGGGACCGGCTCCTGGCGGATGGCGGGATCGATGGCGTGGTAGTGAAACGGGAGGCGCATGCGGCGGTACTTACGCCGGGTCCGGGGCCCGGCGCTACACCTCATGCGGCCCTTGTGCCATGCTCCGCGCGCCATGCCGTCGCCGACCGTCGCCGACCTGCTCGCCACCGGCGCGCCGCTGCTCCTGCCCGGCTGCTGGGACGCGCTGAGCGCGCAGCTCGCCGTTCGGGGCGGCTTCCGGGTGGTCTTCCTGTCGGGCTACTGCCTCTCGGCCACGCGCCTGGCCGAGCCCGACTTCGGCCTCGTCACCCAGACCGAAGTGCTCGACGCGGCGCGCCGGATCGCGCTCGCGGTCGACGCCCCGCTGATCGTCGACATCGATACCGGCTACGGCAACGCCTTCAACGTGGAGCGCACGGTGGACGAGCTGGTCCGCATCGGCGCCGCCGGCTGTTTTCTGGAAGACCAGGTGTGGCCGAAACGCTGCGGCCATATGGCCGGCAAGCGCGTGGTCGAGCTGGACGAGTACCTGCCGAAGCTGCGCGCCGCGCTCCGGGCTCGTGGCACCGCGCCCTTCCACGTGACGGCGCGGACCGATGCGCGCGCCCCGCTCGGCCTGGACGCGGCCATCACGCGCGCACGGGCGTTCGCCGACGCGGGCGCCGACGCGGTGTTCGTCGAGGCGCCGGAATCGATCGCCGAGATGGACGCCGTGCGCGCCGCCGTTCCCCGTCACGTGCCGCTGGTGGCCAACATGGTCGAGCACGGCAAGACCCCGGTGCGGCCGGTGGGCGCCCTCGCCGCCGCCGGCTACCAGATCGTCGCCTTCCCGCTGACCGCACTGCTCGCCGCCACCCGGGTCGTGGAGGAGGCGTACCGCACCGTCGTCCGCGACGGCGTCACCACCGCGCTCCACGACCGCCTGGTCCCGTTCGCCGACATGAACACGCTGCTCGGCCTGGACGACAAGTATCGCCGCGAGCGCCAGTGGCAGCAGGGCTGACCCGAAACCGTGCTCACCGCGCCGACCCTGGGCGAGCTGCTCGCCACCGCTGCGCGTGAGGCGCCGCTCGCCGAGGCGTTCCGCTACCGCACCGAGCGCCTCACCTACGCCGACTGGGACCGGCTCGCCGACCGCATGGCCGGCTTCTTTGCCGCCCGCGGGATCACGCGCGGCGACGTGGTGGCACTGCTCCTGCCCTCGACGCCGCTCTACCTGGCGGCGTACCTCGGTGCCGCCCGCTCGGGCGCCGTCACCACCGGTATCAACGTCCGCTACCGGCGCACCGAGATCGGGCATCTGCTGCAGCGCTCCGGCGCGGCCCTCCTGCTCGCCGTCGACGCCTGGCACGATGCCGACTTCCGTGCCATGGTGGAGGCCGTGCGTCCCGAGTGTCCGGCGCTCGGCGCGGTCGAGTGGCTGTCCGCCGACGCGCTCCGCCGCGGCACCGCGGGCGTGGTCGCGTCGCTCCCCGGCGCGGACGCTCCCCCGCCGGCCGTCCGCGTCGACCCCGATGATCCTCTCGCACTCGTGTTCACCAGCGGCACGACGGGAATCCCGAAGGGCGCCTGGTACGCGCACGCCAGCGTACTCGCGCTGACGGCGATCGACGCCCGCCGCCATCCCGGCGGTGTACCCGCCTTCGGCAAGCACCTGGCCGCGGGACTGTCCTTCGCCCACGTCGGCACCATGCTCCGCATCGGCATCCAGATCGCGCACCTGGGCACGAGCCTGATCCACGATGCCTTCGACCCGGCGCTGGTGCTGGAGACCATCGAGCGCGAGCGCCTGACCGACCTGGGCGCCTTCCCGACCCAGATCGTGATGCTGCTCGACCACCCCGACCGGGGTCGCCGCGACCTGTCGTCGCTGCGGACGGTGCTGCTCGGCGGCGCGCCGGCCACGCCGGCGCTCGTCCGGCGCGTGCAGGAGACGCTCGGTGTCGACGTGACCGTGCGCTACTCCTCGACCGAGGTCGGGATCGCCACCGCCGCCCTCCCCGGCGACCCACCCGAGGTGTTGGCGACCACGGTCGGGAAAGTCACGCCCGGCGTCGAGCTGCGCATCGTCGACCAGGCCAACCGCCCGCAGCCGGCGGGCACCACCGGCGAGGTGGTCGTGCGCTCACCCGCGACCATGCGCGGCTACTGGCGGGATCCGGACGCCACCGCCGCCACCATCGACACCGAGGGCTGGGTGCACACCGGCGACTTCGGCACCCTGGACGACGCCGGCTATCTCCATCTGCTCGGCCGGCAGAGCGAGATGTTCATCCGCGGCGGCTACAACATCTACCCGGGGGAGATCGAGGTGGTGCTGGCACGCCACCCGCAGGTGGCCCGCGCCGCCGTGGTCGGTCTTCCGGACGACGTCTTCGGCGAGGTGGGCTGGGCCTTCGTCGTCCCGGCCGACCCGGCAACGCCCCCGACGCTGGCCGGGCTGCGCGCCTTCGTCGGCGAGGCGCTGGCCAGCTTCAAGCGGCCCGACGGCCTGACGATGGTGGCCGAGCTGCCGCTCACGCCGATGTTCAAGGTGGACAAGCGCGCGCTCGCGGTGCGCGGGCGTGGGTAGCGGGGTCGAGGGCGGCCGTGGATCCGGCAGCGTCCGACAGCGCAGCGACGAACCCGGCGGCTGAGCCGTCTGCGCCCGTGCGTCGGACCGCCGGGGCCTGGCTGACGGTCCTGGGCCTCGGCCTGATCGCACTCTCCCTGGCGTGGCGTGCGCTCTACCGACAGGGCCACTATGTCGGCTGGGAGGCGATCGGCGCGGCCTATGGGCAGTTTCTCCTGGCGACGCTTTCGCTCGGCGACGCGCTCGCAACGGCGCTCGTCGATACGCGGCACTTCCAGTACTGGACCGGCGCGAACAGCGGCGTCCAGGCGCTCCTGGCGGGTACGCTCACGTTGCTGTGGCCCTGGGAGTTCTGGGCCCAAACGATCAGCGTGTTCACCGGAGTGCTCGTCCTCTACCTCCTCGGCCTCGCCGCGGGGGTGTCTGGTGCAGGCTGGGGCATCCTGCTGATCGCCGCCGCGGGGTCCGGCACGCTCCTCTCCCATACGGTGATCGGCGCGCCGTACGTGTCGGGGTTGCTGCCGCACGCGCTCGCGCTCTGGCTCGTGCGATCGCCGTCGTGCCAACCACGCCCGGGGTTGACGCTCGCGATCGGACTCGTCGCGGTCGAGTTCTCGTGGCACGCATATCCTTTGGGGAAGACCCACTTCGTGGTGTTCCTCGCCGCGGCGTTCCTGCTGCGGGGTGTGCGCCCAGCCACGCGCCTGGCCTGGCTCGCGTGTGCGGCGCTGCAGATGTACCAGCTGCGCACCTTCGACGGGTCGGCCGGGTCGCTGCTCTCGCAGACGTTGCCGGCCGTGCTGCTGAACCTCCCGACGCACGTGGCGCAGCTCGTACGGGCGATGTACCTCTCCGACGCCCTCGACGTTCCCGTCCTGTCATGGCTGGCGCTGGTGGCCGTGTTCGCGATCCGACGGGATGCGTGGTTTCTGCGGGCGGTCTTCATCGTCCAGCTGGCGCCGCTCTTGTTGATGCTCGCGTCGGGGAGCCAGCTGTCGGCGCGGCGTTACGTGATCGGACAAGGCTACAACCTGTTCGTCATCGCCTGTTGGGTGAGCGAGCTGCCACGCACGTGGTTCCTCCGCGGAACGGTCCTCGCGGCCGCGTTGGCGGCTGCCGGTCTTCAAGTGTACGCCCTCGACCGCTTCACGCGCACGAGCATCCGTGAGCGCACCGTGAGCCTGCCGTTCACCGAGTCGGTGGGTGACTTTCACGTCGACCCGAACCTCATGCAGGGCGTTCGGAGTCTCTTCGCCGAGCTCGACGCCGGACGGACCGTCGTTCTGCTGTATGGCTACGGCGCGTACCCGGAGAACACGACCGATCCGATGGCCATTCCGGAACGGCTCTACCTACGCCTGGGGCACCGGCGCTTCGTCGAGCGGGTGCGGGTCGTCGGCATGATCCCGTGTCGGTACGCGTGTGTGCCCGCGTGGTCAGCGGACCAGCTACTGGCGTGGCTGGGGAGCGGGACGCCCGGCGGGGGCGTCGTCGTGGTGCGGTACGACGACACGCTCTCGCCGGTGTTTCACGACCATGAGGCGGAGGTGTGGCGGCGGCTCGACGAGGTGTTCGTGCTGGCGCCGCGCGCGGTGCAGCCGCCGGCGGTGTCAAGGATGACTATGTATGACCTCTCCGCCCGGGGATGGGGTCGCCGGAGCGACCAGCCGCGCACCGACCTCGTTCATCACCGACACCAGGCGATCGCGGCGTGGACTGTTCGGGTTCACGTACAGGTGCATCGGGAACTTCCCGTCGAACAGCGACGCCTGGTAGTGATCGAACGGCGCGAGCGACGCCTGGCCGCTCGGCAGCGGCCGGTAGTCGGCGCGCAGCACCACCAGGTCGACGGGAGGGAGCCCGGGGAGCGGCTTCTCGTCGCCGTCGCACAGGTCGTAGATCGCGAAGTAGTCGGGGCGGAACGGATTCTCGAACATGAAGGCCTGGCTCCGGCCGCGCAGCAGATAGTTGACGGTGCCGTAGTCGGCCGAGACGACGGTATCCGGCGGCAGCAGGGCATTCAGGCGCTCGCTGAACACCGTCCGCTCGTCCTTCTTGAACGCCCACAAGTTGTCCTCCCCGTTCCACACCCGGGTGACCCGTGCGCGCATGTGGGGCCAGTAGAGATGGATACCGAGCGCGACGGCGAACAGGACGATCGCCACCAGGTTCTTCCGCTTGATCCGTGACAGCCCGATCAACATGACGATGATGACGGCGGCGTAGCTCGAGTGGTCGTAGTGGAAGGTGCTCTTGAGCAGATAGCCGGAGCCCAGGACGTTGATCGCCGCTCCGGCGAGCGGGAGGAAGATCATCGGAAACGCGGCGCGCGGGAAGAACACCACCGGCCAGAGCAGCATGAGGAGATACCAGGGCACTTCCGGGAGCAGGACGCGGGCGTAGTACGCCGGCCGCAGCAACTCGGTCCAGATGTCGGGGAACCAGGGCGACGGAGTTGCGCGCACGGCCGCCATGGTGACCGGCGTCCCCAGCCACTCGCAGGTCTGGAGCTTGTAGTACGGTTGGACGACGCTCTGGTTGATCACGAACACGGCCACGGCGGCCGCGACCGCGCCGGCGAGATGGCGCCGCTCGATACGAAAGATATCGGGTCGGAAGAACGCGAGCACCATGAACCAGGCGACGTAGATCGCGATGTCTTCCTTGCACGCGAGCACGAGCAGCACGGCGCCCCAAAACAACCCCCGGCGGCCGCGGACCGCAGCGTAGAAGACGAGCAGATGCAGAATGGTGGCGTAGGATTCGGTGTGGAACAGGTCGTTGCTCGAGTTGATCAGATAGGGGCTCATCCACACGACCAGCGGCACCAGCAACGCCACCAACCGATGGGGGCGGAGGTAGAAGAAGCAGAACACGCCGCACGACCAGATGGCCACCGAATGCGCACCGATGAGCCAGTAGTGCGGTGCCGGCAGGTAGTGCAGCGGTGCGAACAGGAGCTGGAAGTAGTCCTGGCTGTCGCCCCACACGTGCACGCCGCGCGTGGTCATGAAGGCCGGGCGGCCGAAGGCGAGTTCCTGGGTCGAGTTGTAGATGATCCCGTAGTCGAAGGCCTGGAGCCAGAAGACGTTGTACTGGCGGATCGCCGGCAGCAGGTAGATGAGGAGGAAGAGAACAGCCAGGCAGAAGAAGACGACGCCCTGCAACGTCGCCACGCTGAAGATGCGACTGCGCGCCACGGCTACGGCGCGGGCCTGCGCGCCTCGAGCACGACGATCACGTCGCTGTAGGCGTTCCGCCAGGTGTAGTGGACGTCGAGCAGGGTGAAGGGGCTCCGGGCGATGAGCGCCCGGACCTGTCGGCGGCTCCGGATGCGGCTCACTTCGTCGGGATAGAAGTGAAAATCGCGCTTGCGCAAGCGAATGAAGAACTCGAGCCCGCGCATCACGAGCTGCGAGCTGCTGTAGTCGGCGGGCCAGAAGAGCAGCACGCGCCCCCCCGGCACGAGGACGCGGTGGAACTCGGCCAGCACGGCGAGAATCGCCGGTTCGTGGAAGTGCTCCATGACGCCGAGATTCCAGAGGCCCCCGATGCTCGCGCGACGGAACGGCAGCCGTTCGATGTCGGCCTTGAGGCAGTGGTCGTAGACGGCGACGGCGCGCGCGCACGTCAGAGCCTGCACGCTGATATCCAGGGCGACGAGATGGCGCTGGCCCTTGCGGATCCCGCTGCTCGCCTGGCCGCTTCCACACCCCGCCTCGACGAACGTCCCCGTGGCCGGGAAGTACCGGTTGACGAAGTGGTCCACCGTGGGCGCAAAGATGGTCTTGCGGACGAAGGTGGCGATGGCGTCGCGGAGACCCGTGTGCTGCTGCTCCGCGTGCCAGTGGGCGTCCCATTCGCGCTCGGCGCGCCCGGACGCCGGCGGCGTGCCACCCGCGGGGCCCGTCATCCCTCAGGCTCCCGTCGACCCGGCGAGGCCCGCCGGCGATCGGGTGCCGCCTTCGCCGCTGTCGTCCAGGCCCGCCAGCACGGCGTCCAGCACCTCGCCAACCCCGAGCGCCTGCATGCACTGGTTGTCGGTACAGACCGTATGGCGGTGGTTCGCGGCCGCGAGGCAGGGGCTGCACGACAGATGTGCGTACAACGTGGTCACGTTCGATCCGAGCGGTGCGTAGAGCTTCGGCGTCTCGGGGCCGAACAGCACGACCGAACGAATGCCGGTGAGCGAGGCCATGTGCGCCGGCCCACCGTCACTGGTGACCAGCACCCGGCCGATGTCCAGGAGCGCCACGACTTCACGCAACGAGTGTGTCTTGCCGGTGAAATCGATGCCGCGTCCGGCGCCCGCCGCATCCACGATGGCGCGCGCGAGCGGCGCCGACTCGGGCAGCCCCATGGCCACGATCACGACCCCCGGAACACGCGCCACCAACTCGCGGGCCAGTGCGGCATAGCGCTCGATGGCCCAGCCGCGAATGGGAATGGCGGGCCCCGGATCGGGACTCAGGATGACCACCGGGGTGTGCGGGCCGATCCGCGGCCCTTCGTCCTGGAGCCGGCTCAGGATGGCGCGCCGGGCGTGCTCGTCGACACGACACCGGGGCGGGGCCAGGACGAGCGGCCGCAGGTCGCGCTTCACCAGCGGCACCTCCCCCGGTGGGGCTTCCAGCGCTGCAACCAGCCCGAGGAAGTTGAGGGACATGTGCTGGTGATGGTTGTACAGGACGCGGTGGGTGAGGAGCGTGCCGCGGTAGAGCCCCTCCGAGGTGTAGTTGTGGAACCCGATCCGGGTCGCCGCACCGGTCAGGTACGACACCAGTGCCGTGAAGCGGGAGAACAGCTCGAGGTCGATGACGGTGTCGATGCCGAGCCGCCGGATGCGCACCAGCGCAGCGAGCGTGCTCCGCACGAAGGCCACAAACGACCGGTCGTCGATGGTGACGATGTGCTCCGGCACCACCAGGTCGAGCAGGGCGACGCTGGGCGCGTTCTTGGCGAAGATGAGGAAGTAGAGCTGCCCCGGCGCGGCGAGCTCCCGGGCGCGTACGAGGGCCGAGTGGGCCAGGATCGCGCTCCCCATCTCGCTCAGCTCGATGAAGAGGATGTGGCGGCCCGGGCGCGCCGTCCTCCCCGGGATGAGCCGCATCACGAACGCCCACGCCGACAGGAGGGCACACAGGGGAATGCCCACCCAGTAGTCGATGCGCTGCATGCCCCGGACGTTCATCGGCCTCGCGGGCATACCATATCGCGGCGCTCCGGCGGCAGCGGTGTCATCGGCCCAGGTTGCGCAGCCAGAGACCCAGCAAGTGCCGGTATTTGTAGACCGCCTCGTGCAGCAGGTTGAACTTCGAGGCGCGCCAGTCCTCGCACGACACGGGGACCTGGACGATGCGCCCCCCGCCGCGCTGCGTGAGGTAGCACACCTCCAACACGTAGGACGAGCCCATGTTGATGCGGTCGACGAAGCGGCGCAGCACGTCGACCCGGAACGCCTTGGCGGCGATCGAGTAGTCGTCGTAGGTGAGCCCGAGCAGCAGGCGCACGGCATGCAGGAACGAGTCCGACCCGAGCTTCCGGAACCGGCTGCGCTTCTGCTTGCCCATCTTCTTCGAGCCGACGACGATGTCGTGCGTCTCGAGCAGCTGGAGCGCCGTCGGGATGAAGGCCAGGTCGACGGACAGATCCATGTCGACCGAGACCAGGAACGGATGCCGCGCCCGGCGCACGAACTCGCGGAACGCGAGCCCGACCCCGCGTTCGGGCAGATGGAAGAAGCTGACGTGCGGGAAGCGGCGCGACAGGTCGACGCCGAGGGTGGTGGTCGCGTCGGTCGAGCCGTTGGAGCCGATCAGGATCTCGTACTCGGGCCCGATCCCGTCCAGGAAGGCCAGCAGCCGCTCGGTGTTGGCGCCCAGGATGGCTTCCTCGTTGTAGACGGGGATACCGATCGTGAAGGGCGTCATGAGCCGTCGCGCACGCCGTGCTCGGCCAGCCGCTCGCCGGCGTAGCCGGCCCACGGGGTGCCGGGGTACAGCTGGCGCGTCAGCCGCCAGGCGGCGATCGCAGCGGGCTCGTCCCCCTGGCGCGCGCGGCAGAGGCCGATGTGGTACTGCGACTCGGCGGTCGCCTGCGCCTCGGGGAAGCGCTCGATCAGCTTGCGGAAGGATTTCTCGGCCTCGGCCCAGTCCTCCTCGCGGTAGAGGATGATGGACTCGTAGTAGGTCGAGTGGATGGCGGTGTTCGACAGCGGCGCGGCCGCCTGCGCCTCGCGGAAGTACGGCAGCGCCGCGCGCAGCTGGCCGGCGTCGTAGATGCGCTGCCCCTTGCGATAGAGGGTGTCGGCCTCGGAGGTGCGCACGAAGAAGGCGAACACGCCGAGCAGCGCGGCGCCGCCGAGCAGCACGCTGCCGAGGACGGTGCGCCGGAAGGTCGTCGTCCACGCTCCCGTCCGGCGGACCAGGGCCACCGCCGCGGGCACCGGCGGCACGCGGACGGCGACGGACGCGACCCATCGTCCGAACGCCCGCCCGGGCGGCACCAGCGCCCCCAGCAGCACGATCCACCCGAGCGCGGTGGCCGCGTGGCCGAGCGTCATCGGCCCGCCGCCCTCGAACGCCAGCTCGACGCGCTCGCCGCGCGGGAACACCAGCATGAAGCTCGGCCCTCCCAGCCAGAGCTTCTCCCCCGTGAGCGCCCTCCAGCGCGGATGGTACGACACCCGGATCAGCACCGGGTGGCCCGGCGTGCAGCCGGTGAGCACGATGCGGTCGGTCTCGAGCTGCTCCTGGATGGCCGGTGGCGTCCCGAGCGCCTTCACCGGCAGCTCGCGCGGCAGCTCGGTCACCACGGCGGCGAAGTCGCCCTCTTCCGCCGCCGCCACCTGCTCGGCGAACACCGGCACCGGCCCGTCCGGGCTGGCACGCTTGAACCAGCGGTAGGCGGGCTCCTTCCAGCTGTCGGTCAGGTGCAGCACCGGCGCCACCGTGAGCGGGATGGCATAGCGGTCGGCGTTCTTGGTGAGGCGGTAGATCTCGTACGGGCCGATGGTGGCCTCGCGCGTCAGCTCCGGATGCGCCGCCGCCAGGCCCTTCACCACCTGGCTGCGCACGATGAAGTGCGACACGTTGAACATGCGCAGGTGGCCGAGGCCGCGGTCGAAGTCGAGGCGCGAGCAGCCGTAGTTCGGGAACGGACACGACTGCTCCTTGGACACCTCGGACTGGGTGTAGAAGATGAACGGCGCCGTCGGCGAGCCCTGCATGTAGAGCCCTTCCAGCGTCGAGCGGCCGGAGAACAGCGGCAGGTTCTCGAAGGCGCGGATGGTACCGGCCTGCTCGTAGTCCGACGAGTGCTCGAACACCACCCGCGGATCGCGGAAGTCGCCCTTCAGCTTCTGGTTCACGTCGCGGAAGGCCGGCCAGCCCGCCTTCTTCTCGTAGCCGGCGTAGTTCCAGGTGATCCACGACGGGATGAACGTCACCCGCGCCTGCACGAACGGCAGGATGGCGAGCGCACCCACCACCGGCCAGATCTCCGGCCCCGGCAGCATGGCGAGCAACGAGCCGAGCGCGGCGGCGGCGGCCACGCACAGCCCGAGCTGGAAGAACGGGATGAAGCGGATGTCGACCACGTGGAGCGCGCTGGCGGCGGTGTAGAAGAACGCCGCCACCAGGATGCCGGCCCACACCTTCGCCACCCCGGCCGGGTACGGACGGCGCTGCCAGATGCACACGATCGCGAGCACGAGCGAGGCGCCCACCGCCACCCCGGCCGCGGGCCACAGGATGGGCGGCAGGATCTCCTGCCACGAGTTGATGTACCAGACGTTGGCGTAGGCCGTGGTCCAGGTCGAGTAGCCGAGGAGCGGGATCAGCCAGAACCCCATCAGCAGGAAGCCGAGCCCGTGCACCACCGCCAGGGTGCCGACGCGCCGCCACCAGCCGCGGGTCGTCAGCAGCTCGGCGAGCGACGTGCAGCCGGCCCAGATGATGGTGTAGCCGTGGTTCATGCCGATCGCCGCCACCAGCATGGCGTTGGCGAGCTTCCCGCGCCCCGTCACCATGCTGTAGCGAAGCGAGCCGAGGAACAGGAACCCGAGCGCCACGCTGAGCGAGAAGGTGAATTCGCCCGCGAGCGTGGACGGGATGTTGGCTCCCCACATGGAGTTCGCCTCCATGAAGAGAAAGCACAGCGAGGCCAGCGCCCCGAGCGCCGGCCCGGGGAACGCCACCCCGGCCAGGCGGAGCCCGAAGTACGCGCACACGGGCGTAAGAAACGTGCCGAGCACGCTCACCAGCTTGAAGGCGATGGTGAGCGGGATGACGAGGGAGACCAGCGCCATGAGCACGAATGGGAACGGGAAGTAGAACTGGAAGAGCGGGAAGCCGCAGTAGTTGCCCGGGCACCAGCCGACCACCTGCCCCTTCGGCAGGAGCACCTCGCGCATGAAGAGCGCGGGCCAGTAGTGCGAGCCGGTGTCGCCCCCGCTGGTGATGGTGGGCGTCAGCATGACCGTGCTCGGGAAGTACGACCCGATGAAGATCACGGCCGCGCCGACGGCGCCGGCGTCGAGCAGCGCCCGAAGGGCCGAGCGGGCGCGCGGGCTCACGTCAGACGTGGGTCCTCGCGGCCGTGCCGCCCGGACGCCGCCACAGGATGAACCCGATCCAGAGCACCACCAGGATGCCGGCACCGATCCAGAGCGCCTGCTGGCGCTGCGCGAAGAACGACCGCGGCGCGAGGATCTCGACGATACCCTGCGCCACCGCCGTCTGGTGCACGGCGCCGTCGTCGTACTGCACCGACACGAACACCGGGTAGCGGCTTCCGGCCAGCGTCGTCCGGTTGATGATCGAGCCCGAGATCGTCTTCTCCTCCCAGGCCGCCAGCTCGACCGGCGGCGGCGGGGTCGGGATCTCGAGCCCTTCGGGCACCACGACCGCGAGCGCCGCCGTGCGCGGGGTGGCGGTCAGGTTCTTCACCTTGACCTGGTACGACCCCGAGGTCGAGAGCGCCGGGGCCTGGATCTCGGAGACCACCACCTTGGCCGGCGGCGGGCTGCCGACTTCGACGGTGGAGACGTGCGAGGCCTGAAACGGGTACTGGTTGGCGTCCGTGTAATCGACGGTGACGCGATACGGCCAGCGGCCGTCGCCGGCGTGGGTGGCGGGCAGCGTGAGCGTCTCCTCGAGCGCCTCGTTCGGCCCGAGCGACGAGCGGCCTTTGCCGCGCACCTCCTGGTCCATGAAGCGCAGCGTCGGCACGACCGACTGCGCCGCCTCGTCGCCCTTGTTGGCGATCGCGAGTCGCACCGTGAGCGTGCCGTCCGCCAGCTGCGGCATCGGCGTCATCACGATGCTGATGCTCTTGGCCTGCGCGACGGTGGCCAGCGTCCACAGAAGGCCTGCCCCCGCCACGACCACCCCACCCCACACCCCTGGCCGCGCACCGGTCCGCATCACGGTGACGTAGAGTGACATGGCCCCCGCCATGGTACAAGCTGCGATCGCGGCGGGGGGCAGGACGGGACGGGGGGCATCGGTGGGGCTGGTGGCTCTCACCTTCGCCGTCGGAGCGGTACTCGGCCTGTACACCCGGGCCGTCCATCTGTCGTTCGCCTTCTCGGCCTACGACGCCGCCATCCACCTCCAGGCCCTGTGGAAGCTCGCCCACGGCGACGGGCTGTTCAACACGGTGCGCGGCATGTCCTACTGGGGCGATCATCTCTGGATCGCCTACGCGCTCCTGGCCCCCCTCTACCGCCTGTGGCCGTCGTTCACGCTCGCCTACCTGTATCAGGGCATCGGCCTGGCCGCCGGCGGACTGGCGGTGTACGGGATCGCCCGCCGCCGACTGCGCCGGCCGCTCCTCGCCCTGGTGCCGGTCCTGCTCTACTGGTGCTACCCGGGCCTCATCTACACGGCGCAGGAGAACTTCCATCCCGAGGCCATCGCGTCGACGTGGCTGCTCCTCCTGCTGTGGGCGGACGAGACCGAGCGCCCGCGCATGTACTGGCTGGCCGCCGCGCTCGCCCTCCTCACCAAGGAGGACATGGCCGTCTACGTCATGGCGATCGCCGCCTATACCGTCCTCTGCGGGCGGTGGCGCCGGGGGCTGCTCCTCGGCGCCGTGAGCGCGGCCTATCTGCTGGTCGCCCTCAAGGGGCTGCTGCCGTACTTCAACCAGGTCGGGTTCTTCCGCACCGGCGGCGGGTACTGGTTCCACGAGTGGTCGGCGCACGCCCTGGACCCGGCCTTCTACCTGGAGCGCCTGTTCCGGCCGGAGGTGCGTACGTACGTGTGGGACCTCTTCTGGCCGCTCGCCTTCCTCCCGCTCCTCCACCCCATGGCGCTGGTCGTCCTGGCGGGCCCGGCCTTCCTGGTCAACGTGGCCGGCGGCGCCTATCTGGTGAGCGTCCACTACCATTACTTGTACGGCATCCTGCCCGGCCTGTTCTTCGCCTCGGTGCTGGCACTCGCCACCCTCGAGCGCCTCGGCGATCGTCTCCCGCGCCGGGGTCCGGCGCTCGCCGCCCTGGTCCTCGCCGGGACAGCGCTGTACCCGACGCTACGGGCGCAGGTGACTGGACGGGGGACCGGCGACTCCTACGTGGGGATGGTGCGGCGGATCGCGCTCGGCGAGCGGGATCGGGGGCCCAAGATCGCGCTCTTGAACAAGCTGATCGCCCATCTGCCGACCCGGCGGGTCGTGTCCGCGTCGCACAACCTGGTGCCGTTCCTGGCCAACCGCGACCAGATCTATATGTTCCCGAACCCGTGGCGCCCGTACTACTGGGGCATCCGCGGCGAGCATCCGGCCGACCCGGCGGCGGTCGAGACCATCTTCCTCGACACCGACGCCATCGGGGACGACCTGGTCGCGCTCGCCCGGGCGACGATCGCGAGCGGCGGCTGGTACGTCGCGGTCGACCAGGACGACGTGCTGCTGGCGCACCGGCTGCCGGCGGCGGAGCCGCTGCCAGGGCGAGCGCCGGCGGGGCCGTAGCGGGGTGCGGGCGGGAGGCAGTCCGCGGGTGCGAGGGCGCCCGCGACTCACGCCTGGGCGCCTCTGCGGACCGCTGTCCCCGGTCACTCCCCGTCAGGGCCGCCGGCCATGACCCGGTGGCAGCCGCCGCCGCTAGAGCCGCTCGAAGGCCCGGCGTGCATCCCGTCCGCTGACGACCGGCAGCTCAGGCAACGGCGACGTCTACCTCGACCGTTTGGACCGTGAGCGGCAGTCGCTCGAGTCAGGCCGAGCGTCGTCCGCGGCGGAGGTCGACGACGAGCTCGAGGCCGAGCGCTTCGGCGATGCGATGCAGCGTGTCGAGATTCGGTGTCACTCCGCCGGCTTCGAGCCGAGCAAGGGCGGGCTGTGTGCTGCCGATGCGAGCCGCCAGCTCGGCCTGTGTCAGGCCCCGACGTTCGCGTGCGTGCCGAACCCGCTCGGCAATCTCGAATGCCTCCTTCGCCCTTCGATACCCCGCGCGGCGTGCGACCGAAACCTTCCGTCCGCGCTTGACCGTTCCCCAGCTCTGTCGCTCACTCACCCGGGTTCTCCTCCGTGATGTGTCCTTCCGCGAGGCATCGCTTCATCGCGCGCTCGGCGCGCGCAATCTCCGCGCGCTCTCGTCGCCGCTGCTTGCTGAAGACCGTGAGCAGGATGATCCGCCGTCCGCTCGCGATGTAGTACGCGATGCGCACCGCTTGGCCGACCGCTCCAAGGTAGAACCGAAGCTCGCGGAGCTTGCCACCCAAGTGGCGCGTGTATGGCTCGTCGAGGTGAACACCTCTCTCCGCCAACAGGTTGATGTAGAACTCCGCGCGGCCGAACTCGTCATCGGGAAGCGTCCGGATCCAGTCCGCGACCTCCGGTTCCAACTCCACCGTGCCCCAAGGCACACTCGGCACCCTGACATATCATCGGTGGTATGTCGACCCCACGGGTCGGGCAGCTCTTGGCGCCCACAACGCCTCTCGCGACAGGGCGTCGGGGCGAACCCTCGCCGGTCGTCTGCGGTCCTCGGCCCCCAAACATCCCCTCCAGGCGCAGCAGACGGTCTCCCACCGCGCCCGGGCTGCGTGTCCGGCGCCCACGACACCCAGAACGGGGCGACCACGAAGCTGCTCGACGGGCTATGCGGAGCGCATCGCTCGATACTTGCTGCGTAAGCCGCGCCAAGCACCGTCGCGTTTGCCGTTGGGACGACCCGCCTCAAGGCGTTGGTCAAGTCGGCTCGTCGGTCGACATGATCGAGCGCCAGAGCGCACGCGATAGGTTCCCGGTCAGCTTTGCGAGTTCAAGCACCGAGAATCGCAAGGTATCGTGAGCGGAGGGGGGGAGATTCGAACTCCCCGATCGCCCTCTCCGAACCACCATCGAGATACGGTTCAAAGCCGATCCGCGCGCGCGACTGACCCGAACGCTCACGCTGCAGGACTTGCCGTTCGCCGGCGTGTCTCTCGTCGCGCCACGATCTTCCTCATTCGCAGACGAGACGGGCGCGCTTGCACCGACTTCAGCCTCGGCATCGTAACCACGACGACGGGACGGCCCTTCTCGTGGTTGATCTCCCAGATGCTGCGCCGCCAGGCGTTGAACTCGGCCTGTCCCTCGACCTCGAAGATCACCTCGGCGCCACGCGGGATACGGGCCGCGAAGCGGGGATTCTCGAGCACGTAGCGGTCGAAGACGTTCCCGATCACGTTGTTCATTCGATGATATCGATTCATCGCGCGTTCCTTCGGAAGAACTCGAGCGCGTACTCGACCCAGTGGTCGGTCACGTCGCGGTCGGCGTAGGTGAGGGCCTCACCTGGCGAAAGAGCCAGCAGCTTTTTCGTCCTCCTCGTCGGCGTCCCGTGCGCCATGTCGTGGCGGACGATCGACGTCCACCTCTTCTCGAACAGCACTTCGAGTTGGACCGTGAAGCCCACGACCTTCCCCCGCCGCGTCTCGTGGTAATGGCAGCAGGCTGCGTGCCAGTCGAACGCTTGGCCACGGCGAACCCATCCGATGGGCAGGACCACCGCAGGAAACGTCGCGTTCCATGGCTGTCACAGGCCGATGCAAGGACCTGACCGCTGGTCCGGACGCTGCCATTGCTTCACTGTTCGCGGGGAGGAGGGAGGGATGATGCAGGGACTCGAGCAGTTCCTCGGCCGGGTGAGCGACATCGTGTGGGGCCCGCCGTTGTTGATTCTGCTCGTCGGGACGCACATCTACCTCACGCTGCGCCTGCGGGTGATCCAGCGCTACCTGGGCACGGCCATCGGCCTCCCGTTCTCTCGCAAGGTCGAGGGCGAAGGCGACGTGAGCCATTCAGCACGCTGATGCACGAGACCCTCGGTGTGAGCCCGTGGCTCTCGGGGCTGGTCATGACGGCCGCCACGGCGGCCCGCGGTCGATACCATCTTCTCGATACCGACGCCGTCGGAGACGACCGCGCTCGTCCGGGCCACGATCGCGTCTGGCGGCTGGGCGGTCGCGGGCGACGAGGAGAACCTGCGACTCGCGCACCGGCTCCTCGCGGCGAGAGCCGCTCCGCCGGCGGCGCGCCCAAGGCGCTGGTCCCCACCGGCGCTCGGCCGCGAGTCGCGGGCGCGGGGGCGTCGTCGCAGCGCCTCTCGAGCCGGGCACGCCCGCGCCGATCGAAGCGCGCCCGCCCACCCCGGCTCGAGCTGAAGCGGAGACGACGCCCCCGCGCCCGCGGACCGCCGCCCGTCCGCACCCCGTCACCGCCGAACTACCGGCACTCGACCCGGCCGCCGCGGCCGGAGAAGCAGTCGTGGCCCTTGAAGCCGTGGCGGCCGCACGCGCCGGCCTGGCCAGCCTGGAAGTCGCCCAGGACGACGGTAAGCGCCAGCGGGAGGTCGCCGGCGCCGATGCCGTATGACCGGCCGCGGCCGGTCAGGTGGATCTCCACCTCGGCCAGGCCGCCCTGGGTGCGATCGCGGATGCTGAGCTTGCGGATGCCGGCCATCTTCCCGCGCGCGTCGCGATAGAGCCAGCCGCCGCGATGAGCCACCCAGCCCTCGCCCCCGGGCAGGGTCACGTCGAGCTTGGCTTCGCCGGCCGCGTTCTCGACCAGGAGCCGCAGGCCCTCGACCTCGGGCGCGAGCTGGTCGACGGCGACCGGGATGCCGAAGTCACCGTGCAGCGTCATGATGCCGCGTCGCAACGTCACACGCGACACCTCCCACAGGGTTTGCTGCTGGCGGCGCGCCACGCACGCCTCGCGGACGCAGGTGGCGGAACAGCCGTCGCCGCTCGTGGTGTTGCCGTCGTCGCACTGCTCGCCGGGATCGAGGCGGCCGTCGCCACACCGCGGCTCGCGCTGACAGGTCGCCGAGCAGCCGTCCCCCGCAGTGGTGTTGCCGTCGTCACAGGTCTCGCCCGTGTCCACCACGCCACTACCGCAGCGCGGCTCGCGCTGACAGGTCGCCGAGCAGCCGTCCCCGGCGGTGGTGTTGCCGTCGTCGCAGGTCTCGCCCGTTTCCACGACCCCGTTGCCGCAGCGCACTTCGCGCTGGCAGGCGGCGGAACAGCCGTCGCCCGCGGTGGTGTTGCCGTCGTCGCAGGTCTCGCCCGCATCGACGACAGCGTTGCCACACGCTTCGATCCGGCAGCTCGACGAGCAGCCGTCGCCCGCGGCGGTGTTGCCGTCGTCACACTGCTCGCCGGTGTCCACCGCGCCGTTGCCGCAGTTGCCGACGTTGGCAAGGCAGGTCGCCGCCGACAGCGTCTGCCCGATGCGCGCGCTGACGGCCGACCCGAAGAGCAGGTCGATGTTGCTGAGCCCACCCGCCAGGAGATGGCAATAGCTCATGATCGTGCCGCGCGACGCGACCACCGTCCCGCTGTAGCAGCTCGATTCGCCGTTGTAGCACTGGTCGACGACCGGGCTGTAGCAGTGCGTGTGCGGCGAGCCGACGTTGTGGCCGATCTCGTGTGCCACCACCATGAGGTCCCAGATCTGCGACGGCACCGCCACGTTGAAGCTGCCGAACACCTGCGACACGCCGAAGCCGTAGCCGGCGTTGCAGAGCGCGCCGACGTAGGCGATACCACCCTGCACGCTCTTGCCGGACACGACGTGCACCAGGTCACGGGAGCCGGCGATGGCGTCCATGTTGTTGGCCGGGTTGGTCCAGTACGTCCGCGTTTCGCTGAGGGCGCTCGACGTGCTGGTCCCCGTCCACGGGTCGGTGGTCGACGACGCCCACAGGCGGATGTACGAGAAGCGCAGGCGCAGGTTCAGGTCGCGCTCGTAGATGACGTTCGCCGCCGCGGCCAACGAGGCGAGGTAGGTGAGCGTGGCCTGGTTGCTACCGAACTTGGCCCACAGCTCGTTGTCGGTCTCGATCGCCACGTCGGCCTGCTTGAGGGGGCCGACGGCGGGCGCGATCGGCGGTGCCAGCAGCCCCTCGCGCCGGAGCGTCTCGGCGTGCACTCCGGGCGTGTCGGACGTCTCGGGGTGGAGGTCGTTGCCGCAGAAGTCCCCGGGCGGCGGATAGGCGCGCGGATCCGCGTCGCGGAGCGCGTAGCTCCGGTGCAGGCCGGCGCCGTCGGGGCCGAACTGGTACACCGTGCCGCCGCGGACGACGAAGCCGTGCACCGCGTCGGGCCCCGCCACCAGGAAGGCGCGCGAGTCGGGCTCGCCGGCGACGGTGCCGCCAAAGTACACCTGGTCGGGCAGCGCCAGGGCCTGGGCCGTCCCGCCGACCATCACCTCGACGCGCGCGCCGGGCGCGAACGGCTCGACCCGCGCGAGCACGAGATCGCCGGCGCCGTCGACACCGAGCGGGAAGCCCGCGACCAGCGCGTGCGTCTGCGCGCGCAGTCCGCGCAGCGCCGTCCGGCCGAGGGTCAGGCTCTGGACGCGCGCGACGTGCGGCAGCTCGCCCGCGCCGCCCGGCGTCCGCACCGCCGCGCGCGGCGCGAGCAGCCGTTCGGCATGTGCCCCCGACGCTGTGCCGAGCGTCATGGCGAGCATGAAGGTGACGACGACCGCGCGTGCCCGTGTGCGATGCATGGTGAGCACCGAGAGCAACCCGCATGCCCCGCTCGCAATCGCCGTCGTTCCGACGTGCGCCCGTGTGCCAGCGCCGCAATCGCATCGTGCGGCGCACGCAAGCGCGCCGGCACACGGCGCTCGTCATGCGTCTCGACGTGCGTCGTCGGCTGCCGTCAGCTTGGCGCCGAGATGGCGGAGGCTGTGGAAATACACCGCAAGCGCGGCAGTGGTGGCGGCGGCGAGTGCGGCCACTACCGCATCGGCGCGGGCGCCCGTGCGCAGGAACTCCCGCACTTCCCAGACCGCGAACACGAGCGCGCATACGAGCGCGCTGACGATCAGACTCTTGTGGACCACGACCAGCGGTCCCGGTCCACGGCGCCCGCGTTCCGCCACGTCCGGCTCGTAGCAGAGCCGGACGCGGCGTGCCACGGGTACCGGCAGATCGGAAACGAGCATGTAGCGCTCAAGTCTCGGGCCGACTTAAAAGAGCGCCGTCGGATCGGCCGTCGTCTGCAGCGCCTGTCCGGCGGCGCCCGCGCTGCCCGCCGTGTCGGTGCCGCTGCTCAACACATCACCGCCCTGGCCGCCGTTGCCGCCGCACGCGCCGCCGCCACCACCGCCCCCGCGCGGGGAGGTGAACGCCCCGCCGCGGACCACGCCGGCCGTGCCCCCGGTCACCGTCACGGTGCCGGAGCCGCCGATGGTGGGTGCGAGGAAGTGCACGATGCCGCCGCCACCCCCGCCGCTGGCCCCTTCGTCCGCGTCGGCATCCTCGCCGCCGCCGCCGGTGGCGCTGATGGTGCCGTTGTTGGTGACCTGCGTCTTTGAGGCGAGGATCACGATCCCACCGGCGCCCCCACCGCCGCCGGTGGCGGCACTGAAGGCGCCGTTGGCGGTGACGACGTTGGCGTTGGTGATGTTCCCGGTGGCGAGCACGACCAGCGATCCGCCACCGTCCGAGCCGGTTTCATCGCCCCCGATGACCGCGCCACCCGTCCCTCCGGCGCCGCCGGCGTTGACGCCCGGGAGCATCACGAACCGCGCCTCGGCCGCACTGAGCGCAATGCCGCCGGTGCCGCCGCTACGGTTCTCGGTCGCGTCGCCCACCTCGCCGTTGCCGGCGATGCCCTTGGACATCCCCGCGTGGGCGCCGGCCAGCATCGACTCCACCGTGGTGGCATCGATCGCCCGCCGGATGGCCCCCTTGGCGCCGGTGAGGACGGTGATGGTGCCGTTGTTGGTGAACGTGCCGCTGCAACGGATAACGGTGCCGCTCGGCACGGTGAGGGTCTGTCCGGCGGCGATGGTGACGTTGGTGAACTGCAGGTTCGTCTGCGGCGTGGTGCTCCAGTTCTCGCTCGCGGAAACGGTCTTCGCTCCCGCGGAGCCGTCGCCGTAGCGGAAGTCCCCGCCGTCCACGCCCGCCGCGCCGGTGGCGCCCGTGGCGCCGGTCGCCCCGGTCGGCCCCGTGGCCCCATCTGCGCCGGTCGCCCCGGTGGCCCCGTCCGTGCCGGTCGCCCCGGCGGGCCCGGTGGGCCCGGTGGCGCCGTCCGCGCCCGTCGGGCCGGTCACGCCGCTGGCTCCGGTCGGCCCCTGCGTCCCCTGCGTCCCGTTCCCGCCTGCGGGGCCGGTCGGGCCGAGCGGCCCCGCCATCTGCACCCCGAAATCGGGCAGGCTGAGCGGCTTCTCTTTCGGCTTGCACCCGGCGCGCGCCGCGACCACGCCCTTCTTGTTCATGCACAACACGAGCGCGCCGGCGGGTGTCGCCCGGCCCAGCAGCACACCGACCACCAGCAAGGGAATGAAACGCGTCATCGTACGCCTTCTTTCGCGACCGTGTCGGCGCCCTTGTCGAGTCCGCGGGCAAACGAGGTCGGCTCGGTGCGCAGGAAGCGCGCCAGGTCATCGCGCGCCGCGGCGGCGCGTCTGTCGTGGGTGGCCTCGTAGCAGCGCACGCGCAGGGCAAGGAGCTCGCGCTCCCACGGCACGTGCGGCTCGAGCGGTGCCAGCACCGCCGCGCAGTGCGGCTCGAATCCGACCGCCCGCAGCATGCGGAGACGGGCTGTCAAGCGCCGTTGCTCGAGCGCGCTGACCGCGAACGGCTCGGCCAGTGCGTCGAAGAGCCGCCGCGCCAGCGCCGCATCTTTGTCCGCCACGTCCTTGTCCGCCGCGTCCTTGTCCGCCACTTCGATCGCCACCGACACCGCCCTGCTCATGATGTATGGCAGCGGCCACGGATCCGTCCGGTAGCGCGTGAACGCCGCCACCAGCGCGTCGGTCGCTTCGACGAGCCGCCCCTGGCGCCAGCGCAGGCGACCGAGGGATGCGTCCGCCTCGCCGGGCTGGATGGCGCGCAAGCGCTCGATGTGCGCCAGCGCGCGCTCGTCGCCGGCGTCACCCAGGGCCTCGGCGAGCATGGCGAGCTCCATCGAGCTCTGCGGCGGGCGGCGCTGCGCGCTCCAGGCGTTGCGCACCTCGTCGAGCTTCCCCGCTCCCCATGCCCGCAACGCCTCCACCCGATGGCGCTGGTCCTCGCTCAGATGGGGGGCTAGCCGTGGCACTTGCTCGGTCGAAGCGAGCTGCGCCAGGTGGCGATCCTCGACCACGGCCCAGTCGACCGTGCCGCCAGTCAGCACCGGACGGTCCTCGCCGCGAGCGCGGACCACGGTTCGCAGGTCGTTCATGTCGAAGAGGTTCGCGCGCCCGACGCTGCGCGCGAAGCCGAACTCGACCAGCGTGCGGTCGTCGGTGTTGAGGAAGCTCCCCTCCTGGCGCGCGATGGCGTGCGCCAGCGACGGCCGCGCCACGTAGTGGGCCAGGAACCCCTCCACGTCGTCGGCACGCCAGGCGACCGAGAGCGCCGTCCGGTACGGCTCCTGCTGGACGCGGGCGCGCAACGCCGCCAGGTCGTGCGGCCGGGGCTTCATCGAGCCGACCAGGAGCAGGTCGACCTGCAGCGTCTGCCACGTCTCCAGCTGGGGGAAGACCGACGCCAGCGTGGCGTACGCGGTGCGGATGGTCGCGGCATCGACCTCGTAGGCCTGCAGCCACTGCACGAACAGCCCGTCGGGCGCGAGCCGGTCGGCAACCGCGTCGTAGAATTCACGCGTGAACAGACTCGAGATGCCGGCCCGGTACGGGTTGGAGGGCTCGGAGACGATCAGGTCGTAGCGCTCCGGCGTGGTGAGCAGCACTTCCCGGGCGTCGCCGATGATGACCTTCACCTTGGGGTTGGAGAGCACGTTCTGGTTGACGGGCGCGGACACGCGCGCGACCTCCAGAATGGCCGGCTCCAACTCGACGACGTCGACCCGTTCGATTCCCGGGATGGCGCCCAGCCAACCGGCCGAGCTGCCCGTGCCGAGTCCGACCACGAGCGCGCGCTTGGGGTTGCCGTGCAGGATGGCGGGCGCGATGCCCAGCATCACCTGCGTGGCGGCATCGTTGCGCGCGTTGCCGTCGCTCTTGCCGTTCACCAGGAAGGCGTAGCCGTTGGCGGTGTCGAGCGCGACGCTGCTCTCGACGCCGTCCACCTGCCAGCCGATCGTCCGCCGACGCGTGTTGGCCCAGTCGTGGAGCGCGTTGGGCGTGCCCTTGCCCAGCTCCGCCCGGCCGGCCCCGATCGGACTGTGACGCCAGGCCGCCGTCGGTCCGGCGGTTCCGAGCAACGCCACGGCCGCAATCACCGCGACCAGCGGGGCCAGGCAGCGTTCGGGCGTTGCACCGGTCCGCAGCGCCAACGCCATCGCCACCACGCCGAGGAGAGCCAGGAGCGCGACCACGGCGGACCAGGTACCGGTGGCCGACAGCATCGGCAGGAGACCGAAGCCGCCCGCCAGCGAGCCCGCGATGGCGCCGGCCGTGTTCCAGGCATACGCCTGCCCGACGTGACGCCCCACCTGCTCGCCCCCGCGCCCGAGGAGCGCGATCAGCATCGGGAACTGCACGCCCGCGACCAGCGCCGCCGGCAGTACGACGATGGTCGTCACCGCGGCCCAGGCGAGCACCAGACCGCCGAAGCCGAACGCCGACAGCGAACGCAGGAAGACGGCGAGAAAGGCCAGCCGGTCGCCGAGCGCGTACGGCACCGCCAGGAAGACCGCCTCGAGCGCACACGTGAGCGCAAAACCGGCGAGCGTCGCCGGCCGGTCGTTCTGCCGGACGGCGTAGGCCGCGCTCCCGAGCCCCACGCCGAGGAGCGCAACGGCCAGGATGAGCCCGAACGTGAACGAAGAGCCGCCCAGGAGCGGCGCCAGCATCCGGTACCACACCAGCTCCATCAGCAGGAACGCGAAGCCGGTCACCCCCGCGGCCGTGAGAACAAACGCCGGCGGTGCTGCGTTGGTCCCGGCCGCGTGGGCCGCCTGGGCGGGCGTCGTCGCGTGCGGGGGAAGATCGCGGGCGATCTTGCGCGCCGCCATGCCCACCAGGCCGTTCACCAGGCAGGCGAGCCAGAGCGTGTTCCGGGTGCCGAACACCTCGAGCAGCACGAAGGTAGCCACGAACGCGCCCGTGACCGCGCCGAGCGCGTTCACGCCGTAGAGGATCGCGAGCCGTCGCCGGCCCACGTCGCGCGGGCTCTCGACCGCACGCGCCGCCGCCGGCAGCGTGCCGCCCATGAGCACCGTGGGCACGCACAGCACCAGCGCCGCCAGCACGAGCCGGACGACGGTGGCACCGCCGAGTCCCAGCACCGTGGCCCCGCCGGCGGCGATGTACGCCTGGCGGGCCACCCACATGAGCGCCGGCGTGATCGCCGCCACCGCGGCGATGCCGAGCTCCAGGTTGGCGTAGAACGCCAGCGGGCGCGGATCCCGATCGACGCGGCGGCCGAGCAGCCATCCGCCGAGGCCGAGGCCGCCCATGAAGATGGCCAGCACGGCGGCCGTCGCGGCGGTCGACGCGCCGAAGATCAGCCGCATCTCGCGCAGCCACGCCACCTGGTAGACCAGCGCGCACATGCCCGAGCCGAACAGCAGCGGCGCCACGTATCCGAGCCTGGCGTGCGGCGCGCGCGCCACCTCCTCGGCATAGGCGTCGAGCGCACGCGCCTCGGCCTCTTCCAGCGCCGTCGCGTCCGGCCGCTCCCTCGCCCCCATCGTTCGCGTACTCATGCCGAGAAACCTCCGCGCAGCCGGGCTCCGTCCCGCGCGCGACTAAGCAACCGCCATGCCGCCGCCACATGCAGGCGGGATCACGCCGCTCGGGGCGACGTGAGGCAAGAACCTGACAGTCGCCACGCGCACGGTTGACGTCGCGCGTGCGAGCGGTCGGTGCACGGGCTTGCACGACGTCCGTCACGGACGTGCCGCGCTCCGCGTCCGACCCCCGGCGTGACGCGGGCGCACCGGCCCGAAATGGCCGCCGCCACGCAACCTGCCTGGCACCCTCCTTGCTCTCGCGCCACTCCGTGCGCGTGCATTCCCGCAGGACGATGTCCGTGCGTGCGCTGCCGGCAGCGGTCCTGGTGCTCTTCGCCGCCAGCATCGCCCGCGCCGCCGCGCCGGCCGTCGTGCTCGTCAAGACGAGTACCGCCGCGCCGTTCGAGGCGGCGAGCACGGCGATCGCTGACACCCTGCGTGCGGATGCGGCCGCCCCCGTCGTCCATGTCGTCGATCTCGGCGGCGAACGGGCGAACGGCCCGCACGTGATTGCGGCCATCCGGCGCGCCCGCCCGGGAGTGATCGTCACCGTCGGGTCGCTCGCCACCGACATCGTGCTGGCCGATGCATCCCCCGTTCCGGTCGTGTTCGCGACCGTGCTCTACCCCGAGGAGAGCGGCTTCGTGCCGAGCGCCAGGCGCGCCGTCACCGGCGCGGCGCTCGACCCGCCGGTGGCAGTCCAGTTCGCGTACCTCCGCCGGCTGCTGCCCCAGAGCGCGCGCGTCGGCGTCCTCTTCCATCGTCGCGAGACCGGTGGGGTGGTCGATGCCGCCGGTGTCGAAGCCCCCCGGCACGGCTTCACGCTCGCGCCCCGGGAGGTCGCCGATCCGCACGACACGTTGGCCGTCTTCACCGCGCTCGTCGGCGAGGTCGATGTCGTATGGGCGGTCGCCGACAGCTTCGTGTTCGCGCCGCAGACAACCGCGCCGCTCATCCTGGCCGCGCTCCGGCATCGGGTGCCGGTGGTGGGCCTGTCGGCGGCCCACGTCCGCAGCGGCGCCCTGGCGGCGCTGTCGAGCGACTACGCCGCCACCGGCGAGCGTGCGGCGGCGATGGCGCTGCGGGTGCTGCACGGCGAGAACGCCGCCAGCATCCCGGTCGACCATCCCCGCACGGTGCGGCTGGCGGTCAACCTGCGCACCGCGCAGCACCTCGGCATCACGATCCCGCCCGACTTGGTGGCCGAGGCCATCGAGGTGGTGCGATGAGGGGCAAGGCCGTGTGGTGGGCGCGCGTCCTGCCGTGGGGCTTCCCCGCGCGCCTGGCGCTCGCCACCTCGGTCCTCATCATGGTGGCGTGCTTCGCGCTCAGCTGGATCCTCGTACGGCGTGACCTGGAAGAGATCCGGCGCGGCGTGGTGGATCGGGGGCTCACCATCGTCGAGTACCTGGCCCACGAGGCCGAGCTGAGCGTCCTGTCGGGGGACGTGGAGAGCCTGCGGGCGCTCGCGGAGGCCGCCCAGCTGCACCGGGACGTCTGGTACTGCCGCTTCTTCGACCGCAGCGGGCAGCTGCTCCTCACCGCCGGCGCGGTGCCCGACACCCTGCCTGCGCTCACGACCGGCGACCAGGCGAGCGGACCGACCCCCGTGAGTGCGCACGTGTGGGAATTCCAGGCCCCGGTGTTCACCGCCGACCTGCGCCTGCAGCGCGAAGAGCTCGAGTTCGCCGCCCCGCCCGGGGGCTTTCCCGGCGCCGCGCCCGCCCGAGCGCCGGAGCGCGTCGGCACGGTCGCGGTCGGGATCGCACTCGCGTCCCTGCAGACGCACCGGCAGATGAGCTTCCTGACCGCCGTCTTCTTCACCGCGCTCATCGCGTTTGCCGCCGTGCTGAGCGCCATCTTCCTCGCCAAGGCCATCACCCGCCCGCTCCAGGCGCTGGCGCGCGCGGCCGACGCCATCGGGCAGGGCGACTTGAGCGTCCGGCTCGACGTGCGCACCAACGACGAGGTGTCGGCGGTGGCCGACTCGTTCAACGAGATGGCCGTGAGCCTGGCCCAGAGCAGGACCACGCTGGAAGAGTACAGCCGGAGCCTCGAGACGCGCACGCTCCGGCTCGAGGTCATGAACCGCGAGCTGCAGGAGGCGAACCGGCTCAAGTCGGAATTCCTCACCACCGTGTCGCACGAGCTGCGCACGCCGCTGAACGTCATCCTGGGCTACACCATGATGCTCGCCGACAGCGCCGCCGGCCCGGTGACCGAGGAGCAGCACGAGCTGCTGGGCGCCATCCACCGCTACACCACCACGCAGCTCGAGCTGATCAAGAACGTGCTCGACTTCACGCAGCTCTCGGCCGGCAAGGTGGCGCTGCACACGCAGCGCTTCACGCTGCCGCCCGTGCTGGCCGAGATCGCCGCGCAGCACCACGACGCGCTCGCGGCGTCGGGGGTGGACCTGGCCATCTCCGTGGCCCCCGACGTGGGCGAGCTCGAGAGCGACGCCGCCAAGGTGCACGAGATCCTGCGCAACCTGATCGACAACGCCGTCAAGTTCACCGGCGCCGGCTCGATCACGGTCGAGGCCCGCCTCGGCCTGACCAAGGACACGGTGGTGATCGAGGTGCGCGACACCGGCGCCGGCATCCCGGCCGAGGAGCTGCCGTACGTCTTCGACGGCTTCCGCCAGACGGGCGACGCGAACACGCGCGGCACGCAGGGCCTCGGCCTGGGGTTGTCGATCGCGAAGCGGCTGGTGGATGCGCTCGGCGGGACGATCGCGGTGCGGAGTGTGGCGGAGACCGGGTCGGTGTTCCGGCTGGAGCTGCCGCGGCGGCTGGCGGATGGGATCGTGCCGGCAGCGAGCGTTCCCGACCCGCAGCAGGCGGTCGACGGGCTGGACGTCGGGATGGGCGCTCGCGCTCAGAACCGGACGTAGACGAAGCCCTGTCCCAACGGCGCCGCGCCGTAGAGGACGACGTACAGCAGGGTCGCCACGGCCATTCCCCGAGCGGCGGCCGGAAGCACGATCGTGATCCCCTGCTCGTCGGCACGCCGGCCGAGCCAGTGGAAGGCCACGACACTCAGCGCCACGGCGACGGCCAGGCCGCTCGGCACGGACGGGGCGCGCGTCCAGTCACCTCCGATGAGTTGCGTCCAGTAGGCCCGGGCGATTGCCCACGAGGGGCTGAAGAACAACGGCACCAGGGCGAGGATCCAAACCGCCGTCGCCAGCCAGCCGATGGCGGCGGCCGCGCGCGTCCGCAACGCGGGCCACCGCGGGACGACGTGGAGACGAAGGAGGTAGTAGGCGGCCAGTCCGGCCCCGTGGCCCGCGCCCCACAGGACGAAGTGCCACGCGGCGCCGTGCCAGAGCCCGAACAGCGTCATCACGACAATCGCGTTGCCGGCGGTGCGCAGGGGCGCCTCGCGCCGGATGCCGCCCAGCGGCAGGAAGACGTAGTCGCGGATCCACGCCGACAGCGACATGTGCCACCGACGCCAGAAGTCGGCCGGGCTGGTGAAGGCGAACGGGAAGTGGAAGTTCTGGCCGAGCTCGAGGCCGAACAGCTTGGCGCTGCCGCGCGCCATGTCGGTGTACGCCGCCAGGTCCAGGTAGAGCGCCACCGGCATGACGAGCAGGCAGACCGCAAGCTCGCCGGCCGGGAAGCCGTCCGGGTGTTCGAAATGCGGGGCCGCGAAGAACGCCAGCCGATCCGCCAGCACGAGCTTCTTCGCCAGGCCGAGCAGCAGCAGGGTGACGCCCTGACCGAGCTGCTCCGCGCGCAGGCGCCGCGGGCCGGCAAGCTGTGGCAGCAGGGCCGAGGCCCGCTCGATCGGTCCCGCCGTGAGCTGCGGGAAGAAGGCGACGAAGGTGGCGAACACGAGCGGGTCGCGTACGGGCCGGACACGGCGGCGATACACGTCGATCGTGTAGGCCATCTCCTGGAAGGTGTAGAACGAGATGCCGACCGGCGGCAGGAGCGCGCCGCGCGCGTACTTGAAGTACGCGAGCAGCGCCAGGTTGAAGGTGATGCTGAGCACCAGGAACGCCCGGCGGCGACGTGGGCTTTCCGTGCCGTCGATCGCCAGGGCGGCGACGTAGTCCACGCCCGTGCTGGCCGCTACGATCAGGCCGTAGGCAGGCTCGGCCCAGCAGTAGAAGAGGTAGCTCGCCGCCAGCAGCAGGACCGTCCGAGCCCGCCCCCGGAGGGGCCAGTACACACCGAGGGTGCCGAGAAGGAGGAGCGCGTGCTCGACGCTGAGAAAGCTCATCCGACTGCTTCAGGTAGCAGCGCGACGAGTTGCTCCGCCAACGCCTCGGCCATGGTGCGGTGGCCCGCGACGAGGAAATGGATCCGGTCGGGCTCGAACTGTTGGGCAGGCACGGCGTCGGTCAGGTCCGCAACGTCCCACCCCGCGTCGACCAGACGTTTGCGCAGCGATGGCGGGACCGCCACGCGCCAGGCGTTCGGCTCGATGGCGAACAGTCGCGGCGTCCCGAGCGCGGCCGCCGCCGCGGAGAACATGCGGACGAGGGGCGCGTGCGGTTCGCCGGATGCGCCGGTGATCTCCGCCCGCAGGGTAACCGGCGCCCGGGACCGTCTCCGCTCGGGCAGGAACGCCTCCACCCAGGGGTGGCGCTCCGCGACTGCCAGCAACGGAAGATCGCGAAGCCCGTAGCTCGGCCAGAAGCGCGCGAGCTGGGCGGTCACCGCCGCCGACGGGGTGAGGTAGTGCGCGCGGAACTCCGCCGGCAGGGCATCGCGATGCCACCACGCCGTGTCGACCACGTCGCCCTCGAACGTCGCCAGCGGCGTCGGCCGGCCGCCGGCCTGGTAGTCCGCCGTCGCGAACCAGATCGACGGCAGGACGCCCACCACCAGCGCCGGGCGAAGCGCGCGGGCGCGCGCCAGGAGGACGATGGCCTCGGGCACGTGCAGGCCGCTCAGGGACCAGTTGACGACGCGCACCCGCGGCCGCCGACCATTCTGGTTGAGGCGTTCCTCGAGCAATGCCGGGTAGATGGCGTCGGCGGGGAGGTTGGGGGCGACGGCCTGCGAGTTCGAGAGCAGAAGGATCCGCACTTCCGGATCGTGCGGCGGAGAGGTCGCGTCGAGGTACTTCTCCCACCGACGGGTGTCGTAGGGATTGCGGCTCCGTGCGGGGGCGCCGGTGGCCGTCACCCAGGAGGTCGCCGCCTCGATGAGCAGCACGGCGGCCACGGCGTAGGTGATCGCATGGTCCAGGCGGTGGCGCCCGCGCATTGGCGTCCCTACGGGATGAGCACCCCGGAGCGGAACGTGGGCGAGTAGCCGTTCATCATGCTCACCTCGAAGATGCCGATGTTCGTCCTCTTGCCCGGCAGGCAGTACCCGGCCCCGCCGGCAAAGTTCAGGGTCGTCCTGATCTTGCACTTGCCGAATCCGTCGACGGTGCAGGTCGCGACGGAGAAGTTCGGCATGTCGATGATGCTGCATGCCTGCTCGTCACAGTCGTCGAGCGTCGAACGCAGCGAGAGCGCCATCGTGAGCGTGACACCCTGGCAGCCCGAGTCGAGATCCGCCAGGTCCGCCTGGAGCGTCAGGTCACCATCGTCCGACGTGCCCAGGAGATGGTCCGGCCCGAACGCGAGGTAGCGGACCAGAAACTTCCCCTTCCCTTTGCTGCCGAAGCCGCAGGTTGGATCACTACGCACGGGAGACTGGCACGCGGGGAATCCGTTCGACGTTACTGCATTCGGCGCCGTGCACTCTTCATAGGCCGTCAGGAACTCGCCCTTGAGCTGCACGGCCTTCTGGGGCGTGTTGTGGGTCGCCAGGGCCGGCACGCCGACCGACACGCAGGCGAAAGTTGCCAGGCCGATGGTCGCCTTCCGAAGCATCCTCATGGTCGTCTCCTTTCAGTTCGGTGCGCGGCTCACTCGAGGCGGAACGTCCCCGCGACGCTTGCGGCAGCGGGGCCGGGGAAGTTGGCCTTGCCGTCGGTGATGCCGTTGCCGCTGGCGGGCACACACACGCCGGCCACGAGCCGCACCTCGTGCGGCATGAGATCGCGCAGGTCGCCGGCCGCCAGGCCCGCCTGCTCGATGCGTCGCGTCGTTGGCAACCCGAAGGCACCGGCCGTCAGTTGCCCGATGCCGCCCACGGGGGGATTGGGCGCGCACAGGACGCCCGTCGAGGAGGACACAGTTACGTTACCGGTCTGGAAGGTCGGCGTCGTCGCGTAGGCCGCGAACCATTGTGCGTCCGGCGGCGGACAGTCGTGCGTGGTCTGCATGCTGCCGACGGGGGTGCACGACAGACCGGCCCGCTGGCCTGCGTTGCACACCCCGCCCACACACCGGGGGCACGAGGAGGCCGCGTTGGCCGTAAGGTAGACGTGCGACACGAGCGGGATGGTGACGGCCGCCGCGCCGGTGGTCCGGTCGAGCGTCCCGCTGGCATCGGCGGCCACGGCGCGCATGATGCAGGCCTCGGTCCCTTGCGCCGGCAGCGGCGACGGCGGCCCGAGGTAGCAGCGTGCGTCGGCGATGCAGCCTCGTCCCGAGGCGCAGTCGGCGGCGGTGATGCACGGCACGGTCGGGGCCGTGGCGCAATGCCGCGTCGGCAGCGCACCTTGCGTGCACGTGCTCGGGTTGCCGGTGGCGCTCGCCTGGAGCGTCAGGACGTCGCCGGCGCAGCTCGCGACGTCGAAGATGGTGGTGAACCCGTCCGGCACCCGCGTCGGCGGGATCTGCATGGCGTTACCCCCGCCACCGTTGACGCACCCGAGGCCCAGGTCCGCGATCTTGTCGAGGCCGAGCGTCTCATCGTAGACCGCGCCGGAGAACAACGGCTCCGGCGGGGGGACGAACGGGGAGAACGGCGCGCCGCCGCATTGGGGGCTGCCGGCGGTGGCGGTGAAGACGAGGCGAGCCGGACACGGCGCGGGCGCCGATGTCGACGTGGTGGTGGTCGTGGCGGTGGTGGTCGTGGAGGAGGCGGTGGTCGCGGTCGAGCTGGAGGTGGTCGCCGTCGTGGGCGGGGCCGTCGTGGTGGTGACGGTGGTGGTCGTGGTCGACGTGGTCGCCGTCGGCAGCGTGACGGTGGTCGTCGTCGATGTCGTCGTCGTGGTGCTCGCGACGGTCGTCCTGGTGGTGGACGTCGTCGTCGCGGTGGTCGCGGTGCTGGTCGTGGTGGGAGCGGTGGTCGTCGACGTGGTCGTGTTCCCCACCGCGGGACACGGCACCTCCGTCACGGGCTCCAACGAGGTGCTCAGGACCTTGAACTGCGTGTTCTGCGGCGGCGTGCCCGGGGTGTTCACGAGCTTGCCGCCGGCCAGACCGCCGAAGCCGGTGCAGTAGCGGTCGCCGTTCGGGAAGGAGACCACCACGGTCGCCGCCGTGCCCGGGTCGGGTGGCAACACGGTCACGTGCGGCTGCGGACCGGGGCCATTGCCTCCGACGATCAGCAGCTTCACCTGAAACACCCCGGTCGATGACACCGTGATCGTGGCGGAACGCACCGGCCCGAGCGCGCCAGGACTCGGGTCCGAGTAGCGGTACCCGATGAGCGGTCGCGCAACGTCCGTGGGGCGCCGGGCCCAGCCCGCCGCGGGCAGCGCGAACGTCTGCATCCCCGGCGTTCCCCCGTCGACCGCGATCTCGATGGCCGCACCGGCCACGGTCGGATCCCCGACGACGGCATTGTCGGACAGCGGCTCCCGCGCGAGCACCACGATCTTGCGTCGTGTGGCGTCGACGCCCGGCTGCGGATCGCTGAGGCGGAATGTCCTGCCGAGGACGGTCTGGTCAGCGGCGCCCGACACGGTGCCTTGGGAGGCCATGCCGCCGAGCAGTACGAGAGCGAGACGCAGACTTCGGGCGTGCAATGTTGTCATCGGAGGTCCCCGAGCCCGCCCCCGTTGCGCAGAAGGCATGCGCGCAGCTCCGGCGTCGACGTCCAGGCGCATCGCCCGGCGACTTGTCGCTCGCAGCGGGCGCTGCGGTAGCAGGCGTATTCCGGCAGCCACTGGCAGGTCGTGCCCACCGGTTCGTCGGCACACACCTGCCGGCTGCATCCACCGACGACACAGGGGCCGGCCGGTGGTGGCGGGGGAACGACCGGACAGTCGGCTTCGGTCGCGGGCATGCACACCAGGGCGAGACGGCTCCGGCGCACCCGGGTCCCGTCGGTGTTCCGGATCGCGGCCCGCAGCCGCAACTTCGCCGGCGTAGCCCCAGCCGGCTCGAGGACGATCCGTGCGGGCGGACCGCAGGCATCGCGTCCGAGACCTGGCGGCAGGTCGAAGGCGACGCCGTCCGGCGCCGTCAGGATGTCGATCTGCGCCGACGCGGGCGGCACACACGTCCCCCCCGGGAGCCCGGGCGAGCGGGCGCAGAGACTCGTGTCGTACACACACCGGCCGTCACACGCGGTGCGCACGACCCGCAACGGGTGGCCGGGCGCGGACGTCCGGGCCGTGCCGGCGACGGCGAAGGTCGGCGCGCAGGGGCGTCCGCCGTCGGCGGCTCGCACCGCGCTCGCCGCGAGCGCGAGCGTCAGCAGGGACAGTGTCCATCCATGCGAAACGTGTTTCATCGGCATACCCTCCTGCGGTTTCAAGCACCGGTTTCTGCCGCCGCGGCGGCGGCCGTGCGCAGCAGCGCACCGAGGCGCGTGGCGATGCTCCGGACGGCTGCTGGCGAAGCGTTGGCGAGAAGTACGAACAGGTCGGCCACCAGCAGATCGATGGTGCCCACCAGCGTCGCGTTGGCCGCCCAGACGGATCGGCCGCTGCCGTGGTGAACGTCGGTGGCGAGATGCATCAGCGTGGCCGCGACCCTCGCGGCCTGCTCGATGCGCGAGTCGGCGCGTGCATCGCGGTCGAGGTCGCGCTGGAACCCGTCGACGACGGCGGCGAGACGCGCATCCGTGCCCCGGGCCGCGAGGACCGGGAGCCCGGGCGAGGTCGGGACCACCGGCAGTCGCCCGTCTGCCGTGGACGCCGTACCGTCGCCAAGGCCGCCATCGTCGGCAGCGAGCGCATGCGCGATCGGGACTCCGGCCAGCATCGAGAGCGCGTACTCCTCGAGGGCGCGCCGCGCGCGGGACGGCGGCAGGGTACACAGAGCCGACACGGCGTTCTCCAGCCGCCGCCGGGCGAGCTGCACGGTCGCGAAGAGGGCCCCGTTCGCGCGCAGCAAGCGCACACACTGCCCGAGCCGCGCGACGCCACCCCGGCCGTCGAGCAGCCGGCGAAGCGTCTCGCCGCCCGCACACCGTCCCGCCAGCGTGAGCAGCAGCGGCAGTGTGTACACGCCCTCGCGCAGATCCGTGCCCGCCTCACGACCGAACGACGGCCCGCCGAGCAGGTCGCGCACGTCGTCGGCCAGCTGGAACGCCAGCCCGACGTCGCCTGCGAACCGGGACAGGGCGTCGACTTCGGTCGCCGCGAGGTGCCCGGCGTGCGCGCCGAGCCAGCCTCCCAGCTCGTAGAGCGCACCGGTCTTGCCGTACGCGCGCCGCAGATACGCCTCCGGTGAGACCTCCTCCACGTACAGATCGCCCAGCTCGTCCACCTGACCACGTGCGACGTCGCGCAGCGCCCTCGCGACCACGCGCCGCACCACTGGGGGGTCGTCGGCGAGCAGCTCGAGCGCCCGCACCATCAGGAAGAGGCCGGCGAGGACGGCCGTCCGCGGACCGAAGGCACAGGCGATGGTCGGGCGATCGCGCCGCAGGCAGGAGCGGTCGACGATATCGTCGTGGCAGAGCGCGCCGGCGTGGACGAGCTCCAGGAAGGTCGCGTAGCGCGCGGCGGTCGCGCCGGCACCGCCGGGGCCGAGCGCCGCGGCGAGGAGGATGAGCCGTGCGCGCAGGAGCTTGCCCTCGGTCACGTAGCTCGCGAGAGTCCGGTCGCAGAGGGCGATCTCGGCGCCGATGGCCCGGAGACGCTCTTCGACCATGGTCGTGTCGGGGCTGGGGGTTCCGGCGCCCGGGTCGCCTGCGGCTGCCAGGTTCACTTCCACTCCGCCACCATCGGCTGGCGCAGCGGGCGGGGCGCCCGCGGGGAGTTCGCGGGCGCCCCTGTGGAAATCGTTGGGACAGAGGGCGCCATGATCAGCGCCGGACGCCCTGCGGCATCGCACCGGCTGCCGGGGTCACGCACGAGAGCCCGGCGATGGTGGCGGCTTGATTGGTCGATCGGCTCCGGATGGCGGCCATCGTGCGACTCCTTTCGCGGCGGATGATGGGGCGACGCTAGGGGGGTCCCCCGCCGTGCCGTCAATGCCGAAGGCACAGGCAAGGTGAGGATAATGCTATGCAGCTCACGACACACTGCGAGCACCCGTCGGTTCGGACAGGAGGCTGGGGTAGGTGCATGGACTCGATGCGTGTTCCGTACGCTGGGCCTGCTCCCCTCGGTGCACCATGATCACGCGGTCGCGATTCCCGCGGCTGCGAGCAACGAGGCGCTACAGTAAATGCGCCAACCGCCTGTCTCATTGTTGACACGCTCCGGGAACTCATGGCCGGTCGTAGTAGACGCCAACCCGGATGTCGTCGACGTACACCGTCTTCGGGGGCGAGTGAGTCATCACGGCAAGGGAGACTCCGAACCCGGACGCGTTGACGTCGGTGGGCGTCCAGGCGGTACCCCAGAGATCCGTCGGGCCGCCGTAGTACCGGTACGCGTCCCGTTCGGCGAAGTCGTCGCCGTAGGCGCGATCAGTCCCCGTCCGCAGGCCGTTCTTGAGAAGTACGACCGCGCCATCCCAGACGACCAAGCCGAGGTCACGGTGCAGCCGGACCTCGACGCGAATACCCCGGATGACGGCTTCCGGCGGGAGGGAGAACGCGAACCCGGTCGCGTTCAGGTAGCGCGACCCGACGAACCCGAAACCGCCGGTGTCCGGCAGCGTCACCGAGGCATACGCCCCGTCGGCGATAGTCGCCTGGTCGGGGTTCGACCAGGCATACCCGCCGCCAAACCCAGATACGTCGTTCGTCACCACGCCGGCGCTCCGACGCACCGCGGGGGCCGTGGACGACACCGTGGCCATGCGGAGGTCGTCGATACGGATAACCGTTGTGCTGAAATCGCCATAGAAGACGAAGGCGATCCCGCGAATGTCGCTCCACGAGGGCGTCCCGAATCGGCTGGGCGCCCAGCTATCGCGCTCGGAGACGTCTTCCTGCCACGCGCCGGGCGCAATGTCGGGGAGAATGCCGCGCTCGAAGTATCCGGACCCCGACAGCAGCCGCATCGAGAACGCGCAGCATGCCGATCCGATGGTGCGGTTGCCCCGAAACCAGATACGCAGCTCCGCGGCCGACGACAGGTCTTTTGGCGCCGGGAACGTCTTCGTGATCTCCTCGTTGACGGTACTGCTCCACACCAGGGTGCCCGCACCCTCCTGGCGGTCGACCTGATCGACGCCGACCGTACTGGTGCTGTTGCCGCTCCTCGTCCAGCCCGCTGCCGAGTCGAAGGATTCGATCTGCAACGTCGCGATGGGAAGCGTCGTGCTGGTCGTCGTGGTGGTGGAGGTGGTCGTGGAGGTGTTTGCGCAGTCGGTGCTGCGATCGTCACCGATGGTGAGGCCGACCGTGTACGGCGGCGCGGTGTTGAGGCATTGCAGGTTGGTGTGCGCACCGCGGGCGAACAGCCGATAGACGCCGCGGGCGGGATCGACGTCACACAGCCTCAGCGTGCGGATACCAGGCGCGGGGGAACGCCCGGCGTTGTATCGCCAGCACCTGCCCGCCCGCGTCGGGTGAATCAGCTCCGTGAAGCAGGACCCCATGCATTCTGGCGAATCCCCGTCACTCAGGCTGAGACGGACGCCTTCGGCCACCGGGTCGATGCCGTCGGAGCCGGCGTCGAGGGTCACGAGACAACGGACGCGGAAGGCGTCCCCACGGTCCGGCCTACCGCTGAAGCGGACACCCGACTCGCAACGAAGAGCGCTTGGGGTGCTCGTCTCGGACGTGACAGTAACAGGGAGAGGGCCGCTCGCGATCCGTCGTATCCTCGTCGGGGGAATCAAGCAGAGGCAGTCCGGCCAACAGGCGCACGGCATCCTGAGGTTGGCACGATCGATCGCCGGAAGCGCCGCCATGCCGGTGAAGCGTGCGGCCTGCACCGATCGAGCGTACGGAACCGTGACCAGGCCGATGAGGAGATGGAAGACGATGCGACGCATGGAAGCCCTCCTGTCGTGCGGGAGGGGCGCCCGCGCCCATCGCGGGCGCCCCGTGGGAGGCGTGAATCCATCATCTAGAACTGCCATGTCAGCCGGACGGTGGTCTCCGACCGGCCCGTATTCAGCCCCGCCAGGCCCCAGGTCTCGAAGATCGGCGTGCTGTGCCCGCGGGGAGTGATGAAGTAGCGTTGCCCGATGTTGAACACGAAGCCGTCGCTCAGAAACCAGTTGACGTTCCAGAAGGGCTCCATGCTGAACTGGTTGGTCGGGTCGACCGCCAGGCCGAGGACGGGAACGACGCTCCCGCCGCGATAGAAGGAGAAGGCGGCGAAGGTGAAGAGCGTCTCCCAGTTGCGGATCTTGTCGCGGAAGGCCGGCGTGTCGCTGTTCGTCCCGGTGCGGGCGCCCGAGGGGAGGTCGAGACCGCCGACCAGGCACGAGCCGACGGCGGCCTTGCCCTCGGCGCCGAGTTGCGCCACGTCCTGTGCACCACCCAGCCGGGGACCGTTCTTGGGTTGGTAACGCGCGGGGATCACGCAATCGGGGTTGTTCACCAGGTAGTGCCAGAAGAACTGCCCGGTGAGGAAGATGGTGCTCTTCTTGTTGAGGGACCGGATCCAGGTCGGCCGGTCGAAGCCAATCATGCCCTTCCACATGTTCTTCTTGGTCACGCCGGGCAGCAGGGGGCTGTCGATCGCCGTCTCCTTCGCCACGTCGAAGAACGGGATGCTCACGTCGTAGATGGTTTCCATGCGGAACACGGACTGCGTGAAGGTCTCGTCGGAGTAGTTCGCCGACACCCCGACCGTGTGGACGTAGGGGGCGATGAACTCGGCCGGGAAGATCCCGTTGGTCTGCAGATCGGTGAGGCGGGTGGTGGGCGTGTCCTTCGGGAGGCCACGGAGCGGCGCATAGTTGGTGCCGTCGTCACCCGAGAAGCGCTGGTAGAAGTAGTTGAGCGTGAACTCGAGCCCCTGTGGCGTCATGGCGTGGTAGCGGACGCCCACTTGGCTGTTGTCGAGCGGGTTGCGCGCGTAGTCGCCCTGCTCGAAGAGGCGGGTGTTGCGCAGCAGCGAGTGGCACACGCCCGCCTCCTTCCCGTTCGGTCCTTTGACCTTGTCCCGCGACAGGTCGCAGGCGCCGCCGATGAATACGCCGTCCACCGGGTTCGTGAGCGGGTCGAGAAACGGCAGGCCCCAGGGCCGCGGCAGGAACGCCTGCTTGGCCGGGTACCAGTCGCCGGGATTCCAGTACCACTCGAGGAAGTTCTGCGAGAGCCTCCAGATGTCGCCCAGGTAGTATAAGAATTTGATCATCCAGTACGGCCGCCGGATCTCGTCCCACCCGAACGCCGGGACGGGAATCTCCTGCTGGAAGTGCCAGGTGAGATCCAGGGCGTTGGCGCGATCGAGCATGCGGAAGTTGTCGGTCTCGCCCCACACGATCTGCTGGCGCCCGGCGCGGACGGTGAGCGGGAGGCCCCGGAACTTGATGTCGGCGTACACTTCGCGCAGCGTGTTCTCGAACTTGAACGCGTTGCGTTCGTCGCTGGACAACCCGCTTAGTCCGAGGACGTTGCCCGAGAATTTTTTCCCGGTGTTGCTGTTCCCGACTTCGGTGGCGAACTGGTAGACGTTGCGGCGGTAGAGGATGTTCCCCGCCTTGTCCTTCTGCGGGGCGTATGCCCGGCCGTGAATGTCCTCCTTCTGCAGGAAGCCGGGGGTGGTGTCGTAGACGCTGTCGTAGACCCCGCGCCAGAGCAGGAACAGGTGCGAGCTCTCCAGGAACGGGATGTCGTACTTGTTGAGGAGCTTGCCCGCCTGTAGCCAGTCGTAGTCGATCCGGATGCGGGCGACGTTGCGGTTCTGGACGAACTCAAGGGTACTCGCGTCGGGATGGCGGACGAGGGCCAGGGTCTGCACGTTGCCCGACAGTTGGAGCGGGCCGAACTTCTGGGTCGCGTGGGCCGTGCCCATCCCGAACACGACGCTCGCCATGCCGAGGACGAGCGCTAGCGCCATTCCGCCTCCATCGGCTGGAGCAGGGCGCCTGGGCCCGGCAATCCGGCGGCGATGCCGTCGATGGCGGGCGATCCCGTAGCGGGCTCGCAGAACACCGCGGCGAGCGTTACGGCGCTTCGTGCCGGGAAGCTCCCCTGCGGGGTCGGTACCGTGGCCGCCCCGGCGCGCTCGATCTTGCCGAGGGCGGTGGCGGCGGTCGGGAAGCACGGCTTGCTCTGCGCGTTCGAACAGCAGAACTGCGGGATGCCGCCACGCCGGGAGGCCTGGGCGTTGCAGCTTGCCGTACAGGTCCCCGGGGCGCAGTTGTCGTCGCGGGGCTGCCCGGGGCACGGCCGCGACCCGTTCAGGACGGTCAAGCCGGTCGTGAACGGATCGAGCCCGATCTGGATCGTGCCCGCCACCGTGCCCGACGGCGGGCAGTCGGCAGACAGCTCGAACTCCTTGTCGTTGCTCGCGGCATCCTCGACGTGCACCTTCCCGTGCACGGTGCAGTCCTTGCCGGCGTTCCTCCCACCGGTGCACTTCCCGACGGTCCCCACGTCGGTTCCCGAGCACTGCGGGCACACCTCGCTCGCACTGGTGATGTAGACGTCGGCGAGGAGGTTGACGTTCGCGGTGACGGCGCCCGACTGGAAGTCGGCCTCGGTCACGGAGATGTTGCCGTCGAACCGGTTGACCACGCACACCGGGGTGGCGGCGATCAGGGGCAACGGCGCGCCGAACGTGGGGCCGTTGACGGTCCCCGCGCCGGTGGCTCCGGCGCCAGCGCAGGAGGTGTCGGCACCGCCACAGTCGGTGAGGCAGAAGTCGAGGATCGCGCTGCCGCCGATGGGGAAGTTGTGGGCGCCGCCGTTCCAGCCGTTGTCGAGGTCGCCGCCGACGCCGCCGGCGACGGTGGTGAGCTTGAGCTCGCGCGGGCCGCCGGCGGGGTTGTCGGAGCATGCGATCGGAGGGGGCAGCGTGGTTGTAGTGGTGGTCGTCGGCGTGGTTCGGCAGGAGGACGCGGGGACCCGACGACAGACGAGCGTGAGCTTGTCGACGTCCTTGCGCGGCTTGCCGCTGGAGCGTGCCGTCATTGTGAACTTCGCGGACTTCGCCTTCCGGCACTTCCCGTTCGTCCTGCCGAGCGGCAGCCGGATTGTTGTCGGCGCGCCACAGCCCGCCGTCGTGAGGTCGGCGGGCGGTTGCAGTACGTCGAAGGCCGGGGGCGCCTTGATAATCGGCGGTCCGATCAGTGGCTGCTGCGTGCACCCGGGAACGTTCGTTTGCTGGACGCACACCGCGAGTTCGAACGTGCAGGCGCCGTCCGCCTGGCCGTCGGCGTCGCAGCTTGCGCCGTCGACGCAGGTGATGGCCGTGCCCGTCTTGGTGGCCGGAGCGTTCGACCGCCATTCGACAAAGCAGTCGGCCTTTGCTGGCTTCCCGCCGCCGGGGATGAGGGTCTGGGCGTGCGCAGCGGTACCGAGTGCGAGCAGCACACCAGTAATGAACGCGCGTCGACGGTTGGTCATGCACACCTCCCGCACATGAGCAGGCTCTTGCGACTTCCATTTGTGGTGCGAGCCTATGAACCACCGGGTCGAATCGTCAATGAAGCCGACGCATTCATGGCCGCCATAATGCTATGCAACTATCGGCTAGAGACTATCCGCAGCCTCAACTGCTCGGCGGAACGTCCACCCCGAATGACGGCGGCCGACCCGCGCGAGCACGAACCGACGAACAGATGAGCAGAAGCCCTGACCTGCGAAGGAGCAGCGACGAACGACCCGCCGATGGACCGCCTGGGCACGCGCCGGCAGAGCAGTCGGTCGACACACAACGGGCAATCCTCTCTGCACGCTTGGTGAGAGGGCACCGCATGGAGCAATGTGGCAGGCAGTATCAGCAGTATCTACCTGTGCCCGCTGCGTCTTGCCGGCGATGACTATGCGTCGGGCAAGCCTGGCCGCCCTGGCGCCCTCGCCGCGCCGTCTCGGGAGCGGCTTGATCGACGGCAAGAGAACTATAGCTCTCTGCACCGAGGCGTTCGTGTCGATCCTGTCAGCGGCACCGTCTAGCGGGCCGATACTGCAGAGACCTACTCACGCACGTGACCACGCCTCACGCCCTTCCCTTGCACGGCGCCGACGCCCCGCGATAGAGCCGTCATAGTGACGCCCCCATCTCGGCGAGGTCGACGACTCATCGCGATGACCAGCGCGCTCATTCAGGCGTCCGGAATTCCCTCAGCGCCAGGAATGGCGTCACCGCCCCGGCGGGGCCTTCGTCGACACACTTTCGCGCATCCTCCAGGCGACGGTCGCAATCTTTCGACGACGTCATCGCAACGCCTGCGATGATCAATCCTACCCCCTGGATAACAGGGTTGGATCACTGTTCACTGTTGGCAGGCGCATGCTTCATCATGTTCCTGTGCATCGGGGAGGCACGGACGGCGACGCTGACGGACCTCCTGACCGAGGGGGGCATAAGGGAGAGGCTCCGTCCCATAGCGCAATCCTTCGGACAGGATGTCGCACTCCCTACCGGTCATCGTGGCATCGCCCGGAATTCGCCTCTCTGGGCGAGCCGTTGCCAGGCAGGGTCCGACTTTCCGATCTGGTTGACGGCAAGTTCTACAACCGTGTACGAGCTTGGGCGACCGAAGGATCTTCGAGGGTGACAACATGAGACAGATAGCCATTGCCAATGAGGTCGCGACTACCGTTCGGTCTGTGGTCTGCCTATGCCTCGTGGTGCTCGCGACGCCTCTGCCTGGTTGGGGGGCAGCGTTCACAGTGAACAGCACGGTCGATGCTGTCGATGCCTTCCCCGGGGATGGTTCGTGTGTCAGCCCCGCGGGTGCGTGCACATTGCGCGCGGCGGTTCAAGAAACGACCGCCCTATTTGGCCAGGACACGATCAGCTTGCCCCCGGGCATCTATGTCCTCCGTATCGTCGGCGCAGGCGAGGATTACGGCGCGAGTGGCGATCTCGACATAAGAGGCAACCTGACGATCAAGGGGACGGACGCGTTCACCACCATCATCGACGCCAATCTCATCGATCGAGTCCTCCACGTCGTTTCCGGGACGCTTAATCTCGAGAACGTTACGGTACGAAACGGCAACGCGACGGACGATGGAGGTCGAATCTCCTGCATTGGGGACGACAACTTCTCCTGTCACGGCGGTGGGATCCTCATGGACAAAGGTGCGGGTCGAGTAACCGTCATGCACTCCGTCATCAGCAACAACAGGAGCCTCGAGTCAGGTGGGGGTATCTTCAACTACCTTGGCACTCTGGAGGTTCTGGGAAGCACAATCAGCATGAATGAGGCCGCGCAAGGCGGGGGCATTGACAACAATCGCGGCATCCTCCGGGTGATCAACAGTACCATCAGTGGAAACGGGGCCGGGTTCTCGGGCGGCATAGCCAATGGACGGGGCACTGTGAGCAACTCAACGATCGCCAACAACGTGGGCAACGGCGAGATCACAGGGCTTCTTACCCCAAGCGATGCGACGCCACCGGAGTCTCCGCTATTGCTCTTGAGCAATAGTATCATCGGTGGGAACGATTTCGGCGGCGATTGCCGGACCGGCGGGTACAAACTGGGTGGCTACAACATCTTCCGGCTCCCCCTAGCCGAGTTGGAGTCGCGAGGTTGTACCCTCAGAGCCACGCCGGGCACCGGAGCTTTGAACATCTTCGGCGTCAATCCGAGGCTGGGATCCCTCCAAGACAACGGCGGGCCTGTCCATATTCTGACCCATGCGCTCCTACCGGGCAGCCCAGCCATAGATGCGGGGAACCCGCCAGATGGCACCGGAGCCGCCTGCGAAGGGATGGACGGGCGCTCTGTACCCCGCCCGCAAGGAGGGCGGTGCGACGTGGGTGCATATGAGGCGGGGGTGCAGGACTGCGAGGGGCAGGAGGGCGCCGTTCTGTGCGAGGACGGCAAGACCTGCACGACAGGAGAGACCTGCCACAGCGGAGTGTGTATGGACGGTATCAAAACGAACTGCGACGACAGAGATCCTTGTAGCGCTGACAGTTGCCTTGAGGGTCTGGGCTGCCAACACTTCCGGGTGCCCGGCTGCGGCTGTGGCGATCAACACGTCGAGCTCGCACTGGGAGAGCAGTGCGATGAGGGGTCGGCGAACGGGACACCCGGCTCGTGTTGCGACGCAGGCTGCAAACTTCGGCCTGCGGGCGAGACGTGCCGCTCAGCGGCCGACCTCTGTGACGTGAGCGAATCTTGTGATGGGCTCGAGGGTGCCTGCCCGCCGGACCTGTTCGCGTCCCCCGATAACGACAAGCCATGCCGACCCGCGGTGGATGCGTGCGACATCGCCGAAACCTGCACCGGTTCCGGCCTGGCCTGCCCGCCGGATACATTGCAGCCACACGAAACGAGGTGCGACGATCACGATCCCTGCTCGGAGAACGACGTGTGCAACGATGGCCATTGTTCCGGCATGCAGGTGTGCTCAGTCGACGTGAAGGTGGTGGCAGTCAAGAAGCCTCGGTTCGAGGTTGTCTGCCAGCTGAAGCCCGGAGAAGTGGGGCAGTGCACGGCGCTGGTCGAGGTTTCTAAGCCAAGTGGCGAGCGATGCCAGGGGAAGGTGGGACGCCCCAGGAATTTCAATAGGAACGGGACCGCCAGAATCAGACTCCGGCTCAGCGGGAAGATTCGGCGGGCGTTGAGGAACGGAGACAGTGTTGCGATAAGTGTGTGTACATTCGTACATCGGATAGGTAGTTCGATCACGGTCATCAGGCAGAAGCAGATGCGCTGCCCCAAAGGCAGATTAACGAGCACGTGCGAGATCACGCCCGAGGTGGCAGGCGAATGAGACGTGTGCCACGAACGTTCCGCGGCCGCATGCCCAGGGCTAAAAGCTTAGTTCTAAGCCGACCGACGGGATAACCTCCGCACGGAGGCCGTCGGAAGTCAGCGGCAGGATGACGCTCGTGAATCCCACGATGCTCCCCCAAGGATTCACCTTGACGCCGAGAACGAGGTCGACCACATCGCTGCGTGGAACGAAGGCGACGATCTTCGTGTCCGTTTGAGATTTCACAAACTCGTCAGCGCCGAACTGCCATTGCGCAAATGACGGTCCGTTTGCCCTCCGGACAATCTCGAACTCGTCGGCGGTTAGAGACGAGCTGCCGATTATGTCGAGCAGGAACGCCAGGCGCTTGAAGGGCCGGAGGGACCCGCCGAGGGCATAACGAACCCGGTCCCGCTCACCATCGTCGGCGTTGAATTCGAAACCGAGGCTGCCGTGTAGTTCGTGCGCCCCGAGCGCATGAGATGCCAGGAGACTCGGCGTGACGGTGGTGTCCCCGAGACCATGAAGGTTCCCGGAGCCACCGACGGGCAGGCGAAGCGTCAGGGCCGTTGCTACGCTCGCAAGCCGGGTGTCCAGGACCCGATATTTGGTCCGTAGTAGCGTATCCCCCGGGCCGAAGGCGCTCCCCTTGAAATGCACGGGCATCGATTCAGAACGTAAGTTCTTGCTGCAGGGAAGCTGTGGGCAGAAGCCTTCCGTGTAGACACCATCGAGTTCCAGGGAGTTCCAAAACAGCGGCTGGAGGAGATTGACGTCCCAAGCGTCGGTCAGGCCATACGTCGCGGACAGCAATATCTCGTGATTCGTGAGGCTGAATCGCGTGCCTACGAACTCCTGCTTAACACCGACGCCAGCTTTGTCGTAACGCCCGGTTGTCATAGCGATCTGCCGTCCGAAGCCCGTGCCCCCAAACTCGGTAATATCCGCCCCCAGGTAGGTGGCACCGAGATCGAGTCGATGCCTACCGACGGTCCCGGGTATATCGACGAACACCGGACCGAAAGACTCCGTGGAGCGCTCTAGAGCACCCAGCTCGAAATTGAACCGATAGGTGAACCCCGGGGCGCTGGATGTAACGGGAAAATCGATGCCGCGCAGCGCCAGCCGTTCGACTACAGGCGTTACGACCTCAATGAAGTTCGGGGCAGGAAAGCCGGTAGTCAAGAAGAAGTGGTGGAGCCTTTCGACGAGAGAGCGCGCTTCTGCATGCGCCGGACTTCCCCCCACTAGGGCGGCAGTCAGGATGCCAGCGAGGAAGCTGCGCAGCGAACCCGCATATGGTCCGAAAGACGGCGGACATCTCATCTGTCAATCCCCGTCCTTCTGCTTCGCTCGAAATTCATAACGGTTTCTTCAGGCTCAGTATCCTCCAGCCTCCGTCGTGACGGCCGAGGACGCTGCTGATGCGTATCACGATGTCGAGCGGGCGGCCGCTGGGCGCGTCGGTGAAGACGTCCTCTCGGGTGAAGGTAGCCAGAGCCTCGTCGCCTTCGATCTGAATGTCGACGTCCGAGATGTGTACGGCGAGACCTGTGGCATTCGCGAAGTACTGCAGGAGGGCACTCCGCTGCCGTTCCGCCATCTCGGCCTGGATGCTTGCGAGGTCGTCGACGTCCTCGCGCTCGAGGGCACTCCGGTACTGCTCGATAAGCGCGTGGATCGCCTTCTCGTCGGCACTCGGCTCCTGAGCGAACGCGACGGCTCGCCAGCGCCCCGACGACGGCCCAGGTGGACGCTCGTGGGGGGCGGGCAGCTTCGGCTCCGCTTCCTCCCCACCGAGCGTCTCATTGAGAAGCTTGTATGTCTCCAGCGTTTCGTTGGTGCGATTTGCGAGGATCGTCTTGAGCTCTTCCTCGCTCGGCTTGATGCCGAGTGCCTTCAGAGCTTTGACGACGACCTCGTTCTGGAGTTCGATGAGCCCGCCTACAGGTCCCTGGGCGCGCTCCGACGCTGCGAGAAGCCCACTCGCGATGTCAACGATCTGCACCTCGAGCGTGGCCTCGGTATCGGTGACCGATAGTGTCGCATCGATCATCTTGGTTATCCCGAGGGTCTCGGCTGCCTCGATCCCATTGAGATGTCGCTTGTCGCGCGTGAAGTCGATCTTCTGCCGGGAGTAGACGCGCACGGCGGATAACTTACTGAGGATCGTGTTGAGTCCGTCACGGATGACCTCGCGCATCCAGTCGGGGACTCCGACCCCACGAGCCTGAACCTCCATCACTCCGACGACGAGCTGACTCTGAGGGCGAGGCGTCCGGAACCAGCTATAGGCGAGCCCGGACGCCGCAGCGAGGGCAAGGACGAGGATAAGGCCTGCCCGGACCGCCGTCGACCGGGGGAGCCGTGGCAGAGGGGCTTGGCGTCTGGTGCCGACGGCGGGGGGTGGCTGGGACCGGGTTGGCACCGTCGCCAGCTCGGCGGCAGGACGAAGCAGCACCTGCGCGGGGTTGCCGTAGAGAACGAACGACAGCCAGGTGGGGGACATGGCACTAGCGGGATCTGCACGGCACCGCTCCCGGGCGCCGCGCAAGGCCTCACCTACCGGTAGGGGGATCAAAGCCTGCTGGTAAAAGCCTTCGGCAAAGCTCGCTGCGTGCCGATCGCTCACGTCACAGTGCGTGCCGACGACGGCCAGCGCGCCGCCGAAGAGAAAGCCATGAGCAACACCCGAGAAATGCTCCTCCCACGAGTGGGTGGGCTCGTGCTCCCCGCCGCGCGCGCTCGCGCAGCCGTTCAGGAAAACGAGCGGCTGCCCGGCAAGATTGGGCTCGATGACTTCCGCCGCGAGCGGGGTCTCATCGGCAAGCAACAACGCCGGCCCGCCCGCGCGGCCAGCCAGCACGTGTCCGCAATAGTGGATCAGGTCAAATCCCTCGCGTAGATACGCTGTGACCGAATCGAAGGTGGCCATGGAGCCACTGACGCAGCAGATCTCAGCGAAACCCCTGAGCGTCCCACAGATGCGCTCAATTTCGTCATGAACGAATGGAAGGTCGCCCCGGGGGTCGGAACCAACGACGAGGGCCCGCGGACGAGATCGCCCCCCGGCAGCGCGGCCCGCCGTCAGCGGGCGGGTCATCATGATTCGTTTGCCGATCGCGTAGCGAACACCCCAGAATTCCTCGTCGTCGTACAGGAGCTCCCACGGAATCCCGTAGAGCGATGTGCTGATGAGCAGCGGTCCCGACAGTCTCTTGAGTTGCTCGCGTAGACGCTGTGGCAAGAGCGTCCGGTAAAGCACCGACCCACGCTGTCGCGCCTCGTCGAGGAAGGCGGGCGATTCCGGGCTCCGCAGCAACGCGTCCGCGCTCTGTCGCAATGCGAGAACCGTCGCCCGGTCGAGGCCGTGGCTGAACTCCTCCTGGAGCGGCAGACCCACGTCGTGCTCGGGAACTTCGAGACGATAGCGAATGTTCCCTTCGAGCCGTTCGGCGTAGAGTGTGGGCACGAGCCTCATGCGCTCGTCTCATCTAGACCGCCTACCTGGAACACGGAGTTCGTCGGCTGTCGGGTTGCGAGTGACACGATCGGTCGGCGATCGTACTCCACGCCGCCTCCGGCATGGAAGTGTAAGAACGACCCGCAGGGGTGGTCGGCGGGCCAAGCTATCGACGCCCCGGAACTCAATGGCCGAGCCCGGGGTGCACTTCTCGGCCGACCCTTCAGTTCGTGTTGGCGTCGATATCCAACTGAATCCGGGATCGTTCGTTGGTGACCGTGTCATGGATGTGGAGCGCGTAGCAACCGGGCCGGAGCCCGTCGGCGACGAACGAGCGATCCTTGATGGGGCTCTGCTCCTTGATGAGCGTCTCGTTTGACCCT
>CAZUDO010000108.1:0-3496 GCA_964618895.1 uncultured Binatia bacterium (SeqCode)
GAGACCCTTGTTGCGTGTGCGGAAAGCTTCGACCTGTTGTTGGATCGCCGTCCGGCTCGCTAGGTCGAGTGTAGGGCGACATGCAGGATGAGGATGGCGGCGACTCGTTCGATGAGCATGGCGTGGGGGCCGCGCGCGATCGCTGTTGTCTCTTCGCGGGTGTTCACTCGGTGGTGATCTCGGTGATCGCGGCGCGCGCGGATGACTCGTCGACGATGCCCTTGTTGTCGGCGTAGGCGGCGACCAGCGATTGGATCGCAAGGTTGTTTATAGCGCGAGGCAGCCCGCGTGCGCTCTGGTGTATCAGCGCGATGGCGTCGTCGGAGAACAAGGTGTCGGATCGCCCGGCGAGCGCGAGATGATGTGCGATGTAGCCGGCGGTCTCGGCGAGTTCCATGGCGGGCATGGCGTAGCGAAGCGCTATGCGCTGTTCGAGCGCGGCGAACGCGCCGAGGCGGACGCGACGGCGTAGCGTCGGTTGGCCGACCAGCAGGCACGCGAACGGCGACGCGGAATCCATCTCGGCGTTGGTGAGAAGGCGCAGCTCTTCGAGTTGGTCGGCCCCGAGAAGATGTGCCTCGTCGAATATGACCACGACGGTCTTGTTGCGTTCGTTGCGCTCGGTTGCGAGCGCGTCGGCGGCTTGTGGGATGAGCGCGGCCTTGTGATACCTCGGGACGCCTCCGAGCGCGGTGATGATCGCGGCGTAGATGCCGCGCGCGCCGATGGCGGGGTTGGGCAGGTAGATGATCGTGTGTCGTGAGGTGTCGAGCGCTGCGACCGCGCCGCGGATCGCGACCGTCTTTCCCGAGCCGACCTCGCCGGTGATCACGCCGATCGCGGACTCGGTGACACACCAGCGGATGCGCGCTACGGCCTCCGCGTGGCCGTGGTGTGTGTGCAGTGCTTCCGGCGCGAGGTCGCGCCCGAAAGGCATGCGCGAAAGCCCGTAGTGGGATCGGAGCCGGTCGACAGTCATTGGTTCTCCTCGTTGTTGTCGTGTTCGCCCTCGGGCATGTCGGCGTAAGAGATGTGTCTTCGGGTGCGCGTCTCGTGCGCGTCGGCGACGACGCGTAGGTAGTCGATCCCGGTCGGAGCGACAGGCTCGGGCGGCTCTTCGGGTCGGGCCTGGGGGTGGGCGTGACGGGCGACCCGGTGCACGACACCGGGACCCATCGCCCGGCCCTCGTAGCGGATCTCGACGGTGGTCAGATCGAAGGGGTCGAACACGACCTCGACGCGCCGGCCGACAAGCGCAGCGTCGACTTCGAAGACGTTGCCGTGCAGCGAGATGGTCGCGACTTTCGTGACCTGTCGGCGCTCGGACCACAAGAACGCTTCGTGCAGCTCCGCAGCTGTCGGGATCGCGACCGCGCCGACAGCTTCGAAACGTTGCAGGGGGCTCATCCCGGTCTCGGAGTGGAGACGTCGGTGATAGACGTGTTCGAGCCAGCCACCGAAGAGACGGTTGAGCTCGGCAAGGTCGTCGATGCCCGCGACGGCGACCTCGATCTCGAACTGGTCGCGCACGGTGCGGAAGAACCGTTCGATCTTGCCGCGCCCGGCCGGTTCACCCGGTGTCGAGTGGATCAGGCGGATGCGAAGCGACGCGCACGCCCGCTCGAGCTGGCGTGACACGAACGGCGAGCCGTTGTCGACGTAGACCCCTTCGGGCACGCCGCGTGATTCGAGGCCGCGGCGAAACGCCGCTTCGAGTCGCACGGTGTCTTCGACAAGACCCCAGCGCCAACCCGGCACGAGCCGGCTGTGATCGTCGATGAACGCGAACAGCACGGGTTTGCGGTTCCGGATCAAGAACCGGCCGTGCATCGCGTCGCCAGTCCACAACTCGTTCGGTCGTTCCTTCTCGAAACGACTCCACACACGCCGCCCCGCAGGCGAGGGGCGCCGGTTCAGCCCGAGACGCGCGAAGTGGCGCTGCACGGTGCGCGGGTGCACCGACCAGCCTTGGGTGGCGAGCACTTCGGTGATGTGCGCGGCGGTTCGGCGCGGCTCCTCGTGTTTCAGCGCGACCGCGACGTCGAGGATGTGCTCTGGTGTGGTCGGCACACCGACTCGCGGGTCGGGCACCAACGCGTGAAAACCGCCGTCTCGCCACGCGCGGATCCAACGGTCGAGCGTTGCGCGACTGACCCGAACCCGCTGCCCGTCGGGGCCGATGTGGTCGCGCGCCGCGAGCCCGCGCACGAGTTCACCGCGCTCGGCGTGGGTCAACTGCGGATCGGCGGCTTCGCGGATCAGCGAGTAACGGAACAACGCGATGTCGCGTCGGCGGTCATCCACCGGCATCTCCTCGGTGCGTCGGGATCGCCAGACGCTGCCCGCTCAGCGAAACGATCGAAAGGGTGAGCTCGTGTTGGCGATCAACGCCCCGCCAGTGGCGCCAGATACGAACCACCACACCGGCGTTGGACCAAACCGGCGCGCCGCCGCGTCCGCGGCCACCCCGATCGCTTCGAGCGCGTCCGCGCTTGGTGAACCGCGCGGCTCGACCGCCCGCAACGACGCGTCGATCCGGTGCGCCAGCGCCACGAAATACGCGCGGATCTCGCCGGATCGCGCAGCGAAGCGGCGTAGCCACCCGCGCACCGTCGTCGCCGGCAGGCCAAGACCCGCCGCTATCACACGGTGACCATCCCCAGCCTCCTTCGCCAACAGCGCCGCGCCGATCACCTCGACGGCGTCACGCCGACGAGACAGATACGTCACCGGCAACAACACGTGGGTTGCCCGACAGCCGCGACAACGCGCCCGGCGAGGACGGAGGCGCCGCTCTCGGTCGCGCTCGCGAATCACACGCCACCGCGCCGAACTCCAAGGACGCAGTTCGGCACCGCAACCAGGGCAGGCCAAGGACCCGTCGATCAGCTCGCGTTCGACCTCGACCGCGTTCGTCCCTACCATCAACACCGGTGCCTCGCACCACTTGAAGGAGGGTCCTCCCCGCGTCCGATCAAGCTCGAGGGGAGGCCCTTCGTCTATTACGACGACGCAACCTTGATCGCCCGCGCGAAGAAGGGGCAACCCGAAGGCAGCCCCCACTCGTCCTCAGCGAGCGTGTCGCTTTATGCCGCTCGCGTCCTCATTGAAGATGTCGCCCTACAGTGGGTGTTTGGGCGCCGGTCGCGATGGCGGCTGATCTGCTGTGGTCGGGTCGGCGGTTCCCGCGACTGCGGCTGTTGTCGTTTGCATTGGCGTGTTCGACGCTCGAGTCGGTCGGGGTGTGCGCGTCGACCGCGTTGTGGGCCGCAGGTCGGAGCAACGATCGCGAGGTGCACTACGCGTTGCAGCGCTGGTGGGCCGCACGACTCATCGACGCGTTACGCCTGACCGCGAACATCGAGTTCGAGGTCGACGGACTCGACGCGCTCGCTCCCGGACCGCTCGTGATCTGCGCGCGTCATGTCAGCGTCGCCGATTCGCTCGTACCGACGTTCTGGCTCAGCGGTGTTGGCATGCGGGGCCGGTATGTCTT
>CAZUDO010000109.1:0-3153 GCA_964618895.1 uncultured Binatia bacterium (SeqCode)
TGTGGGGTGCAACGTAATCCTTTCCGATTTGACATGACGTAGCAGGAGGGGCCATCGCCTCCGGAAGGAGGTAGCGATGGCCGGACAGGGAGGGACCGAAGGGCCGGGGACGGGCGGAGCGGAGCCCCGGAGGGGCGGAGCGGAGCCCGGCCCCGGCGGCGCGCCGGGGGGGAGGGCGCGGCGGGAGCCGAGGAGCTACGGGACCGAGGAGAAGCTCGCGCTGCTCCGGGCGTTCGAGGCGTCGGGGCAGGGCATGCGGGCCTTCTGCGCGGAGCGGGGGCTCAACACGGCGAGCCTTTGCAAGTGGCGGCGACGGTTCGCGGCGGAGGGCGCGGCGGGGCTCGAGCCGCGGCCGAACCCGCGCAACCGCGGGAAGCCGGGGCGGCGGCCGTACGCGCCGGAGGAGAGGCGGAAGGCGGTCGAGGGCTTCGCGAAGTCGGGGATGACGGCAGAGGACTTCGCGCGGGTGTGGGGGATCTCGACGAAGGCGCTGTCGCACTGGCGGCGGAGGTACGAGGAGGGCGGCCCGAAGGCGCTCGAGCCCTTGGCGCGGAGGCGCGGGGGGTCCGGGGGCGCGGCGAAGCGGCTGCCGGCGCCGGTGCGCGCGGAGATCGCGAGGGTCCTGAGGCGCTTCCCCCTCTTCGGGCTCCGGCGGGTGCGGGACTGGCTCAGGCGGTTCAAGGCGATCCGGGTGAGCCCGGGGTCGGTGCGGCGGGTGCGGTCGGAGGAGTCGCTCCCTCCGCCGGAGCCGGCCGCGAGGAGGCGAAGGCGCCGGGCGGCGGTGCGCCGCTTCGAGCGGAGCCGGCCTCGGGAGCTCTGGCAGAGTGACATCACGAGCGTCGTGCTGCGGCGGCACGAGCAGCGCGTCTACCTCGTCGTCTTCCTCGACGACTACTCGCGGTACGTGGCGGGGTGGAATCTCGCGTCGCAGCAGCGGGGGGAGATGGTGATCGAGGCGCTCCTGGGCGCGATCGGGCGCTTCGGGAAGCCGCTCGAGGTGCTCACGGACCAGGGGAGGCAGTACTACAGCTGGCGGGGGAAAAGCGACTTCCAGAAGGTGCTCGCGCGTGAGGGGATCGCGCACGTGGTGTCGCGGGCGCACCACCCGGAGACGCTCGGGAAGTGCGAGCGGCTCTGGGAGACGATCAACGCGGAGCTGTGGGACCGCGCGCGGCCGCAGGACCTCGACGAGGCGCGGGAGCGGCTCGAGCACTGGTTTTCGCACTACAACCACTTCCGGCCGCACCAGGGGATCGACGGGATGGTGCCCGCGGACCGCTTCTTCGGCGCGGAGGACCTCGTGCGGAAGGCGATCGAGGAGCGGCTCTCGGAGAACGAGCTGCTGCTCGCGGTCGGGGAGAGGCCGCGGACCGGGGTCTACTTCGTGGGGCAGGTCGGGGAACGGCAGGTGAGCGTGCACGGGGAGCGCGGGAAGGTGGTGATCCGGACGGAGGAGGGGATCGAGGAGATCTCGGCGGAGGCGTTGGGCGCGCCCTCGGCGCGCGAGGAGGAGGACCATGGAGACGAAGGAGACGGCGGCGGCGGCGGAGCCGCGGACGCGCCGCTTCCGGAAGAGGCGCTTCCGGCGGGTGCCGGCGATGCCGGTGCCGGTGAGGGCGCTCTGGGAGGGGGCGACGGAGGAGGAGAGGAAGCGGGCGCACGAGACGTGCGCGACGATCCTCGAGCTCTGGGTGGGGAAGGCGACGAAGGCGGAGGTGGCGGCGCGGCTGAAGGTGCCGCCGCTCCGGGTGTGGCAACTGTCGCAACAGGCGCTGGCGGGGATGGTGGCGGGGTGCCTCAAGCAGCCGCGGTCGAGGAAGGCGCTCCCGGGCGGCGGGCCGGAGGATCCGTCGGCCCTCGGGCGGAGACTGCTGGAGCTGGAGAAGGAGTCGCAGGCGAAGGACGGGCTGATCGCGCTCCTGAGGGAGCTGCCCGCGCACCGGGAGGCGGGTCCGCGGGAGAGGGCGGGGAGGCCGCATGCGCCGCGCCGGAGGACCCCGAGGGAGCGACCGGGAGCGGATCGGGCGGATGCTCCGGGAGGGGCGGGTGAGGCACGGGGAGCGTAGTATTCTCGCGGCCGGGGCGGGCGTGACGGTGCGGACGCTCCACAACTGGCAGCACAGGGAGCCGTCGCCGCGCGCCCCCGGGCGGCCGCCGTGCCCCGCGAGGGAGCGGCGGCGCGCGCGCCGGCTCCTCGCCGGGGCGCTGCGGGCCGTCGGCCGCACGGCCGGCTGCCGGACGGTGCGCGCCGCGCTCGGGGAGCCCGTGCGGATCCGGCTGCTCCGGCGGCTGCTCCGCGCGACGAAGGCGCGGCTGCGCCGGCGCGAACGGGCGCGGATCGAGCGCCGGCGCGTGCACGTCGAGGTCCTCGCGAAGGACGCGCTCTGGTCGATCGACGCGATGCACGCCGGGCACGGCACGGAGGCCGTCGTCGTGCGCGAGGTCGCGACGACGAGGACGATCGACCTCTCGGTCGGCGGGTCCCCCGGCGCGGGGGACCTCGTGCTCGCGCTCGAGCGCGCCGGCCGGGAGCGCGGCGGCCTGCCGCTCGTCCTGGCGCTCGACAACGGCGGCCCGATGCGGGCGGAGGAGCTGCGCGCCTGGGCGGAGCGGGAGGGCGTGGTGTTGCTTCGCAGCCTGCCGCGCACGCCCCAGCACAACGCGTGGTCGGAGCGCGGCATGCGCGACCTCAAGGAGGAGGCGGGCCTCGAGACGCGCACGGCGCGAGCGAGGTCCTCGCGGAGGCTCCGCCAAGCGCGGGACCCCGGCCTCCGCGAGGCGGACATGGCATTCCCGTGGCCTCCCGGAGGCCCCTGCGCGACGGGACCGCCCTCCGCCGCCGACCGCGTGCTCGACGTCGCCGCGCGCCTCGCGCACGCACGGCACCGGCTCGACCACTTGCGCCCGCGCGCGTCGCGCGGCGGCAAGACCGCCGTCGCCGTCGACGCCGCCTTGCCGTCGTGGTATGGTGCGGTCGCGAGGGAGCGATTCCATGCAGCCGCGTGCTCGGCGATCCGCGATGCCCTGCCCGTCCCCGCGACGGCGCGTGCGCGGCGGCTCGCCGAGCGCGAGGCGATCCTCGCGCTGCTCGAACGATTCGGACTCATTCGAAGGACGCGGGGCGGTGTGCCTCTCCTCGTCGTCGAACCGGAA
>CAZUDO010000110.1:0-11688 GCA_964618895.1 uncultured Binatia bacterium (SeqCode)
TGGGCGGCTGCCCGTGACGAGAACTGTCACGGCGCCGCGGTTATGGAGGTCACTGTTCGCGCACCTGCGGCGGGCGCGTCGATCTCGACCGATCGGGAATGGCTCCGAATCCAACGCCCCGCGTCAGCGGCTTCGTCCTCCGGGATGGATTCGGACAGGCCTGCTCTGTTGCGATCTTGGGACTGCGACACTGACGCGGTGCGTTGGTCGCGGCGGCGCCGGCTTCGTGAGAAGAGCGGCAATAGCCGCCGACCAAGGGTGGGATTGCCCCTGCTCACTGGCCCTGGTACCGGAAGGTGCGGCATGGGGAGGGCGGCGTGCCACGCATCTCGGAGTTTTTTGGGATCGCGATCTAAAGGAGATCCCGTGGATAGCCCCACTCCGCTGATCCGATCGGTGGCGACACCCGCATATCCCCGGGTTTCGATCGAGGCCAGCGACGGCAATCGCTACGAGGCCGATCTCTCATCGCTGTCCACCGTCCACTGCTTCCCACGGGATGGCGCAGCGTGGTCGCGCGTCTCGATCGATTCGTACGGTCTCGCCCTCGTGTGGGCGAGCCGGTTCGAGGTACACGTCGACCAGGTCATCGGGCTCGCGACGCGGGTCGAGCGCATCGCGGCATCCGCGAGCACGTCGCCGTCGTAGCCGCTCTCGACAACGGGCAAACGTCGGAAGCGGACAGATTGACCAGGTTCGGCCTCACCCCGGCACGCCGGTCGCGTCAGTCGCGCGACGGTCGATGGCGCGACAGGTGGGCGCCGGCATCCACCACCACGAGCTGCCCGGTCACGTTGCGCGCCAGGTCGGACGCCAGGTAGACGGCGGTCCGCGCCAGGTCGTCGGGTTCGGTCATACGCCGGAGCGGAATCGACTCGACGAGCGCGGCCAGATACGCGGGGGTGACCGCGGCGTGGACGGTGTCGGTGAGCGTCGTTCCCGGCGCCATGGCGTTCACGCGGATGCCGTGCGGGCCGAGCTCGACGGCGAGCGTCTGGGTCAGGTGGTTGATGGCGGCCTTGGCTGCGCCGTAGGGCGCCAGGTGGAGGGCGGGCCGGAGGCTCTCGCCCGAGCTGACGTTCAGGATCACGCCGCCGGTCGCCTGCGCGATCATGGCGCGCGCTTCGGCCCGGCAGGAGAGGGCGGTGGCGATCAGGTTCTGCTCGACGATGGCGCGGAGGTCGTCGCCGTCCAGGTCGACGAACGGCGCGGCGTGCCGGCCGGCCAGCATGCCGACGTTGTTGACGGCCACGTCGAGGCCGCCGAGCGCGCCGCAGGTGGCGTCGATCATGGCGGTCACGTCGGCGTCCCGGCGCACGTCGGCGACCACCACCGCGGCACGCCGGCCCTCGGCGCGCACCCGGGCGGCCGTCTCCTCGGCGCCCGGGGCGTCGACATCCGCGATCGCCACGTCGGCGCCGGCGCGCGCCAGCCACACCGCGATGGCGCGGCCGATGCCGGCCCCGCCGCCCGTCACCAGGGCGCGCTTGCCCGCGAGGCCGAGGTCGATCACGCGCCGATCCGCAGGCTGACGCGCACCGCGTCCCGTCCCGGTACGTCGCGCGCGAGCAGCGCCATGGCGTCGGGGATGCGCTCGAGCGTCAGCACCTCGCCCACGAGCGGCCCGAGGGGGACGCGCCGCGCGCCGATCAGCGCCAACGCCGCGCGCATCGACTCGACGGTCGCCCCGCCGACACCCTGGAGGGTGATCTTCTTCACGATCAGCGCGTCGGTCACCAGCCCGTCGACGGCCCGGCCGTGCTTGAAGCCGGCCAGCCCGATGCGGCCGCGGCTCCGCACCAGACGCACGGCCAGTGGGATGGTGGCGGTCGCGCCCGCGGCCACGTCCAGCACCACGTCGGCCATCCGCCCGCCGGTGATGGCGGTGACGCGCGCGACCGCATCGTCGTCGTCGACGACCAGCGTGTGGTGGACCCCGAGCGCGCGCGCGGCGGCGAGGCGTGCCCCGTCCCGGGCGGTACCGGTGGCGATCACGCAGCCTGCGCCGCCCGCGAGCGCCGCCACCATGCAGGCGAGGCCCTGGTGCCCCGGCCCCTGCACGACGATGGTCTCGCCCGGCCGCAGGCCGAGCACGTCCAGCCAGTGCAGCGCGTTGGCGAGCGGCTCGAACAGCGCGATCTCCTCGACCGGCGCCGGCAGATCGGCGCGATACACGATGGTGCGCGGCTTGAGGGCCATCACCTCGGCGCACCCGCCCCAGACCCCCGGCGGTTCGTCCACGCCGAGCGTGATGCCGTAGATGGCGAGCCCGGTGCAGGTGGGCTCGAAGCGACGGCACCCGGCGCACGTGCCGCAGCGGAGGACCTCGTCCACGGCCACCCGATCGCCCTCGCGCACGCCCCAACGCGCCGCCGCCTCGGGATCGATGGCGGCGATCCGGCCGACGACCTCGTGCCCGGGAACGACCGGATAGATCTCGCCCGGGAGGCCGAGCTTGCCATGGAACTGCGCCAGGTCGGTGCCGCACAGCCCCACCGCCTCTACGGCGAGGAGCGCGCCGCCGGCGGGGAGCGTGGGGGCCGGGAAGTCGCGCACGTCGACCCGGCCGTCGCCCGTGAACACCGCGGCCTTCACCTCAGGGCACTCCCCCGGTGAGGAGCCCGATCACCTGCTCGACGGCGGCCGCCGCGCGCGCCACGACGAGCGCATCCGCCGTGCCGCCGAGCGGATGCTCGACCACCGCGATGCGCACGCCCGGCATGCCGTACGAGGTGCCGAGCTGGCGGGCGAGGGCCGCGAACGGCGTGGTCGCCACCAGCACCGTCGGCCGGCCCATCGCTTCCAGCGCCACCTGGTCGTGGACACTCCACGACGTGCACGACCCTCAATCGCCGCTCCCGGTGAGGATCACGTCCGCTTCCGCGCGCAGGCGGGCGAGCACCTCGGCCTCGCCCCGCACGGCCGCGTTGGCCTTCTCGGTGACCAGCGTCACCTGCGCGCCCGTGCGCGCCGCGACGCGCTCGGCCAGCACCGTCAGCAGGCGGCGCGCATTCGGCTTGCGGTTGTCGAGCACTCCCACGCGCAGCCCGGCCAGGACGGCGGGCGTGGCCGCCGGAGCACGCGGCGCGGCGCCGGGCGGGCCTTCGGGTGCGTAGATGCGTGTCGTCATGCGTCCTCCAGCGGGAGCGTGCAGCTCCGGGTCATGCCCCAGCCCGGCAGGACCGCCGAGTGCTTGCCGGCCCCGCCGGTCACCAGCACGCGGTAGTTGTCCGGGTGCTCGGTCATCGGCAGGCGGATGTCGTCGGGTGCGTCGGCGTGCATCCACGGCCGCCAGCGTCGCTGGCGGAAGGCGGCCAGGAACTCGCCCCGCGGCAGGCGCGCGCGCTCGTAGAGGAAGGTCTGGACATCGCGGCGGTGCCAGCCGGCGGCGGCGATGGTGGCGGCGTGCTCGGGACAGAGGGCGACGAAGATCTCCCCCTGACTGATGCAGGCGTTGTTGGCGCCGAGCGACGCGATCGCCGACGCCGCCTTGGTCAGGAGACGGGTGGCGTCGTCGCTCTCCATGTCGTGCACGTTGTGCGGGTTCTCGCAGCACGCGACGGTCACCGCGCTGGCGGCGTCGACGCCGCAGTGGCGGTGGTACGCCTCCCAGGGGCTCTCGGGCGCGTTCTCGGCGATGCAGAAGGCGTACTTGCTCGGCTGGCCCTGGGTCGCCTGGTCGCCGCGGCCCGGGTACGCGCCGCCGACGTGCAGGAGCACGAGCCGCAGCGCGCGCCCGACGGTGGCGTTGGCACGCGTGCCCGGCCCGAAGGTGCCGCAGCCGGCGTTGAAGCCGAGACGCTCGACCGCCTCGCCGTGCACGATCACCAGCGGGGCGACGGGATGGGTCGTCGACTGCACGCCCTGCAGGTTCACGTCGGGATGGCAGAGGGCGCGCACGGCGGTCACGAGCACCGGAAACACGGCGGGGACGCAGCCCGCGAGCACCGCGTTCACCGCCAGTGCGCGGCGGGTTGCGAGGCCGAAGCGGGGCGGGATCACTCCCGCGACCTCATCGGGGTCGGCGCTGCCCAGCATGGCGGCCACCCGCGCGTCGGTCGGTGGCACGAGCGGCAGGCCATCGCCCCAGCCCCGCGCGGCGAACACTGCGAGCAGGGTCTCGGGGGTATCGTCAGCCAGCTCGAGCAGCTCGGTCGTATCCGGGGCGGCGGCGGGCAGCACGGGTGCGGATCATGACACGGTGGCCCCGGGCACGGTCAACGGGTGCGGGAAGTCCCGTAGGCATCTCGCCAGGAGGTCGCAGTCGCCTGCGCACGCGTTGCCTTGCCGATGGCCCCGCAGCAGCGGTAGCCTCGGGCGTCATGCGCGCGTCGTCTGCGCTGGTTCGCACGGTCACGTCGCCTGGTCGTGTGCGTCCGCTGGTGCTGGTCTACTTCGGCCTCGCGCTGTTCGACCTGCTGACGATCACGGGCAGCCTGTACCTCACCCGGCGGCTGACGGCGACCTACGCCGAGGCGGTGCGGACGAACCAGGCGTGGGCTGCGTTCCTCGATCGGTTCTCCGAGCTGGCACAGCGGGCGAGCGACGTGAACGCGCCCGGCAACGACGTCTTCGACTCGCGCGACGTGGTGCACGAGCAGGGGCGGCTCGAGCAGGCGGTGGGGGCGTTCGACAGCGCCATCGCCGAGGTGCGCGAGGTCCTGGCCGCGTCGCGTGTGCCCGGTACGGTGGCGGCGGATGCGCAGCAGCTGCTGCGCGACCTGGACGACGTGGGGGCCGCTGTCCGGCGCATGGCCGCGGAGACGTACGTCATCTTCGCGCACTTCCGCGCCGACGAAGCGGAGCTTGCCGGCGGCCGCATGGCCACCATGGACCGCCAGTATGCGGTGGTGACGCGGGCGCTCACCACATTGAGCCGGCACGTGCGCACCATCCAGCGCCGGCTGCTGGACGAGCAGGCGACCGCCGGCCGGAGGCTCGAGAAGTTCGAGTACCTGATCGCGGGGCTGATCGTCCTCATCGTGGGCGCGGTGACCGTCTACGGCCACACCATCTCGCGCGAGATGACCCGCGCCGCGTGCGAGCGCGAGGCCCACCTGGACGCCCTCGAGCGGCAGGCGAACGAGCTGGCGGTCGCCCGCGACCAGGCCCTGCGCGCGACCCAGGCCAAGGGCGCGTTCCTGGCCACCATGAGCCACGAGCTGCGCACGCCGATGGTGGCCGTGCTCGGCATGACCGATCTCCTGCTCGAGACCGCGCTCACGGCGGAGCAGCGGGACCTGACCCGGACGGTGCGCTCCTCCAGCGAGTCGCTGCTCGCCATCATCAACGACATCCTCGACTTCTCGCGCATCGAGGAGGGCAAGCTCGACCTCGAGGCGGTGCCGTTCGATCTGCTGGTGGCGCTCGAGGGCGTGGTCGAGCTGCTGGCGGCGCCGGCCGCTGCCAAGGGGCTCGCGCTGGTGTGCGGGATCGCTGCGGACGTGCCGACCGCCGTCGTCGGAGATCCCGATCGCCTGCGCCAGGTGCTCACCAACCTGGTCGGCAACGCGATCAAGTTCACGGCCGAGGGCGACGTGGCGGTGTGGGCCGAGGCGAGCGACACTCGCGACGGCCGCACAAGCCTCCGTGTCCGCGTCGTCGACACGGGCATCGGGGTGGCGCCCGAGGTCCGCGACCGCCTGTTCGTGCGCTTTTCGCAGGGCGACAGCTCGACCGCGCGGCGTTACGGCGGGACCGGCCTCGGCCTTGCCATCAGCAAGGGGCTCGTCGAGCTGATGGGTGGTGAGATCGGCTTCGACAACCAGCCCGGCGCCGGGAGCACGTTCTGGTTCGAGGTCCCGCTCGGGCTGTCGATGGGGTCGATGCGCACGGTGGGCGAGCGCTGGGATGCCGGCGGCCGGCACGTGCTGTGCGTGAGCGGCAGCCCGGCGACCCGTGCGATGGTGGAGATGCAGCTTCGGGGCTGGGGCGCGACCGCCGAGGCCGTCGACGGGGCGGCGGCGGCGCGCGCCCGCCTGCGTGTCGAGGCCGCTGGGGGGCAGCCGTACGACCTGGTCCTCGTCGACGCGGGCTTGCCCGACGCGACCGGCGTCGAGCTGGCGCGGAGCGTGCGGCCCGACGCCCTCGCTGCCCCCGTCGTGCTGTTCGCGGCCCTGGGCGACGTGCTATCCGGGGCGGGTGTGCCTACGGCGGACATCGACGCGTGCTTCCCCAAGCCGGTGCGGCCGACGCTCCTCATGCGGGCGCTGCAGCTGGGCAGGGCGACCCTGGCGGGCACGGTCGACGGGGCCCGGGGACGCCTGCTGGTGGTCGAAGACAACGACGTCATCCGCAAGTACACCATGCGTCTCCTGACCCGGTTCGGGTACCAGGTGGACGTGGCGTCCAGCGGCGATGAGGCGATCGCGGCCCTCGGGCATACGCCGTATCAGGCGGTGTTCATGGACTGCGGGATGCCGGTACGCGACGGCTACGAAACCGCGGCCGTGATCCGCGGGCTCGACGGCGCGGCGCGCCACACCCCCATCATCGCCATGACGGCGAGCGTGCTGGCGGGCGATCGCGAGCGCTGCCTCGCGGCGGGGATGGACGACTACGTTGCCAAGCCGGTCAACGTGGATCAGCTCACGCGCGTGCTCGGGCGCTGGGTGGCTACGGCTGCACAGGTGCGTCCGGCGTAGGCGGGCGTGGCGGAGGGGGTGGAGGTGGCCATCGTCGGCGGCGGCGCCGCCGGCCTGATGGCAGGCATCTGGGCCGGGCGCAGCGGGCCGCAGCGGCGGATCGTGATCCTGGAAGGCGCGCCGCGGCTGGGTGCCAAGATCCTGATCGCCGGCGGCGGGCGCTGCAACGTGACCCACGACACTGTCGACGAGCACGCCTTCGCAGGCGCCTCGCGGCACGCGATCCGCAAGGTGCTGCGCCGTTTCGACGTGCCTGCGACGGTCGCCTTCTTCCGCGACCTCGGCGTGTCGCTGAAGCGCGAGGACACCGGCAAGCTCTTTCCCACCACCGACCGTGCCCGCACCGTCCTCGATGCGCTGGTCGCGGGGGTACGCGCCGCCGGCGTCGAGCTGCGCCACCCGTGGCGGGTGGAGGAGGTGACGGCCGGTGACGGCGGCTTCCGGCTCGCCGGCCCCGCGGGCGCCCTCCGGGCCCGGGCCGTCGTGCTGGCCACCGGCGGCAGGAGTGTCCCGACGACGGGCTCGGACGGGCACGGCTACACCGTCGCCCGCGCGCTCGGGCATACGCTGACGCCGCGCATCCTCCCGGCCCTGGTGCCGCTCCGCCTGCCGCGCACGCATCCACTCACCGGCCTGGCCGGGGTATCCGCCCGGGTGACGGTCGAGGTGCGCGCCGGCAGCGGCAAGCGGCTGGCGGCCTTCACCGATGCGCTCCTGTGCACCCACGTCGGGCTCTCCGGGCCGGTGATCCTGGACGTGAGCCGCTACTACCTGCACGCGTGCGCCGACGACCCGGCGGCGGCGCTGGTGATCGGCTGGCTCCCCGACGAGACGCCCGCGGCGGTCGACGGCGCGCTGCGCGCGCTGGGGGCCAGGACGCCGGGGGCCTGGCTGCGCCAGCGGATGCCCGATCGGCTGGCGCTCGTGCTGTGCGCGCTGGCGGGGATCGACGCCGGCGTGCCCGGGTATCAGCTGTCACGCGACGCGCGCCAGCGTCTGATGGCGGCGCTCACCGCGCTCCCGGTCCCGATCGCCGGCGATCGCAGCTTCACCCACGCCGAGGTGACCGCCGGCGGCGTGCCCCTGACGGAGGTCCGGCTCGAGACGATGGCGTCGCGCGTGTGCCCGGGGCTCCATCTCTGCGGTGAACTCCTGGACGTGGATGGCCGCATCGGCGGCTTCAACTTCCAGTGGGCGTGGGCGAGTGGCTACGTGGCGGGTGTCAGCGTCGGGTGATGGCGCAGGTGGCCGCGTCGCGCGTCGCCAGGAGGTCGCGGATCGACCGCCCGATGCGCTCGACTTCGGCCGGCTCCACGCCTTCCGGGAAGGTGGCGAACAGCTCGCGCTCCTCGCAGCGCACGTGCGTCTCGAGCAGATCGGCGAACGCGACCAGCGCGGCATGGATCGCCGCCTCCCCGGTGGCGTCCACCGCCTGCGCACGCAGCGCGGCCAGGCGCCCGTGGTCGTCGACGAGACGCGCGACGAGATCGGCCTGCGTGCGGAGCGCAGGGAAGAGCGCCTCTTCCTCGGCACGGAAGTGGGCGTGCAGATTGGCGTCGTAGAAGGCGAGCAGGCGGGCGCGCCGGCTCGCCGGGGTGCTGGCCGGCGTCATCGGCGTCTCGCGCCCGGGCGGTGCCGGGTGGTGCAGGAAGAAGGCGAGTCCGAGCGCCTCGCGGTGGTCGTGGGAGAGCGGGATGAGGCTCGGATGCCTCGGCACGGGCGGGACCCTCATGCGGCGGTGTCGGGTCCGGTCAGCTCGACCCGGCCGTGCGGCGTGTCGAGCACGGCGGCCAGCCGGTCGCGCCGGCCCTTGTGCACCGCCACCCGCACATCGAGGGCCGCGAACACCGCGCGCAGGCTCTCGGGCCGGGGCGTCTCGACGGCGAACGAGACCAGCCTGAGCCCGACCGCCGCGTCGTCGGCGGGGTGCGCCGCCTGGTGCCACTCGATGAAGAAGGGCACCATCGTGCCGCCGCGGTGTCCGGTGAGGAACACGTTGGTCCAGCGCACGACCTCGCCATCGGGGCGCGGGCGGTGGCCTTCGACCACCGTCGCGGCGTAGCCCTCCGCCTGCGCCCGCGCCGCCGTCTCCTCGGCGCTCCGCGTGCGGGCGGCCCACATGAGCAGGGTGGGGGCGGGCAGTGCGGCGAGCTGCCGTGCCAGCGTGCCTGCGGGAAGCGCTGGGTCGGGCGCGATGACCTCGAGGAACGTGTGGTCCCCCAGGCGCGCCAGCGCGTTGTGTGTGCCGAGCTCCGGATGCTGCCCGCCGTACGCCGCCCGGACGCCGGCGCGTTGCTGGAGCGCGTCCACCGCGGTCGCGAGATCGGCGCTGGCCCACAACAGGTGGTCGAGCTTCGCGGACACGGGGCAGGGGTAGCGTGGTCCGTGCCCGCGGGGCAAGGGCATGCCGGGCGCGTCGCCGATCGCGTTCAGCGCCGCGGCAGCCCCACCATTTCCGCCGGGATCAGCTCGGTCGCCCAGCGCACCACCATCGCGCGCTGGCGCTGCTTGGTGGTGGCGTAGCCGGTCGGATCGAGCGCGGCGAGCGGCGTGGCGGCGTCGAGCGCCACCGTCAGGAGCTCCCCGGGCGGCGTGACGCCGTCGAGCATGCCCTTCTCGTGCGCTTCGTCGGGGGTGTAGGCGTGCGCGTGCAGCAGGGCCTCGGTGTGCCAGCGCGGCGGGATCGCCTTCTCGGAGATGACGATCGCCCAGGTGGGCAGGTTGAGCCCGATGGCGACCTCGTTCAGATGGAGCTTGAACGGGCCGTCGGCGACGTAGCGCCGGTCGCAGGCGTACATGAGCATCGCGCCGCCGGCGATGGCGTGTCCGGTGACCGCGGCGACGGTCGGGATCGGGAACGTGAACACGCGCAGCATGGTGTGTCCGAAGGCTTGCAAGGTCGTGCGCAGGTCGTCCGGGGCGAGGGTGGGGAGCACTTTCAGGTTGAGACCGGCGGAGAAGTAGCCCGGCCGGCCGGTGATCACGATCGCACCGGGTTTCTCCGCTTCGGCCCGGTCGAGGGCGGCATTCAGGCCGTCGAAGAACGGCATGGCCATGGCGTTCACCTTGCCGTCGTCGAGCTGGATGACGGCGACGTGGTCCCGCGGCGCGTACGTGATCGTGCTCATGGGCCGGTCCTACTGCGCGCGGCCGGGCGGCCGCAAGCCGGGAGCGCAGCGGACAAGCACCGTCGCGAGCACGAGCACGACTGACCCGCGCCGGCGCGGGACGTCGTCACGGACCGGCGAACGTCCAGGCGAAGCGGACGGCGAGGGCGTCGTGGTCGCTCAGCGGCTCGCCGTCGTCGCCCCGGAAGACGTCGGTCTCGAAGCGCCACGACAGCGGCGTGAAGGTGAGCGCGGCGGAGCTCCGGAAGAGGAACTTGTCGATCCGCCCCGGCTCCGGACACCCGAGGGTGGCGCACACGTCCTGCAGCTCGGTCTCGGCGAGCAGGCGCTGGAACTGTGACGCATCGGGCTCGTCGTCCGTGTGCAGGTTGAAGTCGCCGCCCACGATCACCGCCCGGCCGGCGGAGTAGCTGTTGATGAAGGTCGCGAGCTGGGTCACGCCGGCGTCGCGGAGCACGTCGTCTTCGGGTTGGCTGCCGGCCTCCATGTGGAGGTCGTAGACGTCGACCAGGACGTCCGGCGCCAGCGTCGTGCGCGCCACGCTGAACCCCTTCAGGGCGAGGCAGTCGAAGGCGCTGTTGAAGCACCCGTCCCAGGCGACCCGGACGACCGGCTCGAACGGAAACCAGGACAGGGTGTTCAGCCCGTCGCTCACCTGGGCGCTCGGCCGGTCCGGATCGGCGCCGAGCGGCTGCGGCGCCGGCACCGACTTGTAGGGGTGGAGCGCGTCGGCGACCAGCAGCTCGTGGTAGACGCGCGTCGGCGCGAGCGGATTCGGGTCGGGCGTCTGCCAGCTCTCCTGCACCACCACCAGGTCGTAGCCGTTCAGGCGTGGGCTGATGAGCGGCGTGTTGGTGGCGGGATGCGACCCCGAGATGCCTTCCGGCAGGCCGGCGACGTTGTAACTGAGGGCGAGGAAGGAGCCGGACGTGGGACAGCCTTCGGCAATCGGACGGGCGATCCGGAACAACCGCTCGCCGTCGTTCTCGCGCTTGGCGTCGGCCCCGTAGCGCACGCAGTAGGTGTCACCGCCCGCGAGCCGGAGGACGAGCGCGCCGTCGGTGCCCGGATCCGGGGGCCGAAGCCGGAGCCCACCCTGCCGCCCGTGGAGCGTGGCACGCAGGCGGAAGCTGCCGTCGGGTGTGCGTTTGATCACCACCGCGCGCACCGGACCGCGCTCGCCCTTGGGGTCCGCGTAGCGATAGCCGAGCGTGCCGAGCGCGCGCCAGAAGGGTGCCCCGCGGCGCGTCGTTCCCTGCGTGAGCCGGAAGCCCTGCCAGGTCGGCAGCGCGCCGTTCAGCGTCAGCTCGAGGATGGCGCCGCCCGCGCTCCCGGCGATAGTGGGATCGCCGATGACGGTGGCGGTGCTGCGCCGCTCGCGAGCCGCGGCCTGGATCTTGAGCGTGGTCGGGTTGCCGGGCAGGCGGCTCTTCACGACCAGCGTCCCGCCGCGAATCCGCTGCTCGGCCGCGGTGGCTGGGGACGCGTGCTGCACCCCGAGCAGGAGCACCAACAGGGAGAACGTCCCGTGGGTGAATCTCGTCATCACGCGCGAGGTGATCCCACGGCGCAGAGTGGACCGTCAAGGCAAATCGTGCGCCAGCTCGTCCAGTGAGCGGATGACACGATCCGGCCGGGCGTCGTGCCCGGCCGGCAGCCCCGCACCCGCCCGGTCGATCCACACGCCCCCCGCGCCCACACGCTGCGCGCCGGTCACGTCCCACTCGAGATTGTCCCCGACCATGCACGCCGCCCCGGGCGCGACGCCGAGCGCGCCCAGCACGTGGTGGTACACCGCCGCGTCCGGCTTGCCGGTCCCGAACTCGCCCTCGATCAGGATGACATCGAAGCAGGGCGCCAGGTCGAAGCGTGCGAGCTTGTCCCGCTGCATCCCGGCGTCGCCGTTGGTGACCAGC
>CAZUDO010000111.1:0-15209 GCA_964618895.1 uncultured Binatia bacterium (SeqCode)
GGTTTCCCGCTTGTGCACGTCCATGCCAATGTAGTCCACGGCTGGCCTCCTCTTCGCTTGCGGCGTTGACCGCGTTGGGATTGTGGGGGCTCTGCCTACCACGTGCGGGTGGAGGCCAGCCGCTTCACCCCATCTACCGACTGAATGGGGTACTTTGCTGTCCAAGGGGGCCATGATTGGGGGGGGTCGTGGCGTACTTGAGGACACGTGCTCCGTACCGGGGGGGTGAGTCGCACGGTAGGGGAAACGACCGCGCCGCGATCGCAACGTCGAGCGTGATCCGACCGGAGTGGGTTAGCGGGCGTGCCGGGGGTGCTTCCCGCGCCGCGGGGGGGGCGGTCGCGTTCCTAGGCAGATCAACCGCCAGGAGGTGGCAGATCAGCCACCGAAAGCTGGCAGATCATCCACGCTCCAGCTACTATCTGGTGGGTGTTCCAGCGCCACGCTATCGATACCGTCCGGACGGCCCTGGCCGACACGCCAGTCGTTGTCGTGCAAGGCGCGCGGCAAGTCGGCAAAAGTACCCTGCTCCACCAACTCGTTGCCGGGGGGTTCAAGGGCCGCCTGCGTACCCTCGACGACGAGGCCACCCTGCGAGCTGCACTGGACGATCCAGTCTCGTTCGTACACGGGCTGGGGGAACACGCCGTCATCGACGAGGTCCAGCGCGCTCCCGGACTATTCCGCGCCATCAAGCGCTCCGTCGATCGCGACCGCCGCCCCGGACGGTTCCTCCTCTCCGGATCAGCCAACATCCTCCAGGTGCCGCAACTGGCCGACTCGCTTGCGGGTCGCGTCGAGATCGTAACCCTGTGGCCGCTCAGCCAAGGCGAACTGCACGGGCGCCGAGAAGGCTTCGTGGATGCCGTCTTCGCCACTCAGCTTGGCACGGTCGCCCCCTCCATATTGAGCCGTACGGCGCTGGCGACCCTCGCCGTGCGCGGCGGCTACCCCGAGGCGGTGCAGCGCACCGACCAGCGGCCACGCGACCGCTGGTTCCGAAACTACCTCACCACCACGCTCGAGCGGGACGTAAAGGTGTTCACCGACATCGAGGATCTGGACCGGATGCGGTCCCTCTTGCGGATCGTCGGCGAACGGACCGCAACCATCCTCAACTATGCCGGGCTGGCCAGCGACACAGGCATCCCCGAGACGACCGTCAAACGCTATCTGCGCACGCTCCAGGCGATGTTCATCACGCGCATCCTACAGCCCTGGTCCCGCACGCGCAGTCGTCGTGAGACCCGTGCGCCCAAGATCCACGTCGTCGACCCCGGCCTGGCGGCGCACCTGATGGGCCTCGACCTCACGACGGTCGACAGTGACGGCCGACTACGCGGTCGGCTCTTCGAGGGCTTCGTCGTGACGGAACTGCTTCGGCAAATCACCTGGGCACGGCTCGACGTCACCCCCTATCACTACCGCACCAGCCGCAGCGTCGAGGTCGATCTCGTGCTCGAAGCACGCGGCGGTCGTGCGGTCGGCATCGAGGTCAAGGCGGGCGCAACGGTGGAGCGCCGCGACGTGGCCGGGCTGGAGGCATTGGCGGCAGCGGCGGGTGCTCGGTTCGTCCGCGGGATCGTTCTCTATGCGGGTGAGGAACCGGTGCAATTCGGCCCGAAGATCTGGGCACTGCCCATCGAGGCGCTGTGGACGTTGGGCGCGACGGCGGTGCGGAGGGCGGCGCGGTGATCGCAGCCCTGCCCTTCGCGGAGCGCGCTGGCCTGGTTGACCGTGCGGGAGGCCGACGATGGCGGCGATCGAGAAGGAGCTCGAGCGCGAAGGGTATCGCGTCATGCCGGCCGCCTGAACGCGACTTTCAAAGCAGACTTCGTCTCGGGTCGGGCCCAAGATTTCCGGCCGGTAGCCCGATGCTCGTCTCGGGGCACCCGCCTCACCGGTGTCGCTGCCAGTAGTCGCGGAAGGCGCGCAGGCGGGGCAGCGATTCCCGGTCCTTGGCCCGGCCCGTCGCCGCCTTGCTCGCGATCACATCGTCGAGGTGGCAGACGGGGAATCCTTCCACCTCGACGTGTCGCTGCCAGGCGTGGGCGAAGGTCTCGATGCCGTCCGGCGCGAACACGAGGTCGAGGTCGAAGGGACCGTTCTTCAACTGCACGAAGTCCTTCCCGCGTTCGATTTCCGCCTCGTGCGTCGCCGTGAGAAGGAAGCCCAGCTCCCGGAGGGCCGCCACCAGCACGCGCCCGTTCTCGGTCGTCTTCTCGACGAACAGGTCCGCGTCCTGGGTGGTGTCCGGGAACCCGAGCAGAACCGCCGCGGACTTGCCGATGAAGAGATAGCGTACGCCGTGCCGCCCGAACACGTCGCGAATCTCCGTCGCCTGGGTGTAGTCAAACCGCGCGGCCATATCCCAGCCAGCTCGGCAGCGCCGTCTCGCACCACCGGCGGTACTCCGCGGTGGTGTCGAAGGAGCGGTAGGTCGCGTCGTCGAGCACCGGCTTGTACGTGCGGATGAACGCGTAGCGGAGGCGCGTGCGGAGCGGACGCCGGGCCGCCGCCTCGAACTCCGCCTCCCATTCGCGCAGCTGTTCGGGGCTGACCTCTGCCATCACGAGCCAGCGTACGCCCGCCGGCGCCCGGCTTCCAGCGCCCAGCTGGGGGCCCCACGACCGTTGCGCGCTACTCGAGCGGCGTGAACACGCGGTCCATCGCCCGTGCGTCGGCGTGACAGCCCCAGCACGCCCCGTCGCGCGCCAGCAGCGTGAACTGCCCGCTGGCCGACGCACGCGAGAATTCGATGAACGTCCAGTCACCGTTCGCCGGGTCGCTGCCGGCGCGCTTGCGCATGATGGCCACCAGGTTGATGAAGTCGCCGCCGGGGGAGAGCGCGGCCTTCACCACGATGCTGCCCTCGGGATACGGGAACCGCTGCGCGCCGTCGGGCGCGAACTGATCGCGGGTGCGGTTGACGTACACGTTCTTCGCGCCGCCGTGGGCACCGCCGCGCGGGATCGGGTTGGCGTTCAGGCGGAACCAACGGTCGAAGCCGGCCGTGTAGTCGGGCAGGCCCGGCAGCGGGGTGACGGTCGGCGTGGCGGCGAGCGCGTCCTGGACCACGGCGACGCGTTGGTCGATGGCCGCGCGGCAGGCGTTCGAGATGAGCATCCGGCGCTCGGCACGCTCCGTCCGCCGGGGTACGCCGCCGAGCTTCTTCCCGGCGCGCCGGACGAGGCGGGCCTGCCGGCGCGCGCTGGTGGTGGCGCCCGCCTGCTCGAGGAGCCGCCGCGCGCCCTCCAGCCGGCGGGCAACGGCGGACGCCAGGCGAGCGTCGATGGGATCGCAGAGCGGCGCCGCCAGAACGGCCTCCAGCTCGCAGCGCGCGCGGGATATCCCCGGGGCGTCGGTGCAAGTCGTCTGCGCGCGGCCGAGGCTCGGCCCCACCACCGTCAGGATGACCCCCAGAACCCACGCCGCCCGCCTGCCAGCCATGATGCCGAGGAGCCCAAAAGGGTACGCGTCGAACACCGACGGGCGTTTCATAGCGCGGCGCGTGTTCCGGGGGAAGGCCGACACCGCACCGCGCCCACGCCGGCCGCCCGCAGCAGGCGGCGCACGGTGCGGACCCCGACGACCAGCGGCGGCGTCTCCGCCGCCAGCTTCTCCGAGAAGTGGACGTCGTTGAAGTCGCGGTACTTGCCGCGCCTCACCCGCAGGATGCGGGCATGCACCGCCGCCCGCAGCGTGTTCCCCGGGACCTGCCCCCGGTTCCCGTGCGGCAGCCCGCATCAGGAGTGCACGAGCAAGGGCGGCCCGAAGTGGCTGTGCTTCCAGGGTGACGCGGATTGGCCGGCGCCCAACACCGCTGACATCGTCAGGAGCGACGACATCAGCAATGCCATGAAGACCTCGTGCGGCGGTACCAGCTGCCACCCCAACGGCTTCATCCGCCAGCGCAACAACATCACCTACGGTGACCTCGTCAGGGCGGCGTTCCTGACCGGCGGTTCGATGCTGCGCGAAGGGAAGAAGTTCCCCAGCAAGGACGATTGCATCACGGGCCAAGCAGGCGTCCGGTGCACCGGACGCCCCGCTCCCCCTCCGGGCGGGCAGCCTCCACCCAACCGGCAAGATCTGCCGTTCTTCGTAGCGGCGACGCCCGATCGTGCAACGCGCAACGTGGCCTCCGGCTTGCACGGGGCAGCTCGCAGGATGCGGATCGAAGCGCCCCGAACGGTCGAGGAGATGAAAATCGCGCGCAAGGTTCTCGAGGACCTCGCCCTCAAGACCGTCTACCTCCTGGGTGAGGCGTCCCTCCACGACCTGGCGGAGCAGCTGTGCGTCGGGCTGCGCATCGTCGAGGACCTCTGCCAGCAGCTCCGCCGGGAGCAGCTCTGCCAGGCGACCGGCATGTCGAGCGGCGTGCACCGTCTGGTCCTCACGACGGAGGGGAAGGTGCGCGCGTTGGACGCGCTCGCGATCAACCAGTACGTGGGCCCGCTGCCGGTGGCGCTCGACGACTACGTGCGGCAGGTCCGTGCCCAGACCGTTCGCCGGATGACGGTGCACCCGCAAGCGCTCGAGCAGGCCTTCGCCCATCTCGTGCTCGAGCCGCAGGTCCTCCGGCAGCTCGGCTCGGCCCTGGTGTCGGGCAAGGCCCTCTTCCTCTACGGCCCGTCGGGAACGGGCAAGACGACGGTGGCCGAGACGCTGCTCCGCCTGCTCGAGGTGCAGCACGTCTGGGTCCCGTACGCAGTCGAGCACGACGGCCAGATCATCACGATCCACGACCCGCTCGTGCACGCCAAGGTGGACGACCCGGCCACGGACGACGGTGACGCGCGCTGGGTGCTGTGCCGCCGGCCCCGGGTGGTCGTGGGCGGCGAGCTCACGATCGAAATGCTCGACCTCCAGTTCAACGCCGTCACCAAATACTACGCCGCCCCGGCCCAGCTGAAGGCCAGCAACGGGCTCCTGGTCATCGACGACTTCGGGCGCCAGCGCGTCCGCGCCGAGGAGCTGCTGAACCGCTGGGTGGTGCCGCTCGACCGTGGCATCGACTTCCTCACCCTGGCCGGCGGGAAGAAGATCGAAATCCCGTTCGACGTGCTGGTCGTCTTCGCAACCAACCTCGACCCCAAGGAGCTCGTCGACGAGGCGTTCCTGCGCCGCATCCAGACCAAGATCCGGCTCGGCAACGTCACCGGCGCGCAGTTCCACGACATCTGCCGCCGGGTCTGCGGCGAGAACAAGCTCGCCTACGACCGGACCCTGATCGACAAGCTGATCGAGACCATCGCCTCCGACCTGGGGCAGGAGCTGCGCCCGTGCTACGCGCGCGACATCATCAACCAGGTATGCTGGACCGCGCGCTACGAGCAACGGCCGCCGCAGCTCGACCCCGACGCGCTCGCGCACGCGGTGCGCACGTACTTCGTCTCCGCCGCCTGACCGACCGCGGTGACACGCGGTCAGCGCTTCGCAACGATGTTGATGGTCTGGCTCCTGCCGTCGTACACGATCACGGCGTCGCCGCGCTCGAGCTGACGGAGCAGGGCCGCCACCTTGTCGTCGAGTGTCTTCTCCACCCGCCCGTAGTCCGTCCCGTCACGCGTGACGAACTCCTCGGCCAAACGGCGCAGGGCGTCTGAGGTCAGGGACGTGTGGGGAACCTCCGGCACGCTCAGGCCTGCTCGTGCGTCTTGAGAAAGCGCAGGCCGGGCCACTCCTGGGCCGTCCGCTCGAGCTCCCACGCGTTGCGGACGAGAAACACCGGCGCGCCGTCGCGATCCTCCGCCATGGTGGCGCGGCGCTCTTCGATGAATCGCTTCAAGAGCGTGGGGTCGTCACTCGCGACCCACCGTGCGGTCTCGTGTGGCGACGCCTCGAACGTGACCGCGATGCGATACTCGGACGCCATGCGCGACGCCAGGACGTCGAGCTGGAGCTGCCCCACGACCCCGACGACCCACTGCGCGCCGAGAAGGGGACGGAACACCTGGGTCACGCCCTCTTCGGCGAGATCCTCGAGCGCCCGGCGAAGCGCTTTCGTCCGCAGCGCGTCGTCCAGCCGGACGCGGCGCAGGATCTCGGGGGCGAAGCTCGGAATGCCGGTGAAGCGAACGTCGTCTCCTTCGCACAGCGTATCGCCGACCCGCAGGGTCCCGTGGTTTGGGATGCCGATGATGTCGCCGGCCTCGGCCTGCTCCGCCAGCTCGCGTTCCTGCGCGAAAAAGAAGATGGGATTGTGCACGGCGAGCGGCCGCCCCGTACGCACGTGCCGGAGCTTCATGCCGCGCCGGAACCGCCCCGAGCAGAGGCGGACGAAGGCGACGCGGTCGCGGTGGTTCGGGTCCATGTTGGCCTGCACCTTGAACACGAACCCGGTGACGCGCGCCTCCTCCGGCCCGACACCCCGCGGCTCGGCCGGCTGGCGCCGTGGGGGCGGGGCGATCGTGACCAGCGCGTCGAGCAGCTCCGCGACGGCGTAGTCCGCCAGGGCGCTCCCGAAGAAGACCGGCGTCAGGTGCCCGCCCCGGTAGGCCGCAACGTCGAGCGGGGGATGCGCCGCGCACGCCAGGGCAGCGCCCTCACGGGTGGCACCGAGGATGGTGGCCCGGATGCGCCGGTCGAGCTCCGAGTCGTCCAGCCCGGTCAACTGGACCGCCTCGTCGTAGGGCCGCCCGGGACCGCCGGTGGAGGTCAAGAAGCGGGCAGCGCGGAGATCGAGACAGCCGTGGAAGTCGGCGCCCATGCCGACCGGCCACACCACCGGACACACGTCGAGCGCCAGCGTGTGTACGATCTCGTCGAGCAGCGCCAGCGGGTCCCGACCTTCGCGATCGACCTTGTTGACGAAGGTGATGATCGGGATGTCGCGCAGCCGGCAGACCTCGAACAGCCGGCGCGTCTGGCTCTCGATGCCCTTGGCCGCGTCGAGCACCATGATCGCGGAGTCGACCGCGGTCAGGGTGCGGTAGGTGTCCTCGCTGAAGTCCTCGTGGCCCGGCGTGTCGAGCAAGTTGAAGGTGACGCCGTCGCGCTCGAAGGTCATGACCGAGCTCGACACGGAGATGCCACGCGCCCGCTCGATCTCCGTCCAGTCCGATCGGGTGCGGCGGCGCTCGCCGCGCGCCCGCACCTGACCGGCCAGGCGAATGGCGCCCCCGAAGAGCAGCAGCTTCTCCGTCAGCGTCGTCTTGCCGGCATCTGGATGCGAGATGATCGCGAACGTCCGGCGCGACGCCCATGGGGTGCTCGCCGCGGAGGCGCGGTCGGTACGTCGTCGCTCGACGTCCGCAGGGCTGGTCTCTGGTCTCGTCGAGTCTTCCATTTCCGAGCCTGTCGACGGCGCGCCAGGCTCCAGGACCAAGGCGACCTCGCAGCGACTCCGCGAGCGACACGATATCCCGGCGCCCGTGGTGGCTACAAATGGGAAGGGCGGGATCTGCCCCTCACGGGCAGATGGCCGCGTTCCGTCCGTGCGGTCCGCAGAGCTTCACGGCGATGAACCCACCTGGTGCATCCCGCGCCAGCCGCGACCGCATTGCCTAGGGCGTCAGACGCGAGCGCGATGGCCGCCAGCATCTCGTCGCGCGGCATGCGCTCGCCGTCGGGGTAGCCGAGGCTGAAGGCGATTCCGGCGCTCGAGGTGGCGAGCGCCACGAACCCTTCGTACCACATACGCAGCCCCCCTCGTATGGCGCCGGCATGGCAGATCAGCCCGACCGGGTGCCGCCCCGCGCGGTCCGGATCATCGCGTTGGACGGCCGGCTTGGGTCCAGTACCTTGCGTGCGCTCTCGACGCCCGCCACCGGCAGGCGTGACGGATCGAGCAGCCCGAGCTGCACCAGGACCGACGCCTGGTCCCAATAGATGCGCTCGCTGACGATCTCGTCGCCGGAGAGCTGTGCCACGACCACCAACGGCACCTCGACCCGCTTGCCGGTCGGTGCCACGCCCGGCAGCATCCAGTCCATCTCGATGTCGTGCGTGAACGCGAAGATCATCTCGTCGACCACGCGTCCCTGTCCGACGGTGCGGCACACCGGCGTGATCCGGGTGTCGACGGGCATCTTGGGGATGAAGTGGCGGCCGTAGAACTCGAGCATCTCCTCGCGGCCGCGCCCGCCGGGCATGACGGGCACGTGGTTGACGTAGTTCTCCGGGGCCATCGTGGCGACCGTCGCGGCCGCGTCGCGGTCGGTGAACTCGAAGCGCAGATGCCGCTCCCACACCTCGATCAGGCGCTGCTCGTCGTCCCGCACGGCAACCTCAGCCCCGGCCGCGCCGGCGCGACGGACCACGGGAAATGTCGATCGGCGGAGCGGTATCGCCGAGGAGCCAGCAGACGAGGAGCACCGTGAAGACGCCGCCCTTGCCGAGGTCGGTCATGGCACCCCCTCGTAGAAGTCGACGACCCCGGTCTCGAGCGAATACTCGGCGCCGAGCACCACGAGGCCGTTGCTGCGGATCAGCTGCTCGAGCACCTCGGACCCGTGGCGCAGGTGGTTCACCGCCGCCTCCACGTTGGCGCGCACTGCCTGCCGCACGAGGGCCTCGGGGTCGTTGCGCAGCTCGGTCCGGAACAACCCCTCGACCGACGGCCGCACCCGGTCGACGATCGCGCGCAGGTTCCGCGATTGCATCTCCGCCGGCTGACGGAGCTGCTCGACGGTGGCCAGGATGGCGCCGCACTGGGAATGCCCGAGCACGACCACCAGCCGCGTGCCGAACCGCTCCGCCGCGAACTCGACGCTGCCGACCTGCGACGGCGCCACGATGTTGCCCGCGACGCGGATCACGAAGAGGTCGCCCAGGCCCTGGTCGAAGACGATCTCCGCCGGCACGCGCGAATCCGAGCAGCCGAGGATGATCGCGAAGGGCTCCTGCCCCGTCGCCAGGTCGGCCGGACGCTTGCGGCTGGACGGGTCGTCGACGGTGCGCGCGGCGACGAATCGCCGGTTGCCTGCCTCGAGTTGTTCGAGCGCTTCTCGTGCCGACCTCATGCGATCCGCCGCGCGACTCCGGCTCCGTAGCACGGCGCGCGTGGCCGAGTCGACAAGACCTTGCTGGCCTCAGCCTTCCAGCCGCCGACCACACGCCGCGCGGGGCGGTCAAGCGACCGGGGTCAGAGCGCGCGGCCTGTGCGACGTGAGCTGTCGGTCGCGCTCGGGTGCGGCCCGTACGAGCCGCGTTACGGCGCGGGCGGAGGCGGCGGGGGCGGTGGGCACTCGACGCCATCGAGGCCGCAGCGGATGGTGTCATCCTGCTCGACGCCGTTCACCGTGATCTTGCGGTGGATGCAGGCCATCGCTTCCTGCGGCGTGTCCGTCGGGGTGTAGAAGCCGAAGAGGTTGCAGTGCTCGTTCATCGCCGTGTTGGCGCCGAACTTGAACGTCTCGCCGGTGTCGTTGCGGTAGCGGCACCACCACTCGATCCCCTCGCCGGCCTTCAGCACCAGCGGATCGGTGTCCGGGTACGTCCGGAAGCTCGGGTCGTCGTAGCCCTGATGCTGGTAGATCAGCTCGCCGAGGCTGCCATCCGCGAACACCCGGTAGACCTGAAACTCGACGCCGCGGAAGTGGTAGTGACCCGTGAGTGCCATGATCGTCATGTCGTGGGCGGCGGCGCCCTGGCCCGTCATCGCACACCGGCTGATCAGCGTGGTATCGCCCGGCGGTACGGCCACGGTCCGATCCTGGCCGAACAGCGCGCCACCGTACGCGGTCACCGTGGACGGGTCCACGGGGTAGAGTTTCATCTTCGCACGCGCTCCGCCCTTTACGTCGAGCGCGCCCGTGTTCACGAAGTGCGTCTGGATCATGAGCGGCTGCCGCGGGCCGATGTCGATCGCTACGCCGGGCGGGAGCTGCCAGTCGAGCAGCGGATTCTGCGTCGCCGCCACCAGCTGCCACTTCTGGAAGTCGACCGAGAACGGGCAGTTCTTCGTCGGGTACTCGAGCTCGCCGGCCGCCGGCCGGTACAGGTGGACGTGGTGACTCCCGCCACGCACGAACATCTGCACCCGGTTGATCGCCATCTCCTGCCTCCGCGGAAAGTTGAGCCGATGGCAGGTCTGCTTCTCGTCACCCTCTTTCACATGTCCGGCCCGCGCCCTGAGCACCACCGGCCGGAGGTCCGGCTTGGCAACCCCGACAGAGAGGCTGACAGCAATGACGAGCCCGAGGACGCTGACGGCAACGAATGCACGGCGCACGGGGTCACCATAACCGCCCCCCGGCGTCAGGTTCAAGCAGAACAGAGAACACGGGAACCTGGGAGAACTCCCATTCGACGCCGAGCCGGTTGGCGTGACGTGCGCAGCTTGCCGACTTTGCCCACCCCCGGGTACACAGCTGCGGAGCGGATCGGCCAACGGAGAATGTCGGACTACATCGTCTGGGGACCTGAGCTGTCGCCGTTTCTCCTCAAGCTGGAGTCGCTGCTCGCGTACGCCGGCCTGCCGTTCCGACGCCTCCCCCGCGACGGCGGGCGGTTCGAGACCCTGCGTGTCGCTCACCGCGTGGCCACCGCGAAGCGGGCGCGCACCGCGTTTCGTCCGCCGCGTCTCGACCCGCTCGACGAGTATCCACTGGTTCCCTTTCTCCTGACGCCGGATGGTGGCGTCCTCTACGATTCGTCGGCTCTGGCCCACTGGATCGACGAGCGGTACGCCCCCGCCTTCGGCCCCTGCGTTCCCGTCGCACCCGCGGCCGCCTTCGTCGCGCACCTGATCGACGAGGCGTTCGACGAGGTCGGCCTCTACCTCGTGCACCACCACCGCTGGGTCGTGGCAGCCCGCGACAATGGTGCCGGTACCCGCCTGGCCGCCGAGTATCGTCCGCTGCTGCCACCCGGCACGGGGAGGTTCTTCGCCGCCTGGTTCGCGCGCCGTCAGGTCCGTCGGTTGCCGTACCTCTTCAGCGTCGCCCCAGCCGGCTTTGCCGTCGACGGGTTACCGGCGGGGCTGACCCCGCCATCGCGGGCGGGATTTCCTCCGACGCACGCGCTCCTCGTCGAGATCTGGCAGCGCTGGGTCGACGGGGTCGAGCATGCCCTCGCGACCGGACCGTATCTGCTCGGGGAGCGGTTCACCGTTGCGGACGCAAGCGTCCACGGGCAGCTCTCCATGAACCTCACCGACCCGAGCGCGGCGCGGGCGCTCCGGCGGCGCGGGCCCCGGACGTACGACTGGCTGTGCGCGATCCGCGACGGACGCCACGCCGTTGCCGGCGGCGCGATCACACTCGACGCGCGTCTCACGCCGCTGCTCGGGGCGATTCTCGACGTATTCCCACCGTTGATGAGGGCGAACGCGCAGGCCCATGCCGACGCGTACGCGCGCGGCGAGCGGCTCTTCAACGAAGCGGCCTTCGACCGCGGCCGTGCACTGTACGAGGGGACGCTTCTCGGGCATCCGTTCCGCGCCGTGGCGAAGTCGTTTCAGGTCCGGGTGTGGAACGAGGTGCGTGCGGCGTGGGGGGCGTTGCCGATGCCGGGCCGCACTCTGGTGGCGGCGCTCGTGGCGGGCGAGCGGGATGTCGAGGCGGCGTTCGGGTGACGTAATGAGACTCTCTACAGGATCTGAGCCCACGAACGTGCTGACGAACGCCCCGGCCTCGCTGGGCCCTATCCTGACGCCTCACGGCCGTCTGCTACTCGCGCCGGTGGATGACGCGCCGGCGCTGCCACCCGAGGTGTCGCGCAGGCTCCAGGAAGCATTTGGGCGCGGCCACGGTCACGGTCTGCTGCAGCTCGGCGCAGGCGAAGTGGGCACGGCCCTGCCGCCCGTGCTCGGCTATTGGCGCGAATTCGGCGCGCGCTACGTGACCGCGGTTTGCACGTTCCCGGAGGTCGGCGATGGCCGCGAGCCGGGACGCATCCCGGCGCCACCGCTTGGTGATCTCGCGTTGCTCGCATCGGCTGCGCCGCCGATGACCGGTGCGGAGTATCTGACGGCCGCCGTCCTTCAGGCGCTCTGGGACGCGCTCGACGTAGCGTTTCAATTGGAGCTGTCCGAGTCGAAGACGCCGGTTCAAGACTTCCTCTCACGCAAGAGCCCGGCATGGCATCTGGTCGGGCGCGTCCATTTCAACCTCGCCGAGAACAGGAAGGACGACGAAGCCCCGTTCGCATTCCTGGCCACGTACACGACACGCTTGTCGGCGCACGCGAAGGCCCAACACCTGCTGCTCGGCCAGGCCCTCCGCGAGTACGCCGGCGCCGCGAACAAGACGCGGCTCCTGTCGTTGCTCCTGCCGGTCCAGCGCGCCGCGGAACAGTGTTCGTGGCTCAAGACGATGGTCGATGCAGGCGAGGTCTATCATCCGCTGCGGTGGACGCCCGCGGAAGCCTTCCGGCTCTTGACAGATCTGCCGCTCCTGGAAGCGGCCGGTGTCGTCGTGCGCGTACCGAGTACGTGGCGAGCGAACCGGCCGCCGCGTCCGCAAGTGAGCGCGACCGTTGGCGGCAAAGCGCCGTCCGGACTCGGCCGAGACGCCCTCCTCGACTTTCAGATGGAGATCACGCTCGAGGGCGAACGACTGACCGCAGCCGAGATCGCGACGCTGCTCGCCGGATCCGATGGGCTTCACCTCGTCCGCGGGCGTTGGGTGGAGGTGAGTCGAGACAAGCTCTCCCGCATGATCGACGAGTTTCGAACGGTCGAGCGTGCAGCCGCAGATGGCGGCCTCACCTTCGGCGAAGCGATGCGTCTGCTCGCGGGCGCGAACGTCTCGGGCGAGGGACCAGTCGACGCTGCTCCCGACTGGTCACGCATCGTCGCGGGTCCCTGGCTGGCAAACACGCTCGAGGGGCTTCGTCGCCCCGATGCGCTCGCGCGGGTTGAGCCGGGTGATCAGCTCAGGACCAATCTGCGGCCCTACCAGCAGGTGGGCGTGCGGTGGCTCCACCTCCTGTCGACCCTCGGCCTCGGCGCGTGCCTCGCCGACGACATGGGGCTGGGCAAGACGATACAGGTATTGGCGTTGATGCTGGTGCGGCAGCGGCACGGCGACGGAGGAAGGCGGACGAGTCTGCTCGTCGCGCCTGCGTCGCTCCTCGCGAACTGGGCGTCGGAGATCGCACGCTTCGCACCGAGTCTGAAGACGGTCGTCGCACATCCGTCGGCGATGCCGGTTGGGGAGCTGCGGGCGCTCGAGCAGGAAACGCTCGCGGATGTCGATCTCGTCATCACGAGCTACGGATCGCTCTTGCGGGTCCCCGGGCTGCTGAAGATCGCGTGGCACCTGGCGGTGCTGGACGAAGCGCAAGCGATCAAGAACCCCGGCGCCAGACAGACGCGAGCGGCAAAGCAGCTCGACGCGCAGGCAAGGATTGCGCTGACCGGCACGCCCATCGAGAACCGGCTCGCTGACCTCTGGTCCATCTTCGACTTCATCAATCCCGGGCTGCTCGGCTCCGGCAAAGAGTTCACGCGCTTCACGAAGCGACTCGCGGAAAGACCGCACAACCCGTACGCGCCGCTGCGCGAGCTGGTACGCCCGTACATCCTCAGGCGCATGAAGACCGACAAGACGGTCATCGCCGATCTGCCGGACAAGACCGAGGTCAAGGCGTATTGCCACTTGACCAAGACGCAAGCGGCGCTCTACCAGCAGGCGGTGAAGGAGCTCGCCACGGAGCTGAACACGAAGCTTCAGGGGGCTGATGGAATCAAGCGCCGGGGCGTCGTGCTGGCGTTTCTGATGCGCTTCAAGCAGATTTGCAATCACCCGTCGCAGTGGCTCGGCGACAATGCCTGGGCGGAGGCCGACAGCGGGAAGCTCGCGCGGCTGCGCGAGATCACCGCCGTGATCGCCGCGAAGCAAGAGAAAGCGCTCGTCTTCACACAGTTCCGCGAGGTGACGGCGCCGCTCGCCGCCTTTCTGGCCTCGGTGTTCGGGCGGCCCGGGGTCGTCTTGCACGGCGAGACCGAGGTTAAGAAGCGCCAGGCGCTGGTGCGACAGTTCCAGGAAGACGAGGACGTGCCGTTCTTCGTCCTCTCGCTCAAGGCGGGTGGCGCTGGTCTCAACCTCACCGCCGCATCGCATGTGATCCACTTCGACCGCTGGTGGAATCCGGCGGTCGAAAACCAGGCCACGGACCGGGCGTTCCGCATCGGGCAGACGAAGAACGTGCTCGTGCATAAGTTCGTGTGTCGAGGGACGGTCGAGGAAAAAATCGACCAGCTCATTGACTCGAAGCGGCAGCTTGCGCAGGATCTGCTCGAAGGCGGTGCCGACCTGCTGCTGACCGAGTTGAACGACGCCGCGCTGCTAAAGCTCGTCGCGCTCGACCTTCACGCCGCATCGCAGGAGTGACGCATGGGCTACTACGGGACCTGGAAACCTTACGTGCCCGTTGCCGCCCGTCGTCGTCAGGCCACGCGCGAATTGACGAAGCTCGCGAAAAAGGGCCATCGCGCCTCGCCGGTGGTAATCGATGGGCGCAAGATTGCCAAGACGTTTTGGGGCAAGGCGTGGTGCGACAACCTCGAGCGCTACAGTGACTACGCGAATCGGCTGCCGCGCGGACGCAGCTACGTGCGCAACGGATCGGTGGTGGACCTGCAGATCGCGCCCGGCGCGGTGACCGCGAGGGTGAGCGGGTCCGCGCTCTACCGCATCCAGGTGAAGGTGGCGGCGGTCCCGAAGACCCGCTGGAGCGCCGTCTGCAGGGACTGTGCGGGCGCCATCGACTCGCTCGTCGAGTTACTGCAGGGACGCCTCTCCAAGGGCGTCATGGAGCGCATCTGCCGTCAGCGGACAGGCCTCTTCCCATCTCCGGACGAGATCAAGCTCGCGTGCAGCTGCCCGGACTGGGCGTCGATGTGCAAGCACGTCGCGGCGGTGCTCTACGGCATCGGCGCCCGGCTCGACGAAAAGCCCGGGCTGCTGTTCCGGCTGCGCGATGTCGACGAGAAGGAGCTGATCGCCACGGCCGGCAAGCGCCTCCCGCTGGCTAGGAAGGGACCCGCTGCGGCAAAGGTCCTGGACGCCGGCGACCTCTCTGCGCTCTTCGGGCTGGAGATGGCCAAGGGCGCTGCGGCTGCGGCCCCCGTTGCGGCCGACAGAGTCAATCCTCGACGCCCGAAGGCCCCGGCCGCCAGGAAGGTCAGGACGCGGCGTCCGGCCAGGCGATGAGGTCGAGACCGCGACGGCACGCCCGATGATCCCCGATCCGCCGCCGACATGGATTTCTTGTGCGTGGGTAAATCTGCCGCTATAATACCCGCATGTATGAACGAC
>CAZUDO010000112.1:0-19874 GCA_964618895.1 uncultured Binatia bacterium (SeqCode)
CTGGTCAGAGTCAGAATTGACCATATTCATGTCACATCGTAATATGGTCAGCACCATGGAACGTCGATACCTGGCATCGTCCATCGCGGCCACCGCGTTCGCGTCCCACAAGATGGCCTTCGTGTCCGGCCCCCGCCAGGCGGGCAAGACGACCCTCGGAAAGATGTTGCTCGCCGAGCGATCGACCGGCCGGTACGCCACTTGGGATGACATCGAAACGCGGCGCCTCTGGGTGAAGGATCCGAAGCTGCTTGTGCCCGCGCCGTCGGGGGGCTCGTCGGCACGACGTCGCGCCGCCTCGCCCGCGCGCCCGCTGCTGGTACTCGACGAGATCCACAAGGCGCGGCTATGGAAGCGAAGTGTCAAGGGACTCTGGGACGTCCGTGGGGACGGGCTCGACGTCCTGGTCACGGGCAGCGCGCGGCTCAACGTGTATCGGAAGGGTTCGGATAGCCTGGTCGGGCGGTACTATCATCTGCGCCTTCACCCGTTCTCGGTACGCGAAATGCTCCATCTGCCGCCCTCATCCCCCGACGACGCATTGGCCGGCCTGCTCTCACGCAGTCGCCGCGCGACGACTCGAGGCGCGGAGATCCTCGACGCGCTCGAGCGGTTCGGGGGTTTCCCCGAGCCGTTCCTCGCTGCGAGCGATCGCCGAGCCCGCCTGTGGCAGCGGACCCGCATCGAACGAGTGATCCGCGAGGACCTCCGCGACCTGAGCCGCCTGCCCGAGCTATCGAGCATCGAGATGCTCTCGACGCTCCTCCCCGAACGCGTGGGATCGCGCCTGTCCGTCGCGTCGCTGCAGCGTGACCTCGAGGTCGCCCATGACACGGTGTCGCGCTGGCTCGGCTGGCTCAGAGACCTCTACTACATCTACGAGCTCAAGCCCTGGCAGCAGCGCATCGCGCGCAGCCTGCGAAAGGACGGCAAGGCGTACCTGTTCGACTGGAGCGAGGTCGATGACGTTGGCGCGCGCTTCGAGAACCTGGTGGCGAGTCATCTGCTGAAGGCCGTCGACTTCTGGACGGACACGGGCGAGGGGACCTTCTCGTTGTCCTATCTGCGCGACAAGCAGAAGCGCGAGATCGATTTCCTCATTGTCCGCGATCGCAAACCGTGGCTCGCGATCGAGGCCAAGCGCGGCGATACGTCGTTGGCCCCGGCCTGGCGAACGTTCCTGCCACGCGTCGGCTGTAACGTCGGGATCCAGATCGTTCGAACCCCCGGCCAGTGGACCTGGCACGACATCGACGGCGCGCGCGTCCTGGTGGCGTCCGCGAGCGAGGTTCTCGCCCACCTCGTGTAGATGGCGAGTTCAGATCAGATCGGAGCACCGGACCAGCGCAGGCTGCCCCGGCGTCGATCCGCGATTCGCCCGGCATGGATGATCCTCGCTGGCCACGCTCAAGCCGGCGGGCGGTTCGCGTACAGCCGCCGGCGTGGCGTCGCGTGCCAGACGTGGGCGCGGTCGCCGAGCAACATCTCGATCTCGGCGAAGCGCTGGTGCCCGGCGACCAGGAAGACCGGGCCGGCGCCGGCGAACAGGTCGCGCACCAGGTCGGGGTCCTCCACGTGCATCACCGGCGCCTGCAGGTAGAAGACGAGCGACGGCGCCTGCGCGTGCCAGGAGATGACCGGGGCCCGATCGTGGGTGCGGATCAGCCGGGCCGACAGGTAGTCGCTGTGGAGCGCGCTGACCGCCGGCACCACGCACCGCACTCCGAGGACGGAGACGGCCAACACGGCGCCGAGCACCAGTGCCGGGACGCGCGTCGCCTGACCGCGCCACACCGTCACGCCGAGGGCGAGCGCCCACCCGAGGGCGACGGCGGTCAAGAGCGCCCGGGCGCCGCCCGACACCGGATACGTCGGCGCGGCCCACGGCGCGGCGACGGCGGCCACCAGGAGCAGCGTGGTCATGATCCACCCGCCGATGCGGAGCGCCGGTGCCTCGTCCGCGCGGGGCTCGGCCAGTGCCGGTCCGACCACCAACGCCACCGGCACCAGCGCCGACAGCGCGTACGTGGCGAGCTTCCCCTGCGCCAGTGTGAGGACGGCGGGCACCGAGACCGCCCACACGAGCAACGCCCGCCCGCGCGCCTCCGCGAGCGCGCGGCGGAGCCCGGGCAGGGCGAACAGCGTCCACGGCAGGCAGAGGAGGGGGAGTGCGATGGCGTAGTAGTACACCGGCTCGGCGTGCCGGGCCTTGGCACCGAAGCGGCTCGCGTTGGTGGACAGGAACGCCGTCAGGTAGCTCGCGTCGAGGAGTGCCATGGGCAGGTAGAGCAGGGCGACGATGGCGGTCGCGACGGCGGCGCCGCGGACGAGCCCCAGCTCGCGCCACGTCGGCCGGGGCCGATGCAGCAGGACGGCCAGCGCGAGGGGCAGCCCGACGAGCACGACCCCGACCGGCCCCTTCACCAGCGTGCCGCACGCCGCGCTCACGTACGGCAGCAGCGGCGGGCGTCGCGGCGCCGGGCCCTCGAGCCACGCCAGGCCGGCCAGGACGCCGAGTGCGGCGCAGGCGCTGAGCGTCATGTCGAGATTGGCGTAGCGGGCGAGCCCGCACCAGCCCGCGCTGGTGGCCAGCACGAGTCCGGCGCCGACTGCGCCGCGCACGCCGTAGCGGGGCAGCGCCCACGCGTACACGCCCAGCACGACCAGCAGCGCCGCGAGTGCACCCGGGGCGCGTGCCGCACCGGCCTGCACGCCGCCGACCGCGTATGCGAGCGCCACCAGCCAGTAGTAGCCGGCCGGTTTCTCGCGGTACGGCTCGAGCTCGAGCGTGGGCAGGAAGAGCCGCCGCAGGCCGTGGCCCGCGGCCAGCTCGCGTGCGACCTCTGCGTGGCGCGCTTCGTCCTTGTCCCACAGCGGGTAGCGTCCGAGGTCGAACACGAACAGCCCGCCGGCAACGACGACCAGCAGCGTGGCGCCGGCCCACGCGTGTGCACGTGCGGGCCGGCGGCTATCGATCGGGGACGCGCTGGCGTGGTATGGGCCGGACATGCGGCAGGGCCTGATATGGGCGGCGGCCGGCCTGGCGCTCGGCCTCGTCGCTGGAGTGGCGGCGGGATACGCGTACTGGGGCCGCGCCGCAAGAGCCGCCGCCGAACGCCTGGTCGCGCTCGAGGCCACGGCCGCCCAGATACAGGGCGAGCGCGAGCGGCTGCACGGCGAGGTGACCGACATCCTGCGCGAGCGTCACGAGATGGCGCGCTCCGCCGAGCACCTGCGCACACAGGTCGAGCAGCAGCTCCGACGCCTCGAGTCGTTGGCAGAGGAGCTGGCGCCGCCGCGGGACGGCGACGAGGGCGCGACCGACGAGGCCCCGACCCCGCCCACGCAGTGACCGCCGCCCGCACCCTACGAGCGCGACCGCTTGCCGCTCGCCGAGCGCACCTCGGCGTCGGCCCAGCGGATGCGGCGGTAGTCGAACCGGCGGGTGTCGCTGTCCACCAGGTTGATCTTCACGATCTCGAAATAGGGCGACAAGTCGAAGTCGCGCGGCGTGATGATGGCCGGCAGCTGGCGACGGAAGACCGCCGGGTACGGCGGCGGCGAGCGTCGCAGCAGCCGGTCCCGCCAGGACGCGGGTGCCGGGGGCACGGGCGCCGGCGTGAGCGCCGGCAGGATGGGGAAGCCCACGTTCTGGAACGCGCGCCCGATCAGGCTCGAGCAGATCACCTGTGTGGGCAGTCCGCTGCCCAGCTGGAGGGCCTTCCGTCGCAAGCGGCGCGGGATCAGGCTCACCGGGAAGAAGTAGCGTGCCAGGTCGATGATGTGCTTCACGTCGTAGCTCTGGCCGAGCTGTGCCAGGACCTCGTCCAGGACGCGCCGCAGGTCGTCCGGGCGCAGCCCGATCGGGCGGCACACACGCAGGTTGAAGCTGGCGTACTTGGAGATGGGCGACGGGACTACCCCCTCCATGAGCGCCTCGATGATGAGGTGCTCGACGTCGGGCCCATGGCGCGCGACCAGCTTCGCGCGCTCGGCCGGAGACCGGCGCACGATCTCGTCGCCGACATACAGCGCCACGTGCGACCACGAGCTCTGCGTCAGGTACTTGATGACCTCGCTCACGCGCTGGTCGCCGTCGACCAGGATCACGTCGCCGATCTGGAGGTGGCGGTACAGGTTGTCGAGATCGTTCGGGAGGACGAGGGTGTAGCTCCCGCGGGGCTTGGTGAGCACCCGGGCGGCCAGGTCGAACACTTTGCTGCGCAGCCAGCCGGCCATCCATGAGCATTGTACCGGGGCGGTGGCGCACAGCGAAGCAAACCGCGCGGGCGGCGGCGTTCCGGCGCCGTCTGCTGGCCTGGTACACGCGCCATCGCCGGCGGCTCCCGTGGCGCGGAGAGCGCAACCCCTATGCGGTGCTCGTCAGCGAGATCATGCTGCAGCAGACGCAGGTGGCGCGCGTGATCGACTACTATCCTCGCTTCCTGGCGCGCTATCCCACCTGCGAGGCGCTCGCGGTGGCGCCGGCTGACGCGGTGCGCGAGAGCTGGGACGGCCTCGGCTACTACGCCCGGGCGCGGAACCTCCAGGCGGCAGCCCGGCGGATCGTGGCCGACTGGGGTGGGCAGGTGCCGAGCCGGCCCGAGGAGCTTCGTACCCTGCCCGGGATCGGGCGCTACACCGCGGGGGCGGTCGCCAGCCTGGCGTATGGTCTCCCGGTCGCGGCCGTCGACACCAACGCAGCGCGCGTGCTGGCGCGGGTGTTCGGGCTGCGCGGGCCGCGCCAGGGCGCGGCCCGCGAACGGCGCGTGTGGGCGATCGCCGACCGGCTGGTCGCGCGCGGCCGGCCGACGGACTGGAACCAGGCGCTCATGGACCTGGGCGCGCGCTACTGCACCGCCCGCGCACCGCGCTGCCCGCGTTGCCCGGTGCGGCGGACGTGTGCGTGGGGGGTGCGGCACAGCGGATGACGCCGTGGTCGCGCCCCCGCTCAGCCCGCACCCGTCATGCGCGCCAGCAGATTGGTGGTGGTGCGCTGTACGCGCGGGTCCGGCCCGCGGGGCGCGGCGCCGTGCGCGGCCGGGTGCAGGTATCCCGGCGGTGCGGCGAGCCCGTCGGCCCACCAGCAAGTGGCGGCATTGAAGACGATGTTGCCGCGGGGGCCCGGGTAGACGGTGGCGGTGTAGGTGCCGTCGCCCCACGGGCTCTGCGTCCGCCCGGTGGCGACGATCTCGAGGCCAGGGATGGGCGCCGGATCGCCCTGCCACTCCCAGCCGACGAGGCCGGGGATGGCGTCGCCCTTGCGCATGCCGGTGCCCGCGAACAGCCAATGGTCGGGCAGGGCGCATCTCCAGTCGGCGCCGCCGGCGATGGGGCCCGTGCTGCGCGCGCCGACCAGGGTGTTCTCGTTCGGCGCCGTGCGCGGCAGGGTCTTCATGTCGGGATACGTCTGGTCGCCGACGGCGTCGCGTGGGCCGAAGCGGTCGAGGCGCCGCATGATGCGCGCCGGCCGCCCGTCGGGGCCGTCAAGGAGTTCGATCAGGCCGCAGCACGTGTTGCCGGAGAGGAACGCGACGTGGAGCCCGTCGTGGATCGCCTGGCGGAGGTTCTGGAACATGGCGAGGGTGTAGTACTCGTCGTGCCCGACCGAGAGGAATCCCTTCACGCGCCGGAGGCCGGCGGGGTCGGCGTGGGTGTCGAGGGTGGAGACGTAGGTCACGTCGTAGCCCTGCGATTCGAGCCAGAAAGCGAGCGGGAACTCCCACAGGAACCACTCGCCCGAGCCGGTCGAGAGGGGCTGGTCGACCAGCTGGCAGTACTTTCCGTACGGGCGGTCGAAGCTCACGTCGACGCCGGTGCCCCAGTACCACTGGCTCACGCCGTTGTCGTAGAGTGAGAACTGGTCGGGCCAGCGGTTGTAGGCCTGCCAGGTGGTATCCGAGCACTGCACCATGAGGTCGGCGGCGCGGTCGTCGCGCAGCGCGAAGAGGGCGTAGCTGCCGACGCTGTCCGGCTCTCTCAGCAGCGTGGCGACGTAGACGCCGCTCGGCCAGTCGGCGGGAATGTGGATGGTGGTGGTCGTGCCCCAGCGACAGACGCGCACGCGGTTCGGGCCGAGGGACGGCTCGTCCTGGGGGGTGGACGCGAACGTGCCCAGGTCGGCGACCAGGCGCCCGCCGGCGCCGTCGTAGTAGCCCATGCGGTAGAGCCGGGCGGCGACCCGGGCGGCCGGCCGGGTGCTCACGTGCAACGTGATGGTATCGCCGGCGCGCGCGCTCGCGTGCGAGAAGAAGCCCTCCACCCACGGGCAGCGAAAGCGCGCGGTCGGGTCGATGCGGGGGTTGGCCAGGCGCCAGGCGGTGGTGCCGCGGCGGGCGTTCTCGGTGCGGATCAGGTCGCGCGTGCGTTCCCCGGCCGCCGGCGCGTCGTTGGGCTCGCGTGAGCAGCCGGGGAGGACCCCCGGCAGCATGGCCGCCACCCCGAACCGGGAGATGGCGGCCAGCACGTTGCGGCGGGAGACCATCATCCACCTCGGATCGTAGACGGTCGCCGCGCAGGCGGCAATGCGGGTGTCACCTTGACCTTGCGCGGGGCCGCCGCGGTAAGATCGCTCCCGGCACCAAATCATGGAACCTGGCCGCCCCTCCCTCTCCGTCGTGATCCCGGTGTACAATAGCGCCGACATCCTGCCCGGCCTGGTGGCGCGTCTCGAGCCGGTGCTGCGCGCGGTGGCGACGCGCTACGAGCTCATCCTGGTCAACGACGGCAGCCGCGATCGCAGCTGGGACGTGGTGACGCGCTGCGCGCGCGAGCACGCCTGGATCCGCGGCCTCGACCTGATGCGCAACTATGGCCAGCACAACGCCCTCCTGTGCGGCATTCGCGAGGCGCAGGGTGAGCTGACGCTCACCATCGACGACGACCTGCAGCACCCGCCGGAGGAGATCCCCAGGCTCCTCGCCGCCCTCACCGACGACTGCGATGTGGTCTACGCCACCCCCGAGCGCGAGCAGCATGGGCTCTGGCGGAACCTCGCCTCGCAGATCACCAAGCTCGTCCTGCAGAACACGATGGGGGCCGAGACCGCCCGCCAGGTGAGTGCCTTCCGGCTGTTCCGCACCGAGTTGCGGGCCGCGTTCGCCAACTACCAGAGCCAGTATGTCTCGGTCGACGTGCTGCTCACCTGGGCGACGAGCCGCTTTCGCGCCATCCGCGTGCGGCACGACCCGCGCACTGCCGGGCCGTCGAATTACACCGTGCGGACGCTGCTCACGCACGCGCTCAACATGCTGACCGGCTTCAGCACGTTCCCGCTCCGTCTCGCCAGCCTGGTGGGCTTCGGCTTCACGCTCTTCGGATTCGGCGTGCTGGTGTACGTGCTCGGACGCTTCACGCTGTCGGGCAGCCCGGTACAGGGGTTCACGTTCCTGGCCTCGGTGATCGCGCTGTTCTCCGGGGCGCAACTGTTCGCCCTCGGCATCCTGGGCGAGTACCTGGCTCGCATGCACTTCCGCATGATGGATCGACCCGCCTACGCTGTGCGCTCGACGGTGCGGAGCGGGTGAGTGGAACTGCTCGAATGGGACAGCGCATTCTTCGGCCGGCGGATCGCGACCCTCGCCGGCCAACCGCTCGACGCGGACACGCTCGTCCGCGCGCTGGCGTCCTGTCGCACACAGGCGGTCGACTGCCTCTACCTCCTCGCCGATGCCGACGACCTGGCGGGGCTGCGTCTGGCCGAGGCGTACGCGTTTCAACTGATGGATGTGCGCATGACGCTGGCGACGGCGGTCGGCGTAGGGCCCGGGACCCTGGTGCGCGACGACCGCATCCGTCCCGCCGATTCGGCCGACGTTCCCGCGCTGCGGGCGCTGGCCGAGGTGAGTCACACCGCTACGCGTTTCTTCGCCGACGAGCGCTTCGATCGCGCCGCCTGCCGGGCCCTCTACGCGACATGGATCGAACGCAGCTGCGCGGGCTGGGCGGACGCCGTGTTCGTGGCGGCAGCGCCCGGGCAACCGGTCGGCTACGTGACCTGCCATCGCCGCGCCGGGCGCCGCGGCGAGATCGGGCTATTCGCGGTCGCGGAGGCGGCGCGCGGGCAGGGGCTGGGGCAGGCGCTGGTCGAGCGCGCGCTCGACTGGTGCCGGGCGGAGGGGCTCGCCGAGGCGACCGTCGTCACCCAGGGACGGAGCGTGGCGGCGCAACGCCTCTACCAGCGCTGCGGCTTCCGGACGGCCACGGTGCAACTCTGGTATCATTACTGGTTCTGAGATGGCCACGCACCGCATCCCGTTCAACAAGCCCGCCCTGCTCGGCAACGAGTTCCGCTACATGCAGGACGCGATCGCGCGCGGGCACGTCTCTGGTGGAGGGTTCTACGGGCGGCAGTGCGAGACGCTGCTCGAGCAGACCCTCGGCGTGCCGCGCGCGCTCCTCACCACTTCGGGAACCCACGCGCTCGAGATGGCCGCCCTGCTGCTCGACGTGCAGCCCGGCGACGAGGTGATCGTGCCGGCGTTCACGTTCGTGTCGACGGTGAACGCCTTCGTGCTGCGCGGGGCGGTACCGGTGTTCGTCGACATCCGGCGTGACACGCTCAACCTGGACGAAGGGCGCCTGGCCGAGCGTCTCACGCCGCGCACCCGGGCGATCGTGGCCGTCCACTACGGCGGGGTCGCGTGCGCCATGGAGGCGATCGCGGCGATCGCCGGCGCACACGGCGTGGCGGTGGTGGAGGACAACGCCCACGGCCTCTTCGGACGCTATCAGGGCCGGGCGCTCGGCGGTCTGGGGCGGCTGGCCGCGGTGAGCTTCCACGAGACCAAGAACGTGTCGTGCGGCGAGGGCGGCGCGTTGCTGGTCAACGACCCGGCGCTGGTCGAGCGCGCCGAGATCATCCGCGAGAAGGGCACCGATCGCAGCCGCTTCTTCCGCGGTATGGTGGACAAGTACACCTGGGTGGACCTGGGCTCGAGCTACGTTCTGTCGGACATCCTGGCGGCCTTCCTGTACGCGCAGCTCGAGGCGCGGGCCAAGATCGCCGCCCGCCGGCGGCGGGTGTGGGAGTACTACGCCACTCATCTCCGTCCCTGGGCGACGGCACACGGCGTCGGCTTGCCGACCGTGCCGGCCGACTGCGAGCCGCCCTACCACCTCTTCTACCTGCTGCTCCGCTCGGGCGCGCAGCGCCAGCGGCTGATCGCCCACCTGGCGGCGGCCGGCATCCTGGCGGTGTTCCACTACCTCCCGCTCCACCTCTCCGCCATGGGACAGCGTTTCGGTGGGCGGCCGGGCGATTGTCCGGTGACCGAGGACGTGAGCGAGCGCCTTTTGCGGCTGCCGTTCTACAACGACCTGACCGAAGCCGAGCAGGCGACGGTGGTCGACGCGATCCTGCACTTCGATGCGGCGTAGGTGGGGCCCCGCGTTCGGGATCGTCTTGCTGGCCGTGGTCGCGCTCGTGGTCCATGGCTGGGGCATCCGGCGCGATCTTCCCTACACGCCGGAGACCGACGAGCCCTTCCTGGTTGAGCCGGCGCTCCGCATCGCCGCCAGCGGGGACTGGAATCCGCGCTGGTTCGGCTATCCGGGCTCGACGGTGATCTATCCGCTCGCCGCGGGGTACCGGCTGTGGCACGTCGTGCGCGACGGGGGTCCGCTGCGTGGCGAGAGCCCCGCCCTTCGGCTCCGCATTCTGGCGGCGCCCGGCGACTACTATCTGCCGGCGCGGTGGCTGTCCGTGGCGTACGCTGTGGGGGCGATTGTGCTCGTGGCCGTCGTCGGGGGGATGGCCTTCGGCCGTATCGTGGGCGCGATCGGTGCCGTCTTTGCGCTGCTCTGTCCGCTGGCGCTCGACATGGCTCGCCAGGTGCGCTCGGACAGCGCCGCCACGTGCCTGGCCCTGCTCTGCCTCGGGCTCGCCTTCCGCGCCCTCGACCGGCCGACGGTCGGCCGGCAGGTGCTCGCGGGCGTGGCGGTCGGGCTCGCGATCGCCACGCGCTACTTCATGGTGGTCCTGGTCCCTGTCCTCCTGGTCGTCGATGCGCTGATCGTCCGCGCCGCCGGCGGCGCGCGGCGGTGGAGGGGCATCGTGGCCGGGCTCGTCGCCGTGCCGGTCGCGTTCCTGGCCAGCACGCCCTACCTGCTGCTCGATCTGCCGACCGCCCGCATGACCCTGGCGGAGTCGGCGCGCTGGCAGAGCGGCGGGCACCTCGGGGCCGACGGGCTGTCGCCGCTCGGCAACCTGTGGTGGTACCTGACGGTGGCATTGCCGTCCGCGGTGACATGGGCGCACATGGCGCTCGCCGCCGTCGGGCTGGTGGTGGTATTCGCCCGGCGGGAGACCCGTCCGCTCCTCCTCGTCGGCTACGCCGCCCTGGCGCTGGTGGCGATCAGCGTGCCGGGGGTGCACTGGGCGCGCTGGACGTTGCCGCTCCTCCCGGTGGTGTGGCTCCTCGCGGCCGCGGGCCTGCGTGCCGTCGTCGGTGCGCTCCGTCCCGTCCTGGGGCCGCGCGGCGAGTCCGTCGCGCTCGGGGTGGCGGTGCTCTCGCGCTCTCCCTCGGGCCCGCCACCGAGGTGATCACGCTCAGTCGGCTGCACGCGACGCCGTCGACGCGCGTCCTGGCGCGCGAGTGGCTGCTGGCCAACGTCGCCCCGGACACGCGCCTGGCGCAGGAGTTCTACACCGCGCCGCTGCGCGGGACGCGCTTCGTTCCCGAGGAGACGTTCACGCTCGCCGAGCAGCCGCTCGAGTACTATCGCAAGCGGCGCTTCCGGTACCTGCTCGTCAGCAGCGCGGTGTACGGCCGCTTTGAGGCCGAGCCGGCGCGCTATACCGCGCAAGTGGACTTCTACCGCCAGCTCGCCGCGGAGGCGACCGTGCGCCAGGAGTTCGTCCCGTCGGCGACCCGCCCCGGGCCGGTGATCCGGGTCTACGAGCTGCCGGAGTGACGGCGCCCGCCGCCGGCGTCAGTGCGGCTCGATCCCGTACTTGCGCAAGCGACGCGACAGCGACCAGCGGCTGATGCCCAGTATGCGCGAGGCGCGGCGCTGGTTCCCGCGCGCTTCCAGCAGCACGCGCTCGATGTGGTGCATCTCGACGTCGCGGAGCGACGGCAGCGTGCCGCCCGCCGCGCGCAGCGCTTCCGGAAGATGCTCGACGCCGATCCGCGCCGTGCGGGCGCGCAGGGCGGCCTGCTCGATGACCTCACGTAGCTCACGGAGGTTCCCCGGCCACGAGTGACGGCGCAGCAGCGCCTCGGCCTCCGGCGTGAACCCCTGCGTGCTGCCCAGGTGACCGCACCACTGCGCGAGGATGTGGCACGCCAGCGGGATCACGTCGTCGGTGCGTTCGCGCAGCGGGGGCAGGGTGAGGCGCTCGGCCGACAGGAGCGCCAGCAGGTCTTCGCGGAAGAGCCCCGCGCTGCTCCGTGCCCGCAGGTCGACACTGGTGGTGGCGATCGCCCGTGCTGGGGTGAGGATCGGCGTCCGGCCGTTCAGCCGGACCACCTCGTGACGCTCGAGCAGGTGGAGGAGGAGGTCCTGGCCGTGGCGGGGCAGGTCGCCCACCTCGGCCAGCAGCACGGTGCCGGCGCCGGCCTGCTCGACGACGCCGACCTTGCCGCGGCTCTGGGCACGCCCGTCGCCGTCGACGCCGAGCAGCTCGGCGTCGAGGAACGGTTCGGACAGGCTCCCACAGTCGACGACCACGAACGGATGTGCGGCGCGGCCGGAAAGATTGTGGATGGCGCGCGCGGCCAGCTCGCGCCCGCTGCCGGGCTCGCCTGCGATCAGGACGGGACGATCTCCGGCCGCGAGGCGGCGTAGCTCGGGCAGCCACCGGCCGACGACCGGATGGCGTCCGACCGCGTCGTCGATCCACGCCTCGGCGCGGTACGCTTCCGGAGACGACCACTCATGCGGATGTTGCAACGCCATGGGAGTCTCCTTTCGTGCCCATGCTACGCCGTCGCCCCGGGAGCGCAATGGGGGCGGCGGCTACTGGGCGGCCAGCCACGCGCGCGCCGGCTCGAACACGTCGCGTGCCGCCCGCCGGGCGACCAGCACGTCGAGGTGGCCATAGCCGCGCAGCTCGCGCACCACCGCCCCGTCGCCGCCGAAGGCTCTGGCCGAGGATCGCACCCGCTCTACCCAGGCGGGCCCGAGGTTGGTGCTGGCGAAGGCGAGGATGCGCAGCGGGTCCCGGGGTGGCCGGGGCGGCGACGCTCCGACGGCGGCCCGGGGCCACCAGCGGTCGTAGCCCGCGAGCAGAGTGGCCACCGTCTGGATGTCCGACACGTCGTGGCGTGCGTCGGAGAGGCCCCCCTGCCCGCCGAAGCTGGGCGCGGAGTAGAGGATGTCGGCTAGGGCGTCGCCGGCGCTGGCGTAGCCCGCGACCGGCGACGGCCCGTCGGGGTCGACGCGCACGGCCTGCAGCAGACGGGCGCGGTCGTCGAAGGGCAGGCGGCCCCCGGCCACGTCGATCGCCACGGCATCGCTCGCCGGCGCGCGGGCGCCGGCGTGGGCCCCGTCCAGGATGAGCAGCCCCGCAACGCGCTCGCCGTTCGCCGCCAGGCGGTAGGCCAACGCGGCGCCGTGGCTGAAGCCCGCCAGGAACAGTGGGCCGGGGTCGCCCTTGCGTGCGAACTCGGCTGCCCACGCGGCATCGCGGACGAACAGGTCCGTGTCCCAGCGCGCGAGAGTCTCGAGCTCTCCCGGCGTGGCGCCGGCGGGGACCGTGTGGGTGCGGTAGTCGAGCCCCCAGGTCCGGACCCCGGCGACGGCGAGATAGATGCGCAGGTCGGTGTTGGGGTCGGTGAACGGCAGGGCGCCGTTCATGTGCATACCGGGCAGGTAGAGCAGGACCGGCCCGACGGTGGCGTCGCAGCGGGCGAGGCGGTGAAGGCCGATGCGGTCGAACCGGGCGCCGGGCGGACGCGCGCAGGCCCACGCGTCCTCGCACAGGACGACCCCGCGCACCTCGCGCACGGAGTGCACGTGGGTACACGCGCCGGGCTGGCTCGCGAGCAGCGGGCCGCGACAGCCGCCGCCGAGGATGGCGACCAGGCAGGCGAGCGCGGCGGCGGGCGCGACCGGGCGCGGGGTCATTCGGCGCGTAGGAACTCGATGAACTTCTCGGCCGCGGGCGAGAAATGCTTCCCCTGGCGGTGGATGATGCCGAGCGGCCGCAGGAATACCTCGTCGGAGAACTGCACCGCGACCAGCGACTTGCTGCGCACCTCGGGACGGACCGCCGGCTCGGGCAGGATGGCGACCCCGGTGCCGATCTCGACCACGCGCTTGATGGTCTCGACGTTGTCGAGCTCCATCACGTAGCGCACCTCGACCCCGTAGCGCCGCAGGATGCGGTCGGTCTCGCGCCGGGTGGGGATGTCGCGCTCGTACCCGACCAGGGCCTCGCCCTCGAGGCGCTTGATCGACACCTGCCGGAAGCGCGCCAGGGGGTGGGTGGGTGGACAGACGAGCACCAGCCGGTCGTCGCGGAAGGGCAGGGTGGTGATCTGCGGGCGCCGGTTGGGATAGGCGACCACGCCCAGGTCGATGCTGCCCTTGACGACGTCGTCGTAGATCTTGCTGGAGCGGGCGTACTCGAGCTGCAGATGGACCTGCGGGTAGGCCTTCAGGTAGCGCTTGATCTGCGCCGACAGCTCGTAGAGCCCGATCGAGTGCACGGTGGCGACCCGCACCGTGCCCGCCACCACCTGGTTGAGCGCCTGCAGGCGCGCTTCCATGTCCTGGTAGCGCTGGACGATCTCCTTGCTCACCTGGTACAGGATCTCGCCCGCGGGCGTGAGCTGGACGTTGCCGCGGGTGCGCTCGAGGAGCTGGCGGCCGTAGCGCTCTTCGAGGGAGCGGATCTGCTGGCTGACCGCCGACTGGGTGACGAAGTTCTGCGAGGCGGCGGTGGAAAAACTGCGCGTCTCGACCACGTCGCAGAAGACCTTGAGGGTTTCGAGATGCACAGGTTCCTAATGCTCGATCGAGAATTGGGTGAGCTGCGCTTATGTTATGGGCGGGCCCCGGGTCTTGCAACCCGCAGGGTTTCCCGGAGGCGTCGATGACCGGGCCGGAGGTCGACTACTACGGCGTGGAGGAGCTCCTCACCCCGGAGGAGCGCATGATCCGGGCCTCCGTCCGTAGTACGTACGACATGCACACCCTCATCGTGGGGCGGGACATCACGGGGCTCGACGCCATCCGGTAGACGGTCACGCGAAGAACGTGCCCAGGTCGAAGCGATCTTCGAGGCGCCAGAGCTGGCGGCGCAACCGGCCCGGCGCGCGCTCGTTGTGACGGACCCGCCGGGCGAGCCGGCGCAGCAGGCGCCGGCGGCCCGGGTCGCCACCGCACAGCCGATCGAGGCAACGCTCGATCGGCTCGCCCTCGCGCTGCGCGTAGAGGATCGGCACGCCGCACTCGCTGGCGTAGGTTGCGCCACATCCGCCGCAGCGCAGTGCGGCAGAGGCCGCCTGGAGACGTCCGCGGCAGTCGGGACAGCGCACCACGTCGAGCAGTCCCGGCGCCACCGGCCGGTCGGCAGGAGGACGCTGCGGCACGTCGGCGACCGGCCGTCGCGCCACGGCCTCGAGCCACCGGCGCTCGAGTGCGGCGTCCTGCTCGATCAGCCAGCGCGCGAGGGCCCGGTCGTCCGCGGGCGTGCGCGGCCGCGGCACGCAGCCCGGCTGCAGCTTCACGAGCAGGATGCCCATCGCGCCCGGCCCGAGGCCGTCGAAGGATACCGCCCGGCAGAGCGCGTCCGCGAGCGTCTCGCGGTCGCGATACGCGGCGTAGGCGCTGTCCTGTACCGCGACGGGCGTGAACGGGTTGGCCGGCAGATGCGGCACGTAGAAGAGGTTCTCGCAATGGAGGTCGGGGCCGAAGAGGGCACGGAACTCGTCGAGGAGGAAGAAATTGCGCTCGACGTGTGGCTGGCGGACGTCGACCCGATGGTAGGCCCAGCGTTGCTGGCGCCGGCCGAGAGCCAGCGCCTCGAGGCTGGTCATGACCAGCGCCTTGCGGGTGATGCGCAGCAGCTCGGCGATCGCCTCGACCGGGCGGACGAGGTGCTCCAGCACCTCGGAGGAGAGCGCGGCGTCGAAGGCCTGGTCGGGAAACGGCAGACGGGCGATGTTCATGGTGACGGCGTGATCGCGCTTGCCCGGCGGGTGATCGTCGTGCGGCAGGTTCATCTGGTGCGTGAGGTCCGAGTAGTACGCCTCGGCGCCGTAGCGCGCGTGCACGAGATCGGGATAGTGCTCGTATCCGGAGCCGACGTCGAGGAAGCGCGCGATGTCGAGGCGATCGAGCCAGCGGAATATCTTGAGCTTCCGCTGCAGGACCTGGAACTGCTGGCGGGTCATGCGGCAGGGCTGGCCGGTGGTGTCGTCGTACACGCGCTGGTCCGGCTCCGCGCGGCGCGATCGCCCCTCGAGGAAGCGATCCCGCAGCCACTCCTGGGTGCGGTGTTCGGCGTCGTCTGGAGTTCGCCCGCTCATGCCCCCTGTCTCGGGCGGCGAGCATCGTCGGAACCCGCGCGCACTGTCAAGGTTGACCGGCGAGGTGCCGGACCGTTCGCCTTGACCGCCGCCCGTGGCGCTGCGATCTTCCGCCGCCATGAGTCTGCCGGCCCTGGCCGCGATGGTGATCGTGCTGCTGGCGGTCGGCTATCGCGTGTACGGCGGGTTCGTCGCGCGCCAGTACGCGCTCGACCCCGCGACGACGACGCCGGCAGAGCGGCTGCGCGACGGGGTCGACTTCGTGCCGACGCCGCCGTTCTACCTGATGGGGCAGCACTTCTCGGCCATCGCCGCCGCCGGGCCGATCGCCGGCCCGATCCTCGCCTGCCAGCAGTTCGGGTGGTTGCCATCGCTCCTGTGGATCGCCTTCGGGGTGGTGTTCATCGGGGCCGTGCACGACTTTTCGACCCTGGTCGCCTCGGTGCGTCACGACGGGCGCTCGATCGCGGAGGTCATCCGCGAGAACCTCGGCCCGCGCGCCTGGGTGGTCATGATGACGTTCATCTGGGTGGCGCTGGTGTACGTCATCGTCGCCTTCACCGACCTGACCGCGTCGACGTTCGTGTCCGGCGATCCGGAGCTGCGCGGCCTGCAGACGACCTTCAACCAGGGCGGCGCGGTGGCGATGGCGTCGGTGCTCTACCTGGGGCTCGCCGTCGTGATGGGCCTGGTCGAACGCTGGCTCCACCCCCCGCTCTGGGTCCAGACCCTGATCTTCGTGCCAGCCACGTTCGGCGCGGTGTGGGCAGGCACCCAGCTCTCCACCGTCCTCCTGCTCGACCACAAGACCTGGGTGGTCCTCATTCTGGTCTACTGTTTCATCGCCTCGCTCACGCCGGTGTGGGCGTTGCTGCAGCCGCGGGGCTACCTGGGCGGGTTCGTGCTGTACGCGGCGCTCGCCGTCGGCACGTGCGGCATCTTCCTCGGAGACTTCCCGGTGCAACAGCCGGCGTTCCGCGGCTTCGTGGCACCCGGGCCGACCGGGCTCCTGTTCCCGTTCCTGTTCGTCACCATCGCGTGCGGGGCGTGCTCGGGGTTTCACGGCCTGGTGTGCTCGGGGACGACCTCCAAGCAGATCGCGCGCGAGCCCGACTGTATGCCGATCGGCTACGGGGCGATGCTGCTCGAAGGCTTCGTCGCGCTGATCGCCCTCGGCACGATCATGATCGCGCAGGGCGGCAAGGCCCCGGGCCTGGTGTACGGCGAGGGTCTCGGGCGGTTTCTGACCGTCCTCATCGGGAACCAGCATCTCACGCTCGCGACCACCTTCGGGGCGATGGCGTTCTCCACCTTCATCTTCGACACGCTGGACGTGTCCACGCGCCTCGGACGCTACATCCTGCAGGAGCTCGCGGGCCTGCCGGGTCGCGGGGCGGCGATGGTGGGCACGGCGGCGACCTGCGCCGTGCCGCTCGCCTTTCTGCTCGCCGCGGGGCCCGGTTCGTATATGACGTTCTGGACGTTGTTCGGCACCTCGAACCAGTTGCTCGCCAGTCTGTCCCTGCTCGGCATCACGGTGTGGCTCAAGCGCAGCGGGCGCCGGTACTGGTTCGTGGCGCTGCCGATGGTGTTCGTGATGGCGGTCACGGTGACGGCGCTCGTGCTGCAGGCGCGCACCGCGTTCGCGCAGGCGGCCGGGCTCGATCTGGCGGTCGTGAACGGGCTGGTCGCGGTGACGCTCCTCGTGCTGGCGATGACGCTGGTACACGACGGCGTGCGCGCGCTCACCGCCCCGGGCGAGGCACCCGTCGCCTCGTAGGAGGACCAGAACCCCATGCCGCTCACCGCCGTCACGCTGCGCGAGATCGAACGCATCTTCGAGATCCTCGACCGGCTCGGCATCTCCCGCGAGGCGGTCGTGATCCCGCTCCGGCCGGCGCACCCGGGGCGCGTGCGCGTGCTGCCTAACGGGAAGCTCGAGATCGTGGTGGAGTCGGAGGAGCCGTTCGACACGTGGCTCCCGGCGCTCGAGGCGATGATCCGGCAGACGCTCGGAGGCGACGGGGAGTGACGCTCTCCATCGGCCGCGCGCCACGTCTCCTCGAGGCCTGTCTCGCGCTGCCCGCAGGGCCCGTGCGCGGCGGCGCGGTCGTCTGTCATCCCCATCCGCAGTATGGCGGGGATATGGACGATCCGGTCGTGCTGAGCATGGCCGGGGCGCTCGGGGCGACCGGCCATGCGGTTCTGCGCTTCAATTTCGGTGGCGTCGGGCGGAGCCAGGGTACCGCCGGCGGCGGCCCCGACGAGATCGCGGACGCCGCCCACGCGCTCGACGCCTTGATCGCCCGCGTGCCGGCCGACGTACCGCTCGTGCTCGCCGGGTACTCCTTCGGGGCGTGGGTTGCCCTCGAGCTGGCGGCGCGCGCTCATGCACGCGTGACCACCGTCGTCGCGGTGGCGCCTCCGCTCGCGTACTTCGCCTGGGACGGGCTCGACCGGGTCACGACCCGCGTCGCGTTCGTCGTCGGCGACCGCGACCAGTTCTGTCCGCCCGATCGGCTCGCCTCCGTGTGCGCGGCACACCCGGCGATCGCCGTGCGCCGGCTCGCCGGCGCGGATCACTTCCTGGCGGGTCGGGAGGCGGCGGTGGCCGAGGCCGTGCGCGCCCTCTGTGCGGCACTGAATCTGAGAGACTGACAGTACGTCTGGAGATATCAGGTTGCCTTCGATCGGTCCGCGCGACTAGAAGGCCGAGCACTCTCGCCCGTCGCTAGTCCGGATCTGGACAATGGAGTCCGAATATGGAATAAGGCGTCATGGAGGTGACCATGCCCCATGCTCAAACGGTACAGACTCACACCGGCGTCACCGCCCCGGCCCTGCGTCATGAGCCGGCGGAGCGGCGCCGCAAGTCCGGCCCAGCGCTGCGCGCGTTCTTTGCCATCGCTGACAGATGGAAGCTCGATCCGGAACAGCAGCGGGGGCTGCTCGGCTGGCCAGCGAAGTCCACGATGTACGCGTGGAAGAGCGCGCCCGATGTCACGCTCTCTTACGATACGCTGGTCCGCCTGTCGCTGCTCCTCGGCATCTTCAAAGCCTTGAACGTCCTCTACCCCGACCAGGGGTTCGCGGACGGGTGGGTCAAGATGCCCAACCGCAACGATGTCTTTGGCAGCCGTGCTCCGATTGATTTCATGACCCAGAGTGGGACAGGCGCACTTTACGACGTCCGACGGCTGTTGGATGCGCGGCGAGGCGGTTGGAATTGACGCCGCCCCTCGCTCGACTCCAAGGCCGGACGACCCATCGCCTCATCCCAAGTCGCTTCCCTCCTGTGGACGTGTTCGCAGACGTAGCCGGACCTCAGGACCGAGCCGCGCTGGCGGATCTGGAGAGCTGGACAAACGACCGGATCCAGAATGAGCTGGGCGAGCGGGTGTTGGTTCCGCGATCGGAGTGGGCCACTGGCAACAATGCGAGCGTGGTGATGGCCGCCTTCTGTCATCCCAACCCTGCCGGCGGACGCTTCACGTCGCCGGATCTCGGTGGTTGGTATGCAGCCTTTGCACTTCGAACCGCGCACAAGGAAGTAGCGTTCCATCGGCGGCAGGAGTTTGCGGAAGTTGGGGTGACGACGGGTCGCGTCGAGATGCGCGAATACCTCGCTGCCTTCAGCGCCGCCTTCCACGACGTCCGGGACCGAAGTCAGTGTGCCGCGGTCTACAGTCCTACGAGCTACGTTCGGTCACAGGCGTTCGGAGGGCGGCTCCGCGAGGCTGACTCGAACGGTATCCTCTATGACAGCGTGCGGGACCCTGGACACCCCTGCCTCGTCGCGTTCAAGCCGAAGTTGGTTCTCAACGTTCGACAGGGCGCTCACTTCGAGTACACGTGGAGCGACAGTAGCCAGCCCGAGATTCGGAAGTTCACCGGAAGATAGGACCGACAAAGGCCCTTTCTCGCCCGGCCCGCTTCTACTCCTGCCCCCCTTCCTTCCGTAACGAGAAGGACACGCCGCGGCGTTGCCGGGGCAACTCTCCGCCACGTCACAGGGACCCGCGGCCGTCCGGCATACCGTCGTGGACGGCATGAAGGCATTCGCCGGACAACTGGTACCCGTGCCCGTGCAGTTCTCGGCGTCGTCACACGGTCCCGCGGCGGCGCGGCACACGGTGGTTGAAGGGGACAACACGTCCGCCGGGCAAACAAGTCCGGGTAAACCCCTGCCGTGGTTGACCCTGGTGTTGCACCAGAGCTACACTCTCGACCGAGGGAGAATCGATGCCGACTGTAAAGAAGCGGATCAACATCACCGTCAGAGACGAGGTCTATGAGGCCCTCGAGCACTTGTCGGCAGAGCGCAATCAGCCTGTTGCCGGGGTGAGCCTGAGCTTGATCGAGCAAGCCCTGGAGTACCAAGAAGACGTCTACTTC
>CAZUDO010000113.1:0-57917 GCA_964618895.1 uncultured Binatia bacterium (SeqCode)
GCGGAAGCGCCTCGCGGAGTTTCAGCGCGTGACGTTGACACCGAGAGAGGTCAGGATGATCCGGGAACGGAGCGGCCTTTCCCAAGCGGCGTTCGCGAACCGCTACGGTCTCAACCTGCGGACCCTGCAAGACTGGGAGCAGGGACGAACACAGCCGGACGGGCCGGCGCGCGCCTATCTGCTTGTCATCGACCACGAGCCGCGCGCTATCGAACGGACCCTTGCCGCGGTGAGAAAGGCGACAGCCCGCCGCGATGACGGTCGCTCGGGTGGTGGTCAACGACGACGAAGCACCAAGGCTGGCTGCCGGCCGCGGAGCGCACTCCAGACAGCGAGGATCCTGACGGCCTCATCCCCGATGACGTAGTACACGTGGTAGCGTGTGGAGCGCAGCAGCACACGCCGAAGTTGTGGAATACCTCGGTGTCGGTACGGTCGGCCCATTTCGGGCGCCACTTCGAGCAACGACAGGGACGCTGAGAGCTCCTCGCCGAACAGGCCGGCGGCAGCGGGGCGATTCTCCCGCCACCAGTTGTCGATGCAATGGGCGTCGTCCCGAGCGGCAGGCGTCAGGACGACCTTGCGCTTCACGACTTCTCGCGCAGCTCAGCGAGGACATCCTCGGCGGGGATAAGCTCGCCTCGGCGAGCCGCTTCCCATGACGATTCCAGGTGCGCGTGCAGGGTTGCCCGCTCCGTCGCGTCGAGATCGTCGCCCTCGTCGTCGACCACGAGGTCGAGGACGGTTCCATCCGGCAGGGTCGTGGGCTCATCTACGACGAGACGCCCGTCTTTGACGACTGCGCGGAGAGACATGACCGCACTGTACCGGGGGTGAGGACATCTGCCAAGCCAGCGGAGATGCGGCCGGTCGCGAAGGCCAGGACCCAGCCACAGGTTGAACACGGGCACCCTTTGTTGCTCTGCCCCACGGCCCGCCCTCGTGCGGAAGGGACCATGGCGCGCCGCGTCATTGTCGGCTTCCGCCCAAATCGCGACACCGACCGGCAGCGGCGGGAGCCGTCTGTTGCCATCCGGCTCCTCCCCATTGCATTGGCACAGCTCACCGGCCGTCAAGACCGCCCGGCGCAACGCCGGTCCTTTTGCCTTGTCCCCACCACCGATGCGAGAGTAGACGAGGTACCCCCTACAACGCGGCAGCCAGCCCTTGGCGACGGGTTTTCCGCAAAATTGAAGCGTTGCTCCTGGGTCGAATGATCGGGCACGGGGGGCGATTGCGATACGCTGTTCGCCCGGCGATCCAAACGGAAGACAAGCGGAAGAGATACGCCACACACTGCCCGCGCGGCGACCAGATTCAGGACGAGGTTCCGCCGGAAATTCCGACCGACCTTTTCCCGGATTTTCGGCCGGAAGCGGGCAACGTCGGACCGGTGGCGCCCGGCGGTAACGATAGAGAGGATTGATCATGGCTCGCTGGGGTGAGAGATTGGATGCAATCGTCGCCGGGACAGTCGGGTCAAAGCCCCCTATGGCGGAGACTCTCGGGCTCCCTCAACTCAAGGGTTGGCTGCCAGGGCGAGTCTGGTTGCAGTGGACGGTTGATCCAAAGGTGTTTCACGGTGGCGGCGCAGTCTTCGGCGGATTCCTCGCGGCGCTCGCGGACCAAGCGCTCGGTCTCGCAACGATGTCCGTTTTGGAGGAGGGAGAGGCCTTCACGACGTCGGATCTGCGGGTTTCGTTCTTCCGACCGGTCGCCCGAGGGTCGTTACACATCGAAGCTCAGGTGGTTCATCGCGGACGAGGCATGGTCCAGGTGGAGGTCGTCCTTACCCGGGATGACGGAAAGCTAGCTGGAAAAGCCACGGCAACTCAGGTGATCACACAGGTGCCATCAGGTACTAGTGACAAAGCAATCGCGAAAGTGAGCGCTTCACGCGAGGGGGCTTGACCCCGAAGTGCTCCCAACTCGGCGTTCGGAGTCGCTGAGCAGGGGCCAGCCCCGGTTGCCCGCGAGGATCGATCCGCTCGACGTGTCGCCTGCTATGATGACGCCGCAGCCCAGAAAATCCAGCTACTTGCAGGGGCTGCGGCGACCGACACTTTGTCGCCATCCTTGGGTAGTTGCGACACGTGCCCGTAGCGGAACCGGGGCTATCCCCGTCAGGCTGACAGTTCAGGGAACGGGCCATCCGGGAACTCCCGACCCGGTCAGCAGCCTCCCTCGGGGGGCTCTGCCGTGTCCCGGCGCAGCAGTCCTCGGCCTCACACCGGCCCTCCTGCCGCGTCACGGTCCAGATGCGCCGTGCAGTCGAGCACGCGCACCTCGCGATACGGTGGCCCCACGATCTCGCTGAGCGACGTGTTCCCCCAGCGCATGGTCACCGTCGCGCCGGCGGGGAGATCCAGGTGGCGGATGGCGATGGCGTGGCAGACGAGGCCGTGCGTGACCACGACCAGGTCCGCGCTCGTGCCTGCGGCCGCCGCGCACACCCGCCGCCAGGCTTCATCGACGCGGGCATGGAACGCGACCCAGGTCTCGCCGTTCGGCGGGGCGTAGTCGGGGCCGAAGATGTCGTTGGCGAGGTCGGCGTACGGCGCACCGCGTACGTCGCCGTAGTCGCGCTCGCGCAGGCCCGGATCGAAGACGACCGGGGCGGCGAGCGTCTGGTGGAGGATGTCGGCGGTGGTCGCCGCGCGCGCCAGATCGCTCGCCAGGATCGCACCCACGGCCCGGCCGGCGAGGCGGGCGGCCAGGCGCCGGGCCTGCTCAAGGCCGCGGGCGCTGAGCGGCACGTCCGGTAGCTGCACGACGCGGGCGGCGTTGGCGGTGGTCTCGGCGTGGCGGACGAGCAGGATGGCGTTCAGGCGGCCTTCGCTATCCTCTGGTCGGCGGCGGCGTCAATTGGTAGGGATGCGCCCATGCGTGCACTCCCCCTGTTGGCGTTGATCCTCCTGGCTCCTTTGTTCACGCAGGCCAATCCGCCGCTCGCGACCGGGCCGGTCGCCCTGTTCGCGACCGGTATCCCGGGGCCCGAAGGGCTCGCCTTCGACAACACGGGGCTCCTGTACGTCGGTACCTCGACCGGGCACATCCTGGTGTTCACACCCGACGGCAACTCGACCGTGCTGGCCGACGTGGGCGACCCGCTGGCGGGCGTGACCGTACGCCGGAACGGCCACGTCCTGGCGGCGGCGTTTGGCGCCGGACGGGTGTGGAGCGTCGATCCGGGCGGCGCGGCGAGCGTGCTCGCGAGTGGCATCACCGGGGTCAACTTCGTGGCCGAGACGCGCCGCGGGCAGGTCTTCGCCAGCGTCTCCGGCGCCGGGAACATCGTCGACATCGCCTCCGGCACGCCGGTGGTACGGGCGTCGGGACTGACCTTCCCGAACGGGCTCGCCATCGGCCCGGACCGCTATCTGTACGTAGCGGAGACCTTCGCGAGCCGCATCTCCCGCCTGCCGCTCGCCAAGGACGGGACCCTCGGCGCTGCCGAGGTGTACGCCACCGGGACGCCGGCGGCCGACGGCATCGCCTTCGACCGCCACGGCAACCTGCTGGTGGTAGGCGGCGACCAGGTGCTGGTCGTCGACCGCGGCACGCGCGCGGCGGCACCGCTGGTCACCGACCCGCTGGTCGACTGGCCGGCGAACATCGCCTTCGGCCGCGGGCACGGGTTCCCGCGCCGGAACGTCTACCTGGTGAACTACGGCCTCCCGCTCGGCAGCGGCCGGACCGTTGCCCGCCTCGGCTACAACCACGCCGGCGCCCGCCTGGTGCGGTGAGGCGGACGGCCCGGTCCTGACTGCCCGCGCGAGCGGGAGCGGGGGGCGCCGCCGACGAGGCGGGAGTCCGGCGAGGGTCCGCGCCGGGCTCATGACTCTTCCGGGTTTCGGGTGGGTACGTCGCTTCGACCGACCGCCGACCGTACCTCGGTCACGGACCGCTGGGGGCCTCGTCGACCCGGAGGCGGCCGTGCCGGAGCCAGCCCACCCGCGCTAACCAGGTGTGGGGGGGCCGGACCGGCGAGGGGCCGGGCGGCGGCGACGGGGGCGTCCGCCAGCCGGGGAACCACGCCGCGGACGAGCACGGATCCGTCCCGCGCACGCCAGGAATGTGCTTCGCAAAATTTTGGAGCACATACACGAACGCAGCCCGGACCTCGCGTGGCGACGCGAGCCGCCGCGCATGATAGCGGTCCCCCCACACGCGGCCGTGGCGCCCGTACGCCCGGTTCACCGCCTTGGCGACGCGAATCATGAGGCCCTGCACGCCGCGGACGAAGCGCGCCGGGGCGTCGGCTTCGACCACGAGGTGGACGTGGTCCCGTTGGGCACTGAACTGCAAGATGCGAAAGCCGGCGGCCGAGGACGCGCCCAGGGCCGTGCGCAGCGCGCCGAACACCCGCGCGCCCCGGAGGGACGGCACGCCCGCGGCCGCGCGCAGGGTGACATGCACCGGGCAGTGCCGATCGTGCGGCGGGCGCGGGCGATGGGGCACGCCGCGCCGGCCGGGGGTGGGCGGCCGGCCTGCCCCGCGGCGCGCGCCACCCCAGGAGCGGAAGGTGAAGGTTGTTTGCACCGGGCGTGCCATCTCGAATCGGGCACATATTGTAGCAAGCTTGCTTCCATGTCAATCGCCGTCCGGCATCGCCCGGGCTCGTAGGTAGATCCCTCGAGCCCTGCGCGGGAGCTCGCGTCGCCGCCGGCGTCCGCTTGGCCGCCCACACGGAATCCGGAAGAACTCGATGAGCCGCGAAGGCCCGCGCACCGTGCCTCAGTCGGGCCGCACGAACAGCGGCCCGTCGGCGTTGTCTGCCGCCACATTGTCCCCGATCGGCGCCTGCACGCCCGCCGCCGCCGCGAAATCGTCGCCTGTGCTGCGGCGGACGAACATGCCGTACTTGCCGTTCGCCGTGAGCGTGTTGCCGCTGACCAGGGTGGCCACGGTCTGGTCGGTCTTCAGGCCGTCGTCGTGGTTGGTCGCGCACAGGTTGCCGGCGATCTGCCCGCCCACGGCGCCGTCGAGTGCGATGCCCGCGCCGAGGTTCATGGTGCTGCGGTTGCCGAGCACCAGCGCGTCGGTGGTCTCGGTGAGCAGTACCCCGTCCTCGACGTTGTCGGCGAGCGTGCTCGCCTCGACCCGCGCCCCCTGAGCGGACACGAGCGACACCCCGGCGCCGCCGTTGCCGACCAGTGCGCTGTCGGCGCACACCGCGCCCGTGGTGGCGCCGACGAGCACTCCGTCGCCGCCGTTCTCGACGGCGGCGCTGCGCAGGATCTGCGCGCCCGGGCCCGACACCAGCACGCCCGCGCCCTGGTTCCGCCAGGCGCGACTGTCGGCCACCAGGGCCGAGTCGGCCTCGAGCGCGAACCCGCTGCCGCCGCCGACCGCACCCAGGCCGCGGAGCGTGACATTGGCGGCGGTGACGCGGACGACCGGGGCCGTGCCGTCTCCCTGCAGGACGGTGGTGGCGGCGTCCTCGCCGCGGAGCGTGAGGGCGCGGGTGATGGTCAGCGTTTCGCGATAGCGTCCGGGCTTGACGGCGATGGTGATGGTGCCGTCGAGGTTGCGATCGGTGGCGCTGGCGATGGCGGCCTGGAGGGTCGGGGTGGCGTCGGTCGGGACGGTCAAGTCGGGGCGGGCGTTCAGGCGGGCGTCGACGGTGCACGCGAGCCGGTCCACCACCGCGCCGTCGCGCTCGATAGTGACCGTGTGGGCGCTGCCGTCGGCGGTGCCGGAGCGGGCGCTGACGCTGACCCGCAGCCCGGCCGCGGTCGGCGAGACGCCGTCTATGGTGGCGCGGCCCGGCCGGATGCGGATGTCTGACGGTGCGCTCGCGTGCAGGGTGACCACGAACCCGGGCGGCGGATCGGCCGGATTCCCCCAGCGGTCGGTGGCGAACAGACGCAGCCGGCGCTTGGCGTTTCGGCCGTGGCTCGCCAGCACCACGTCGGTCGTGGCCCCGGCGGCGATCGCCTGGCCGATGTCCGGGCGCAGGCTGGTACGGGTGGCCGGCTGCGAGTGCACGACGGCCGCGTCGACCGACGGAACGCTGCCATCGAGCGAGAGGGTGAACGCGGGGCTGTCCGGCGCGGCGGCGAAGCGGATCACCTGCTGCAGCGTGCGGTCCGGCCCCGCGGCCGAGGCGCGGTCGCGGATGAGGCGGCCGAGGTCCCGCTCGGGCAGAAAGGGCAGGGCGGTGGCGATCGCCGGGCCGGTGGGCACGGCGCCCTCGAAGAAACCGGCGTCGAACGGGCCCGTGAGCGCCATGCCGGCGAGTAACACGGTGAGGCCGCCCTGACTGGGGGGCAAGCCGGCGCGCACGGCGATCTGCCCGCGCGCGACGCCGCCGGCGAACAGCGCCAGGCCACGGCCGACGGGCTCGAGCTCGCGCAGCTCCAGGTGGTCGTCGCCGGGGCCGTCGAGCGCCGACGGACCGATGACGCCGTCGCCGTCCAGGTCCGGGAACGCGGCCACGACCACCGGCAGGCCGTTCATGTCGGCGGCCGCCAGGAGCTGGCCGGCCGGCGCGGTGGCGCCGGTGGCCCCGTTCGAGAGGAAGGCGGTGAACGCGATCGGGCTGCCCCCGGCGCTCACCGGGCCGGCGACGCCGACCGGGCGCGCGCCGGCAGCGGTCGGGGCGGGGAGGGTGGCGGTTGCGGGCGGCGAGCCGCTGCGCACGACCAGGTCGATGTCGCCGATGCGGCTGGCATCGACGATGTCGTCCGCCGTCCCCAGGCGCCCGTCCGGCCCTGCCTGCACGAGCGGGAACCCGGGCAGGATCTCGTATGGGGCACCGGACCCGTCGACGGGATCGCCGGCGAATACCGCGCTGGCCGCGCCCGTTGTGCCGGGACTGCCGGCGCCCAGGCACAGGGCGATCAGGAAGATCGCCTGCCTCACAGGCCGAACCCCAGACGGTTGCTGGCCAGGGCGTGGTCGTCGTACGTGCCGACCACTTGGGCGGTGGCGCTCCCGGTCGAGAAGCCGGGCGGCAGGACGAGGACGATCGCGCGCGCGGCGACGCCCACCACGCCGGGACCGGGGGCGGACTGCTCCGGGCCGCCACCGACGCTGGTGAACACGTTGCCCGCCAGGTCGAAGCGGGCGGTCAGCGCGCCCTGCTGCACCAGGATGCCGAGCGGGAAGTCGAGCTGCACGGCGTCGGCCAGGCTGAACGAGCCCTCCAGGTGGAGCGAAACCGTCCCTGTCGACGAGCGCTCGACGGTGACCCGCATGAGGGCGAGCTGCGGCTCGGTGAAGGCCGCCTGCACGCGCATCGGGAAGAGCAACAGGAAGGCGAGGTGCGGCAAAACACGCAGGGTGCGCGAAGAGCGCCAGCAGCCAGCGCCGGAATCGCCGGATTTACGAACCTTCATCGTCTCACGCGTATCGTTAGCAAACCCGCCGCCAGCGCAGCGCCCACGGGCGGGCGCTCTGGCTGGCGCTCGTTCCGTGAGCAGCGCATGCCCCCGCGGTGGGCAGCGCGTGTGCGACGACCACCGGCAGACGGTGATCCACGGCGCCGCCGTGGTGGTCGCATTATTGCTCCGCTCGATGGCATGAAGCGCATCGACGCCATCATCAAGCCCTTCAAGCTCGACGACGTGAAGGAACGGCTGGCGGAGGTGGGCGCGCGCGGGATGACGGTCACCGAGGTGAAAGGCTTCGGCCGGCAGAAGGGTCACACCGAGCTCTATCGCGGCGCCGAATACGTCGTCGACTTCCTGCCCAAAGTGCTGCTCACCGTGCTGGTGCCCGACGAGCGCGTCGCCGAGACGGTCGATGCGATCGTGGCCGGGGCGCGGACGGGCCGGATCGGCGACGGGAAGATATTCGTCTCGCCGGTCGAGGAGGTGATCCGCATCCGGACGGGTGAGCGCGGACCGGAGGCGGTGTAGGATGGTGGGACGGGCGGAGCGTGAGTTCGAGCGCGGCCGGCTGAAAGAGGGCATCGGGCTCGGCATCCCCGAGCAGGCCCGCTGGCACCTGGACGCGGCGCTCGCCCGGGCCGCCACCCCGACCGAGCGGACCTACGTGCAGGGCCTGCTCCGTGCCGACCGGAGCCGCAAGGGGGGCCGTGCCCGGCTGAAGCAGCCGTTCTGGCTCCTGAACCGCGGCCGCGACGCCTCGGGGTGAGGGTGGATGGGCCGGAGCATCCCGTACAGTTCTGGCCGCCTGCGACGCCGGATCGTCGCCCGGAGGCGGCCTACGCCGCGCGCCGGGACGCGAGTCGCAGCGCCCGCGTCGTGCCCCGGTTGAGGGTCGGCAGCAGGCCCCGGTACTTCGCCTGGTACGCGGCCAGGCGGGCGTCGAGCGCGTCCTTCTCCGTGGCCGCCACCTCGTAGCGGAAGTAATGGCCGCCCGGACTCGGCGGAAGCGCGGAATTTGGGCCAATGAAGCTGGCCAGCCGCGCGCGCAGGTTGCCGTCGGCCGCGGCGATCAGGTGCACCGAGCGGACGAGATTCGCGATCTCGAACACCGCGCCCTCTTCCGGAAGGGCGGCAATCATGGCCGGGTTGAGGCGTCTCCAGCGGTTCGGGTTCGCGATCATGCGGGAGCAAGTTTGCAACGTGCATGCCATAAAAAGTGCCTGAAGTTCGTCCTCTCTGCGGGTTGCAAGCGGTGCATCTCTGACGGTTGCTTGGGCGTGTTTGGGGCGTTAGTCGGCCGCGCCCGGGTGGCGGCCGATCAGCCAGTCGTTGGGGGCCGGCGGGGTCTTGGCGTAGTCGTAGAACCCGCTACCGCTCTTCCGGCCGAGGAAGCCGGCCAGGACCAGCCGGCGGAGCAGCGGCGGCGGCGCGAAGTGGGCGTCGCCGAACTCCGCGTGCAGCAGGCTGGCCATGTGGAAGACGATGTCGAGGCCGATGAAGTCGGCGAGCGCGAGCGGGCCCATCGGGTGATTGGCGCCGTTCATCATGGCGGCGTCGATGTCGGCGATGCCGGCCAGGCCGCGCTGCAGGGTGCCGATCGCGTCGGTCAAGAAGGGCACCAGGAGCCGGTTCACGATGAAGCCGGTCGAGTCGGACACCACCACCGGGGCCTTCCCGAGCGTCTTGGCGAACGCGACCGCCGCGCTCACGGTCGCGCGCGACGTCTTCAGGCTGGGCGCCACCTCCACCAGCTTCATGGCATGCACCGGGTTGAAGAAGTGGAGGCCCAGGAAGCGGTCCTGACGCTGCACGACGGTGGCGATCTCGGCGATGCAGAGCGTGGAGGTGTTGGTCGCGAAGACGGCCTTCTGGTCGACCACCTCGTCGAGGCGCTGGAAGGTGTCGCGCTTGGTCGGCAGATCTTCGACGATCGACTCGATGATCAGATCGACGGGAGCCAGGTCGTGCAGGTGGGTGCTCCAGCGCAGGCGCTCGACGAGCGCACCGTGATCGGCGGCCGTCAGCCGTCCGCGCTCGACTTCCTTCTGCAGCGTCTTCTCCACCTTGCTGCGCTGCGCGTCGAGCGAGCCGGGCGTCGCCTTCACCAGGATGGTCTCGTAGCCGGCGCGCGCACTTGCCTGCGCGATGCCGAGTCCCATCTGTCCGGCACCGAGCACGCCGACTGTGCGAATCTCCATTGCGTCCGTCTCCTGTGGTCCTTGCCCGAGCAGGCCGAGGGCTGTAGCACGATCGCGCGGAAGCTGCCTAGACCTGGCGGGGTGCCCGACCAGGCCATGGGCGGGGTCGCGCGGCATTTGAAGACGGGACAAGAAAGGCTAATGTGGGCAGGTAGTTGGCCTGGGGAGACGAACCAATGAGTGAGTCCGGTACGGGCGCCGACCTGTCGTTATGGAGAAAGCTCGCGGCCAAAGAGCGCAAGGGCGCGGATCCCGACGGCCTAGTCTGGCAGACGCCCGAGGGCATCCCGGTCAAGCCGCTCTACACGCGCGCCGACGTGGCCGATCTCGACTTCACGGACACCACGCCGGGCGCCTTCCCGTTCCTGCGTGGTCCGCGCGCGACCATGTACGCCGGGCAGCCGTGGACCATCCGCCAGTACGCCGGGTTCTCCACCGCCGAAGAGTCGAACGCGTTCTACCGCGCTAACCTGGCGGCGGGACAGATGGGCCTCTCGGTGGCCTTCGACCTCGCCACCCACCGCGGCTACGACAGCGACCATCCGCGCGTCACCGGCGACGTGGGCAAAGCCGGCGTTGCCATCGACTCCGTCGAGGACATGAAGATCCTCTTCGGCAGCGTGCCGCTCGACAAGATGTCGGTGGCGATGACCATGAACGGCGCCGTGCTGCCCGTGCTCGCCAGCTTCATCGTAGCGGGTGAGGAGCAGGGCGTCCCGCGCGCGCAGCTCACGGGGACCATCCAGAACGACATCCTGAAGGAGTTCATGGTCCGCAACACCTACATCTACCCGCCCACCCCCTCGATGCGGATCGTGGCCGACATCATCGCCTACACCAGCCGCGAGATGCCGAAGTTCAACTCGATCTCGATCTCCGGCTACCACATGCAGGAGGCCGGGGCGACGTGCGATCTCGAGCTGGCGTTCACCATCGCCGACGGCCTCGAGTACGTGCGTGCGGCGCTGTCGCAGGGACTCGACATCGACGCCTTCGCCGGGCGGCTGTCGTTCTTCTTCGCCATCGGGATGAACTTCTACATGGAGGTGGCGAAGCTGCGCGCGGCGCGGCTCCTGTGGGCCACGCTCGTACAGAAGCACTTCGCGCCCAAGCAGCCGCAGTCGCTCATGCTACGCACGCACTGCCAGACGTCGGGCGCCAGCCTGACCGCGCAGGACCCCTTCAACAACATCATCCGCACCACGGTCGAGGCTATGGCCGCCGTGTTCGGCGGCACGCAGAGCCTGCACACCAACTCCTTCGACGAGGCCATCGCGCTGCCCACCGACGCCTCGGCGCGCGTGGCGCGCAACACGCAGCTCATCCTCCAGCTGGAGACCGGCATCCCCACGGTGGTCGATCCCTGGGCCGGGTCGTACTTCATGGAGGCGCTGACGCACGCGCTGGCGCGGAAGGCGCTCGGCATCATCGAGGAGATCGAGACCCTGGGCGGCATGACGCGCGCCATCGAATCCGGGATGCCGAAGCTGCGCATCGAGGAGACGGCCGCGCGCCGGCAGGCGCGCATCGATCGGGGGCAAGACGTCATCGTCGGCGTCAACAAGTTCCAGCTCGCCGAGGAGCCCGAGCTCGACCTGCGCGAGATCGACAACCGCGCCGTGCGCGAGGCGCAGCTGGCTCGCCTCGGCCGCATCCGTGCCACGCGCGATGCGGCGCGGACGCAGGCGACACTCGACGCCCTCACCACGGCGGCCGAGACCGGAGAGGGCAATCTGCTGGCGCTGGCGGTCGAGGCGGCGCGGGCGCGCGCGTCGGTGGGCGAGATCTCGGCGGCGCTCGAGAAGGTGTGGGGACGCTATCATGCAGAGATCCGGTCCATCTCCGGCGTGTACGGCGGCCAGTTCGCCGACGACGCGGAGTGGAAGACGCTGCGTGCCGAGGTGGACGGGTTCGCGCGTGCGCAGGGACGGCGGCCGCGCCTCCTGGTGGCGAAGGTCGGGCAGGACGGCCACGATCGCGGCGCCAAGGTGATCGCCACCGCGTTCGCCGACCTCGGCTTCGATGTCGATGTCGGCACGCTCTTTCAGACGCCGGAGGAGGTCGCGCGGCAGGCGGTCGAGAACGACGTGCACGTGATCGGCGTCTCCACCCAGTCGGGGGGGCACAAGACGCTGGTGCCGCAGCTGGTGCAGGAACTGGCGCGGCTCGGCGCGGGCGACATCGTGGTGACCGTCGGGGGGATCATCCCGAGCCGGGACTATGCGTTCCTCGAGGGGGCCGGAGTGAAGGCGATCTTCGGGCCGGGGACGCAGATCCCCAAGGCGGCGCGGCGCGTGCTGGGGCTCATCCAGGAGGTCGCGGGGGCGGCGAATGCGGCGGTCGGTGGATAGTCCGCGAGGGTGTGGCGGCGGTCCGCGGGAGCGGGACCGGGGTCTCCGCTTCGCTCCTCGCCGGGTCGGCGGCGCGGGCTTGATTGGGCGGGCGTGCCCGGCTCGTCAAGGCGCTCCGACCCCGGTCCCGCTCCCGCGACTCGCGTCGCGGCTCGCTGCCCCCCACCCCCTCGAGGTGTGTGTTGGCGTCTGTGGTTGAACCGATCGATGTACTGGTGGACGGGGTGCGTGGGGGGGATCGGCGGGCGCTGGCGAAGGCGATCACGTTGGTCGAGAGCACGCGGGTGGATCATCAGCGGGACGCGCAGCGGTTGCTGGAGGTGCTGTTGCCGGCGACGGGGGGGGCGGCGCGGGTCGGGGTCAGTGGCGTGCCGGGGGTGGGGAAGAGCACGTTCATCGAAGCGTTCGGGCTGGCGCTGATCGCGGGTGGCAAACGGGTCGCGGTGTTGGCGGTCGATCCGTCGAGCGCGCGCTCGGGTGGCAGTATCCTCGGGGACAAGACGCGCATGGCGCAGCTGGCGGTGGCGCCCCAGGCCTTCATCCGGCCGAGTCCCTCGAGCGGGTCGCTGGGCGGGGTGGCACGCCGGACGCGCGAGGCGATGCTGGTGTGCGAGGCGGCGGGGTACGACGTCGTGCTGGTCGAGACCGTGGGCGTGGGGCAGTCGGAGTTCGCGGTGGCGTCCATGGTCGACTTCTTCCTGGTGCTCATGCTCGCCGGGGCGGGCGACGAGCTGCAGGGCATCAAGAAGGGCATTCTCGAGCTGGCCGACGCGCTCGCCATCAACAAGGCCGACGGCGACAACGTCGACCACGCGACGCAGGCGGCGGCGCAGTACCGCAGCGCGCTCACCCTCTTCCGGCACGCCTCGCCGTCGTGGGATCCGCCGGTGGTGGTGGTGAGTGCGCTCGAGGCGCGCGGGATGGATGCGGTGTGGGCCATCATCCAGGACCACCGCGCGCGGCTCACCGCCTCGGGCGAGCTGGCCGCCAAGCGGCGCGAGCAGCAGCAGGCCTGGTTCTGGAGCATGATCGACGACGGCCTCAAGCAGCATTTCCTGGCGCGCGAGGACGTGGTCCGGCTCCTGCCCGACATGGAAGCCGCGATCGCGAGCGCGCGGCTCACGCCCACCGAGGCGGCACGCCGCCTGCTGGCGCTGCTCGACGGCGGGGGCGGCGTGCACGCGACCCCGCGTGCACGCCGCGCCCGCACGGGCTGAAACGGCTCAGGCGGCCTTGGCCAGGGCCTTGGCGGCTTCCCCGGCGTCGCCGACACGGATGATGCCGGCCTCCTTGCAGATCTGCTTGCACCGAGTGGTGATGGCCGTGGTCGGCGTATCGTCGCGCCCGGTGACCTTGCCGTCGGAGATCCAGATGCGTGGTCCGTGCTGCTTGGCGAGCCACTGCAGGGCCGGCAGGTCGACGATGTTGCCCGAGCCGTAGGGGGCCAGGTCGGCCGGGGCGGCGCGGTAGCCGTTCTTCACCACCACCCGCAGCTCACCGTGGTCGCGGCGGCCGGAGTAGATGGCGACCAGGGTGGCGTCGGGGGCGGCGGCGATGATCTGCTCGACATCGTCGGCGGACAGACTCATGCTGCCGCTCACGTCGATCAGCACCGAGCCCCCGCCGGTGGTGATCTTGCGGGCCGGCCGAGCGAACACCCGCTGGTCGGTGAAGAAGCGGTCGAGGCTCCGCAGCAGCGTGCCCTCGGTGGCGAGCCGCGTGCGGCGCGTGAGGCCGCGGGTGGCGTTGGTGCAGCGGTGGAGGAGCGGCGGGGTGGCGATGCGCAGCCGCCCGGGCAGCACGCCGTCCTCCAGGTGACAGGGGCGGCCCGGGCTGCGTCCCCCCTTGGTGGCCAGGCCGTGGCCGCACGCGACCAGCGCGCCGCCCGTCGGCGGCTCGAAGCCGTACTTGTCGAGCTCGCGCGTGAGCCAGCGTGCGATCCGCACGCCCTGCATGAAGGTGGCCACCGGGCCCCCCGCGCGCCAGCGCGCGCGGCGGAAGCGTACGTGCGCCGCGGTGTCGAGCTCGCGTACAGCCTGCAGGGCCGCCGGCTCGGTGCCGGCGACGAGCGCCAGGAGCGCCGGGCGGACGTTGGTGCCGAACGACGCCACCAGGCGCAGCACGAGCGCGCCGAACTGCGCCCGGGAGAGGTCCTGGGCCGCGAGGCGGACGACCTCGTCGCAGATGGCGTCGTCGAACACCAGCCCGAGGCCGAGGTGGGCGAGGCCCAGGTTGACGCGGCCGTCCTCGACGGCCTGCATGACCATGATGGGGAGGCCGAGCTTCTTGATGTTCACCGTCGTTGGCGACCACAGGACGTGGCCGTGCTCGTGCTGCGACACGGTGCGGCCGGACGGTTCGAACGGGACGTACATCTCGCGGTCGGCCTTGTTGGTGACCCCGGTGCTCGGCAGTCCGGGCATGCCACGGCTGTCGAAGATCTCGTAGGGCACACCGGCGAGCAGTTCGGTGAACGGCTTGAAGTCCTCGTCGTTGCGGTAGTCAGACATAAGATTCACACCCCCTTCTTGGTGGCCAGCGCGAGCTGGATGGCGTCGTACAGCATCTGGCCGCGGTCGGGGCCGAAGCAGAGCTGGCAGGCCCGCTTCAGGCCGAACTCGCCCTTCAGCGCCTGCAGGTTCTGCCACCCGCGGGCGCTGATGCGACGGTCGTCGGTGATGCACATCGCCGCCTCGGCGAGCGAGCGCAGCTCCTGGTCGAGGCCGGCGAGCGCGTCCGGGTGCGGCTCGAGCACGCGCAGGATGGCGACGAACCGGTCCTGCAACGGCTCTGGCAGGCGATCCGGCGGCGAATTGTCGGTGACCACCACGTGGAAACCCGGGGCGGGGGCGATGGTCTCGCCAGTCGGGAGGGTGAGGCGCGCGGTCTCGGGCGACTCGAAGATCGGGAACAGCAGGGCGAGCACGTCGGCCGAGGCGTGGCAGATCTCGTTGATGACCAGGCGTACGCCTTCGCGCATGGCGCGCACGAACGGGCCGTCGTGCCACACGCCGTCGGTGCCCTTGAGCAGGTAGAAGCCGCGCAGCTCGGCGGCGGACGTGTCCTCGGTCAGGGTGACGCTGTAGTAGCCCTTCTGGATGCGGCCGTAGTGGAAGGCCGCGTACGTTTTCCCCGTACCCGGGGGCCCGTAGATGTAGACGATGCGGGCGAGTGCCGACGCCAGCACGAGCTCGACGAGCTGCCACGTCTCCCGGATGTGCGACTTCCTGTCCTCTTTGGTCATGCGGTGTGTCCTCCTCGTGGGGTGGGGTCTGTCGGCGGAGTCGGGTGGGATGGTTCCGCCGTGGGCGGGTGAACACGTCTCCTCTACCGACGTTGCGCGCTGTATGCAAGAAAAAAAGTTGACATACGGCGCCATGACACGTACGACGCGGAGCGCGTGGTGTGATCGGGTTCATGACACGACGGGCTTTGTGGGTGAGGTTGTCATGACGCATTTTCGCTGGCGTTCCGGCGTCGTTCTGTGTTCTGTATCGAGCATCATGGCGAACCGTCAGGCGCACCAGGAGGCCGTCAGCCGACGCATGGCGAACCTGCCCAATGAGGTCGTGTGGTATGTGTGCACGGCGTTCTTCGTGGAGGGTCTCACCGCCAAGGAGATTCCCGGCGTCGTGCGGGAGCGCTTCCGCGAGTCGCTGCATCGCACGCAGGTGTACGACGTCATCCGTGAGGGCCGCCGACGCGGGTACTTCCAGCTCACGCCACCGCGGGACGAGATGCTGGCCATGCGGATGATGGAGAAGTTCGTGGTGCGGCACGATCGTCCGGCGGACGCGCGGCAGAAGGTGATCAAGGTGGTCAGCAGCGGGCGGTCGCCGTCGGTCGCGGCGGTCGCCATCGCCGCGGCCGAGGAAGCGATGACGGTGATCGTCGAGACGTTCGCACGCCTACGCGGCGCGCAGGTGAGCGGGGGTGGACCGACGACCGACGGCGGGCCCAAGGTGCATGTCGGGTTCGGGGCGGGTGCCACCACCATGCTGGTGGCGCGCTACCTCGCCGAGCGGTTCCGGGCCGTTGAGCGGCCGCCCCCCATGGTCCTGCATGCCCTCAGCTCCGGGTTCAGCGTGCAGGAGCCCAGCTATGCCCCGACGGCGTTTTTGAGCTTCTTCCACCAGATCCCGGGCTTCGAGTCGCGTGGGCTGTTCGGCCCCGCGTACGTCCGCCCGGAGGAGTGGGAGGAGACCAAGAACCGCGTCGGGGTGCGCGAGGCGTTCACGCAGCGCGATCTCCTGCAGGTGGTGATCACGTCGCTGGCATCGCAGAAGGACGAGGACGGCGAGTTGAACCGCTTCATGAACGAGAACGCCGAGCTGGGACCGCAGAGCCGGCAGCTTCTCGATCGGCAGGAGGAGCGGATCGGGGACGTGATGTACCGGCCGTTCAACTGGAAGGGCCCGATCACGCGCGACGCGCAGATCCGGGCCGTCACGCTCTTCGAGCTGCCGGAGTTGGTCAATTTCGCGGCCGACCCGGAGAAAGCCGTGATCCTGGTCTCGGGCCCGTGCGGCACCTGCGGCCGTCCGCGCGACGATGCCCTCCTGCCGCTGCTCCGGGTGCCGTCGCTCGATGTGTGGAGCCACCTCGTCACCGACGACCTGACCGCGACCAACTGCCTGGCGGGGTGACGGCGGGGCGCCGGTCCGCGGGGGCGGGGGTGTCCGCGCCGCTTCGTTCGGCGCGGATCGGGACGCGCGGCTCCGGGCGGGCGGCGCGCCCGCGCCTCAAGGCGCTGCGCGGACACCCCCGCCCCCGCGACTCGCACCGCGACGTGCGATCACCCGGCAGGCGGTCGGGGCAGGTCGCGCGAGTGCGCGGCCCGGTGCGATGGAGCGCGGCGGCGGGGGCGACGTCGGAGTGCCTTGAGGCGACGATGTGCAGTGCGCAGGGGGAAGCCCGTGTCACTCGTCGCCGAACGAAACGGAGACGTCGCCCCCGCCGCCGCGCCCGCCCGCCACGGCCGTGCGATTCGAGGGCGCGCCCCCGCTGGCCACAGAGCAGGGCAGCGGGCTACACTCGGCGGTGGGGAGTCGAGCCATGAGCCATCCGACGCGCGATCAGCCGTGGATCTTCCGCACCTACGCCGGGCATACCAACGTGCGGGCGTCGAACGCGCTCTACCGCGCCAACCTGTCGCGCGGGCAGACGGGGCTCTCGATTGCCTTCGACCTGCCGACGCAGTGTGGTTACAGCTCGGACCACGCGCTGGCGGCGCCCGAGATCGGCAAGGTGGGGGTGCCGGTCAACACGCTCGACGACATGGCGCTGCTCTTCGACGGCCTCCCGATCGAGCAGATCAACACCTCGATGACCATCAACGCGACCGCCATGTGGCTGCTCGCGTTGTACGTGGCCCTGGCCGAGGAGCGCGGCGTCGATCCGAAGCTCCTCCAGGGCACGACCCAGAACGACCTGATCAAGGAGTACCTGGCGCGCGGCACCTATATCTACCCGCCGCGCGACTCGATGCGGCTCATCGCCGACATGTACGAATACTGCCTACACGCGATCCCGCGCTGGAACGCGTCCAACATCTGCTCGTACCACCTGCAGGAGGCCGGGGCGACGCCGGCGCAGGAGCTGGCCTTCGCGCTCGCTAACGCGATGGCGGTGCTGGACGCCATCCGCGCCCGCGGCACGGTCACCCATGCGGAGTTCGAGCAGTGCGTCGGCCGCGTCTCCTTCTTCGTCAACGCCGGCATTCGCTTCGTCGAAGAGACCTGCAAGATGCGGGCGTTCGGCGTCATGTGGGACGAGATCACACGCGAGCGCTACGGCGTCACCAATCCCAAGTACCGGCTCTTCCGCTACGGCGTGCAGGTGAACTCGCTCGGGCTCACCGAAGAGCAGCCCGAGAACAACGCCTGGCGCATCGCGTTCGAGGTGCTCGGCGTCACCCTGAGCCGGAACGCCCGCTGCCGGGCCCTGCAGTTGCCGGCCTGGAACGAGGCCCTGTCGCTGCCGCGCCCGTGGGACCAGCAGTGGATGCTCCGCCTGCAGCAGGTGCTCGCCTACGAGACCGACCTGCTCGAGTACCCGGATATCCTCGACGGCTCGCCGGTGATCGCCGCCAAGGTGCAGGCGCTCGTCGACGAAGCGTCCGCCGAGATCCGCCGCATCGACGGCTTGGGCGGGGCGCTGGCCGCGGTCGAGGCAGGCTACATGAAGTCGGCGCTGGTGCGCAGCCAGGCCGACCGTCTGGCGCGCATCAACCGCGGCGAGATGACGGTCGTCGGTCGTAACCGCTGGACCGAGGGGCTGCTCTCACCACTCCTCGGGGGCGAAGACGGCGGCGTCTTCCGGGTGGACCCTGCGTCGGCTGCCGAGACCGTCGACATGCTGCGCGCCACCTGCAGCCGCCGCAGCCAGGCCGCCGTGGAGGCGGCGCTCCGCCAGCTGCAGGATGCGGCCCGCAGTGGGCAGAACCTCATGCCGGTCTCGATCATCTGTGCCCGCGCGCGCGTGACCACCGGCGAATGGGCCGATGCCCTGCGGGCGGTGTTCGGCGAGTACCGCCCGGCCACCGGGGTCGAAGGGCAGACCCTCGGTCTCATGGGCGATCGGGTGACGACCGTCCGGGCGCGCCTGGCGGCGTGGAGCGCGCGCCACGGCGGCCGCCCACGCATGGTGGTCGCCAAGCCCGGTCTCGACGGGCACTCGAACGGTGCCGAGATGATCGCGGTCGCGGCCCGCGACGCCGGCTTCGAGGTAATCTACGGCGGCATCCGCTGGTCGGTGCCGGAGATCGTCGCCTCGGCCATCCAGGAGGACGCTACCGTGCTCGGGCTGTCGGTGCTCTCCGGCGCGCACGTCGAGATCGCGCGCGCGGTGCAGGCAGAGCTGACGCGCCAGGGCGCCGGGGGCGCGATCCCGGTGGTGCTCGGCGGCATCGTGCCGGAGGGCGACGTGCCGGTCCTCCGCGAGCTCGGTGTGCGCGCGGTCTTCACGCCCAAGGATTTCGATCTGATGGAGGTGATGGCGCGCATCCTCGATGTGATCGGGGCGCCGGCGGACGCCACCGTGGCGGCGTGAGGGGCACACGCGCCGCCCCGGTGGCGAGGTGTGGCTTGATGCCTTGCGGCGGATGTTGCATCGTCGGCGCATGATGCTCAGGCTGCGCCCTGCCGGCCCGCCCGGGGAGGCATGCATGGGAAGTATCCGGACGTCGGTCACGGTGGGAAGCTATCTCGAGCCCGCGCACGAGCTACGGTGCAGCGCCCTGGTCGAGACGGGGACCTACTGGGTGGTCCATGGAGAGATGTGCGGGCCGCTGCGCATCCGGATCGACGGTTTCGACCCCTGTAGCGGGGACGTGCACGCGGCCCCGGCGGCGGCCTGACCCCGGCTGGTGACCCCGCTCCCGCCCTGGGTCTGGGACATCCCCGAGTACTTCAACATCGGGGTCGCCTGCACCGACGCCCACCTGGACACACCGCACGCGGGACGCGTCGCCACGCTCGTCGACGACGCCGGCTCGGCGGTGCGCCAGGCGACCTACGCCGAGCTGGCCGCGGCCACCAGCCGCTTCGCCCAGCTCCTTCGCGACCTCGGCGTCGGCGCGGGCGAGCGCGTTCTCATCCGGCTGCCCAACTGCCTCGAGTACCCGATCGTCTTCCTCGGCACGCTCAAGCGGGGTGCGATCGCCGTGCCCACGTCGATCCTGCTGACCGCCGACGAGGTGCTGCATCTGGTGCGCGACGCGGGTGCGACGGCGCTGGTGACCGACGCCGCCGGCTGGCACGCGTTCGCGCCCGTGCTCGCGGCGGTGCCGGAGCTGGCTCACGTCCTGCTGACCGATACCGCCGCGGCGCCCGCCGACGGCCGGCTGGCACCCGTCGGCCTCGTGCCGGCGCTGGCGGCGATCACAAGCTGGACGGATCCGCATCCGACGCGCGCCGAAGATCCCGCCTATCTCGTCTACACCTCCGGCACGACCGGCTATCCGAAGGGCGTGCTGCACGCCCACCGCGCGCTCCTCGGCCGCCAGCCGTCGTCCACCTACTGGTTCGATTTCCTGCCGGCGGGCGACCGCGTCCTCCACTCCGGCAAGTACAACTGGACCTACGTCCTCGGCACGGGACTGATGGACCCGCTCTACCGCGGCCATACCGCCATCGTGGCCGAGGGCCCGAGCGACGCGGCCCGCTGGCCGCACCTCATTGCGGCCCACGGGGCGACCACGTTCACCGGCGTCCCGAGTCTCTACCGGCAGATCCTGCACAAGACGACGGCCGGCCGCGCCGACGTGCCGTCCCTGCGGCACTGCATGAGCGCGGGGGAGCTCCTGTCCGACGCCGTACGCGTCGCGTGGCGCGAGCGCTTCGGCCTCGACATCTACGAGGGCCTCGGCATGACCGAGTGTTCGTACTACCTCTCGCAGACGCGTGCGCGCCCGCTGCGCGCCGGGGCCGCCGGCCTGGTCCAGCCCGGGCACGACGTCCGGCTCCTTGATCCGCAGACCCTGGCCGAGGTCCCGGTGGAGACGGAAGGCATGCTGTGCGTGCGGAAGGGCGATCCGGCGCTCCTGCTGCGCTACTGGAACCAGCCCGAGGAGACCGCGCTCTGCTTCGCCGGCGACTGGTTCCTGACCGGCGACTATGCCCGCCGCGACGCCGACGGCTACGTCTGGTTCCTCGGCCGGAAGGACGACCTCGTGAAGAGCTTCGGCTACCGGGTGTCGCCGCACGAGGTGGAGCGCGTGCTGAAGGACCATCCCGCCGTGGCGGACGCGGCCGTGGTGGGGGAGGAGGTCGCGCCCGGCAAGGTGCTGGTGGTGGCCTACGTCGTGCTGCACCCGGGCGCGGCCGACGGTCCCGAGGCCGTGCTCGCGCATGGCAGGCAGCATCTCGCCTCGTACAAGGCGCCGCGGGTGATGTACGTGGTGGACGACCTGCCGCGGACGCGGAACGGCAAAGTGCTCCGCCGGGGCCTTGCCCCGGCACAGGCGCGCGCGCGAGCGGAATGATGAGCCACCGGAACTGCCTCCTGATCATCATCGACACGCTGCGGGCGGACGTGCTCGCGCCCTACGGCGGCGACATCCCGTTCTTCGCCGGGCGTACCTGGCAGCGGGCCTTCGCCCCGTCGGGGTGGACGTTGCCGAGCCATGCCGCCATCTTCACCGGCCTCGCACCGTTCGACTGCGGGCTCGTCCACCACGACACCGTGCTGCGGCCCGACTGCGAGACCATGGCCGAGGCCTTCCGCGCCGCGGGGTTCTTCACCTTTGCGAGCCTCAACAACGAGAACCTGGAGGAGAAGTTCGGCCTGGCGCGCGGCTTCGACCGGTCGACGTACTCCCTGCCGTCGACCTGCGCGACACGTTGGTGGTCGTGACCTCCGACCACGGCGAAGGCCTCTACCCGCCGCGGCTCCATCACGGCGGCCGCCTGCACAACGACCTGCTGCATGTCCCGCTGGTCGCGCTCGGCGAGCCGGCAATCGAAGAGGCGCCGTTCGGGTTGGTTGCGCTGAAGGCCTGGCTCCTCGAGGCGATGGGGGTACGCCCGCGCGTGCCGGAGATCCCGGGCCCGCTCGTCGCGCAGGACGCCGCCTACCTCTCTCGGGACGACGGGGCGCGTCTCAGCTACACCGACACGCCGGGCATCCGCCTGGTGTCGCAGCTCGCATGGCCGGTGAAGACGATCGTCGGCCAGGCGCCGGGATATCTGGCCGTCGAGCTGTACGACATGGCGCGCGATTTTCCCGAAGCGGACAACCTGGCCGACCACTTCTGCCCGGACGAGACCGAGGCCCCCGCCGACCGCATCCCCGTCGGTGCCCTCCGGGCGACGGCGAAGCCGATCGCCGAGGCGATGGGCGTGCTCGACGAGTCGACGGCCGGGCAGGACGCCGACGCCCCTGGTGTCCGCATGCGCGGCTGGGCGCTGGTGCCCGGGCGGCTCGTTGACGTGGTGGCGGGGGTGGCCGGGCACTGGGCGCCGGTGACCTATCCGCTCGACCGGCCGGACGTCGGCACCGCCTATGCCGGTGTGCGGGGTGCACGCTGGAGCGGATTCCAGGCCGAGGTGCCGCTGCCGGAGTTCGGGTATCCGGACGGCACGGCCGCGGTGACCGTCGTCTTCCGCTACGTCGACGGCGACGGGCGCCTGCAGACCTGGTCGCTCGGCGGCGAGGTGCGGCTCGGATAGGCCGGCGCACTCAGCGGTTCCCGAGCCAGCTCTGGATGAAGTCGACGAAGATGGCGGTAAGTTCGAAGTTCATCGGGCACCTCCCATCACAGCCAGGATACCGAGGTCGGCGCCTGGCGTTCAACCGGCGGCGGAGCGCGCAACGACGCGTTCGGGCAAGAACGCTCGCCGCCGGTGCGTTTTCCCTGGCGCGGGGCCTTTGGTATCTGGGCCCGACCCATGGCGACCGTCCGCACCATCGACCCGGCCATTCTGCCGAAGCACTTCGACGCCGCCGAAGCCGAGGCGCGCTGGGACGCCGCCTGGGAGCGCCTGGGCGTGCACCGCTACGACCCCGCCCGCCCGCGCGAGGAGACCTTCGTCGTCGACACCCCGCCGCCCACCGTGTCGGGCTCGCTGCACGTGGGGCACGTGTTCAGCTACACCCACACCGACGTGCTGGTGCGCTACCAGCGCATGCGCGGGCGGAACATCTTCTATCCCATGGGCTGGGACGACAACGGCCTGCCCACCGAGCGGCGGGTGCAGAACTTCTTCCACGTCCGCTGCGACCCGCGGGCGCCGCTCGAGCCCGGGCTGACGCTGGAGCCGGCCGCCAGCACGAAGGAGCCGCCGCGCATCGTCTCGCGGCCAAACTTCATCGCGCTGTGCGCGCGCGTCACCGGCGAAGACGAAGAAGCCTTCAAGCGCGTCTGGCGCCGGCTCGGCCTGTCGGTTGACTGGCACGAGGAGTACGCCACCATCGACGCGCGCTGTCGCCACCTGGCGCAGCTCTCGTTCCGCGATCTGTTCGACAAGGGCCACGTCTACAGCGTCGAGGCGCCGACGATGTGGGACGTCGACTTCCAGACCGCCGTGGCCCAGGCCGAGGTCGAGGACCGGCCGGTCAAGGGCGCATTCCACCATCTGGCGTTCGGCGTCGAGGGCAGCGACGAGGGCTTCACCATCGCCACCACGCGCCCCGAGTTGCTGGCCGCTTGCGTCGGCGTGACCGCGCATCCCGACGACGCCCGCTACCGCCACCTCTTCGGCCGGCGCGCCATCACGCCGCTCTTCCGCGTGCCGGTGCCGATCTTCCCGAGCCCGCTCGCGGATCCCGAGAAGGGCACCGGCATCCTCATGGTGTGCACCTTCGGCGACGCCACCGACGTGCAGTGGTGGCGCGAGCAGCGCCTGGCGCTGCGCCAGATCCTGGGCCGGAACGGCCGGCTGGTCGACCTGACCTTCGGCACCGAAGGCTGGCCCAGTGTCGATGCCGAGGCGGCCAACCGCTTCTACGGCGCGCTCCGCGGCAAGGCCGTGGCCGGCGCACGCCAGGCGATCGTCGCGCTGCTGCGTGATCCGGCCGGCCGGGCGACCGGCAGCGAGCCGGCGCTGCGCGGCGAGCCGCGCCCGATCGAGCACGCGGTCAAGTTCTACGAGAAGGGCGACCGGCCGCTCGAGTTCATCTCCACCCGCCAGTGGTTCGTCCGCCTGCTCGACAAAAAGGACGCGCTGCTCGCCAAGGGCGATCAGATCCGCTGGCACCCCGACTTCATGCGTCTCCGCTACCGGAACTGGACCGAGAACCTGAATGTCGACTGGTGCATCAGCCGCCAGCGCTACTTCGGCGTCCAGATCCCCGTCTGGTATCCGCTCGACACCGGCGGGGCGCCCGACTACGCGCGGCCGATCGTCGCCGACCCGGCCCGGCTCCCGGTCGACCCCATGACCGACACCCCGCCCGGCTACGCCCCCGCGCAGCGCGACCAGGCGGGCGGCTTCGCGGGCGAGGCCGACATCTTCGACACCTGGTTCACCAGCTCCCTCACGCCCCAGATCAGCTCGCGCTGGCGGCTCGACCCCGCCCGCCACGGCCGGCTCTTCCCGGCCGACATCCGGCCGCAGAGCCACGAGATCATCCGCACCTGGGCCTTCTACACCATCGCCAAGGCGCTGCTGCACGAGGACACGATCCCGTGGCGGCACGTGATCATCTCGGGCTGGATCCTGGATCCGGACCGCAAAAAGATGTCGAAGAGCAAGGGCAACGTGGTGACGCCCGTCCACCTCCTGGACGACTACACCGCCGACGGCGTGCGCTACTGGGCCGCTGGGGCACGGCTCGGCACCGACACCATCTTCGATGAGAAGGTGATGAAGGTCGGCAAGCGGCTGGTCACCAAGCTCTTCAACGCCGGCAAGTTCGTGCTCGGGCAGGCGGGGCAGGTGGTGCCGGTGTCGGCCGAGCTGGACCGCGCCTTCGTCCATCGGCTGCGCGGATTGGTCGAGCGCGTGACGGGGGCGTTCGAGGAGTTCGACTACGCGCGCGCCCTGCAGGACACGGAGATGTTCTTCTGGAGCGAGTTCACCGATACCTTCCTCGAGCTGGTGAAGGTGCGCGCGCGCGAGGCCGGGGCGGGCGGCGGATCGGCCATCGCCACGTTGCGCCTCGGCCTGCATGTGCTCCTGCGGCTGTTCGCCCCTGTGCTGCCGTACATCACCGAGGAGGTGTGGTCGTGGACGTTCGCGGCCGAGACCGGCCACGCGAGCATCCATCGGGCGCCGTGGCCGGGCCCGGACGACTTCGCCGGCATCGACGGGCCGGCGGACCCGGCGTGCTTCGCCGCCGCCGTCGCGTGCTACGCCGCCATCAACAAGGGCAAGTCCGAGGCCAAGGCGTCGCCGGGGCGAGAGGTGGCGCGCGTGACGCTGGCGGCCCATCCGGCGAGCGTCGACCGCCTGGCGCCGGTGGTGGCCGACGTGATGGCGGGCGCGCGCGTCGCGGCCCATGCGCTCGAGCGCGACGCTGGTCTGGCCGACGGCGTGTTCGAGGTGCGCGCGCTCGAGCTGGCGGCGATGGTGCCAGAGGAGTGAGCGTGGCGGCGCCCTGGGACGACCCGCGCGTCGCGGCGCTCCTCGACCTGGCGCTCGCCGAGGATGTCGGTGCGGGCGACCGGACCTCCGAAGCGCTCGTCCCGGGCGGGACGCGTGCTCGGGGCCGGCTGGTCGCCAAGGAGCGCTTGGTGGTGTGTGGCGTGCCGTTGCTCGACCGGGTGTTCGCGCGCCTCGGTGGGGGCGTGGCGGTGACGGTCCACCTGCCCGAGGGTACCGTGGCCGAGCCGCGTGCGGTCGTCGCAACCCTGGAAGGGGATGCGCGCGCGCTGCTCGCCGGCGAGCGGCTCTGCCTGAACCTGCTGCAACATCTGTCCGGCATTGCGACGGTGACCAATGCGTGCGTCGTACGCGTCGCCGGCAGCCGCCTGGTCGTACGCGACACCCGGAAGACGCTGCCCGGACTGCGGCTCCTGGCCAAGTACGCCGTCCGCGTCGGGGGCGGCACCAACCATCGCCTCGGGCTCGACGACGCCATCCTCATCAAGGACAACCACATCGCCCTCGGCGGGGGCGACGTGGCCGGGGCGGTGCGCCGTGCCCGGGCCGCGTTCCCGGCCCTGCCGCTCGAGGTCGAGTGTCGCACGCTGGCGGAGGTGGAGGCCGCGCTGCCGTCGGCGCCCGACGTGATCCTGCTCGACAACATGTCGCTCGAGGAGCTGGCGGCCGCCGTGCGGCTGGTGGCGGGGCGGGTGCCTCTCGAGGCCTCGGGCGGCATCATGCCCGACGGGCTGCCCGCGGTGGCAGCGACCGGGGTCGATTTCGTCGCCATAGGTGTCCTCACGCACTCGGCGCCGGCGGTGGACCTGCATCTCAAGATCGAGCCCGTGCGGTGACCGCCGGCGGCGGCGATCGAGCGACGCTCGCGCTCCTGGCGTCGCTCCGGGCGGGGGACGGTCCGGTGTCGGGCGAGGAGCTGGCGCGCCAGCTCGGCTGCACGCGCACGGCGGTGTGGAAGCGGATCGCCGCGCTCCGGGCAGAGGGGTACGAGATCCCCGGCCGGCCGACCGCCGGCTACACGCTGACGGCCACGCCCGATCGGCTCGGGCCGGCCGAGCTGGCGCCGCACCTCACGGGCACGTGGCGGGCGGTGCACTGGCTGGCCGAGGTCGACTCCACCCAGCGCGTCGCGCGCGAGCTGGCCCGCGCCAGGGCGGGGGAGGGCACGGTGGTCATCGCCGAGACGCAACATGCGGGCCGCGGGCGGTTGGGGCGGACGTGGCACTCGCCGCCGGGCGTCAACCTGTACTGCTCGCTGGTCCTCCGCCCGGCGCTTGCGCCGGCCGCCGTGCCGCAGCTCGCCCTGGTGGCCGGCGTGGCGGTGGCGGTGGCGGTCGAGGAGACGATCGGCGAGCCGGCAGGCATCAAGTGGCCCAACGATGTGCTGCTGCGCGGGCGAAAAGTGGCCGGCGTGCTCACGGAGATGGAAGCGGAGATGGAGCGCGTGCACCACGTCATCGTCGGCATCGGAGTCAACCTGAACGCGCCGGCGACGAGCTTCCCGCGTGACCTCCGGCAGAAGGCCGGATCGCTGCGGTCGGTGACGGGGCGCCCCGTCGATCGGGCGCAGTTCACCGCGCGGTTGCTCGCGGCGCTCGAACAGCAGTACGTGCGCTACCTCGCCGGGGGGTGTGCGGCGGTGCGGGGGGAATGGGAGGCGTACTCGGTGCTCACGGGCCGCGAGGTGCAGGTGGTCACGGCGGACGGGGAGATCGCAGGGCGGGTGCTCGGCATGGACGACGACGGGGCCCTGCGGGTCGTGACCGCAACAGGGGACGCGCGGGTGGTGGCGGGCGAGGTGACGCTCCGTGGCGCGTACGAGAGACCGCCGGGCGGGCGACGGTAGGGCTGAGCCGGAGGACATCGTCATGGAGAGGATGCTCGCGATCGTTCTCGTGCTCGTTGCGGCGGCCGACGCTACGGCGGGGCGCCGTTTCATCGTCGACACCAACCCCTACGTGTTCGGGCAGGCGATGGACTGGCTCGACCGCCGGCACGTCGTCTGGCACGACCCGGCCGGCCGCGATGAGGACGGTGACGGCGACAAGCACATCTACCGTTCGACCCTCGACGGCGGGGACAAGGCCTGCCTCACGTGCGGGATGCCGGGACCGAACCAGGTGCCGGTGGTGCAGCCGCGCGGGCGGTGGATCCTGTTCCACTCCTGGAACGGCCATACCGTCCGGGTGGGGAGCCCCGGCTTCGGCGGCCTCGGCTCCGACCTGTGGGTGATGACGCGCGACGGCGCGCAGCGCACCAACCTGACCAACAGCACCGAGTTCCACGACCACTTCCACGCCTACTGGTCGCCCGATGGCCGCTACATCGCCTGGACGGCGCTCAGCTGGAACCCCGACGAGGGCGGCGACGGCAAGTCGGACATCCGCGTGGCGCGCTTCGACCCCAACGGACCGACCGGCCCGCGGCTGGTCGACGAACACGTGGTCCGCCCCGGCAACGGCCACTGGTACGAGACGCAGTGGTGGGCGCCCGACGGCTCGGGGTTCTTGTACACCGAGACCTTCGACACGGCGATCAACCCCGAGCTGTTCTTCTGCCGGCTGCCGGACCCGGCGCGCGGCATGTGCCGTCCCGTGCGCCTCACGACCGATCCGGCCTGGGACGAGCAGGCGATCTTCACCGCCGACATGAACCGCATCCTGTTCATGTCGTCGCGCGACCTGCCCGGCGGCCACGACAACTGGGCCCGGGTGGCGACGTTGCTCGACCTGCCCGCCGACTACGACCACGTGCTCATCCTGGGCGTGTTCAGCAAGAGCTTCTTGACCCCGGTGTTCCAGCAGCCGACCGACCTGTGGGAGATGCGGCTGCGCTGGAACCGGGAGCGCACGCGCTTCAAGGCGGGGCCGCTGCGTCGCCTGACCCGCACGGGCGAGGACGGCTGGGTGATTCCCGAGTTTACCTTCGATCCCGGCGGGCGGCGGCTCCTGTGGACGCAGAACAAGTTCCCCGACGGCCTCCGCATCGACCAGGCCTGCGTCGTGCGGCAGATCCGGAACGCCTTCGTCGCCCAGTTGGCCGGTGTACAGCGGATCGACCAGATCCCGTTCACCATCGACAGCCAGATCCGCGAGCAGGCCGTGCAGCTGCTGCGCGACCCGATGGCGGCCCCGTTCCTGGGGCTCGGGTGCGGCGGCGAGACGCCGGGCCCCCTGGGGGTGTTCGCGCAGGAAACCCGGGTCGGGCGGTTCGAAGAGTAGCGTCGCCTCCTCTCCCGTGGGGGGAATCCCGTAGGCTCCCCCAGGGATTCCTCCGCAGACCACGAGGGGACTCCGGTGGTAGACGGAGCTGCCTCGCCTCAGGCCGAGCCAGGAGGCAGGAGGAGCCCCCATGGTCGCAGAGAACACATGACGTTCGTGCAGGAACGTCGATGGCAGCATGCAGGGCGCGCGACGTCGGTCGCGTGGTGGCGCGATCTGGTGGCGGTCTTCGGCGCCGTCCTCGCCACGCTGTGCGTCGCCGTGCCCGTGGCCCGGGCGCAGATGTGCACCGGCGTCGTGCTCGCCGACGGGTTGACGTGCTCGGCGAACACGCCGTTGCTCGATCCGGTGGAGGCGAACGCCTTCGCGTTCGAGCCCGAGACCTCCGACGTGGCGGGGATCAACATCAACGCCGCCAATCTCCGGGACGGCGGCGGCTTCGACATCCCGACCGGCGCCAAGGCGAGCCCGCTCTTCGGCGCGGTGCCCTTCACCCAGAAGCTGCTGCTCATGGAGGAGTTCGGCGGAGAGCCGCTGCCCGCGGCGAATGCCGTGGTGCCCGGTACGCCCTTTCCCGCGCCCCCGGATGCCGGCAGTTGTCCGGGCAGCCCGCAGCTGGACGCCTTTCTGACCCAGGGCATCTTCCCCTATCCCACGCGGACGGCGAACACCCAGGCGCAGAACCCGTGGAAACCCGAGATCGAGACCTTCATCGGACGCCCGCTCCTGCATCCGCCGGCCGAGGGCCGGCCGCCGGGCGAAGGCTGGGCCCATCAGCGCTGGAACGAGTTCTTTCCCCAGACCTACGTCAAGACCGCGCAGATGTGTGCGCGCACCAACCGGGGCCTCCGCGACAGCATGCAACTGCACGGATACGCCGCCGGGGAGTGGGGTCCCACGGGGCTCTACCACAACACGACGGGGCTCCCGGGGTTCGCGGGGACCGCGGCGGGCATCCAGCCCCGCTTCCACCCCAACATGCCCGTGCAGGAGCCGACCGCACTCTGGACCTGGGACGGGACGTTCCCGGGCAAGCTCCTCATGGTGCGCTACGGCTTCCCGCTCGTGCTGCGGCACTACAACGCGCTCCCGATCGATCCGGCAGCCAACCACGGGTTCGGCCTGCACACCCTCACCACGCACGAGCACAACGGCCACAATCCGGCGGAGAGCGACGGCTTCGCGCAGGCCTTCTTCTTTCCGGGACAGTTCTACGACTACCGCTGGCCCCTGGCGCTGGCCGGTCATGATTCGATCAACACGACCGCCAGCGACCCCCGGGCGGGCACCCCGGACGGTCAGGGCGGCATCATCCGCATCCGGGGCGACTGGCGGGAGACGATGAGCACCCACTGGTTCCACGACCACATGCTCGATTTCACGGCACCGAATGTCTACAAGGGTAACATCGCCGTGATGAACTATTATAGTGCCCTAGATCGTGGTCGCGAGCCCGCCAGCGCGGCGGAGGCGGCAGGAGGCCCCGCCACCCCCGGGTACGGGTGCCACTACGCCAACGCGAACAACGTGAATCTGTGCTTGCCGAGCGGCTCGGCGCTGGACTGGGGCAATCGCTCGTACGACACCCAGCTGGTGATCTCCGACAAGGCCTGGGACGAGCGCGGCCAGCTGTTCTTCAACATCTTCAACACGGACGGCTTCCTGGGCGACCAGGTGCTGGTGAACTTCACGTGGAAGCCCTTCCTGAACGTGCGCGCGCGCCGGCACCGCTTCCGTTTCCTGAACGGTGCCGTGGCGCGCTTCTTCAAGATCGCCCTGGTGACGGAGAGCAACCAGCCGGTGCCCTTTCACCTGGTCGCCAACGACGGCAACCTGATGGAGCACACGGTCTCGTTCCCGAATGGGACCTTGCCGGAGCAGGGCATCGCCGAGCGCTACGACATCGTCGTCGACTTCAGTCGGTTCGCGCCCGGTACGAAGCTCTACCTGGTGAACCTGCTGGAACATCAGAATGGGCGGCGCCCGCAGCGGGAGGTGCCCCTGCAGGACGTGCTCTCCGGGGCCTATCAGGCCGTGCGGTCCGGCGATCGGTGGACGGGCGGCGACCCGACCGTCGGCAAGTTCCTGGAGATCCGGGTCGTGGCCTACGACGGGGTCGATCGCAGCATGAACCCGGCCGACTACGTCGCCGGCGGCAAGAAGATGATCCCGCTGCCGGCGATCACGCAGGCCGAGATGGACAACGCGCTTCACCGGACCTTCAGCTTTGGGCGCTCGAGCGGCACCGACGAGGCGCCGTGGACCATCAAGACGGACGGGGGCCAGGGGTTCAACATGGACCCGCGGCGCGTGTCGGCGGCCCCCACGCGTGGGACGCTCGAGCTGTGGCACCTCGAGAACGGTGGTGGCGGGTGGAGCCATCCGATCCACGTCCACTTCGAGGAAGCGCGAATATTGAAACGCGGGGGCCTGCCGCCCCCGGAATGGGAACGCTGGGCACGCAAGGACATGTTCCGGATCGGCCCGCTGCCCGACAGTCTCGACAGCGTCGACATCGCCATCCGGTTCCGCGAGTTCCTCGGGACGTTCATGGAGCACTGCCACAACACCCAGCATGAAGACCACGCCATGCTGCTGCGGTGGGACATCGAGAATCCGGGCCAGGTCGTCGTCATGCCGTCGCCCATGCCGACGTGGGATGGCGTGTCGTATGTCGACTCCTTCGCCCTGCCCACGTTCCGGTCGGGCGACGGCGACGGGCAGCTTGCGAAAGTCTGCGGTGACAACGTCCGTCACCCCCCGAGGGAGCAGTGTGACGGGTCCGACAGCACCGCGTGCCCTGGCGCCTGCCGGGCGGACTGCACGTGCCCCGGCACGCCGGTGTGCGGTGACAACCTCGTCAATCAGGTCCCCGAGGACTGCGACGGGAGCGACGATTTCGCCTGCCCCGGTGCCTGCCAGGTCGATTGCATCTGCGCCACCTTGCCCGTCTGCGGAGACAACGTCGTGAACGAGCCGGACGAGCAGTGCGACGGCACCAACGCCGCCAGCTGCCCGGGCGCCTGCCGCGCCGACTGCACGTGCCCGCCACCGCCGGTGGGCGCGGTGATCGCCGACGTGTCGGTCAATTCCGGCTCGCCCAGCACCAATTTCGGCACCCGCACGCAGCTGAACGTCGACGCCGGCCCGAGCATCCAGCAGGCGTTCCTACGCGTGACCGTGTCCGGCGTGGGCGCGCGCACGCTCGCCTCCGCCCGCCTGCGGTTGCGCGTGGCGACCACCAGCAACGCCAACAGTGTGTCGGGCGGCCGCATCCATCGCATCTCGAGCTGTGGCTGGAACGAGACCGGCGTCACGTACAACACCAAGCCCGCGATCGACGGCGCCGTGCTCGCGAGCCTCGGCGGCGTCGGTCTCGGCCAGCAGGTCGAGTTCGACGTGACCGGTGCCATTCCCGGTGACGGCACCTACTGCTTCGCGATCGAGAGCGCGTCGACCGACGGCGTCGACTACAACTCCCGCGAGGCGGCGTCCGGCCGCCCCGAGCTGCTGCTCGCCGTCGGCACCGGCTGCACGCCGACGACGTGCGCGGCGCAGGGGAAGAACTGCGGCACGATTGCCAACGGGTGCGGGGGAACACACAACTGTGGCACGTGTTCGACGCCGCAGCTCTGCGGCGGGGGCGGGGTGGCGAACGTGTGCGGTGCCCCGGCGTGTACGCCGACCACGTGTGCGGCGCAGGGGAAGAACTGCGGCACGATCTCCAACGGCTGCGGGGGGACCCTCACCTGCGGGAGCTGCACGACGCCGCAGACCTGTGGCGGCAGCGGGGTCGCCAACGTGTGCGGGACGGTTCCGGCGGTCGCCCCGACGGCCACGGTGGTGGCGGACGTGGCGGTCGACTCATCGATCCCGGGCACGGCGCTCGGCACCCGGACCCAGCTCAACGTGGACGCTGGCCCCTCGATCCGGCGGTCCTTCCTCCGCATCCAGGTGAGCAACGTCGGGGCGCGGACGGTGACGCAGGCGCTCCTCACCCTGAGGGCGGCGACCACCACCAACGCGCAGAGCGTGTCCGGCGGCCAGATCCACCGCATCACGAGCTGCGGCTGGAGCGAGACCACGACCACCTACAATAACCAGCCCGCGATCGACGGACCGGTCCTGTCGACGGTCGGCGCCGTAGCGCTCGGCCAGACGGTCAGCTTCCCCCTGACCGGTGCGATCCCGGGGGACGGGACGTACTGCTTCGCGATCGACAGCGTGTCGACCGACGGCGTCGACTATCTCTCGCGCGAGGCCAGCTCCGGCAAGCCGACCGTGACCCTGACGGTCGCCCCATAGCGCCCACCATGCGGATCGCTGTCGCAGCGCGTGTCGTCGCGTCGGTCCTGCTCACCCTGTGGGGGGCCCCGGCCTCCGGGAGCTCACGCTGGGGCGCGGACTATTTCCCCAACGTCCCGCTGGTCACGCACGAGGGGAAAACGGTGCGCTTCTTCGACGACCTGATCAAGGACAAGGTCGTGGCGATCAACTTCGTCTTCACGAGCTGCACCAAGGCCTGCCCGCTCGAGACCGCGCGGCTGGCGAACGTCTACCGGCTGCTGGGGGATCGCGTCGGGCGCGACGTGTTCATGTACTCGATCAGCATCGACCCGGCACGGGACACGCCGGCGGTGCTGAAGGCGTACGCGGACAAGTTCCATGTCGGGCCCGGGTGGTCGTTCCTGACCGGCGACGAGGCGGACATTACATTGTTGCGGAAGAAGCTCGGCCTGTTCATCGACGAGATCCAGACCGACGGGTCGAAGGACCACAACCTGAGCCTCATCATCGGCAATCAGGCCACCGGCCAGTGGATGAAACGCTCGCCCATGGAGAACCCGGACTTCCTGGCCACGCAGCTCGGCAGCTGGCTCAGCAACTGGAAGGTGGCGACCCCGGGCAAACGCAGCTACGCGGAGGCCCCGGTCAGGGTGCGGACGCCCACGCCGGGGGAGGGCCTCTTCCAGACGCGCTGCGCCCCCTGCCACACCATCGGCGAGCCGGGCGGCGCGGGAGATGTCCCACCCGTGGGCCCGGACCTGACGGACGTGACCCGGAAACGCCAACGCGCGTGGCTGGCGCGCTGGCTCGCGGATCCGGAGAAGATGCTGGCGGAGAAGGATCCCATCAGCCTGGAGCTCTACGAGAAGTACAACAAGGTCCTGATGCCGAACCTGCGCCTCAGCGAGGTCGACGTGAACGCGCTGATCGAGTACCTCGACGCCGAGGGCCGCCGGGTCGAGACGGCACGATAGAGCCGCATTCGCGCCCCGAACGTTTGCCGCGCCGGCTCCGCCGGCCGCGGCACGCCCTCCGCACTACGGACCGAACGCTCACCTCTCGGCCCGCCCCGCGACAGGGTCGCGGGGCGCTATTTGGGCGCCGGGCAGACGAAGCCGGGGATCGAGTACGGCCGGGCTGTGAACCTGTCCAGGGCGTCGGTGTTCGGGGTCCTCGGCCCGGCCTGCGTACACCACCCCGCGTCGGTGCCGAGCATGAGCCGCAGCGCGATCTTGTCCTGGAAGAACTCGTTCAATGTGTAGGTCCAGTTGGCCTTCCCGCCGCGCACGCTGATGCGCTCGGGCTTGACCACGACCGAGCGGATGGGCCCGTCCGGGTCGGTGCCGCGGAACTGGTACCCCCGGGCGGGGTCGTCCTTGATCGCCGTCCATCCGGACGCGGGGAGATCGACGAACACCCGGTCGGTGGGCGTCCCCGGGAGAGTGCTGACGTTGTAGACCGCCAGGAGCGCGCCCCCGATGCGCGGGTCGCCCCCGGAGCCCCCGGCCGGCGGCATGATGTGCGCGGGGATGTACTCGATCGTGTTGGAGCGGAAGCTGATGCGCCGCTTGCGGAGATCGATCGGCGCCACGTTGTCGTCGCGCAGCGAGAACGAGTTGGCCGGGACCATGACCGGGTTCGGCGGCAGCGGGATGGTGGTGCTGGTGGTCGTGGTGGTGGTGGCGGTGGTGGTCGGGGTCGACGGGAAGCTCGCCGGATCGGCGGGGTCGGTGGTGGCGTCGAGCTCGTCCCGGTCGTACCAGCCGTCCTCGTCGCGATCGAGGGCGATGCGCGTGCCGGAGCCGAGCGGGACGCAGGTGTACGTGATCTCCTGCCCGGCCGTGATGGCGAGCGTATCGAGCTGCGCGAAGGTGCGGTCCGGCTCGCCGCCGCGATCTGCCTGCCAGGCGTCGAACGCGACCTGCAACCAGCCACGCGCTTCACCCGCCACCGTCCCTTTGGCCACCAGGTCGCACTGCTGGCTGTAGTGCGCCATCACCCGCATGAGGTCGATCCGCGTCGCGACCGCGTACTCGTTGGCCGTGGTACGCGTCACCTGCTGTCCGACAACCGGCTTCAGGTTGCTGTCGAAGGCGAGCATGAACGCCTCCATCTGCCGCCGCTGGGGGTCCCCGGCCGAGGTAGTGGGCGTGTTCGGGAAGCCGCCGGGGTTCGGGACCGGGAAGCCGAACGGGTTGGTCTGGTTGAAGGCCTGGCTCTGCATGAAACGGAAGACGGTGTCGGCCGAGCCATCGTGCAGGAAGCCAAAGCCGCGCACCTGGTCTCCCGTGTTCCCGTTGTCGCCGGGGTTGAAGAACGCGACCGACGGCATCCCGAACATGCCCACCTTCTGGTAGAGGTTCCGCAGGTGAGCGATCTTGAAGAACTGGCTCTCGAACTCGAAGGTGTTGACGCCGTCGCTGCCGAAGAACCCGTTCGATTGCTCGAGCACGTGGCACCCGTTGCACGGCTGGAAGACGTCGGAGTTCAGGCCGCTGGCGAACATGCTCAGACCGGCCAGTTCATCGGCTGTCACGTTGTCGTCGAGGCTGCGGATGGGGTTCGGCGGATAGGTCACCTGCAGGATGAAGTCGGTGAATGCCTGCATCTCGGGGGTGGTGAGCGGTCCGCTGCGTCCGAGGAGGCCACCGAACGCCACGTTGAACTTCTTGAAGGCGGCGTCCTCGTCGAAGGCGCCGCTGTCCGGCTGCACGCTCGGGGCGTCGAGTCCCCCGGTGCGGTCGCCGCGCCAGTGCATGGGGCCGTGGTTCGCCATCCCGCGCAGGCTCTGGGTGGTCATCGGGCCCTTCATGGGATGGAAGTCCTGGAACGAGATGCCGACCGGATCCTCCACGCGCCGGGGGTTGGGGTCGTTCAGCACCACGTCGTCCGGGTTGCCCAGATCCCACGCCAGGCTGTCGAAGTCGCCGAAGATGTGGCAGCTCGCGCACGCCGCCTCGCCGTTGCTGGAGGTGAGGAACGCGTCGTACAGGAACGGCCGGCCCGCGACCACGCTGGCCGGCTCCGGGTTGTACAGCGGCACGTGCGCGATCTCGCTGCGTGTCGTCGTGTTCACGATCGACACCGCGTTGTCGAAGCGGGTCATCACGTAGAGCTGGCCACGGGGCTCGTCGAGCGCGAGCCCGCTCGGGCCCCCGCCGCTCACGATGACGTGATCGGCGGCGCTGGGGACGAAGGTGTTCGCCTCGAGCGCGCCCGTGCCGAACACGCCCACCTTGCTCGAGCCGAACGCGGCCACGTAGAGGGTGGCTCCGTTGCTCGATACGGCCAGGCCGGTCGGGGTGGCGAGGCTCGCGTCCTTCACGCCGGGCGGGCTGGGCACGACGGCATAGTTGATGTGCTTGTTCAGATGGCGCGGCGGCGTCACCGTCCCCGGCGGGGTCAGCACGGTGATGCGTGCCTCGTGCAGGCGTCCGCGCACGGTGCTGCCGCCGAAGACGCCGGGGCCTTCGAAGCGCACCTCGTTCCGGGCCTCGGTGTTGCTGACGTAGATCTTCCCGGACACGGGGTTGACGACCATGTTGAACAGCACGGTGCCGACGTTCGCGAAGAACCCGGTGTCGAAGCCGTTCGCGGTGGTCGCGTTGGCGTTGAGCGTGAACACGTCCTTGTCGGGCAGGTTGAATTTGATCGCCGGCGACCAGTTGCGGCCGCCCCGATCCTCCCAACGCGACGTGCTCGTGTTGTACTTCACAATCAGGCCGGTTTCGGGGGCGGTGACGCCCTGGAAATTGGTGTTCGGGGCCGGGAGCCCGCCGGGCATCGTGGTCCCGCCGACGATGCACGGCGGCGCTGCGGCGCCGCCGTCGCATACCGCGCCTTCGGAGACGGGGGCGGTCTGGTTGCCGGAGTGGAACGCGGCGGCGTACACGGTGCCACCGCCGGGGGCGACGGCGAGCGCGCGCGGCGTATCGCCGAAGAGCTTCACCACCGTGAACGGGGTGCCCCCGAGCGTCGTCCCCAGATTGAGGGCGTCGAACACCCACACATCCGCCCGTCCCTTGCCCTCGGTCGTGAGCTGGGGGTCGAAGCCGATGTTCTGCCCGCGGTGGGCGGTGGTGATGAAGGCGCGCGTGCCGCCGGTGCCGGCGAAGACGATGTCGCGTGGCTCGTCGCCGACCAGCAGCGTGCGCACCACCCGCGGCGGTGTTGCGCCCACGTCGACGATGCTGACGCTGTCGGAGAGGTGGTTCACCACCCAGACCTCGGCGTTGGTACGGGCGGCGACGGCGACTGGTTCGAGCCCGACCGAGACGGAGCCGGCGAGGGTCAGCGTGCCGACCCCGACGGTGAACATCTCCAGACGATTGTCGGGGGTGTTGACGGCGAACAGCCTGGTGCCGTCGGGGGAGAGCGCAAGCGGCCGCACCTGACCGCTCTCGAAGAGCGTGTACGAGGCGGCATGCGCACCGGCGGGTGCCAGCACGACAAGTGCGGTCACCAGTGCAACGCGAAGCGCAAGGGCACCAATCATCGTCTAGACCCCTGACGGGGCATAACACGCGTGGCCGTCGGTCGGGAAACGAAAAATCACCTCACCAACGCTGTCCGATGCCCAAGAGCGATCCGAGGACGATTGCCAGCCCGACGCCCATCTTCGCGCCGATCCCGATGGCGCGGCCGATGACGGCCCCGAGGCCGACCCGGATCTCGGGGGCCAGGGCGCCGCGCGCCGACATCTCGCCCAGCACCGCGCCGACGAAGGTGCCGGCGAACGACATCAGGATGCTGCCGATCACCGGGACGGGAATGCCTCCCACGACGGCTCCGACGATGCCGCCGAGCAGCGCCCCCCAACCAGCCCGGGCGGAGCCACCGAACCGGCGCGCCCCCCATCGTCCGGAGAGGAATTCGATCCCCTCGCCGGCGAGGGCGAGGGCGACGAAGAGCGCCACCCATCCCCACCCGAGCAGCATCGTGACCGCCGCCAGCACCACCGCCGCGGCGACCTGCAGCCACAGCCCCGGAAGGCCGAACGGGACGAGGCACAGCCCGACCGCCTGCACGGCGAAGTAGAGCGCCACGATCAGCGTCGTCTGCACGCGAGCGCGGTCTTAGCGCATGCCACCGGTCCGGGGAATCGGAGTCTGTGGCGTGCTGGACGACCTCGCTGCAGAACCCCCCGGCCGACTGAGAGCCGGCCTGCCCGTCAGGGCGATGTGACCGTGACGCTGCCCACGGTGATCGCGATCATCTGGATGTCGTTCACCGTGACGGTGCCGATGTCGGTGGAGCATTCGAGCTCGACATCGGAGGGGCCGCCACTGAGCGTCAAGGCTGCGGTCAATACGATCTCGCCGGCTCCGCTCGACGCCACGTCGACGCTGGCCGAGTCGAAGACGGTGCTGCTCGCGAGCAGGTCGCAGCTCACGCGTGACGCCGAGGCGCCGGCCAGCAAGGATGCGCGCGCGGTCAGGACGTAGCTGCCGTCGGCGAGTCCGTGCACGGTGGCGAGCGTGGCCACGGAGTCGGTGATGCTCCCGGAAGTATCCGGGGTCACGAAGACGCTGCTCGGCCCGGTCGGGCCGGTGTCGCCCGTGGGCCCGGTGGAGCCGGTATCGCCCGTGGGGCCAGTGGGGCCGGTGTCGCCCGTGGGTCCGGTGGCGCCGGTGTCGCCCGTGGGTCCGGTGGCGCCGGTGTCGCCCGTGGAGCCAGTGGCGCCGGTGTCGCCCGTGGGGCCAGTGGCGCCGGTATCGCCCGTGGGGCCGGTGGCGCCGGTGTCGCCCGTGGGTCCGGTAGCGCCGGTGTCGCCCGTGGGGCCGGTAGCGCCGGTATCGCCCGTGGGGCCGGTAGCGCCGGTATCGCCCGTGGGCCCGGTAGCGCCGGTATTGCCGGTGGAACCGGTCGCGCCGGTATTGCCCGTGGCGCCGGTCGGCCCGGCATCGCCGGTAGCGCCGGTGGGGCCCGTCCCGCCGGTGGAGCCTGCAGTACCGGTGGAACCCGTGGCGCCGGTGGGGCCCGTCCCGCCGGTCGTTCCGGTGGCGCCGGTCACCCCAGGAGTGCCGGTCGCGCCCGTGGCGCCGGGATCGCCCGTGGCCCCCGTCGCCCCCGCAACCCCGGTCGGCCCGGTTGGTCCAGTGCTGCCGCCTGGGCCGGTCGTGCCCGTCGATCCGGTCGCACCGACGGCGCCGAAGTCGACCAGCGCGACGGCGGTCTCGCTCTTCTTGCACTGGTCCGTGCGGACGAAGACGGCGCCGCCCTTGCGCCGCATGCAGAGCTCCGGAGCGGCGAGAGCGCTGCTCGTCCAGCTCACGAGCACGCCGACCGCTGCTACCACGAGCAGACCGCGAAGCCTGATCGTGTACCCGACGTTCCGCCGCACCACCATCGCCGTCCTCCCCCTCCACGACGCGCGGATCGTGCCCGCGCGTGGCCTTGGGGCTCGTCGAGCCCCGCCGTCCAGGCTCGCGCAAGGTACTGCTCGGGAAGCGGTCAGTCAAACACACGGCCGGGGAGCAGGGCAGGCCGCTGGCGGGTTGCCCGCCATGTTCGAGGCGCGTTATGGTCCGCCCTCGACGGTGAGATTCGCCGGCGGACACGACCAGCGCACATGGGACCCCCACCCGAACGGTGATACCTCGGGGTGGCCCTGATGTTGCTCGCCATCGACGTCAGCAACACCCACACCAAGGTCGGCGTCTACGCCGGCACGACCCTGGCCCACCACTGGCGGCTGCAGACCGAGGCCGAGCGTACCGCCGACGAGTACGGCGTCTTCCTGCTCGGGCTCTTCCAGGCCGCGGGCGCCCGGGTGGCCGACATCAAGGGCGTCATCGTGGCCAGCGTCGTGCCGCCCATCAACCGCACGATCGACGAGCTGGGTCGCAAGTTCTTCGGGCAGGAACCGTTGCACGTCGGGCCGGGCATCAAGACCGGCATGCCCATCCTGTACGACAATCCCAAAGAGGTGGGCGCCGACCGCATCGTCAACTCCGTCGCCGCCTACGAGCGCATGCACAGCGCCTGCATCGTGATCGACTTCGGCACGGCCACCACCTTCGACTACGTGACCGCGCGCGGCGAGTACGCCGGCGGCGTGATCGTGCCCGGGGTCGGCATCTCGCTCGACGCGCTGACCACGCGCGCCGCCAAGCTGCCGCGCGTCGAGCTGGTGCGCCCGCCCAAGGTGGTGGGCAAGAACACCGTCCACTCCATCCAGTCGGGCGTGATCAACGGCTACACGGCCCTGGTGGACGGGCTGGTCGAGCACATCCGCCGCGAGAACGACCCGCGCGCACGCGCGCTCGCCACCGGCGGCCTCGCGGCGCTCATCGCCCCGGAGTCGCACACGATCGAGTCCGTGGATGAGTTTCTGACCCTCGAAGGGCTCCGCATAATCTACGAACGCAACGGAGGACGGGATGCCAGCTGACGAGGTGTTGAAGCTCCGCAACGTCGCCATCGTGGGGCAGGGGGGGACCGGCAAGACCACGGTCGCCGATGGGCTCCTCTTCGCTGCCGGGGCCACCACGCGCCAGGGCCGGGTAGACGACGGCTCGTCCCACTTCGACGCCGACCCCGAGGAGGTGCGGCGCAAGAGCACGCTCACCACCGGCCTCCATCACGCGAGCTGGAAGAAGCACGACCTGAACCTGCTCGACTGTCCCGGGTACTCGGCGTTCATCCACGACACGCGCAACTGCCTGCGCGCCGTCACCGGTGCCGTCTTCGTCCTCGGCTCGGGGGGGCACGAGGTGAAGGTCGAGGCCGAGAAGCTGTGGGCGTGGCTCGACGAGCTGGCACTCCCGCGGGTGGCCTTCGTGACCCGCCTCGATCGCGAGCGTGCGTCGCTCGAGCACGCGCTCGAGGACCTGAAGACGCTTGGGGCCACGCCGGCCGTGCTGCACGTGCCGATCGGCGCCGAAGGCGAGTTCAAGGGCGTGGTGGACGTGCTCGCCGGGCGGGCGTACCTCTACCAGGGCGATGCCGGCACCGTGCAGGAGGGGCCCGTGCCGGCCGACCTCGCCGATGAGGTCACCATGGCCCGCGACCAGCTGGTCGAGGTGATCGCCGAGGCGAACGACGCCCTGCTCGAGAAGTACCTGGAAGGGACCGAGCTGTCCGCCGACGAGCTGCGTGCCGGGCTGCGCGAGGGGACGCGCGCGTGCAAGGTCCTGCCCGTGCTGTGCGGCGCGGCCGGGCGTGCCATCGGCCTCCAGCCGCTGCTCGACGCCATCGTCGACCTGCTGCCGTCGCCCGCCGAGCTGCCGGCGTGGACGGGCGACAACCCGCGCACGGGCGACCCCGTGGAGCGCGAGGCCGACCCCGCGGCGCCGTTCTCGGCCTTCGTGTTCAAGACCATCGTCGATCCGTTCGCCGGCAAGCTGTCGGTGTTGCGCGTGGTGTCGGGCAAGGTGCACGCGGACCTCAACTGCGTCAATACGGCGCGCGACTCGAAGGAGCGCATCGGCCACCCGCTCAAGCTCGAAGGCAAGAAGCAGACGCAGGTCGCGCAGGCGGTGGCGGGTGACATCATCGCGGTCGCCAAGTTGAAGGACACCGCCGTCGGCGACACGCTGTGCGACGAGAAGGCGCCCATCGTCTACCCGCTCCTGCCCGACGCCCCGGCGGCGATCTCCTTCGCCCTCGAGCCGAAGACCAAGGGGGACGACGAGAAGGTCATGCAGGGTCTCCATCGGCTGATGGAGGAGGACACGGCCCTGCGCGTGCATCGCGACGAGCAGACCAAGGAGTTCGTGGTCTCCGGGACCGGCCAGCTCCATCTCGAAGTCGTCGTCGAGCGCCTGAAGCGGAAGTTCGGCGCCGAGGTGGCGCTCAAGGCTCCCAAGGTGCCGTACAAGGAGACCATCCGCGGAACCGCCAAGGCGCAGGGCAAGCACAAGCGCCAGACCGGCGGGCACGGACAGTACGGCGACGCGTGGCTCGAGCTGTCGCCGCTGCCGCGCGGCACGGGCATCGAGTTCGACGATGCGATCGTCGGGGGGGTCATTCCGCGCAACTTCATCCCCGCGGTCGAGAAGGGCGTGCGCGAGCTGCTGCCGCACGGCATCCTCGCCGGCTATCCGATCGTCGACGTGAAGGTGAAGCTGTACGACGGCACGTACCACGACGTCGACTCGTCGGAGATGTCGTTCAAGATCGCGGCGTCCCTCGGCTTCAAGAAGGCCTTCGAGATGTGCAAGCCGGTGCTGCTCGAGCCCATCATGACCATCACCGTCACCGTGCCCGACGATTACATGGGCGACGTGATCGGCGACCTGAACAGCCGTCGCGGCAAGGTCCTGGGCGCCGAGCCCAAGGGCAACGGCCAGCAGGCGATCCGCGCGCACGTCCCCATGTCCGAAGTGCTGCGCTACGCCCCCGACCTGCGCTCCATGACCAGCGGCCGCGGCGACTTCGAGCTCGAGTTCTCGCGCTACGAGGAATGCCCGCCGCACATCGCGGAGAAGATCATCAAAGACGCGCAGGCGGCGCGGGCGGAACGGCATGGGTGATCCGGTGGACGATGCGGTCACGGAGATCGCCCGTAGCGTCGAGGCCGGCACGGACACGATCGCGGTGCCGGCCGGGTTGGTGCAGGACCCGGCGCCGCCGGAGGCGCGCAGCCTGTTCGCGCAGATCGTCCTCATGACGGTGGCCGAGAAGGTGAAGCTCGCGCTGCGCGGCAATCAGGACGCGCGCAACATCCTGATCCGTGACGCCAACAAGCTGATCCGGCGCTGCGTGCTGAAGAACCCGCGCATCACCGACGGCGAGGTGGCGGCGCTGGCGGGCAACAAGTCGATAGACGAGGACCTGCTGCGCATGATCGGGGAGCAGCGGGAGTGGGTGCAGAAGTACGAAGTGCGGAAGGCGCTGACCATGAATCCGAAGACGCCGACGATGCTGGCCATGCGGTTCGTGGGCACGCTGCTGGAGCGCGACCTGCGGCTCATCGCCCGCTCGAAGAACGTCCGCGACGCGGTGGCGTCGCAGGCGCGGCGGCTGGTGACGATGCGGGCGGAGCACAAGGGATAACGATCACGGATGCGCTGCCGCAGCACCCCGCGTACGCGCCGCTGCCATAGGCAGGCGGACCCCCACCAGGAGCACCACCCGTCCGCGGCTCGGCTCGAGCCGGCCCGTCGACGGATTGAACCCCTCACTGTACATACCCCAAGGCACGCAGCTCCCGTTCCAGGCTCGGGCGGGGCGGCCCGGGCGACGCCTCCGCCGGCGCGGCGTGCTGGCGGGCCTGCCACCCGTCCAGGAAGCCCTCCAGCCGCGCGGCCTCCTCGGGAGAGCGGCTGAGGAGGTCGTCGTGCTCGCCCGGGTCGCTGTCCACGCGGTACAGCTCGCGTGCCCCGGCGCCTCGCTGGAAGGCGTCGACGTAGTAGAAGGACCGCTGCGTGCGCAGCAGCTTCCATGGCCCCTGACGCACGGCCACCTGGTAGTTGCGCAACGCCTCGGCGATCAGGGGCGTCGTCCGCGCCGGCGCGCCGGCGGCCAGGAGATCGTGCCCCTGCATGGCGGGCGGCACGGGCACGCCGGTCAGGCCGAGGATGGTGGGGGCCACGTCGAGGCCGTCGGTCGGTTCGGGATGCCGCGCCGGGGTGACCCGACCGGGCGCCCACACGATGAGCGGCACGCGCAGGTTCGGCTCGGTGAGGCCGAAGTGGTTGAACCACACGCCGTGCTCGCCGAGCGACTCGCCGTGGTCGGCGGTGACCACCACGATCGTGCGCTCGGCGATGCCGAGGCGCTCGAGCTCGGCACGCACCCGCCCCACCTCGCCATCGACGTACGCCACTTCGCCGGCGTACTGCGCCAGCGGGTAGCGCAGGTCGCGCACGCCATCGAGCCAGCCGGCGAGGCTCGCCCGCACGGGCAGGTCACGGCGCACGGTGGCGGCCACGTCCGCCAGGCGCCGGCGCAGGTCGTCGACGGCGGGCCCGGGCACGACCTGCTGCAGGTCGACGGGGTAGAGGATGAGCTGCCGGATGCGGCGGCCGGGCAGCCCGAGGTCGCGCTTGAGCGCCCGCACGGCGCGGGCCCGCCGGCCGAGCACCCGTGGCACGTCCTCGATGGCGTACAGGTCCCAGCCGAGCACGACCTGCTCCATGCCGCTCCCCGTCCGCGGGTCGCCGCGGTAGTAGGCGGTGTCGAACGGGGACGGCGGCGTGTAGGGCATGTGCGGATCCCAGTAGTGCACCCAGGCGAAGAACGGCTCGCGACAGACGCCCCGGAGCCAGCGGAAGAGCTGCCGGTTGGTCTCCGCCGCGCGGTAAGGCGCCGACATGCGGCGAGGCGCGCGGTACGTCTCCAGGCTCGGCAAGAGCGGTCCGAGCACGCCCTCCGGCCCGACGTGCTTGGCGCTCACGAAGGCGGCGGTGTGATAGCCGGCGTGCGCGAGCAGCTCGGGCAGCACGTCGACCCGCCGCCGTACGCGCGCGTCGTTGTGCCACACGCCGTGGGTCGAGAGCGGGGTGGAGCTCAGGATCGAGAGATGCGACGGCACCGTGATGTGCGTGACCGAGAACGCGTGCTCGAAGAGCGCGCCCTCCGCGGCCAGACGATCGAGCGCCGGGGTGCGCGCCGTCCGGCTGCCGTAGGCGCCGACGTGATCCGCCCGCAGCGTGTCGACGGTGATCAGGAGCACGTTCGGGCGGGCCGTGCCCGGCGGCGGCGTGCAGTCTCGGCGACAGCCGGCGGCCAGCGCCAGCAGGGCGAGCGCGCCCGCCCGCCGGCTCACAGCCAGCCGGCGCGCTTGAAGCGCCAGTAGAGCGTGCCGCAGGTGCCGACGATCAGTGCCCACACCAGGGGGTACCCGTAGCGCCAGCGCAGCTCGGGCATGGCCTCGAAGTTCATGCCGTAGATGCCGGCGATGGCGGTCGGTACGCCCAGGATGGCGGCCCAGCCCGCGAGTTTCTTGGTCACCTCGTTCTGCCCGACCGAGATGAGGGACAGGTTGGCCTCCAGCGCCGTGGTGAGCAGCTCGCGCAGGGTGTCGACCGTCTCGTTGATCCGGATGACGTGGTCGTAGACGTCGCGGTAGTACACGCGCACGGCCTCCGGCACGAGGGTGTTGTCGAAGCGCACCAGCCGGTTGCACACCTCCATGAGCGGCGCCACGGCGCGCTTGAGCGCCACCAGGTCGCGCTTGAGCGCGTAGATGCGTTCGGCGATGCCCCGGTCGGTCCGCTCCCGGAAGATAGCCTCCTCGAGCGTACCGAGCTCGTCCTCGAGCGCGTCGATGATCGGGAAGTAGTTGTCGACCACGAAGTCCATGAGCGCGTACACCACGAACCCGGGCCCCTTGCGGAGCAGCTCGGGCGAGCTCTCGCAGCGTGCCCGGACGGTGGTGTACGGCAGCGAGGCGCCGTGCCGGATCGACACCACGTAGCGCGGGCCGGCGAAGACGTGGGTCTCGCCGAACTCCATCTCGCCGCCGACGAGCTGGACGGTGCGCAGCACGAGAAACAGGCAGTCGCCGTACTCCTCCAGCTTGGGACGCTGGTGGGCGCGCAGCGCGTCCTCGATGGCCAGCTCGTGCAGGCCGAATTCTTCCTTTACCTGGGCGAGGAGCGCGGCGTCCGGCTCGTGCAGCCCGAGCCACAGGAAGCGGTCGGGCTCCCGTAACACCTCGCTGATGTCGGCGATCGACACCTCGGCCAGGCGCCGGCCGTCGGTGTAGGCGACGGAGTTCACCACCATGTCCATGGCGGGTCCCTTACTGGCAGAAGCCGCCGCGTGGTGCCAGAACGCGCGCGGTTGTCGGCCGCGTGTGGCTATGTCACAAGCGACGGCGTGTGGGACGTGGTGCCGCACGACGTGCGGGCACGGGTGGTGGGCGCACGGAAGCGGATCAGGCGCCGGATGCGACGCGCGCTGTTCGGCGACCAGCCGAGCTGGCGGCGGCAGCCCGACGTGATGCCGTGGTTCGACCAGCCCGACGCCATGGCCGCGCTCGCCACGCGGGCCCGCACCCGCCAGGAAGCCGCTCTGCTCACGCAGTGGATCCGTGACGGCTACGTCATCCTGGACGACACCGCGCCGGCGGCGGACGTAGACGCCATGGTGGCCACGCTCGACCGACTGTGGGACGCGCCCACGCCCACGCCGTGCCTGGAGCTGCTCGACCTGCGCGAACGCCCCGACGCGCCGGTGCGCACGCTGTCGCACGCGGCGCTCCTGGCCCTCGACCCGGCGACGCGTGCACGCATGCGGGCGGCGTCCAACTGGCGCATCCACGGCTTTCCGGAGATCGACCCCGCCGCCCGACGGCTGTTCCGCAGCCCCCGGCTCCGGCAGGTTGCGAGCCTCCTCTTCGGCCGGCCCGCCCGGCCCCTGGCGGCGATCAACTTCATGGCCGGCAGCGAGCAGGCGCCGCATCAGGACATGGCGGTGTTCCACATCCATCCGCGCAACCATCTCCTCGGCGCGTGGATCGCGTGCGAGGACATCGCGCCCGACAGCGGGCCCCTGGTCGTCTACCCGGGCTCGCATCGCACGCCCTTCTTTCCGGGATTCGCCGACTATCCCCAGACCAACCTGCGCACCGTCGACAGCCCGACCCAGCTCGCCTACCGGGCGTATGTCGACGCCCTGCTGCCGGGCTTCGCGCGCCGCGAGTTTCTCGCCCGCAAGGGCCAGGTGCTCTTCTGGCACGGCATGCTGATCCACGGCGGTGCCCCCGTGGCGCGGCGGGGCGCGCCCCGCCGGTCGATGGTCGTCCACTACGGCGTGCGCGGCGCCGATCGCCGCGACGAGGTCCGCGGCCCGTTCAACTGGTAGGCATGCGTGGGCGATGCGGGTGAGTCGACGCCTGATCGGCCTGGTCGTGATCGGAGCCTTCGGGTGGTGGTGGCTCGGCCCGAAGGCCACCACGCTGCCGTCGTCCGTTGCGGTCGTCGAGGTGGTCGACGACCTGACGACGCGCTTCGCTGGCGCGGTCGGCGATCCGGTGCGTGTGGGCGAGCTCCAGCCCGGCAGCTACCTGCGGGCAGGCGGGGTACGTCCGGCGCTGCTGGTGGAGCCGCGCGCTCGCGTGCGCGTTGCGGTCGCCGTCCCGCAGAACGCTGCGCTCCGCTTCGCCGTCGGCGTCGCCGGTCGTGGCCGGCGCGAGGCGCGTGCGAGCGGTGTCCGGTTCCGCGTGCGCGTCGACGGCGACGAGGTGTGGACGCGGGTCGTCAACCCGGCGGCCACGCGGACCGACCGGCGCTGGTTCGACGAGGCGGTGGTGCTCGATGCCTTCGCCGGCCGGACGATCGACCTTACGCTCGAGACCGAGGCCGTCCGCGAGGGCGTACCGCTCGCGGGCACGCCCGGATGGAGCCGGGTGCGCCTGGTGCAGCGGACGATGCACGCCCGGCAACCGGCGACGGCCGGCCCGAACGTCCTCGTGCTGGTGGTGGACACGCTGCGCGCCGACCGGCTCGGGGTGTACGGGGCGGTGCCGAGTCCGTCGCCCACGCTCGACGCGCTCGCGACCGGTGGGCTGGTGTTCGAGCGCGCCAGCGCGCAGTCGAGTTGGACGCCGCCGTCGGTGGCGTCGATCATGACGGGCGTGGAGCCGCGCGGGCACGGCGTCTTCGCCGAGGTCGGTGGCGGCGGGGTCCTGACCGATGCGTTCACCACCTGGGCCGAGGTCGCCGCCCGGGCCGGCATCACGACCGTGGGGGTGTCCGCGAACCCCCTCGTCTCCGAGGCCACCAATCTGACGCAGGGCTTCGAGACCTTCGTCGAGCTGCCCTGGGATGCGGAGCGGCGCACCTGGGCAGATGCCGCGCGCGTGAACGACGCCTTTCTCGTCTGGCTCGAGGAACACCGCGGGGTCCGCTTCGTCGGCTATCTCCACTACATGGAGCCGCACGAGCCGTACGGTGCTGCGCTCGCGGTGCGGCCGGCGCCGCCGCCGGGAGTCCGCCCCGCCGTTGCCGAGGGGCGCGTCCGTCAGCTGGCCCGGAAGGTCAACCGGGGCCAGGCCGCCCCGCTGTCGGCGCCAGAGCTGGGGTACGTCCGTCGCCTGTACGACGCCGACGTGCAGGCATGGGACGGCGCCCTCGCCCGCCTGCTCGCCGGCCTCGACCGCGCCGGTGTCCGCGAGTCGACCCTCGTCCTGGTCACCGCCGATCACGGCGAAGAGTTCCAGGAGCATGGGCGCCTGAATCACGGGTCCCACCTCTACGACGAGTCTCTGCACGTTCCCCTGGTGCTCGTGGGTCCGGGCATCCCGGCGGGCCGGCGGACGGACGAGGTGCAGGGCATCGATGTCCTGCCGACCGTGCTCCACCTGCTCGGCAGCCCGCCGCCGGAGGGCCTGCGCGGGCGGAACATCTCTACGCCGGGACGACCCCCCCGGGTGGTCTCCGAGACGACGTGCGGGATCGGGCCGGAGGGCGCCCCCATGCGCCTGGTCGCGCTCCGGGACTCGGGCTGGAAGCTCATCCACGCCCCGGCGCTCGGCCGCTTCGAGCTCTACGACCTGGCGCGGGATCCGGGGGAACAGGTCGATCGGTGGGGCGCCGACGGTCCGGGCGCGACGCTGGTGGCGACCCTGGCCGCGTGGGAGGCGGCGCAGCCACCGCTGCCCGTCGCCGGTGCGCCGGACGCCACCGTACGCGAGCGCCTGCGGGCCCTCGGGTACGTCGAGTAGATGGGTGTCCCGGCGACCGCGCCGGGACTCACTGGACGTAGCCGAGCGCGCGCAGTTTCTCCTGGATGGCCGGATCCTGCGACTCCGCCGGGGGCGGGGGCGGCGCATCGGCGCGCCAGCGCGTGAGGAGGGCGGCGAGGTCCTGACCCGCCGGCACGGTGGCGAGCTGGTCGGTGCGCTCCGCCGGGTCGTGCACGAGATCGTAGAGCGCACGGTGCTCGACGGCCGGTGCCCAGATGAGCTTGGTGGCCGGGGTGCGCACGCAGACGAGCTCGACGCCGGTGCCGTCGGGCAGCCGGCCCCGGTTGGTTTCCGAAAACGCCGGCCTGGCGGTGCGCTGTCCGAGCAGATTCTGCCCCGGCAGGCCGGTGGGGGGCGGCAGCCCGAGGACGGCGGCGACGGTCGGGAAGAGATCGATCCCCTGCGCCTGCTCCCGCACCCGTGCGCGCGGGATGCCCGGTCCGACGATGACCAGCGGGACGCGGATCAACTCGTCGAACAGGTGCATGCCGTGCTGCAGGCGGCCGTGCTCCTGAAACGCCTCGCCGTGATCGGCGGTCACGATGATGGTGGTGGTGTCGCGCACGCCGAGCTGTGCCAGGGCGTCGAGCAAATGGGCAAGCTCGTCGTCCCAGGCGCGGATCTCGGCGTCGTAGAGCTGCAGCAGGTACTGCACCTCGGGCGCCGGCAGGAGAAACCCGCCGGCGGAGAGGATCTGCCCGGCCCAGCGGCTGAGGCGGCCGTGGGCGATCTCCGGCCGGATGCCGGCGGGCGGCGGGGGCCGCAGCGCGGCGGGCGGGGTGTAGGGGTGGTGCGGCTCCATGTAGTGCAGGTAGGCGAGGAAGCGATGGGCGCGGTTGTGCTGCAGCCAGCCGAGGAAGGTGTCGTTCACCTCGCGCGCCGGGGCCCAGTTCTTGCCCCCGTCGCGCACCTCGGAGCCGAACTCGATCCAGGTCTCGAAGCCGCGCGCGTAATTGGTGCCGCGGGACACCAGCGGATTGGCCGACACGCCGATGGTCGTGATCCCGGCGGCGCTGGCCGCGTCGGGGAAGGTGGGCAGCGCATCGGGGAGCACGGTCGGATCGCTGTCCGGGTCGACGGTGTTGGCGGCGTCCGGGGGGCTGCCCATGACGCCGTGGCTGCGCGGGTAGAGGCCGGTCAAGAGCGAGGCCACTGACGGCGCCGTCCACGGCGCTTGCGCGATGGCGTCCGTGAACAGCAGTCCCTGGTCGGCGAGCCGATCGAGCGTGGGGCTCGGGCTCGGCTGAGCGCCGTAGCAGCCGAGCCGATCGGCGCGCAGGGTGTCGACCAGCAGGACGAGCACGTTGGGCGCGTCGGGACGCGCGGGCTGGCGGTCATGAAAGCGTTCGCGGAGCAGCCGCACGCGGCTCCACGCCGGCGTGCCGGCCACCCGCCCCGAGCCGTCGGCGGCCGTGGCCAGCTCCAGCTCGACATCGCGACCGGCCAGATGGGCGAGCGGGATGCGCGCGTCGCGCCACACGCGGTCGTGGCGGGTCGCGGCGGGATTGATGGTCTCGGCGAGCAGCGTCCGTCCCTCGACGGTGACCGTGAAGCGGACCCCGGCGGCGTCGTCGTCGCGCTTGCCGTCGCCGCGGACGCCCATGCCGACCGTGAGCACGGCGTCGGCCGGCACCCGGACCGGAAAGCGGACCGTCGTCCCCGGTGGGGTGACGATGGCGCGGCGCGCGGCCGCCTCGGCGCGTAGCTCCTCGCCGGGCTGGATCCAGGTGAGCGTCAGGGCAGGATCCGGTGCGCGGGCGCTCGCCGGGAAGGTGGCCGACAGGTCGGTGACCAGCTGGTCGGCGCGCAGCTGCGTCGGCAGCCGGAGGGCGTTCCAGCGGGCGATGTACTGGCTGCCGACGACCGTGGCCGACAGGGCGATGCCGATCGCGATGGCGAGCCGCGTCCGCGGCGCGCGCGGCGAATTCATCCCGCCGCCCCGCCGTACCGCCGCACCCCCTCGCGCATGCCGCGCGTGTACCACACGGTGCGCGCCAGGGCATACGCGGGCAGGCGCACCAGCGCGCGCACCTCGTGGGCGCGGGCCAGGTCCGCCGCGAGCCGGACGAACGCGTGCGCGCGGCCGCGGACGATGCCGGCCACGTGGTCGTCGTCCCGCCACGGCATGTCGATCCCACAGCGGCGGCGTGCGTACACGGTGGCGAGGCCGTTGATGTAGAAGCGGAAGCGCCACTCGCGGAAGGTCATCGGGTGGCTGTGGGTGACCGCGGCGTTGGGCACGTAGGCGATGCGCGCCGGGGGGCGGATCGCGGCCGCCCACAGATGGTCCTCGGCGGCCGGGATGTCCTCGTCGAACGGCTGCGCCAGCACGGCGGTGCGCCGGAGCGCGCTGTTGGCGTTCGAGAACAGCACGCCGGGCGATGCCTGGGCGGGAAAGTTGCGTTGCATGGCGATCGCCTCGATCGGGTTGACGCCCGGCACCGGGACCTGGCGGCCGAAGGTCGCGACCACGTCGGCGGCATCGAACGGCGCCACCAGCGCCGCCAGCCAGCCCCGGGTGAGCGGGCGGCAGTGCGCCGACAGGAACAGCAGCAGCGCGCCGCGGGCGAGGTGCGCCCCCAGGTTGAGGGCATGGCCGAAGGTGAAGCGGTCCGCCGGCACGTGCTCGACCCGCACGGCGTAACGCGCCAGCAGCGCCAGCGTGCCATCGCGCGATCCGGAGTCGAGCGCCACCACCTCGAAGGCGGGTGCCCCCACCTGGCCGAACACGGCGTCGAGCACGGGGCCCAGGTGGCGCGCTTCGTCCCGGCACCGGATGACGACCGAGACCGCGGGCGTGGCCGCGCTCATGACGACGCCTCGCCGCGCAGTCGCGCGCGCAGCCAGAGGAGTGCCCGCGCCGGCGCGCTGCCGTACACGCGCTCCAGCGCGCGGCCGAGCGCGCGCGACTGCTCGTAGAACCCGACCAGCGCGTCGTCCAGGTGCGCGGCATAGAGCGCGCGGTGCTTGGCGACCAGGCGGCTCATTACGCGCGCGTCGGCGCCGGCGGCGCTCGCCAGGCGCTCGCGCCCGCCGGCCGCGCGGCGGTAGTACACCAGCACCTCGGGGACGACGGCTCCCTGCCAGCCACGGGTGGCGGCCCCGAGCCAGAAGTCCCAGTCCTCCGCGGTCTCGACGAAGGCCGGATCGTAGCCGCCCACATCGGCCCACAGCGCGCGCCGGTACAGGCTGCTGACGTGGATGGTGCAGCGCGACAGCAGGGCGCGCACCGTGAAGTCGCCCGTGCGCCACACGCCGTGGTGCCCGCCCCGGAGCCCGACCCAGGTGTGGACCACGCCAATCTCGGGGCGCGTATCGAGTACCGGTATCGTGCGAGCGAGAAACGCCGGGGCCAGGACATCGTCGGCGTCGAGCGGCAGGACGTAGGCACCGGCGGACCGTTCGATGGCGAGGTTGCGCGCGGCCGCCGGCCCGCGGTTGGGGGTGCGCAGCACGGTGACCCCGGGGTGCCGGCCGGCGTTCGCGAGCACGGCGAGCGTGTGCGGGTCGGTCGAGCCGTCGTCGACCACCACCACCTCGAAGTCCCGCTCCGTCTGCGCGGCGACGCTGGCGAGCGCCTGCGGCAGCGTGCGGCCGGCGTTGAAGACCGGGATGACGATCGAGACCCGCGGCATGGAGGCTAGGGGCGGACCAGCCAGTGGCGGAGCGTGTCCTTGACGGTGGCCGGCCAGCTGCCGGCGTGGGCGTGTGCACGCTCGTACCACGGCAGGAGCGCGCGGCGGAGCGCGAAGTAGGCGAGGGTGCGCCAGTCGGTGCGGTACGGATCCACGCTGTGTGCATGGGCCGCCGTCCACATCGCGGCAACCGCCTGTTCGGCCAGGGCGGGGGCCAGGGCGCGGCCGTTCGCTGCCGGCCGCTCGCGCGCCCGGCGGATGGCCTGCCGGATGAGTTCCTCCATGCGCGTGCCCATGTGCTCCAGCCGAAAGGCGCCGACCACGCGGGCGCGGGCCGCGGCACCCAGACGCGTCCGGCGCGCCGGATCGCCCAGCAGGCCGGCCAGGGCGGCGGTGTAGCGCTCAGTGTCCGTCGCCGGCGTCGCGGGTGGCATCAGGACCCCGCAGTCGGGGGTGACCAGCTCGCTCTGGCCGCCCACGTCGGCGGTGACGACACACACGCCGCACGCCATGGCCTCGAACAGGGCGAGCGAGATGCCCTCGAAGCTCGACGGCAGGAAGAAGATGTCCGCGGCCGCGAGGAGGTCGCGCATGCGTTCGTTCGGTACTGCGCCGAGGAGGTGCACGCGGGCCGCGAGCCCGTCGCGGCGGATGTCGCGCTCGACGGCGGCACGGTCCGGGCCGTCGCCGGCGATCACGGCGGTGAACGGAAGCCCCTGCGCCGCGAGTCGGGCGAGCGTCGCCGTGACCACGCCCGGCTGCTTTTGCGCGCACAGGCGTGCGGCGTGCAGGATCACGGGCACGTCGGGATCCAGGCCGAGGTCGCGCCGGGTGGCCTGCCGTCGCGCCGGGTCGGGGTGCCAGCACTCGGTGTCGATGTTGGTATGACAGACGGCGAGGCGACTCGGGTCGGCGTCGCGGGCGAGCATCCAGTCGCGCAGATGGGCGGACGCGACCACGGTCGTGTCCAGGAGTGGCCCGTAGGCGAGGGCGAGACGGGGATAGCCGCCGCCCTTCCACGCCGCGTCGACGACGTGACAGAAGTCGAGGACCGCTAGGTGTGGATGGTGGGCGCGCAGATAGGGCAACAGGAGGTAGCCCACCTCGCTGTGCGCGATCAGCACGGCGTCGACGGCGCGCGACTCGACCAGGTAGCGAACGAAGCGCGGGTAGTCGTTCAGGCGGAGGAAGCGGGGCAGCAGGAAGACATCCGGCGTCTCGTCCGTGAACCGGGACGCCCAGTGGTGCTCGGCGTCCAGGGTGACGGCGACGGTCACCTCCCACCCGCGGCGGCGGAGCTCGCGCAGCAGGTCGAGGGTGAACTTCTCGGCACCGCCGAAGCTGAGCCACGGCACCAGCATGAGGAGGCGTGGCCGCGTCTTGGTGAGCGGATTCGTGAACGGCAGCTCGTCCGACACCTGCACGCGGCCGGCCTTGTCCGGGCCGTCGTCCGCCGGGACGCCGTTCGGCCGTGCCGGCGGCCCGACCAGCGCGCGTGGGCCGCGATCGGTCGGCAGCGGCGGCGCCGCGCCGTGCGATGCGAGGGCCCACAGCCAGGTTTCGAGCGCGGTCGGCGCGAGACGATCGCCGGCCTCGAGTGCGACGACGTGGGGGGCGCGGGCGGCGGTGGGGGGCGCCCCGGGCAGCCATTCCCAGCGCTGCAGCGACTGCAAGCCAAGGCTCTCCGCCGTCGTCGCGAGCGCTGCCGGATCGCCGCCCGGGCAGACGAGCGTGACGCACGGCGCCGCCGCCGGGTCGACGGCGACGTACCGGAAGTCGGGGGCTGCGCCGTCTCCGGTCATGACGCCGGGGAGCGCCGCGCCAGCGGCAGCGCGGGTGCGGGAGCGAGTCGTGCGCGCGGGCGTCCGAGCGTCCGGGCATGCCAGCGAAGCGCCCTGGACGCGAGCAGCGCAAACCCCAGACCGGCGCCCGCGGTGCGGCCGGTGCGCCGCGCGAGCGCCGCCAGCGGCGCGGCGCGATCGACGGGCACGCGCACAGGCCGACCGGGATCGCGCAGCACGCTGTCGTACAGCTGCTCGTGCGCGGCGGCGATGGCGGCCCAGTCGAACTGCGCCTCGACCAGTCGTCGCCCGTCGTCGGCGAGCCGCTGGGCGAGTGCGGCGTCGTCACAGATGTGCCGGAGCGCCGCGGCGAACGCGGGCGCGTCGTCCGCGACCAGGAGGTGCCGGCCCGAGGTGGCGCCCAGGCCCTCCGCGCCGAGGGTGGTGGTCACCACCGGGCGAGCGGCGGCCAGCGCCTCGAGAACCTTGCCGCGCATGCCAGTGCCGAAGCGCACCGGCGCGACGACGATGCGCGCCGCGGCGAGTTCCGGACGCACGTCGGCGACCGGGCCCACGACCTCGACCCCGGGCCCGGCCAGGGCGGTGACGGCGGGGGTGGGGGCGTGCCCGACGATGCGCACGCGCAGCGGGCGGCCGACCCGCGGCAGCACCTCGCGCACCAGAAACGTCGCCGCGTCGACGTTGGGGGGATGGCCGAAGTGGCCGACGAAGAGCACGTCGGCGCGCGCCGGCCCCGGCGCGCCGGACGGGGCGAAGGCCGCGCAGTCGACGCCGCACGGACTCACCGACACGGCGAGCGACGGCAGGAAGCGCCGCAGGCGTGCCGCGTCCTCGGGCGACATGGTGACCACGTGGTGGGCGCGTGCGAGCGCGCGCAGCTCGAAGTCGAGTTCGCGGACATACTGATGAAGGGCGCGTACGGCCGGCCCGATCCCCCCGCCGGCTGCCCGCCAGGCGGGGCGCACGCTGGCGAACAGCAGCTGGTGCACGGTGAGGATGGTGGGGATGCGCGGCACGGGCATCAGGTGCGCCATCTCCGTGTACTCGAACTGGGCGAGATCGTAGCGCCCGGAGTCGAGGTGCGTGCGCACCGCGGCGGCGAAGCGCGGATGCGCGAAGCCCCAACGCACCGGGCGGGGCAGGCGGGAGAGCGGATCGTCCGGGGCCCAGGGCGCCCGCTCGACGATCTCGAGGGCCTCGAGGCCGGGCGGGACGGCGTCGCGCTGCCCCGCCTCGTCGGGATCGGCGAATGCGAGCAGGGTCACGCGGTGGCGGCGTGCGAGCTGATCGAGGAGCGCCCACCACCGTTCCCGGGCCGCGTTGACGCCGCGGCGCGGAAGGTGCGGTGTCACCCACAGCAGGCGCAGCCGGCGCATGAGCAGCAGCGGGACGATAGCGGAGGGTGCCCGGGACGGCAAACGTGGCGCAGGAACTCAGGGGTGGACGGGGGACTGCGGCGGGCCGAGCCGTGTGGCCCCGAGGCCGGCGATCTCGCCGGCGAACACGGCCGCGACGCGAGCCACCCCGTGCAGCCAGCCGGCGCGCGCCCGCACGACCATGCCGAGCAGCGGGCGCAGCTCGGCACGCGCGAAATGCAGCGCCTCGCGCGCCACCTGCCGGTGCACGGGATGCGGCGCGCCGGTGCGCGCCAGGAACACGATGCGGTTGCGCGTGAGCCAGAAGTGCGCCCGACGTCCCATGGTCGCGCTGCCCAAGTGCACGATGCGGGGGGAGGGACGATACAGTACGCCGAGGCCGCGCCGCCGCGCCCGCACGCACAGCTCGGTGTCCTCGTAGAAGCCGGGGAAGTAGCCCTCGTAGAAGCTGCCCAGGGCGTGGAACAGCTCCCGGCGGATGGCGAGTGCGGCGCCGGGCACGTAGTCGACCTCGGTCTCGCGGTCGTACTGCCCGCGATCGGGCTCGCCCCAGCCGCGCTGGTGCGCGACGCCGTTCGGGCCGAGGAGGCCGCCGGCGCCCTGGATGCGGCCGTCGGGAAAGACGAGCTTGCCGCCGACGACCCCCACGTCGGGCCGGTCCCGGACCGGCGCGGCGAGGGCGGCCACGGCGTCGGGTGGAAAGCGGGTGTCGGGATTCAGGAACACCAGCACCTCGCCCGTTGCCCGCGCCGCGCCCAGGTTCGAGCCGGCGGCAAAGCCGAGGTTCCGCGGCGCACGCACCAGCGTCGCGTGCGGCAGGTCGCGCGCGACCAGGGCGGCGCTGCCGTCGGTGCTGGCATTGTCGACCACGATCACCTCGGGCGCCGGCGCCTGCGCCGCCAGGTCGGCGAGGAAGGGCGGCAGGAAGCCGGCGGCCTGGTAGGTGACGGTGACGACCGAGACCCGCACTAGCCCGGCTTCTTGGCCACCACCCACGCCTGGCGGCCGAAGAGCCGCTGCGCCAGCGGCAGGCGGAGATAGAGCCGGATGAGCCAGGGCCACTGCGGCAGGCGGCTCTTGGTGGTGTAGGGCAGGAAGCGCGGCCGCACCTCGACCGGCACCAGGTCGAGCAGCTCGAGTGCCTCCACCAGCGAGCGGTCGGAGAGCGGCAGCTGATGGTCGACGAAGTCCCAATACTGGTCGGCCAGGAAGCGGATGTTCGGCTGCAGGATGAGGAGGGTGCCGCCCGGCACGAGCACGCGCCGGAGCTCGCCCATCGTAGTGAAGAACTCGTCCTTGCTGTGCAGGTGCTCGAAGAAGTTGCTGACGAAGACCACGTCGACGGACGCGTCGGCGATGTCGTGCAGGTCGGTGCTGGGCGTGCGCACCAGGCGCACGTCCGGCGCGGCGTGCGTGGCCGCGTCCTCGTTCAGGTCGACGGCGATCTTCTGCCCGCAGCGGATGTGGTTGATGAACTCGCAGTAGCCGGCGCCCAGGTCGAGGACGCGGTCGGTCGGGCGCACGTAGCGCTGGAAAAAGGCCTCGCAAAGAAGCGCCCACAGCGCGGCCTTGTGGGCCTGCTCGTCCGGCGTGAAGCGCCGGTGGTAGAGACGCGCGAGCTCGCTCATGGGCGTGTTATGCGTCGGCCGAAGGCGTAGACATACCAGCGCAGGTACTTGGGAAGCCACTTGAGCATCTGGAAGCGCGACGTTCCCGCGGTGCGGTCGCGCCAGGTGGCCGGCACCTCGGTGATGCGGGCGCCGAGCCGGTACGCCTTGGCCGTCAGCTCGAGGGCCAGCTCGAAGCCGCCCGTGCTCTCGATGGTGAGCGTGTTCACCAGCGCGGCGTCGTAGAGGCGGAAGTTGTTGGTGGCGTCGTGGGTGGGCAGACCGGCCAGCCAGTGGAGCGAGACGCCGGCCAGGCGGCTGAGCGTGCGCTTCACCAGCGGGCCGCCGAGCTGCTTCCCGCCGCGCATGTAACGGCTCGGGCACACGATCTGGAAGCCGGCGCGGTACAGGCGCAGGCACTCGGGGACGACCCGCAGGTCGTCCGACAGGTCGGCCATGACCACCAGCGCCGGGCCCGCCGGCACGGCGCGGAAGCCGGCGCGGATGGCGTACACCACCCCGCGCCCGAGGTCGTTCTTGAGCAGCCGGAGCCACGGGCGCGTGGCCGCCAGCGCCCGCGCCACCGGCACGGTGGTGTCGGCGTCGAAGTCGTACACCACGTACAGCGTGAACGGCGCCGGCACGAAGCGCTCGACCTCGTCCACCAACGCGGGCAGGTTCTCCGCTTCGTTGTAGACGGGAACGATCAGCGTGAGCGGCGGGCTCAGATCAGCCCGGCCGCCACCTGCGTGCGGATCCACGGGATCACCTCGTCGAGGATGGTGTCGAGCGGGGTGGTGGCCTCGAAGCCGAGCAGCCGCTTGGCCTTCTCGACGGCGGGCACGCGTTTCTGCACGTCGTACTTGAAGGGCGCGTCGGCGGTGTAGCGGAACGGCTTGGCGGCGCCGTGGATCTTCTTCCAGACCAGCTCGGCCAGCTCGAGGACGGTGGTGCTGGCGGCGGTGGAGAGGTTGAAGTCCTGGTTCAGCGCCGCCGGGTGCTCCATGCACACGCGGATGCCGCGCGCCAGGTCGCCGCCGTAGGTGTAGTGCCGAACCTGGTTCCCGGCACCGAGGATGTGAAGCGGGTCCTGCCCTCGCAGGACTTTCTGGATGAGGTCCGGGACGACGTGGCTCATGGCCAGTTTGAGGTTGCCGCTCGGAATCTCGCGTCCGCCGAGGGCGAGGAGCGCCGCTGCCCGCCACCGACGTCCACCTACGGCTTCCAGAAGCTCGCCGTCGAGTACTTCGCCCAGGGCGCCCACGAGCAGTTCCAGCTCCCGTACACCATCTGCCGGCCGTTCAACTGCGTCGGCATCGGCGAGCGCCGGGCGCGCACCGATCGCGAGATCCTGTCCGGCAACGTGCAGCTCGCCATGAGCCACGTCGTCCCCGACCTGGTGCAGAAGATACTGAAAGGCCAG
>CAZUDO010000114.1:0-6309 GCA_964618895.1 uncultured Binatia bacterium (SeqCode)
CAGCAGTCGCTGCATCGCCCGGCCGCGGGCCGTCAGCCCCTCCGTCCCTTTGCGTGCCCCCATCGAGTCCACCTCCTGGCGGCCGATCTTGGCGGCCCAGGGAGGTCAGGACCAGATGGAGTTCGTCACACGCTTACCGACGTACTACGATGTCAGGCGGCGCGGCATGGAGTTTTTCTCGGGATGGGAGACGTTCGCGCGCGCCCGCGCCGAGAAGAATGGACCGGGGCCAGGTGACCCGCTGCCACGGTTGAAAGAAGCGAAGGCGGGAACGCGCGGCGCGTCATGGAAAACCGTTGCCGAGGAGTACGTCGCGCAATCGAGACTTGCAGCGACGCTGGTCGACGAGAGTGAGAACGAGGAGGACAAGGAATGATCGCGGCATACTCTGTCCTGAAGGGCCTACCGGTAGGCGGGGGTTTCGACAGCCTGTGCAAGCTGCTCGTCGAGAAGCCTCTTCCCCTCACCGGGCGCGAGACGATTCAGATTGCGCTCGTCCGCGAAGTGCAGGACTACACGATCCTACGCACCGAGGAGACGCGCGAGCTGAATACGGTCTGGACGGCGGGTTCAGGAAATGGGGGGGAAGTCGAGCGCGTCGCGTTCCTCGCCAGCAAGCAGAAAGGGGCCGAGTCGCGCGAGATTGAGGGACTGCTGCGAACATGGAACGTCGCCTCGGGTCGTGTGGCGAACGAGTGCTACCTCAAGAGCAAGCTCTGCATGACCTGCCCGCGTTGCGTGCTTTTTGGGGCAACCGACGTCGGAAAGGAAACCAAAAAACACGGGAACATCAAACACCGCATCGCGTATGCGACGGCGTTCTCGCTCCTTCCGGTGGATCCGTCGCTCCGCGAGTCGCACACGTTCAATGGCGTCGACGGCGCGACCCAGCGCACGGATCAGGTGCTCGGGGAGCGGGAGTCGGTGCGACCGGGCGCGCTCTTTGCAAGCATCGTCACGCTTCGGTCGGTGACGGAGATCGAGATGGTATTCGCACTGAAGACCATCCTCTCGTGCACGCGGTACGGCGCCGAGACGCGGATCGGCGGCATCGTGCGCAACCACGTCCTCGGTATGGTGGCGGCTCACGAGGAGATCGTCTCGCCACTCGAGCTCACTCTCGCGCTAGCCGATGGTGGCTCGATGCCGTCTGCGGCTGCGGTTACCAAGGTGCTCACGGAATACAAGGCGAAGTGCGCAACGCCCACAGCCGCGCATGTGCTGACGGATACCGAGCTGGGCACGCTGCTCGACGCGGTACAGAAGGTCGAGCTGACGCGCCAGCACCTGGACGCCGCCTACGGTACGGGAACCGAGTTCCAGAAGACCCAGGACACCTACTTGGAGAAGAAGCCCAAGGGCTAAGATGGGCGCCCCGCCGCGAAACTCCGTCCGCCTGTGGCGGGTCGTCCTGCGGCTGGACGACTTTCTCTGGTTCGCGTCGTACGAATGGGGCGGCAGCAACGAGACTGCGGCTGTCCTCCATGGCTATGCCCTCAGCTTCGCGCTCTCCGGGATGGAGCGCACGATCGCTTGGGGAGGCGTGCCGCACTACGAGGAGGACCTCGAGTCGCTCGAGGTCTACTGCACACCGGCGCGGTTGGTTACGCCGCCGCGCCGCGCCCTTCGTACGCTCCTCACGTTCAACTCCGTCGACGGACCGACCCAACTCACCCAGGCTCTCGCGATCGGCGAGAAGGTCAATGATCCAAAGTTCGGCAAGCGCCAGGTGCTCGTACCAGGCCTGCGCTTCGAACTCGTCGCGTTCACCCGGCGCGGCTTCGATCTTCCGCGTGTCTTCCGGCTCGGGAAGAAGCGCAGTCCTGTGGTTTGTGAGAAGACGACCCCAATCGATGGGCGCCGATTTCACTCCGACGATGAGCTCTCGCCGTCCCACGCGGTGAGCCCATTGGATGTGTCTGGTGAGGTCACGCGCTGCGTCTTCCGGTCTATTCCGCCGCACCTCGTCTACGAACGCGCTTCCATCAAGGATGACGAGTTCGTGCGAGATGGCGAGATGCTCGTCCACGTCCCTGCGCGGATTCGATCGTGGGAGTCCGAGTAGCGCCGCTCCGGCTTGCGCTGGCGGGCTCGCGCTGGCGCGGCCTCGAGCTGATGACCCACCAGGCGCAGTGCCTCGAGATGGCCTCCGAGCCGCGCGTCCTCGTGGAGGCCCCGACCGGCGGCGGAAAGACATGGGCCGGGGCGGCGCCTTTGGTAGAGGGCGCCGTGGCGCGAGGAGAGTCTGCGATCTTCGTGTACCCGACGAACGCGCTCGCGGACGATCAGATCGAGAGCCTCGCCGATGTCCTTCGTCGCGCCGGGTACATCACCGCCAGCGTGTCGTCGGACGGGTCGGTCAGCGAGCCGGGTGCCGACGTGCTGCTCTGGCGCGCGCACGCGAGCGTGCTCGACGAGGTACAGGACAGGCTCGGCGGACGGACGCGGGGCCAGGCGATGAGCCGGCTGCTTGAGCGGCTGCCTGCCAAGCCTCTCTGGTTCGTGACCAACCCGGACACGCTCTACCTGCTTTGCACCGCGCGCTATGCACTCTCGGGGCAGCTGTGGTCGAGGCTCTCCGCGGCGTGTGCTCTCGTGCTCGACGAGTTTCACCTGTACCGCGGCCCGGCCCTCGTGCGCGCGCTGGCGATGATCGAGCTCGCCCGCCAGCTCCTCGGAATCGAGCGTTTCCGCGTGCTCTCGGCAACGCTGCCGGAAAGCGTGCGCGCCCTCTTGATGCGACGGTTCGGCTTCGCGTGCGTGACTGCCACCGCCGCTTCCGAGGGGCGCATTGTCCAGCACGCGATCGATCTGTCGGTCGAGGCGGCACAAGGGGAGGCCGCGACAGATCGCATCGTGCAAAGGGCGACCGACCTACTGCCGAGCCTCCGTGCGGAGCGCGCGCCTGGACACGTCCCACTCCTCGTGCTGCGCCAGTCCGTGCTGGCGACGATCGCCTTGGAGGACAGGCTCGTTGCGCAAGGACTCGAGCGCGACGAGATCGGGATTTATCGCGGGCTGATGTCCAGGGCCGTTAGTGATGTCGAAAACAAGACGCTGGTCCTCGGCACGAGCGCTCTCGAGGTCGGCGTCGATTTCAAGACGGGCCGGCTCGTGTTCGAAGCGTCGTCCTCAGCGTCCTTCGCGCAACGGCTCGGCCGGGTCGGAAGGCACGCGCCAGGGGAAGCGCTTTTTCTGACGAGCCCCCGCGTCGCCGCGGCGTTCGGGGCCGATCGCGAGTGTGACCGCGCCGAGCTCTTGCGGCTCGCCGCCGTCGTGCTGGCTAGCGACGATGACCTGCCGTCGTTCCCGCAGTCACCTTTCGCGCGAGCCGTCGTCGCCGCCGCCTTCGGTGCCCTACGCGAGCGCGGCTCCAAGCTCGAGGCGCCCAAGGCGTTCTTCTCCGCCATCGACGATGCCGAGAGAGCGCTTTTCGATCAACTCGACGTGCACGAGCTTCCGCCGCTCGAGCTGATGTCCCGAGGCGCTCGTGCGAGGCTGCGGGATTCGGTCGGCTTTCGCGGCGGTGAGGGCACCGTCGAAGTCTTCGATAAGCGAGAGCAGCAGCGGCGTGGCAGTGCAGACTTGGCCAGATACGAGGTCGACCTCGCAACGTTCTTCAGGCGGGCCGACTGGCGCGGAACCCCGGATAGCAGCGGGCGCCCGCTCGTCGTCGGCTACCTGAAGCCGCGCCGCGTGGGCATCGGGCTGAACATGACGTCGATCGTCGGCGTCGGGCTGCACGCGCCTTCGCCCGATCAGATCGAGCTCCGTATCGACGGTTACCCGACCGCGTGGGAGGTGCTGCTGCGGGAGCGCGAGCATCTCGTCGGCATCTTCCCGGCCGCCCTTCGTGACGCAATGTCGTGGCGCGAGGATGTCTTCGAATCGGACGACGGACGAATCGCCCTCCTCGACGACGACGCGATCGTCGCGGCGTTCCTCTACTGGGAACGCGCCCGCCGTGACGGAGGCACCTGATCGTGCGACGGGGCCCAAGGCTCCTTCGGACCGCGGTTCTGGTCGATGTTGCGATGTTGGTCCGATCCGAACCGGAAGACAGAGCCGGGGTTCAGCTACCATGAGACCTCGCAGTACGGACTGGAGATGTCCGCCCCATGCCGGTGGATGTGCGCCTGTCGGCGTCCAATGGTACATGACTCACGTCTCATGCCGATCGTCTCCATATTCCTCGGAATCGTCGTGCGCCTCTTCCACGAGGACCATCCTCCGCCGCACATGCACGCGAAGTACGCCAAGCATCGAGCGATCATCGACATTGCCCCGGGCGGGTCCTGTCGGGACGCCTGCCGCCCCGGGTTCGGCGCCTGGTGGAAGAGTGGCGACGTGCGCGGCGACCACAATTGCGCCGCGCGTGGTCCGAGGTGCAAATGGAGAAGCTGCCGCGACGAATCCAGCCCCTGGAGTAGGAGAGCTACCGGATGAAGCTCGGAAATCGCATTAGGCGCATACGATCCGTCGATCCCGAGGCGATGACGGTCACGCTGGAGTTCGCCGACGGGTTCCGGGGCACGGTGCATCTCGCGCCTGTATTCAGGAAGCACGGTCGCGGCTCGCTGCCGCTGGAGATCCAGCGTGGACAGCTCTTCGGGCGGTGCTTCGTCGAAGGGGGGGCGTTGGCCTGGCCGAACGACTACGAACTCTGTCCCGACGCGGTGCGAGCGTGGATCCGTGAGCAACGCCGGCGTCGAGCTGCCTGATGTCGAGTCGGACGGGTACCGGACGTGCGCGTCGACGCGCGGTGCCGTCGATCGGCCGATGACGTGAGACAGCCGATCACATCGTGTGCACGTCAGCGAATGGATCGTAGAGTGCAACCCCGTGTCCCCGAAAGTGCTCGATGTCTCGCGTGGCGACACCCAACCCATGCGCCTTGGCCGTCGCGAGCACGAGCAGGTCGCGGTCCGGAACGGGGCGTCCTCTGCGACGCGCGTCGCCGTCGATCCGTGCGGCGGCGAGCGCGGTCGTCCGGTCGAAGGCGAACACCTCCACCGACCCCGCGAGCAGGAGTGCCAGCCACTCCTCGACGAATCGGCGGCGCCGGCCGCCGGGCATTCTCTCGGCGCCGGCCGCGAGCTCGAACACCGTGATGGCGCCGAGGCGGAGTACATCCTGGGTGGCGATCCAGGCGACGACGCCCGGATGCGGTCGGGACTTCACGGATTCGGAGATGACGTTGGTGTCGATGAGATACGCAGTCACCGGCGCTTGCCACCACGGGCGAAGGGCGCGGAAGCCGTGAGCTGCAAGGTTGCCGGTGCGAAATCCTCGACCCCGCCGCCGTAGCGCGCTTTGAGCCTCTCGAGTTGGCTCAGGAAGGTCTGGCCTCCGTTGTCATCGTCGGGGCGATCCGAACGCTCGAACTGGTCCATCCCCACCAGTACGGCGACGTCACGCCCACGGTTGTGGATGACGATTGGGCCCTCAGCGACCCGCCGAACTGCCTCGGACAACTTCGCCTTTGCCTGAGCCACGCCGAGCCGCCGAGCACGCGCGAGCCGTGGCGTGGGCCGTTTCATGACCATCATGGTCATGTACCGGCACCCCATGGCCGATGCAACCTCTCCCGCAGGGCGTCTCGGGACGAGGCACTCGTGGAGAGGAGGCGATCGATCTGGGTGAAGGACGAGGGTGTGATCCACCCCGACGGGCCGCCGTCGAATCGCCGTGGTGCGCGCCCTGGTGGGCAGAAGTCCTACCGGCGCACTGCGCCGTCGCGGTCCGTCTCTTGCACCCCTGCCTGCCCGTGCGCCTCGTGTTCGATCGCGGGACCCTTCTCCTGCTCGACCCGCCGCCGCACCAAGACCCGGGTGGCCATCGCGGCCATGGCGCGCCTGCGACTGCCGACCCTCTGCCTCGTCCCGACCCGCGCGCTTCTGGAGCAATGGGAGCGTGCGCTGGCGGCGGCGTATGCCGGCCCGGTGGGCTGCTTCGGCGACGGCCGGCGCGAGCTGCACGCGGTCACCGTGGTGACCTTCGAGTTCGCCTATCGAGGTGGCCGTGGTGGAGAAGGCGGTCGAGGAGTGCGGCGACGGCAGCGATGTCGCCGAGGAGCTTCCCCCAGACCGCATCCTGCCCGACGAGGGGTTCAAGAGATTCGCGAAGGGCGCTCAGCACCGATTTTCGCGGAGGGGATCACCGTCACCCGGCATAAGGACGAACGGCTGACGTGCTCGTCAACCGCTGTCCCGGCGTAGTGTACCGCGTTGCGCCGCCAAGCGTTCGCGGGCGCGGCGGACGCGCCGGCGGCGTGGCGGAGCGCGTCGCCAAGCCGCCCACCTGGGCGGT
>CAZUDO010000115.1:0-3732 GCA_964618895.1 uncultured Binatia bacterium (SeqCode)
GCGGAAGCGCCTCGCGGAGTTTCAGCGCGTGACGTTGACACCGAGAGAGGTCAGGATGATCCGGGAACGGAGCGGCCTTTCCCAAGCGGCGTTCGCGAACCGCTACGGTCTCAACCTGCGGACCCTGCAAGACTGGGAGCAAGGACGAACGCAGCCGGACGGGCCGGCTCGCGCCTACCTGCTTGTCATCGACCACGAACCGCGCGCTGTCGAACGGACCCTTGCCACGGTGAGTTGAGGATCGGAGCTGGCCGGCAGGCCGGGAACGGCCCAGATCGTGCAGGGATGCGCGAATTCACCTGTCGCGTTCCTCGCCCAAGATTGCGACAGGACGTCGCAAGGTCTACCCCCCTGGCAAACGTATGGGGATCAGGCGCATCAGGGCCGCTGTCCGCAAGGGACGGTACGAGTTCACTCTCCATGCGCTCGAGGAGATGGATGAGGACGACATGGGCGAGGCCGACGTGCGCAGCGCTTTGTTGGACGGTCGCGTGATCGCTACGCTCGGTGCCGATCCTCGGGGTATCCGCCTCGTCGTCCGGGGGACAGCGCGGAAGCGCGACGCGAGCATCGAGGTCGTCTGTCGCTTCCTTCCGTCCGGCATGATGCGTATCATCACGGTCTGCGAACTGGAGGAGTAACGTGTCGAAGAAGTCGGACCCGTGCGAATACTGCCGTGCCTCGCTCGATGCGAATGAGCGCCAGGTGACGGTCTATCGCCACCGACGCGGCAAGCACTTCATCTTCGAACGGGTCCCCGCGCGCGTGTGTCCCCGCTGCGGTGAACGCTATTTCTCGGCGCGGGTAGTCCGGTCAATGGAACGTTCGATGCAGGCCCGCCGGCGTCGCGCCACAGTTGCTGTTCCTGTGATCGCTTTCCGGGCCGCAGGCTGACTGAGCGCCGGCCGCCCCTCGATCGATCACGTTACCCACACGAACCCCGGAAGAGCCCTACTCTCTTTTGCTGGGCAGGGCTCCGGAGCGCCGGTCAGGGTCCTGCACTTCCCTCGTTCTCCTCGCCGCCCGTACAGTTGCAGTGAACTGCCGCGCTGCCGTTGCGCGCGAGGCGGGTGTACTTCCCGGGGATCGAGATTGACGACCGTTGAATCCGTAAGGTACACGTCGGCATGAAGAACACGGGCGAACTAGAATTACAAAGGGGGCGACTCATGAAACGACCGACGCTGCTCGTGATCGTGTGGGCGCTGGCCTTCGGTAGCAGTGCCGGCCTGGCGGTGGCCAAATGCGGCGACGACCCGGGGGATGCTCAGGCGGTAGCCGATGCGCGTGCCGGCGTAAGGGCCTCCTGCGACTGCAACGTGCCGACGCACGGCGAGTACGTGAGCTGTGCGGCTGCGATAGCTGACGCGCACGCCATGGCAGGCCTGCTCCCGATGAACTGCAAGGGCAATGTCAAGAAGTGCGCTGCGCGATCTACGTGTGGCAAACCCGGCTTCGTGACCTGCTGCCGTACCACAGCCAGCGGGAGGACCAAGTGCGGCACGAAGAGCAACTCGGACAAGTGCACGGCGCCCTCTGGCGGAACGGCATGCGTCGGACAGTTCACGAGCTGCTGTGACGCGTGCAGCGGGACTGGCTGTGCGGCGCGCTTCGACGCCGTCACGGATTTCACGATCACTGCCAACCCGAACGGCGCTTGGTCGTATGGATATATCCCGCGAGGCAGCGCCGGCCCCTTCACCGCCTTCGCGATCGCGACCTTGAGCACGGGCGGCATCGTCGGGTGGGACCAGTGGGGGGACAACGGGGATTTTTACGCGCCGTCTGTCGTCCACAACTCCTCCGGCGCCACGATTCTTTTCTCAGGCGTGACCCTCCCGACCACCTTGCTGAGCGTCCATCCGACGCTGGGGGACAATGGCGTGGTGCGTTGGACGGTGCCCACCGCGGGCAATTACCAGGTCAACGGCCACTTCGAGGGCATCGCCAGCTTCGTTGTGGGTAGCGACACCTTTGGAACGACGACGCGCGCCTTCATCGTGGCCGCGGGAATGACGACATTCGACGAACAGGTGACTGGCTTTGGCATCCAGCACCCGTTCAGCTTCACGGCAATGCTGAACGCCGGCGACACGGTCGATTTCGAGGTGGACCGGGACACCAACCCGTGCGGCGGATCTGGGTACTGCAATGGAGACGAACAGGCCCAGGACTCCACGGGCTTCACGGCCACGATCACAAGGCAATGACTGGAGTTGCCGCGGTCGGGGTGCGCCAGGTTCGTGAAGAGTCCCGCCACAACCGCTGGAGTTGAGGATCGTAGCTGGCCGGCAGGCCGGAAAACGGCCCAGATCGTGCAGTGATGCACGAACTCATCTGTCGCGACTCGCCCAAAAAGGCGACACGGACCTGCATCGCGGCCGACGACCTCACCGCCACCGGGCGCCACTCCCCACCCGCGAGGGACTGACCGACCGCGAGGACCCTTTGCCCCGCCGCCGTTTTTTGCCCTCGCCACCACTTGCACGCTGGGAGTATAGGAACTCCCCAAGGAGGTGGATCATGAAGACACTTGCAAAGCTACTCGCTCTCGCTCTCTCCGTCGCCGCCACGCCGAGCCACGCGGGGATCGTGGACACCCCGCTCCCAGTCCTGACCGTGGGCGTCGACACGCTTCATCTCTACTCCGTGCCGGGCATCATCCGCAGCATCGGACTCGCGACGTTCTTCTCCTGCACCTCGACCGACACCGCAACAATGCGGGTCGGCGTCGAGGCCTTCAGCTCGGGCGGCGGCGCGCCGATCAACGACGCAGTCGCAACCTCGGTCAGCGTCGCCCCCGGTGCGACCGTCATCCTTGGAAGCGTCGCGGCTGGGATATCGATCACCTCAGACTTGGGCATAGGGACAATTTCCAAAGGCTCCGCGCGCATTCTCGCCACATCGAAGAAGCTCGCGTGCACGGCCTTCATCGCGGACAACGGCAACGCCCCGCCCACATCAGCGTGGCAGCTCACCATCATCAAGAAGACGACGCAGAAGGCGGCGAACTGACGCCGCGCGGGAGGATTGCCATGCGAACCATGATCCGTCTCTCGGTTGTCACTCTCCTCCTCACCCTCGCCACGGTGGCGCAGGCGCAGATCAACTCACCCACGCCCGCACTTCAGGGGCAGCCATCCTTCCATCTCTGGTCCGTGCCGGGGATAATGCGCATCGCGGGGATCGCACCGTTCTTCGCGTGCACCAACACGACGGGCAACGCCATCCGTGTGGGCGTAGAGGTTTTTGGTCCAGGCGGCGGCGCGCCCTTCAACGATGCCAGCGCCACGTCGCTCAATGTGGCCCCGAGCGCGACGGTGCTGTTTGGTAGCGGAGCCGTGGGAATCTTCGTCGATAGCAGCATCGGAATCCCGGGCATGTCGAAGGGCTCGGCCCGGGTCCTCGCTGCGGCGAAGAGCGGCATCATCTGCAGCGCCTTCCTCGCGGACGACGGCAACGCCCCACCGACCTTCATGAGCGATCTCACCGTCGTGAAGAACCTCAAGCAGAAGGGCGACTGACCGAGCGCCTTATCGTTCTGCTATCAGCGGCTGCCGCCTTCTACTGCGGCCAACCCCCCTGTCGCCTTCAGGAGAGGTTTGATCCGCCAGCTGTCCGCAGCTGGTGGATAAATAGGGGAAGGACGAAGCCGCTGACCCACCGACGGCGCGGCTATGGGGAATGAACGGGGTCAGCTGCGGCGCGCGGCGGCACGACGAGGTCGGAAGC
>CAZUDO010000116.1:0-3795 GCA_964618895.1 uncultured Binatia bacterium (SeqCode)
GGAACGCCTTAACGAGCTCCAGGTCTTTCGCGCCGATGGAGACCGGGCGCGAGGCTTCAAGACGGTGCTCGTCTCGGAGGCGGACCACCCGTTCTGGGAGCACTGGTGGCCACCGGGTCACATCATCGGCTGGGGGGACACGTTCGTTCACGAGCTCCATCACTTCCTGGCTGCGATCGCGAGCGACACCGACGTCGGCCCCCATGGCGCGACCTTCGAGGACGGCTACCGCGCGGCCGAGATTTGTGATGCCCTCGTCCGCTCGAGCGAGAGCGGGATGCGTGAGGGGGTGGTGTATCGAACGTTGCGCTGATCGCGCGGATTCGTTATAGAGTCACGGAAACAACCTCTAGGAGGGTTAAGTGAATAGGCTCTTTCGCAAGTCGGCGGCCGTAGGTGCCACCGTAGCTCTGGCCGCAGTGGCCGTCGCGGTCGTAGCGAGCGGTGCAACCGCGCGCACGGCTCAGACGGGCTCGGTGTGCGTCCTGCTGCCGGACACGACGACGTCCGTCCGGTGGCAGCAGTTCGACGCCCCGGCGTTCAAGAACGCATTCAAGAAGGCCGGCGTGCCGGCGACGATCGTGAACGCGCTGGGTCAGCCGCAGAAGATGCTCGCGCAGGCCGAGCAGTGCATCACGGCGGGCTCGAAGGTCGGGATCATCACCGATATCGACCGCGGCACGTCGATCTCCATCCAGAAGAAGTTCAGGGCCGTGGGCGGCAAGACGATCGACTACGACCGTCAGATCATCGGCGGCACCGGCTCCGTCTATATCTCGTTCGACAACCCAAGCGTGGGTCGCCAGCAGGCGCTCGGTGTTCTCGGCGCCATGAAGAAGAACGGCACTTTCAAGTCGACAAGTACGGTTGCCCAGCTCTGGGGCGGCCCGACCGACGCGAACGCGTTCGCGTTCAAGAGCGGCAACGACGCTGTCCTGAACCCGCTCTTCAAGGAGAAGAAGATCAAGAGGGGCCCGGCGAAGTTCGTGCCGCTCTGGGATGCTGGCAAAGCGCAGACGATCTTCGAGCAGATGCTCGTCCAGACGAGCAACAACATCCAGGGCGTCGTCGCGGCGAACGACGGCATCGCGGGCGCCGTCGTCGCGACACTGAAGGCGAAGGGCTTGGATCCCATCCCGCTCTCGGGTCAGGATGCGACAGTCCAGGGCGTGCAGAACATCATCTCGGGCTGGCAGACGCTGACCGTCTACAAGTACGTGCCCGACGAGGCCAACGCGGCCGCGGCGGCGGCGATTGCCCTGTACAAGGGGGCGAAGCCGAGGACCACTGGAAAGAGCAAGGGGAAGCCTGCGTACATCGTCCCCGTGTCGACGGTCACGAAGGCGAACTACAAGCAGCTCTTTGCGAACGGGTTCCTCAAGCGGAGCGAGGTGTGCTCCGGGGAATACAAGCAGTACTGCAAGTAATCGTTTGAATGACGGCGGAGGCGCCACCTGGCGCCTCCGCCGTCGTCTCTCGAAGGACCCGCTACCCGTGAGTGACACTCCACTCCTCGAGATACGCGATCTCTCGAAGTCGTTCGGCTCCGTGCAAGCGCTGACCGACGTGGACTTCGAGGTCCGCAGGGGTGAGGTCATGGCGCTCGTCGGTGACAACGGCGCCGGAAAGTCGACGCTCATCAAGTGCATCGCCGGCATCCACGGCTACGACTCCGGCGAGATCTTCTTCGACGGCAAGCCCGTCACGATCCACGGTCCAAAAGACGCGGCAAAGCTCGGGATCGAGGTCGTGTACCAGGATCTCGCGCTCTGCGACAACCTGGACGTTGTCCAGAACATGTACCTGGGCCGCGAGATACGGGACATCCTCTTCCGGCTCAAGGAGCCTGCGATGGAGCAGCGTTCGGCGGAGACGCTGAAGGGCCTTCGCGTCACCACGATCAAGTCCATCCGTCAGACGGTCGCAACCCTCTCGGGTGGGCAGCGCCAGTCGGTCGCGGTCGCGCGCGCCGTGATGTGGAACTCCACGCTCGTCATCCTCGACGAGCCGACCGCAGCGCTCGGAGTCGCTCAGACCGAGCAGGTGCTCGAGCTCGTCCGGCGTCTGGCCGAGCAGGGGCTCGCCGTCGTCCTCATCTCGCACAACCTGCACGACATCTTCGAGACCGCGACCCACATCACCGTCCTGCGTCTCGGCCGCAACGTCGGGGTCTACGAGCGCGTGAGAACCACGCAACAGGAGGTCGTACACGCGATTACGGCCGGCATCCCGACCAAGGTCTCGGGCATCACGGAGACGGCCCCGGTGGTCACGTGAGCACCGCCGACGTCGCTGCTCCGGAGCTCGGCCCGCAGGAAGCTGCGGAACACGAGAGCATCTGGCAGCGAACCGTAGGCAACGTCAAGTCGGGCAATCTCGGTGTGCTCCCGGTCGTTCTCGGGCAGCTCGCGATCGTCGTCTACTTCAGCTTCACGGCGACGAACTTCTTCACGGCCGGAAACTTCGTGAACGTCATCCTGCAGATGGCAGGGGTGACGATGATCGCCTACGGCGTCGTCTTCGTGCTGCTCCTGGGCGAGATCGACCTCTCGATCGCCTACTTGAGCGGCATTGCGGCGGTCACCGCGGCCACGATGCAGCTCGCAGACGGGCGCAACTACCCGGGATGGCTCGCGATCCTGATCGGACTCGCCGTCGTCGCGGTGATCGGGACGGCGCAGGGAACGATCGTCGCGAAGGTCGGCGTGCCGTCGTTCGTCGTGACCCTTGCGGGGCTCCTGATCTGGCAGGGCGTGATCCTGAAGATCCTCGAGCTACGAGGCGTGATCATCATCGAGACCGACTGGATCAACGATGCAGCGACGTACTACTTCTCCGCGAACGTCGGCTGGCTTATAGCAGCGATCATCACGGGCTTATATGCCCTCGTCGAACTGGGCAGCGCCGTAGGTCAGCGACGTGCGGGGCTGTCGCTCAGCCTGTGGATCCCGATCGCGAAGCTGGTCGGCGTCGCCGTCGCCTGCTTCGGCACCGTCGCGATCTGCAACCACGCGACGAGGCCGGCGGCATGTCCCCCGGGCACTCCGCTCACGGTGAGCTGCACGCAGCCAATTGGCCTTCCACTGGCTGCGCTCCTGATGCTCGTCTTCCTCGTCGGGCTCACGTTTCTCGCGAAGCGCACGACGTTCGGGCGCCACGTCTACGCCGTCGGCGGCAACGCGGAGGCGGCCCGTCGCTCGGGCATCAACGTCCCGCGCATCCGCATCCTCGTCTTCATGATCTCGGGGATCATGGCCGGCGTCGGCGGGATCGTCCTCGCCGCCCGGCTCCAGTCGGTGAACCTGCAGCAGGGGGGCGGGACGCTGCTCCTCGACTCGATCTCGGCCGCCGTCATCGGAGGCGTCAGCCTGTTCGGCGGACGCGGAGAGGTCCGCGGAGCGCTCCTCGGATCGCTCGTCATCGCGACGGTTGCGAACGGCCTGAACATCGGCGGCTACTCGACGGGCGCGATCTACATCGTCACGGGCGTCATCCTGCTGCTCGCGGTGACGCTGGACTCGGTTGCTCGCAGGCTCCAGGAGCGCTCCGGACGCTGAGCCTTTACCGGCGCGCCGTCCCAGCGAAGTAGCGCTGGGCGAGCGTCCACGCCTGCTTGCCGACTCTCGATCCGATCCGGCGGCCCGGTAAGTCGTCGATGGAGGGGTGAATGCCTCCATACACGCGGGATTGGCCGGCCTGATCGGCGGCGTCGTAGTACGTTGCCCACTGGAGGGTGACCTCCCGGCTGGGCCCGTGCTCGAAGCTCAGGAAGCCCGGCGAGAACGTCTGCTCGAA
>CAZUDO010000117.1:0-3586 GCA_964618895.1 uncultured Binatia bacterium (SeqCode)
GCGGAGGCCGGGATCACCACGGCCCATGAAGGCGCGACACATCTGGCTTACATGCAGACTATGAAGCGGGCCACGGATGCCGGCGTCAATATCATAGACGTCATCGCGTATCCCTTCATCACCGATCTCGACAAGATCCTGGCCGAGTTCCCGGTCAGCGATTGGGGAAAGTACAGCAACCGCTTCAAGGTCGGTGGCGTCAAGATTACCATCGACGGCTCGCCCCAGGGCCGGACGGCCTTCTTCACTGCGCCCTACCTCACAGGCGGACCGGCCGGCGAGAAAGACTGGAAAGGCGAGCTGACGTTCCCGCAGGATACGGTCAACCAGATGGTTAAAAAAGTCTATGACCTTGGAGTTCCGTTGAACCTCCATGCCAATGGCGATGCCGCGATCGATACTTTTATCAAGGCACATGAACTGGCCGCGGCGGGTGATCTTACTAAGAACCGGAACGTGACGATGATCCACGCCCAGTTCACCCGGAAGGATCAGATCCCTAAATACGTCGAGTACAAGATCCGCCCCTCATACTACACGCTGCACACCTACTATTTCGCCGAGGCGCATATCGCCAACCGCGGCAAGGAGCAGGCGATGTATATCAGCCCGATGCGTGACTCGATCGATGCCGGGATTCATCCAACCAACCATACGGACTTCGTCGTCGCCCCACTCGATCAGATGTTCATGCTGTGGTCGGCCGTGAACCGCATCTCCCGTGGAGGATCCGAAATCGGCCTGGATCAACGCATCACGCCGCTCGAGGGCCTGAAAGCGATGACGATCTGGGCAGCGGAACAATATGGCGAGCAGGACTCCAAGGGCTCGCTCGAGGCCGGCAAGATCGCGGATCTGGTGATCCTCGACAGGAACCCTCTGACGGTTGACCACATGGTGATCAAGGACATCAAGGTCATGGAGACCATCAAGGAAGGCAAGACGATCTACAAGTCGGCATGACGAATCACATTTCGAAGAAATCGAGGGCTACTTGGAAAACAGGTGGCCCTTTTTCCTGTTGTGTACTGCGATCGGCAATAGTGCCCCTGGCTGCGGTGCGCGAGTTCGAATCTGGCACATAGCGTAAGTGACGAACGTCAACTCCAATGGCTGGTCTTGAATAGTAAGCTGCCGTGCAGCGGACGTGATCGCGACTGCCGAGTCTGACCCGTAACGGACGTCAGACCAGCCGGGTTTTCCCGGACTTGACATAGCCTATCGTCGCCCAGGCGTGCGCTCAATTGCAGGGACCTCTGACGGTGCTATGGTAAGGCCTAGTTTCGGTGGGAGCCGTGGACCATGAAGGGATCAACAGCTTGTGGTTGAGAATGCCGTAGAACGCCGCCTTGCCGCTGTCTTAGCCGCCGATGTGGTTGGGTACAGTCGCCTCATGGGCCAGGACGAGATAGGCACCTTGTTAGCGGTGAGGAAGCTTCGAGCTGAGCTGGTCGATCCCAAGATTGCGGAACACAGGGGACGAGTGTTCAAGACCACAGGCGACGGTCTCCTAGCCCAACTTCCGCAGAGCGGCACGCAGATTCCGGGTATTTCAGTGGCTTAGTCGAAAAATTCTCCACTACACTCGCTCTGGCGACCGGCGGCGGCTGGGGTTGATGACCTTGGTGGGGACGCACAGAAGGTCGTAGAGTTCCTGGACCTCGGGATCGGGAGTGGCGGCCATCCGCAAGCGGAGGCAACTGCCATTCCTGGTCGGCAGCACGACCGTCGAGACTTGATGCGTCTTGAGATTGTTGCGTACGCTCGCCCAGGACGTGTGCACGTGGCGGTCGAGCAGCGTCCTCTCGATCGCGACGAGCAGGTGGAACGCCAACAGGCACACAAAGATGTGGCTGTCGACACGATGCTCGAGGTGATGAAAAATCGGTCGTTCACCGAGCGGCGTTTTCATGTCGCGGAACGCGTCCTCGGCGCGACTGAGCAAAGAATAGATCAGCCAAGCCTCCTCGGCTGTCAGATCGGTGCGATCGGTCTTGAGCAGATAGGTGCCGTCGAGGTGTTGGGCAGCCTGATATTTTGCATCGTCTCTCGGGTACGACAAGCATTTGGCTTTCGCATCCCAGGTGATGGCGTAGTAGCGGGCGACACGCGGATAGCGTTCCTTCAGTCGACCGATCGTCTCGTTGATGGCCTGCGCCGTGGTCAGCTTGCGGTCCGCGATGCGCTTGGCCAGTCTTTCCAGATCTGCGAGCAGGCGTTGCTCGTGCTTCTCCCGAATCGCCTTGTCCTTGGCGATGCGCTGCTCGCTGCGGCACAGAACGTGGTTGCAGTCCTTGCCGCGCACGAACTGGACGTCGACGCGGCTCTTCCTCTGATGCGGGTTGGCCGGTGAAGGTTGCCGGATCACCTCGGTAAAACCGACCTCGTCGGTGAATGTCGCAAGCCAGCGATTGCGTTCCGATTGCCGGCTCGCAATGATGTAGTGCAGCTCTCGGCTCTCGAGCAGAGCGATGTTTTGGGCGCTCGCCAGACCACGATCCATCACCACCGTGGCGCCGGCCGCCAGTCCTGCACGAGCGGCGAGGCGGTCGAGCATGGTCGCGAGCGTCGTGACATCCTGAGTATTGCCGGCGAACACCTCGTGGCAGATGGGAAAGCCTTCGCGCCCGACCACCAGGCCGATGACCACTTGCTTGCAGTCCGGACGGCCATCGCGGGAATGTCCGCGCTTGGCCTTGGGATTGGCCACGGCCAGGCCCTCGAAGTAGGTCGAGGTCAAGTCGTAGAGGTACACGGTCGGATCGAGATTGAAGAGGCTGCGCTCGCGCTCGACCAGCGCCGCCTCGATGGCGGCGCGATGCGGGTGCAGCGCATCGAGGACGCGATAGAGCGAGTCTTCCGTCAAATCGTCGAAGTCGCGACCAAGGATGTCATCCAAGGCCGTGCGCCGGATCCAAGCCGGCATGGCATGCTCGGAAGCCGGCTCGATCAGCCGGTTCAGCGTCATGGCGCACGCAAGCTGCCGCGTGGTCTTGGACAGTCCGTGCCGTTCGAGGATCTGGTCCAGACCCAGACGCGTCCAGAACTGGTGGCCGACATGGACAGGCCCGGCCTCACGATGACGCTCTGTCGTTATCCGATTGGGATCGACGAGGATGTGCCCGCTCGCAGCCTCGGCATCCGCCGCATCGGACCGCCGCCGCCTTCTGGCTTTCTCGACCACGCTGTCGACAACGCAGCCGTCGCGCTCGAGCAGGTCATGCTGCCCGGCGACCGCAGCCCCGAGCGTGGTGGCGCGCCGCATCCACTCCTGGCGCGAGGCAGGACCCAAATCGCCGAGCGAGCAGATGGTCCTCTGGCGCGGGCCCTTCGGCGTCCGAACAGACTCGACCAGCTGATAGTTCAAGTAGGTCTTGCCCCTGATGGTGCGTGCTGTACGGCGGAGATACATCGACACTACACATACGGATTCGCTCAATAAGTAAAGTGAAGAACTAAATAATATTCGCCACTACAACGGCCCTTTCCGCGCTTAAACCACCGAAAACGCAAGCAACAACAACGCCGCGATTCTCACAACCTCGCTCAAATCGACGAAAACAGCCTGCACGATGCGGAAGTTGGG
>CAZUDO010000118.1:0-28369 GCA_964618895.1 uncultured Binatia bacterium (SeqCode)
GGTGGACGTGGTCGCGGTGGTGGAGGTCGCCGTGACGGTCGACGAGGTGGTGGTGGACGTGGTCGAGGTGGTGGAGGTCGTGGTGACGGTCGACGAGGTGGTGGTGGACGTGGTCGAGGTGGTGGTGGTGGACGTGGTCGAGGTGGTGGACGACGTGGTGACGGTCGACGATGTAGTGGTGGACGTGGTCGAGGTGGTGGAGGTCGTCGTGACGGTCGACGACGTAGTGGTAGACGTGGTCGAGGTCGTGGAAGTCGTCGTTATCGTGGTGGTGGTCGTCGTCGTCGAAGTGGTGGTCGTCGTGCTGGTGGTCGTCGTCGTGGTGGGAACCGCGACGGTGACGGCGACGGTGGCGCTCGCCTCCAGTCCCGCGCCATCCCGGACGCGCGCCGTCAGGACGTGCGCACCCAGGGACAGCGACGGCACCATGAGCGGCGTGCCCGTACCGAGCGCGCCGTCCCGGTCGGAGGTCCACGCGACCGCCGCGGCCAGGTTGCCGCTCTCGACATCCGTCGCCGTGGCGGTGAGCACGACCGGCGCGCCGGCGGGCAGGCTCGCGCCGTCGGCCGGGCTGGTGATGGCCACGGTCGGCGGCGTGCTGGCGCGGGTGGACAGAAGAAGCGCCGGGGGATTCTGCCCCGCTTCGCGGCTCCGGAAGCGGGCGGTGTCGGTCGAGTCGCTGATGAGCGCGAAGTTGTAGGTGCCGGCGCGGCGTACCACCGCGCGCACGTCCAGGTCGACGGCCTCCGACAGCAGCACCACGCCGGCCTGCGCCACCGGGACTCGGGCCGGCGGGCGGGTGGCGAAGGTCACCCCCGTCTCCGTCCACCCGTCGTCGGTCGTGAACAGCGTGCCGCCGTCGTCGCTTCCGGACCCCGTGTCGCTCGACACGTTGAGCCGTAGCACCGCCGTCTCGATGTCGAAGCTGGTCAGGTCCGGCACGACGAAGCGCAGCAGCGCCTGCGTCACCGGGTTGTTGTCCACCTCCAGCGTGGGCAGCGTCCCGAAGTTCATGTCGGGCATGCTCTGCCTGACGTACGTGTCGGCACTCGCCCCGACCCGCACCGCACACGGCGTGGTGACGCAGTCGGGCGCGACGCCTCCGGGACACACGTCCAGGCCCATGAGGGCGGCTACCTTCTCCCACGCCACCACGTCGACGCTCTCCGTCGGCTCGCCCGGAACGCCGATGTCGCCGCAGCCGTCGCAGGCGGCGAGCATGCCGTTCGGGAACCCGGGCAGGGGGGTCTGCAGGATGTCCAGGCCGTCGGTGGCGTTGGTGAACGTGCCGTCGGCATGCCGCATGGTGAAGGTGCCGAGGTGATCCACGGTGACGCGGTCGAAGACCTCGAACTGCGTCGTGTTGAGGCCCTGGTCGGAGATCACCAGATAGCCCCCGTCGCCGCAGGCGTAGATCGCCATGCCCTCGGTGTCGCCGCGGAAGACGACGTCCCCATAGTCGGCGAGCTTGGTGCCGTCGGGCGTGAACGCGCTGAAGCCGTGATTTCCCTCCTCGCGGGCGATGAAGACGCGCTGGTAGCGGTCGTCGGCCACCACCGGCTCGATGCGGAGCTGGAAGCCGGTCGGGAAGGCGCGCATGAGTGCGCCGGTGGCCACGTCGTAGACGTGCACGGTCGAGTCGCCGCTGTCGGTCACGTAGGCGTGCGCCTGTCCGTCGGGCGTGTGCAGGACGGCGATGCCCATCGGCTTCTGCAGGTCGCTGCCGAACGTGCGCAGCAGCGCGAGATCGGGAATGTGGTGCACCTTCACGTGCCGGGCGTCGCGGTCGGTGGTGAGCAGGAGGTCGCCCTCGACGACGCAGTTGTTGGCGCGCAGGAAGCCGGGGATGGTGCCGACGAGCGTGCCCCCGGGCATGTCCCACACCTCGACGATGCCGGCGACGCTCTTGGCGGTCATGAACAGGAGGGCGTGCGACGCATCCGTCGGATCGACCCAGAAGCAGGGATCGTCGATGTCCGTCCCGGGCCCGTCGAGGACCAGGTCCGGCGTGATCAGGGGCAGGTCGGCGCGCGTCGGCGGGGCGCCGAGCAGCGTGAGCGCGCACGCCGCCAACAGCACGAGCGCGCGACGATGCGCCGGTCGGGTCACGGCAGAACCGGCGGGATCTCGTTGTGCCAGTAGCGGGCGGTCTCCGGCGTGGCGGCGATCACCACCAGGCCGGTGGTGGGATCGATCGACTGCTTGGTGCTGGTCGGGTTGTTGATGCCGTCGGTGCCCGGGTCCTGGCGGTTGTTGGCGACCATGAACTGCGTGCCGCCGCCGGTCGGGAAGGCGATCGCGTCCATGTCGCTGGACTTATAGTAGATGTTGTTCTGGAAGGCCGAGTAAAAGACGTACACGCGCCGGGAGACCTCGTCGAGGAGGCAGCGGGGCCGGGTCGGGTTCTGCGCCACCGTACCCACCGGGTAGAGCGGTGACCACGTGCCGGTGGTCGAGCGTACCAGCAGGCCCATCAAGGGCTGGCTCGCGCTGGTGTAGCTGGTCTTCACGGCGGCGAACACGCGCCCGTCGCCGGCCACCTGCACGTTGAAATGGTCGTCGGCGAAGGCGCCGCCGGTGCCCGCCACCTCGATGCGCCAGGCGGCGGCATCGGTGGCCGGCGTGCCGTCGGTGTGCACGGCGAAGTAGTCCTTCTTCGCGTTCTGGTTGCTCCAGAAGACGCCGATCTGGCCGGGCAGGGCGACGATGCCGGCGATGTCGTCGAAGTAGAGGTTGGTGGCCTCGGCGGTCGGGAGGGCGAAGGGGACGGACCAGGTCGTGTCGTTGCCGAGGGTGCGGGCGAGGAACACGGTGTTGTTGCGCGTATAGGCGATCCAGAGCGTCGCGGTCGAGTCCTTGGCCAGGGTGAGGGCCTCGGTGCCGCCGCCCGGCATGGGGGCCGGGAAGCCGGGGTTGAGGGACCAGCTCTGCGCGCCGGCATGGTACGAGAAGCGGAGCAGGCGCGCCTGCGCCGGGTTGCCCGCGAAGCGCGATGCCATGTAGAGCGCCTGGCCGTCCCAGAGCACGTCCTGGCGGCTGAGCGAGCGTTCGTCGACCAGGACGCCGGTGTCGATCCAGGTCTGCGTGCCCCGGTCCAGGCGGTGGATGCGGTGGCCGGGTGCGGTGCGGTTGCTGAGCGTCGCCCACCAGATGCCGTCCACATACCAGAGCTTCGACTCCGGCTTGGAGGCGGTGGGCTTGTTCAGGTCGACCACCAGGCTCGGATCGTACTGATGGTCCTCGTAGCCGGCACGGTACGCCGGCACGGTCACGGTCACGCGGGCGCTGGTCGTGTTGCCGGTGCCGTCGGTGACGGCGGCCGTGATGGTGTGCGTCCCGGCGCCGAGCGCGCGCGTGAAGGACGGACCGGTGCCGATCGGGCCGTCGATGCTCGAGGTCCAGGCGAGCGCGACCGAGAGGTCGCCTTCCTGCGGGTCGAGGGCGGCCCCGGCGAAGCCGAACGGCCGGTCGCGCTGCCCGGTCGCGCCCGCGGCAGGGGCGACGATGGTGACCACCGGCGCGCTGATGCCGACAGCCACGCGTACGACGGTGGCGGCGGTTTGTGCGCTGCTGTCGGTGGCCGTGGCGGTGACGACATGCAGGCCGGTGGCGAGCGTGACCGTGATCGTCGGCCCTGTGCCGAGGACGCCGGCGCGGTCGGATCGCCACAGCAGGCTCGCGCCCAGGTCGCCGTCCTGCGGGTCGGTCGCGGTGGCGGCGAACGTCACCCCGGCGCCGGTGGCGAGCTGCGCGCCGTCGGCCGGCGTGGTGATCTGCACCGTCGGCCGGGTCGGAACGGGCGCGTCCTGGGTGACGATCAGGCGTGGCCCGTTGGCGCCGCCCTCGCGCGCGACGTACTCGACCCCGTTGGTGGACAGCGTCTTCAGGCCGAAGTTGTAGGTGCCGTCGCCGGTGACCGCGGCGGTCACGTCGAAGTCGACGTCCTGGGCCGGCACCACCGCGCCGACGCTCGACAGGAGCACGCCGTCCTGGAGCGGCTTGTTGGTGTGCGTGACGGTGAGCTCCTCCCATGGCGCGCTGACCGTGCGTATCTCGCCCGCCTGATCGCCGCCGGCCGAGGTGGGCGTCGTGGTGCGCAGCCGCACGATGGCGCGACGGATGGGCTGGGTGCCGAGGCCGCTCACGACGAAGCGCAGATGGATGCGGCGGATGGGCTGGGAGTCCACCTGCATGGTCGCGGTGCCGCCGAGATTCGTATCTGGCACGAGCTCGTCGGTGCCGGCATCGGCAACTGCCGGGAAGCTCGGATCGGGGACGAAGACCGTAACCGAGACGGCGGCGTTGCCGAGCGCGCCGCTAGCGTCGCTCACGGCGGCCGTCACCTGGTGCGCGCCGGGGGAGAGGCTGGTCACAGGCAGGCTCGCCCCTGTGCCGAGGAAGCCGTCCAGGTCCGAGGCCCAGGTGAGGCTGGCGGACAGATCGCCGCTGTCGTCCGTGGCCGTGGCGGCGAACACGACCGCCGCGCCGCTGGCGACCGACGTGCCGGCGGCGGGGGCGGTGATGGTGATGACGGGGGCCAGGTTGGCGGCCGTGCCCGTGATGGTCACGCGTACCTGCGCCGTGCCCGACAGGCCGCGCGTGTCGGTGGCGCGTGCGGTGAGGACGTGCGTGCCGCGCGCCAGGGCGCTGGTGGTGAGCGTCCCACCCGTCCCCAGGGTGCCCTGGACGTTCGACGACCACACGACGCGCGTGCTCACGTCGCCTTCGGCCGGGTCGAGGGCGCGGGCACTCAGCGTCAGCGGATCGCCGGCGCGGACGCTCGTGCCGTTGGCCGGGGCCAGGATGGTCACGGTGGGCGGCAGGTCGCCGACTACGACGGTGACAGCGGTGGTGGCCGTCAAGCCGCTCGAGTCGGTCACCTGCGCCGTGATCGTGTGCCGGCCGAGCGAGGGCCGCGGGGCGGTGACGGCGCCGCCGACCCCGAGCGAGCCGTCCAGGCTCGAGGTCCAGCGGATGGCGGACGTGAGGCTGCCGTCGCGCACGTCCTGGGCGGTGGCGGTGCACGCGATCGCGCCGGCGGTGGAGAAGCCGTTGGCGGGCGCCGTGACGGTCAACGCCGGCGGCGCCAGCGTGACAGTGACGACCGCCTCGGCGGTGCGCGTCTGGCTGCTCTGGTCCGTCACCTGGGCGCGGATGTGGTGCGTGCCGACGACGGTCAGCGTCACGTCGAGCGCTGCGCCTGTGCCGAGGGCTCCCTGCAGGTCGGAGGACCACACGACGGTTGCGGACAGGTCGCCGTCCTCCACGTCGGTGGCGGTGGCGGCGAACTCGACGCGTGTGCCCTCGGCGACCGTCGTGCCGGTGGCGGGCGCGGTGATGGCCACGCGCGGTGGGGCGTGGTCGATGAAGACGACCACGGTGGCGGTTCCGGTCACGCCCAGGCTGTTGGTCGCCGCGGCCGTGAGTACGTGCTCGCCCGGCGACAGCGTGGTCACGGTGACGGAGGCGCCCGTGCCGAGGGCGCCGTCCTGGCTCGACGACCAGGCGATGGCGGCCGACAAGTCGCCGTCGGTGTCGTCGGTCGCGCTGGCCACCAACGCGAGCGCCGTCCCGCCCGGGACCAGCGTCAGGTCGCTCGGCGAAGTGATGGCCAGCGTGGGCGGACGGTCGGCCACCGTGACCGAGACGCTGCTCGCTCCGGTGAGGCCGAGGCTGTTCGGCACCGACGCGGTCAGGACATGCGCGCCGCGGGAGAGCCGCGGGACCGTGACCGCGCCGCTGCTGCCGAGGGGACCGTCCACGTCGGAACGCCACAGGATGGCGGCGCTCAGGTCGCCGTCGAGGCGGTCCATGGCCGTGGCGGTCAGCGCGACCGGGCTGTCGTCGAACAGGGTGGCGCCGGTGGCGGGCGCGCCGATGGTCACCGCCGGCAGCATGTGCACCTCGGGCTGGCGGAAGGTCACCACCAGGCGCGGGCGATTGCTGGCCTCGCGGCTGTCGTAGCGCACCACGTCGGTGGTCGGGTTCTGCAGGGCGAAGCTGTAGGTGCCGTCGCCGGTCACGACCGCGCCGGCGTCGAAGCTCACCTGCTCGCCGGCCGCGACCGGGCCGGTGAGGGAGTCGAGCGCCGGGCCCTCCACGGTCGGCTGGCTGCTGAAGCTGACCGTGGTCTCGGACCAGGTCGTGTTGGTCATCCGGAAGAGCGTGCCGGCGTAGCCGCCGCCGGCGCCGCCGCTGCTGGCGGCCGTCAGCCGCACGCGGGCGGTCGCGATCGGGAAGGTGCCGGCGCCGGACACGGTGAAGCGCACGAACGCCTGCCGGAACGGCGCCACCCCGACCTGGAGGTCGGTGGCCGTGCCGAGACGCGCGCTCGGGAAGGCCTCGTCGACGTACGCGTCGGCCACCGGTTCGAACACCAGGGTCGCCGGCTGCACCTCGATGGTGACCGTCGCCGTCGCCGGGTTGCCGGCGGTGTTGATCGCCTGGGCGGTGATGGTGTGCAGGCCGGCGGGCAGGTGCGGGACGGTCAGCAGCGGCCCGGTGCCGAGCGGGCCGATGCGGTCGGAGGTCCAGGTGAGGGTCGCACCCACGTCGCCGTCGAGTACGTCGGTGGCGGTGGCGACGAAGGTGATGGCGGTGGTGTCGAGGTAGCGGGCGCCCATCTCGGGGAGCAGGATCACCACCGCCGGCACGCGGATCACGGTGACGACGACGGTCGCCTGGCCCGTGAGCCCGCCCGCGTCGGTGACGGCTGCCATGACGACGTGCACACCCTCGCTGAGGGTGGTGGTGGCGAAGGTCGCGCCCGTGCCGATGATGCCGTCCCGGTCGGAGGTCCAGGTGAGGCCGCCGGAGACGTCGCCGTCGGTGGCGTCGAGAGCGCTGGCGGCGAACGACAGGCTCGAGCCGAATACGGCGGTGGTGTCGGGACCGGGCGCGGTGATGGTCACCGCCGGCGGGGTGGGGGTGATGGTGACGCCGATGGACGCCGTGCTGGTGACGCCGTCGGAGTCGGTCGCTGCCGCCGTCAGGGTGTGCACGCCCTCGGTCAGGACGGCGGTACGGCTGGCGCCGGCGCCGAGGGCGCCGTCCCGGCTCGACGACACCCCGACGAAGCCCGACAGGTCGCCGTCGAAGTCGTCGGTGGCCGTGGTTGCCACCGGCACCGGCGTGCCGGCCGGGATCGCCGCCCCGTCGGCCGGGGCGATGATGGCCACCGTCGGCGCGGCATTCGGCCCGCGTACGCGCACCGTGATGCGGCCCTCGCCCTGCTGGCCGTCGCCGTCGGTGACGGTGGCGGTGAGGACGTGCGTGCCGATGCTGAGCGTGCGCGAGAGGGCGCCGCCGGCGCCGAGTGCCCCGTCCCGGTCGGAGGTCCAGGCGAGCTGGGCGGTCAGGTCGCCGTCCTCCACGTCGCTGGCGGTGGCGCTCAGGGTGAGGGGCAGGGCGGTCGTGAACACGATCGCCCGATCGCGCGGGGCGGCGATCGTGACCGCGGGGCGGTAGCCCACCGTGATGCCGATCGTGTCCGCGCCCGTACGCTCGCTGGTGTCGCTCACCACGGCGGTGATGGTGTGCGGGCCGGGCGAGAGACGCGTCACCAACAGGCTGGGGCCGGTGCCGAGGACGCCGTCGACGTTCGAGGTCCATTCGAGGCCGGCGCCCAGGTCGCCGCTCTCGGCGTCGACGGCGGTAGCGGCCAGGGTCACGGGCGCCGTGCGCGACACCGTGGCCCCGTCGGCCGGAGTGGTGATCCGCACCACGGGGGCGGTGTTCTGCTGCAGCGTCAGCACCAGCTGGGGCTTGCCGGTCGAGGCCTCGCGGCTGGCGTACTTCACGGAGTCGGTCGACGTGCTGGTGAGGGCGAAAGTGACCGGCCCCGCGCCGGTCACGGCGGCGCTCACGTCGAAGTCGACCACCTGCTTGGCGACCACCTTGGCGCGCGACCCCAGCACCGGGCCGTCGACCGGCGGGCGCGTGTTGTAGGTGGTCGCGGCCTCCGTCCAGGTGGTGTTGCTCGAGGTACGCACGATGCCGCCGACGATGCTGCCGTCCGCGGTGGCCGTGCTGACGGTGAGGCGCAGGGTGGCCTGCTGCACGCTCAAGCTGCCGAGGCCGGTCACGTCGAAGCGGTAGAACGCCTGGCGGACGGGCGAGCTGCTGGCCTGCAGGCCGGTTGCGGTGCCGAACTTGGTGGTGGGCTTGCCGCTGTCGACGTAGGTGTCGGCGACCGCGCCGACGACCAACGTTGCGGGGAGTACGTTGAGCGTGATGGTGGCGTTGCCGGCGGCGCCGTCCTGGTCGGTGACCGTGGCGGCCAGCAGGTGCGTGCCTGCCGAGAGCGCCGGCACGAGCAGGGACGAGCCCGTGCCAAGGACGCCGTCGCGGCTCGAGGTCCAGCGCAGGCTGGCGGACAGGATGCCGTCCTCGGGGTCGGTCGCGCTCCCGGCGAGCACCAGCGGCGTTCCGGCCAGCACCACGCCGTCGGCGTCGGGGCTGGTGACGACGACCGTCGGTGCGTCGTTGGGCGGCCGCACGCGCACGGCGCGCTCGGCGGTGCCGGTCAGCCCCTGGAGGTCGTCGGCCGCGGCGGTGACGACGTGCATGCCGGTCGACAGGCGATCGCTGGTGAACGCCGGGCCGTAGCCGAGCAGCCCGTCCAGGTCCGAGACCCAGCGCAGGCCAGCCGACACGTCGCCGTCGGTCGGGTCGATCGCCATGCCGCTGAACGGCAGCGGGCTGGCGGTGAACACGGCCGTGCCGGGCGCCGGGCTCGCGATCGTGACCACGGGCGGAGAGGTGGTGATGGAGACGCCGACCGCCGCGGTGGCGGCGACGCCGTCGGAGTCGGTGACGGTGGCGGTGAGCGTGTGCGAGCCCTCGCGCAGCAGCACCGCCAGCGCCGCGCCGGTCCCGAGGCTGCCGTCGCGGCTGGAGCTCCACTGTACCTGTGCCCCCAGGTCGCCGTCGAAATCGTCGCTGGCGACGGCGGCGAGCGCGAGCGGCGTGCCGGCCGGGACGCTGGTGCCGTCCCCGGGCGCACTGATGGCGAGGGTCGGGCCGACGTTCGGACCGCGCACGCGGAGCGTCAGCTGCGCCTCGCGGTGGAGCCCGTCGGCGTCGGTCACCGCGGCCGTGACCACGTGCGTGCCGAGGGACAGCGAGGCCGCGATGCTGGCGCCGGTGGCGAGCGCCCCGTCGCGGTCGGAGCGCCACACGATGGTCCCGCCCAGGTCGCCGTCCTCGACGTCGCTGGCGTGCGCCGCGAGTGTCACCGGGAGCTGATCCAGGAAGACGATTGCTCCGCTGGCGGGTGTGTCGATGGCGATGGTCGGCGCGAAGGCCACGGTGAGCGCCAGCCGGGCTTCTCCGACTGCCCCGCCGGCGTCGGTCACGCGCGCGGTGATGGTGTGGGCGCCCGAGGACAGCGACGGCACCGTGATGCTGCGTCCGGTGCCGAGCGCGCCGTCGCGGTCGGACTGCCAGACCATCTGGCCGCTCAGGTCGCCGCCCTCGGCGTCGGTGGCGGCGCCGGTGCACGTGACCGGCATCACCGGCATGAGGTGTGCGCCCGCCGCCGGGGCGCCGATGGTGACCACCGGCATGCCGTTGTGGGCGAGGTGGACGACCAGCTGCGGCGTGCCGCTGCTGGCCTCGCGGCTCTGGTAGTGGGCGGCGTCGCTCGAGGTGCTGGTGAGGGCGAAGTCGTAGGTGCCGTTGCCGGTGACGGCGGGGGTCACGTCGAACTCGACCACCTGGCTGGCGGTGACCGCCGCCACGGTGGCGAGCGGGACGCCGGTGAGGGCGGGACGGGTGGTGTAGGTGGTGGTCGCCTCCGACCACGTCCCGTCGGTGATGCGCTGGACGGTGCCGCCCACCAGGCTGCCGTCGCTGGCGCCGCTGCCGACCGTGAGACGCAGGACGGCGCGCTCGATGGCCGCGCCGCCGAGGCCGCTCACGGCGAAGCGGAGGAACGCCTGGCGCACCGGCGAGGCGTCGATGGTGAGCAGTGCGGCGGTCCCGAACTTGGTGGTGGCGGCGTTGGCGTCGACGTAGGTGTCGGCGACGGCCGGGAAGGCGAGCGTGCCGACGCCCACGCCGACGGTGACGCTGGCGCTGGCGGTGCGGCCGTCCTGGTCGACGACGGCGGCGGTGAGCGTATGCGTCCCGGCAGACAGCGCCGGCACGATCAGCGCGCCGCCGGTGCCGAGCGCGCCGTCGCGGCTCGAGGTCCAGGCGACCTGGCCACCCAGATCGCCGTCCTCGGCGTCCATGGCCGTCGCGGCCAGCAGCACTGGACGCCCCGCCAGCAGCGTGTCGGTGGCGGCGGGGGCCAGGAGGGTGAGGGTCGGCCCGCCGTTGGGCGGACGCACGACCACGGTGCGCTCGGCCTCGGCCGCCAGCCCGCCCGCGTCGGTGACGCGCGCCGTGACCACGTGCGTGCCGACCGAGAGCGCGCCGGTGGCGAAGCTCGGACCGGTGCCGATCGCGCCGTCGCGGTCGGATATCCAGGCGAGGCTCGGGGACAGGGTGCCGTCGGTGGCATCGGTGGCGGTGCCCTGGAACAGGATCGGGACGCCGGTGAACAGGCGCGCCCCGCCGGCCGGGGCGGCGATGGTCACCTGCGGCGGTGACGGCGCGATGGTGACCGGCACCTGCGCCGCGCCGTCGGCCCCGTTCGAGTCCGTGACGGTGGCCGTGAGGACATGGCTGCCCTCGCGCAGGACCACGCTGCAGGTCGCGACCGGACAGAGCGGGCCGTCCCGGTCGGACGACCAGCGCAGCGCGGCGGTCAGGTCGCCGTCGAAGTCATCGTCGGCGGTGGCGGCGAGCACCAGCGCCGTGCCGGCGGGCACGACCGTGCCCCCGGCCGGCGCGGTGACGGAGACGACCGGGGCGACGTTCGGGCCGCGCACGCGCACCGTGATCGTCGCCTCGCCGGTCAAGCCGTCGTCGTCGGTGGCGCGGGCGGTCACGGTGTGCGTGCCGATGCCGAGCGTGGCGGCGATTTCGGCGCCGGTGGCGAGCGCCCCGTCGCGGTCGGAGCGCCAGGTGACGCGTGCGCCGAGGTCGCCGTCCTCGACATCGTGGGCCTGGGCGCGGAGCGTGAGCGGCAGATCGTTGGTGAAGACGACGGCGCCACCGGCTGGGGCGACGATGGTCACCTGCGGCGTGTGTGCCACCGACAGAGTGACGGTCGCCTGGGCGGCCACCCCGCGCGCGTCGGTGACCCGCGCCGTCAGGACATGCGTGCCCGAGCGCAGCGTCGTCAGCGTGCGCGACGCCCCGCTGCCGATCGGGCCGTCGAGGCTCGACGACCACTGGATGGTCGCGCTCAGGTCGCCGTCCTCGGCGTCGAGGGCACGGGCCACGAGCGTCACGGGCGTCCCGGGCAGCACGCGGGCACCGGCGGCCGGCGCGGTGATGGTCACGGCCGGGGCGGTGTTCTGGGTCAGCGTGACCACCAGCTGCGGCTTGCCGGTGGTCGCCTCGCGGCTCTGGTACTTGACCCAGTCGGTGGCGGTGCTGGTGAGGGCCAGGTTGACCGTGCTCTCGCCGGCGATGCCTGCGCTCACGTCGAGGTCGATCGCCTGTCCGGGATTCACGCGCCCGGCGGTTGCCAGGACGGCGCCGTCGATGGTGGGCCGGGTGCTGTAGGTGGTGGTGGCCTCCGACCAGGTGGAGTTGGTGATCGCCCGTACCACGCCGCCGGCGGCGGCGCCGTCGCTGGCACCGGCAGCGGCCGTCAGGCGGAGCGCGGTGCGCTCGATGGCGAAGCCGCCGAGCCCGCCGATCGTGAAGCGCAGGAACGCCTGCCGGGTGGGCGAGGTGCCGGCGAGGATGCCGGTCGCCGTGCCGAACTTGGTCGTGGTCGCCCCGGAGTCGACGTAGGTGTCGGCGATGGCGACGAACGACAGCGTGCCCGCCATCACGGTGACGGTGATGTTCGCGCTCGCCGTGGTGCCGTCGGTGTCGGTGACGGTCGCCGTGAGGGTGTGCGTGCCGACGCTCAATCCCGGGACGACCAGGACGGCGCCGGTCCCGAGCGGCCCGGCGGCGCTCGAGCTCCAGCGCACCGCCGCGCCGAGCATCCCGTCCTCGGGGTCGGTCGCCGTGGCAGCCAGAAGTACCGGGCGACCGGAGAGCAGGGTCGTCCCGTTCGCCGGCGCGTCGACCGCCACCGTGGGCGCCGTGTTCGGGGAACGGACGAGCAGCGTGCGTGCGACGCGGGTGGTGAGACCGGCGGAATTGGTGGCGGCGGCTTCGATGCGGTGCGTGCCGATCGACAGCGCCGGCGCGGCGACGGTGCCACCGGTGCCGAGCGCGCCGTCCCGGTCCGACCTCCACACGAGTCCTGGGGTCAACGGGCCGTCGGCGGCATCGCTGGCGGTGCCCTGGAGCGTGACCGTCGTGCCCGTGAACACCCGCGTCCCGTCGACCGGGGCGGCGACCGTCACCGTCGGCGGGGTCGGCGTGATCGTGACCTGGACGCTGGCCGACGCCGTCGCGCCGTCGGAATCGGTGACCGTGGCGGTGAGCGTGTGCGTGCCGAGGCGCAGGCTCGACAGCGTGAGCGCGGCCCCGGTGCCGAGGGTACCGTCGCGGCTCGACGTCCAGTGCACCTGCGGGCCGAGGTCGCCGTCGAAATCGTCGCTGGCGGTAGCGGCCAGGGAGAGGGCGGTGCCGAACGGGACGCTGGTGGCGTCGGGCGGCGTCGTGATGGCGATCGTCGGCGCCGCGTTCGGGCCGCGCACGCGGAGGGTGACCGACGCCTGCCCCATGAGGCCGTCGTCGTCGGTGGCGGTGGCGGTGATGGTGTGCAGCCCGGTGGTGAGCGCACTCGCCGTGAGCGCGCCGCCGCTGCCGAGCATGCCGTCACGGTTGGACGACCACTGCAGGCGGCTGGCGAGCGCCCCGTCCTCGAGGTCGGTGGCGGTGGCGGCGAGGGCGACGGCGGTGCCGTGGAAGACGACCGTGCCGGCGACGGGGGCGGTGATCGCCACCGCGGGCGCGTTGCCCGCCACGGTCAGCACGAGCGTCGGCGGGGCGGCGCTCTCGCGGGCGCGGTAGGTGGCTTCGTCGCTCGACGTGTTGGTGAGGGCGAAGTTGTAGATGCCCGCTCCGGTCACCACCGCGCTCACGTCGAACTCGACCGTCTGGCCGCGGACGACCGGCCCCTGGCTGCCGAGCGCCGGGCCGTCGACGGGAGGACGGGTGGCGTAGGTGATCGTGCTCTCCTGCCAGTCGTTCGACGACAGGCGGGAGAGGGTGCCGCCGCTGGTGCTCTCGGCGCCCGGGTTGTCGTCGATCTGCACGCGCAGGGTGGCGTGCGTGACCGGCCGCGTGCCGACGCGCGCGGTGTCGAAGCGCAGGTACGCGATGCGGGCGGTGTTGGCGTCGACCCGCAGGGTGGGGCTGGTGCCGAAGTTGCCGCCTGGGATGCCGGCGTCGACCGAGGCGTCGGCGATGGCGGGCACCTCCACCAGGACGGCGGCGGCGACGGCGACCGTGATCGCGTGCGACGCGGCGAGGCCGCCCGAGTCGGTCACCGACGCGGTGATGACGTGTGCCCCGGGGCTGAGCGTCCGGGTGACGGTGCCGCCGGCGCCGAGGACGCCGTCGCGATCCGACGTCCACTGGAGTGCCGCCGTGAGCGGGCCGTCTTCCAGATCGCTGGCCGTGCCGGTGAACTGGACCGGGCTGCCGGCGGTGAGGGTCTGGCCCGTGGTCGGCGCGGTGATCGCCACCAGCGGCGCCGTGTTGGCGGCCGGCCGGGGCACCACGGTGATGCCGACGGTCGCGCTCGCCGGTACGCCGTGCGCGTCCTGCACGGTGGCGGTAAGGGTATGCGCGCCGGCGCCGAGGGCCGGCATCACCACCGCGCCCGTACCGAGCGGCCCGGCCAGGCTCGACGACCAGATGATGGCCGCGCTCAGGTCGGCGCCGCCGGCGTCGGCGGCGGTCCCCTGCAGGGTGATCGGGTCGCCGGCGAAGAAGCTCGCCCCCGGGGCCGGCTGGGTGATGGCGATGGTGGGTGGCCCGCCGGTGGCGACCGTCAGCACCAGCTCGGGCTTCTGCCCGCTGGTGGCGGCGGTGGAGTTGTACGACACGCCGTCGGTGGAGGTGCTGTCGATGGCAAAGTTGTAGACCCCGTCGGCCGGCACGCTGCTGCCCAGGTCGAACTCGACCGTCGCCCCGAGCGTCACCGCGCCGAGGGTGGCCAGTACCGGCCCGTCGATCGCCGGGCGCGTGTTGAAGGTGACCGTCGCCTCGTTCCAGGTGCTGTCGCCGATGGCGTGGACGCTGCCACCACTGTTGGCCGCGCCGACGACGCCGAGACGGAGCCGGGCGCTGGTCACCGTCCGGCCGGCGACGCCGCTCACGGCGAAGCGCAGATACGTGATGCGCGCCGTCGGCGCTTTCGCCCGCAGGCGGGCGTCGGCGTTCAGGTTGACGGCCGGCGACGCGCTGTCGACGTACACGTCGGCGACCGACGGGAAGGTGAGTGTCTGCGTCGTCTGCGCCGTCGCCGGCGGGGCCAGGGAGAGGAGCAGGGCTGCCGTGGCGAGGAGCCGGACCGTGATCTCGATCATGGCATGGGGAGAATGAGGTTGTGCCAGTAACTGTTGTCCTGGCGGCTGGAGGCCAGCACGACGAGACCGGAGGACGGCGTCACGTTCTGCTTGGTGCTGGCAGGGTTGCTGATGTCGGGGGCGGCGGTGCTCACGATCAGCGGAATGCCGTCCCCCTCGGGGAAGGCGATCGTGTCCATGTCGCTCACCTTGTAGTAGAGCGCTTTGTGATCGAGGGAGTAGAAGACGAAGACCTTGCGCTGCACCTCATCCAGCATGACCAGCTCGCGGGTCGGGTTCTGCTCGACCAGCGCCGTCGGATAGAGGGGGGACCAGGTGCCGGCGGCGGAGCGCACCAGCAGGCCGTTCAGCGGCTCGCCGTTGACGCCGTAGCTGGTCTTCACGGCCGCGAACACGCGTCCGTCGGAGGCCACCTTCAGGTTGAAGTGGTCGTCGGCGAACTTGCCGCCTTCCTCGATGGTCTCGAGCTGCCAGGCGCCGGAGTCGTCGGTGGCGGCGCCGTCGGTATGGACGGCGAAGTAGAAGCTCTTGGTCAGCTGGTTCGACCAGAAGACGCCGATGCGGTGCTCGTTCGGCAGCGCCACCACGGTGGCGATGTCGTCGTCGAAGAGCGCGGTCTCCTCGCCGGTGCCGACCGGCAGCGTGATCTCCTCGCTCCAGTCGCGGTCGGTGGCGAGGCTGTGTGAGACGAGGACGGTGTTGGCGAGCGTGTAGGCCAGCCACAGGCGGCCCTGCGAGTCTTTCGCGATGCTCATCGACTCGGTGCCGCCGCCCGGGATGTCGACCGGGAATCCGGAGTCCAGGTGCCAGGTCTTGGTGCTCGACGAGTAGCTGTAGCGCAGCAGGCGGTTCTGCGGCGTGAGCCCGTGGCAGCGCGACGCCATGTAGAGCTTGGTGCCGTCCCAGAGCACGTCCTGGCGGCTGATGGCGCGCTCGTCGATGTGGACGCCGGTGTCGATCCACTGCTGGGTGACCGGATCGAGGCGATGGATGCGATGCGCCTCGACGTTCGGGCGATAGAGCGTCGCCCACCAGATGCCGTCGACGTACCAGAGCTTCGACTCCGGCTTCTGGGCGGTGGCCTCGTTCGAGGCGCCGTCTTCGACGTCGGAGCCGAAGGCGAAGTCGCGGATGCCCACGTCGCGCTGCTGCACTTCCAGGCGGACGGCAGCGCTGCCGGGATTGCCGTCGGCGTCGACCACGCTAGCGGTCAGCGTGTGCAGCCCCGGGGAGAGATAGCGGGTGAAAGTCGGGCCGCCGGGGAGCAGTCCCTCGACGGTCGAGGTCCAGCTGAGCGTCGCCGACAGGTCGCCGTCCTCGCGATCGGTGGCGGTGGCGGCGATCGTGACCGGCAGGTCGAAGGGCACCACGGCGCCGCTTACGGGCGCCGTGATGGCGACCTGCGCGTCGGTCGGCTGGCGCAGCTCGAGGATCAGCTGCGGCTGCCCGCTGGCGGCCTCGCGGCTCTGATAGGCGACATCGTTGGTCGACGAGGTCATCAGCACGAAGCTGTAGAGGCCGTCGCCGTGCAGGACGGCGGTCACGTCGAAGTCGACCACCTTGCGCACGCCGACCGAGTCGGTGGCGGCGACGACCATGCCGTCGAGGGCGGGCCGGGTGGCGTAGGTGGTGGTGGCCTCCGGCCAGGTGGTGTTGCTGATCGTGTAGAGCGTACCGCCCTGGTCGCTGGCATTGGCGCTCGCGGTGCCGACGGTGAGGCGCAGCCGGGCACGGCCGATGGCGAACGGCTCCAGGCCCGTGACCGCGAAGCGGAGGAAGACCTGCTTCACGGGCGAGCCGTCGGCGGTGAGGAGTGCCGCTCCGCCGACGGCGGTGCTCGGAGCCGACGCGTCGACGGTGGTGTCGGCGACGGCGGGGAGCGTGACCGTCGAGGGGCTCAGCGTGATGGCGACAGCGGCCGTGACCGTCTCGCCGGCGGCGTCGGTGACGCTGGCGGTGATGACGTGCGCGCCGGCGGTGAGGGTCGAGAGCACCAGCGCGGGACCGGTGCCGAGGGCGCCGTCGCGGCTCGAGCTCCAGGCGATGGCGGCGTCCAGAGTGCCGTTCTCGGCATCGCTGGCGGTGGCGGTGAAGGGCAGCCGGCGGGCGGTCAGGAGCGCGGCCCCGGTCGCCGGGGCGGTAATGGCCACCATGGGCGGCGTGTTCCGCGACCGGATCATGACAATGCGCTGCGCCTGACTGCGGAGCCCGCCCGCGTCGGTGACCGCAGCCGTGATGGTGTGCGTGCCGGCGCTCAGCCGAGAGGTGGTGAAGCCGGCGCCGGCCCCGATCAGGCCGTCCCGGTCGGACGACCAGATCAGGGTGGCGGAGATGGTGCCGTCGGTGGCGTCGGTGGCGGTGCCGCCGAAGGTGAGCGGGCGCTCCGCGAACAGGAGCGCGCCGACGGGCGGCGCCGTCATGGTGACGATCGGCGGCGTCGGGCTCACCGTGAACGGGATCTGGGCCGTACCGGTCACGCCGTCGGAGTCGGTGACGGCGGCGAACAGCGTATGGCGGCCCTCGGTCAGCGTGCGGGTGATCGACGGCCCGGTGCCGAGGGCGCCGTCACGGCTCGAGGTCCACGCGATCTGGCCGGCGAGCGCGGTGTCGAAGTCGTCGGTGACGGTCGCCGTCAGCGTCGCGGACGTGCCTGCCGGCGTCGAACCGTTGGCTGGCGGAGCGGTGATGGTCACCACGGGAGCGGTGTTCGCCGGGCGGACGCGCACCGACGCGCGCGCCTCGGCGCGGGCGCCGTGGGCATCGGTCACGGCGGCGATGATGGTGTGGGGGCCGGGGCGGAGCGCGCCGGCGGCGACGGCCGTGCCGGTGCCGAGGGGACCGTCGAGGCTCGACGACCAGCGGATGGCGGCGCCGAGCTTGCCGTCCTCCTGGTCGATGGCGGTGGCGGCGAGCGCGAGCGGAAGCTGGCTGGCGAACAGGATGGTGCCGTCGAGAGGCGCGCTCATGCGCAGCACCGGCGGATGGTTCACGACCATGGTGATCGCCGCCTCGGCGCTGGCGCCGCTCGGGTCGGTGACCCGGGCGGTGATGGTGTGCGACCCGGCGGCGAGCGCGGGCACCGTCAGCGTAGCGCCGGTGCCGAGCGCGCCGCTCAGGCTCGAGGTCCAGCTGACCTGCGCGCTCAGGGTGCCGCTCTCCGCGTCGGTCGCGCTGGCGGCCAGGGTGACCGCCGTGCCGACGGTGACGCGCGTGCCGTTCGCCGGTGCGGTGACGGCGACCGCCGGCGGCGTGTTCTGCGTGAGCATGATGACCAGCTGCGGGCGGCCGGTGGTGGCCTGCCGGCTCTGGTACTTGACCCAGTCGGTGTTGGTGCTGGTGAGGGCGAAGCTGTACAGCCCGTCGCCGGGCAGCCCGGCGGTCACGTCGAACTCGACCACCTGCTTCGGCTTGACGGCGCCCTTGGTGGCGAATGCCGGCCCATCGATGGCGGGCCGGGTGGTGTAGGTCGTCGCGGCCTCGGACCAGTCGTTGTTGGAGAGCCCGTTCACCGTGCCGCCCACCCGGCTGCCGTCGCTGCTGGCACCGCTCACGGTGAGGCGGAGGAGCGCGCGCTCGATGCTGAAGCCGGTGGTGCCCATCACCGGGAAGCGAAAGAAGGCCTGCCGCACCGGGCTCGAGCCGCCGATCACGCTGGTGGCGGCGCCGAACACCTTGGTGGGGCTCGCGGAGTCGACGTAGGTGTCGGCCTCGGCGGTGATGCTGAGCATGGACACCACGACCGTGACCGTGACGCTGGCGGTGGTGCTGGCGCCGTCGCGATCGGTGACGGCGGCGGTGAAAACGTGGCTGCCGACCGACAGGCTCGGGACGGTGCGGATCGCGCCCGTACCGAGGGCGCCGTCGCGGCTCGAGGTCCAGCGCACGGCCGCGCTCAGGTCGCCGTCCTCGGTGTCGGTGGCGGTCGCGGCCAGCAGGATCGGCTTGCCGCCGAGAAGGGCCGCGCCGTCGCCCGGCTGTTGGATGGCGAGCCGCGGGGCGGCGTTCGGCGGCCGCACCACCAAATTGCGCTCCGCCTGGCCGGTCAAGCCGGCGGCGCTGGTCACGGCGGCCCGGATGGCGTGCGTGCCGACGCTCAGGCCGGCGCTGGCGAAGCTCGGCCCGGTGCCGATCGGCCCGTCGAGGGTGGAGGTCCAGGCGAGTCCGGCCGACAGGTCGCCGCCGCGCGCATCGGCGGCCGACCCCGCGAAGGTGAGCGGTGTGCCGGCGAAGGCGATCGTGCCGGCGGCCGGGGCGGTGATGGTGACGGTGGGCGGCGTCGGGGTCACCACCAGCGCGACGCTCGCCTGCCCGCTGGCGCCGTCGGAGTCGGTGGCGACGCAGGTGAGGGTGTGGGTGCCTTCGCCGAGCGCCACCGTGAGGCGGCTGCCGGTGCCGAGCGGGCCGTGCACGCTCGACGACCAGCGCAGCGTGAGCGTCTGGTCGAAGTCGTCGAGGGCGCTGGCCGCGAGCGCGACCAACGTGCCGGCCGCGACGCTGCTGCCCGGGGCAGGCGCCGTGATGGTGATGCGCGGCGCCGTATTGGGGTCGCGCACGGTGATGGTGATCTCGGCCCGGCCCGCGCGTCCGTCGCGGTCGGTCACGGCGGCGGTGATGGTATGCGTGCCGGTGCCGAGCGCAGCGGTCGTGAGCGAGGCGCCGGTGCCGAGGACCCCGCCCAGGCTCGAGGTCCAGCTGATGCCGGCGGAGAGGTCGCCGTCCTCCACGTCGGTGGCGCTGGCGGTGAAGGGGATCGGCGTGCCGGTGGTGAATACGGCCTGATTCGCCGGTGCGGTGATGGCGACCCGGGGGCCGTTGCCGGCCAGCGTGATGACCAGGCGTGGCGGGGTGGCCGACTCGCGCGCGCGGTAGTCGACCGTGTTGCTGGAGCGGCTGACCAGGGCGAGCGACAGCGGCCCGTCGCCGGTGACCGCCGCGGTCACGTCGAACTCGACCGTCTGCCCGGCGACGACCGCACCGACGGTGGCCAGGACGGCCCCGTCGACGGCCGGACGCGAGTTGTAGGTGGTGGTGCGCTCGTCCCAGGTGGTGTTCGAGATACGCTGCACGGTGCCGCCGGAGTCGCTGTTGGCGGACGTCCCGGTGTCGACTTGCAGACGGAGGATCGCGCGCCGGATATCCTGCGTGCCGACGCCGGCCACCTGGAAGCGGAGGTAGGTGGTGCGCGGGTTGGCGTTGGCGCGCAGCAGGGTGGTGGTGCCGAAGGCGCTGGTGGCCGCGGTGGCGTCGACGAAGGTGTCGGCGACCGGTAGCAGTTCGACGATCGGCGGTGCGACCACGGTGACGCTCACGCCGGCGGTGCCGGTCAGGTGCCCGCTGTCGGTCACGCTGGCCGTGAGCCGGTGCGTGCCGGCGGTGAGCGGGCGGGTGAAGCTGCCGCCGGTCCCGAGTGCGCCGTCGCGGTCGGAGGTCCAGGCCAGGCGGGCGGTGAGCACGCCGTCTTCGAGGTCGGCGGCCGACCCCGCGAACGCGATCGGCTCGCCGGCGGTGAGGGTGCGAACGGCGGCCGGCTCGGTGATGGTCACCAGCGGCTCGGTGTTGGCCGGGGGCGGCGGGCTCACGGTGACGATGACGCGCGCCGTGGCGCCGAAGCCGTCGCCGTCGGTCACGTCCGCGGTGATGGTGTGCACGCCCCGCACCAGGGTCGCACCCACCGTGGCCCCCGTGCCGAGGGCGCCCTGCAGGTCGGACCGCCAGGCGATGGCGGCCGACAGGGTGCCGTCGACGGCGTCGGTGGCGGTGCCCTGGAACGTCACCGAGTCGCCGGCGAAGAACTGGGCCCCGGGGGCGGGCTGGCCGATGGTGACCGTGGGGTTGGGGCCGGCAGGCACCGTGATGACGAGCGCCGGCTTCTGGCCGCTGGTGGCGGCCGCGGAGTTGTACGACGCCGCGTCGATCGACGCGCTGTCGAGGGCGAAGCTGTAGGTGCCGTCGCCGGTGATGGCTCCGTCGAGGATGAACTCCGCCACCTGCCCGATCGTGATCGCCCCCAGCGTGTGCAGGCCGGGGCCGTCGACGGCGGGGCGGGTATCGAAGGTGACCGTGGCCTCGTTCCAGCCGTTGTCGGCGATGCGGTGGATGGTGCCCCCGGCCGTGCTGGCACCGGCGACGCCGAGCCGCAGGCGGGCCTTCTGCACCGGCCGGCCGTTCAGGCCGGCGACCGCGAAGCGCAGATAACTCACGCGCACCGGGTCGGCATCGACGCGCAGCCGCGGGTCGGTGTTGAAGGTGGTCGCCGGGGCGGCGCTCTCGACGTAGGTGTCCGCGACCGGCGCGAAGGTGAGCGCCTCGGTCGGCCCCGTCTGCGCCTTGCCGCGGGTGACGGAGAAGAGGAGAGAGCCTGCCAGGAGGAGGAAGAGTAGGGAGCGAGGTGTCTTCATGACGGGGAGCAGTGTTTCGTCCGGATGGCGCGCATCTGCGCGCGGTGTGAGGTGAAGGCGGGAAAGCCGAGATCCCAGTTGAAGCGCCCGAGCGAGCGCCAGAAGAAGCCGGAGAGCCGCAGCGGGGTGCCGTGGGCGTCGGGGACGGAGGTGGCGAGCAGGGCATCGGCCCAGATGGGCATGTTCTCGCCGTGCGCACCCCAGACGATGCGCATGGTGTCGGGACCGGTGACCATTTTATTGTCGGCGTTGATGGAGGTTTGGCCCCAGACGGGGATGCCTGGGGTGCGGGTGGCGGCGCGGAGCGCGGTGGTGAGTCGGGCGAGGTCGGTCGGGCCGCGGAAGTGGCCTTTGGCCACTGCCGGGAGTGATACGAATAGAATGTCCGTTTCTCGTTCACCGTTCAAGCCGTAGCCATCTGTCTTCTTGCGGTCTGCGTTCTGGGTGTCGGTGAGGAGCCCGTAGTAGTGGATCACGGCCTGTGCCGGGAAGTATGCTTTGGCAAGCTGGTACATCCACACGCGCCGGGCATGGTCGGCGTATTCGGTCACTTCGTGCGTGATGCAGACGCCGTAGACCTTGGGGTGGCGTGCGAAGCGGGCGGCCAGCTCGGCCAGCTTCTTCCGTGCCCGGGTCTCGTCCCAGCGCCCGTCCTTCGTCTGCCAGTCCTCGGGCTTCATGAGGCCGCAGCCGGGGACGCCGAGCATGCCCTCGGGGAGGCGGTCGAGAATGTCGGTCTTCTTGCCGGTGCCGACGATCATGTTGGCGCCGAGGTCGCGCAGCTCGCGGAGCCGTTCGGGGAGCGGGACTTTGGCGTCGCCGGCCTTCGGCCCGACCGAGTAGGTGCCATAGAAGCGGAGCCCGTCGGTGCAGGCCGGCGCTGCCCGCACGAGCAGCAGCAGGATGAGCAGCGCGCGCATCACTCCACCGTCACCAGGAGCTGCGGGCGGTCCGGCCCGGCTTCGCGACTCGAATAGGCGACCCGGTCGGTGGAGGTGGGGACGAGGGCGAAGTCGTACAGGCCGTCGGCGGTGACGACGCCGGTGAGGTCGAGGGTGACGACCGCTCCGTCGGCAACTGGCCCGATGGTCGCGCGCGGCGGGCCGTCGGCCAGTGGGCTGGTGGTGAAGGTGATTGCCTTCTCCCCCCACGGCGGCGGCGGGTCGAGCCGGACGAGTGCACCGCCGCCGACGCTGCCCGAGCCGGCGTCCGGTCGGACGGTGAGGCGGAGGACGGCCGCGGTGACGCGCGCGCCGGCGAGGCCCGTGACCGCAAAGCGGAGATAGGCGCGCCGGGCCGGGTCGGCGTCGGCCTGAAGGGTGAACGAGGTGCCGAAGTTGGTGTCGGGGGTGTCGGCCTTGACGGTGGCGTCGGCGACCGGGGCGAAGGCGAGCGTGCCCGCCGTGACGGTGATGGTGTGCGTGGCGGCGGCGGTGGCGCCGGCGGCGTCGCGCACGGTGGCGGTGACGCGATGCGGGCCGAGCGGCAGCCGGGGCAGCCCGAGGCGCGCGCCGTGGCCGAGCACGCCGGTCCGGTCGGAGGCCCACGACACGGCGGGTCCGAGCGGCCCGTCCTCGAAGTCGTCTGCTGTCGCCTCGAGGACGATCGGCGTGCCGGCGGAGACCGACACGTCGTCGGCCGGGAACGTGATGGCCAGGCGTGGCGGGGCGTTCACGATCACCGTCAGCCGGGCGACGCCCAGGCTGCCGTTGGCGTCGCGCACCTCGGCGCGGATGTGGTGCCGGCCGGCAGGCAGGTCGGTCACCGTGAGCGGGCTGCCGGTGCCGAGCGCGCCGGTCCGGTCGGAGGTCCACGCCAGCCCGGTGGTCAATCCCGGCTCATCCGCGTCGGTGACGGTGGCGGCGAACGTGACCGGCTGTCCGAGCGTGACCACGGTGGCGTCGGGCGGGGAGAGCATGGTCACCGTGGGCGGCGCATCGGGGGTGGCCAGCGTCGAGCGCAGGTGGAGGACGAGCGCCGGGCGGCCGGTGGTGGCCTGGCGCGAGTTGTACTTGGCCGTATCGGCCGACGGACTGGTGAGCGCGAACGCGACTGGGCCGTCGCCGGTCACGGCGGCGGTCACGTCGAAGTCGACACGCTGACCGCGGGTCACGGCCCCGGTCGACGCCAGCGGCGCGCCGACGACAGGGCGGGTGTCCCAGGTGACCAGCTTCTCCTCCCACGCCGCGTCGGGTGCGATGGACAGCGTGCCCCCGCTCGCGCTCGACGAGCCGGTGCTGGTGCTGACCGTCAGGCGCAGCGTGGCGCGGGCGATGTCGACCCCGGCGGTGCCGTCGACGACGAACCGCAGGAAGGCCTGGCGCTCGGGCCGGCTCGAGATCTGGAGCGTAGTGGAACGGCCGTAGTTGGTGGCCGGCAGGTCGGCGCGCACGTACGCGTCGGCGACTGCCGGCAGGACCAGCGTCGGCGGGACGATGCGCACCATGACCTGCGCCTGCCCGCCGAGTCCGTCCCGGTCGGTGGCGCGCGCCGTCACGACGTGTGTGCCGGGAACGAGGCCGGTGGCGGTGAGGAGTGCGCCGGTCCCGAGCGCGCCCTGCAGGTCGGAGATCCACTCGAGCCGGCGGCGGAGATCGCCGTCGGCGAAGTCGAGCGCCCCGCCGGCGAAGGCGACCGTCTGGTCCGACACCCCGACCGCGCCCGGCGCCGGCGTGGTGATGGTCACCACCGGCGCGCTCGGCGTGACCACCACGGTACGGGCGACCGTGGCCGGCACGCTGTCGGCGTCGCGCACAGTGGCGGTCAGACGATGGGTGCCCTCGCGCAGGACGACCTGCAGGTCGGTGCCGGTGCCGAGGGGGCCGTCCCGATCGGACGCCCAGGCAATCGCCGTGCCCAGGTCCCCATCCTCTGCGTCGTGCGCGTCGGCATGCAGCAGGAGACGCTGCCCGCCGGGCAGGTGCATCGCCTCGGCCGGGGAGTCGACCAGCAGCGTCGGCGCAGTGTCGACCAGGATGTGCACGGCAGTGGTGGCCCGCAGGCCTGCCCCGTCGACGACGGCGGCCTGCAAAGTGTGTCGGCCGTGGCGCAGCGTCGTGATGCGGAGGTCGCCGCCGGTGCCGAGGGCGCCGTCGCGGTCGGAGCGCCAGCGGATGGCGGCAGTGAGGTCGCCGTCCTCGTCGTCGCTCGCCCGGGCGGCGAGCACGAGCGGCTGGCCCGGGTCGATGCGCACGCCGTCCTCCGGCGCCGCAAGCCGCATGGCGGGTGGCGTGCTCTTGTGCAGCGCCAGCAGCAGCGCCGGCGGGCTCACACCCGCCTCGCGGCTGCGGTAGCGCACGCGGTTGGTGGAGGTGGTGCGGAGGAGGAAGTCGGCGCTGCCGGCGCTGTGCACGACCGGGCGCACGTCGAAGTCGACTGCCTGCGCCAGGGTCACCGGCCCCGCGCCGGCGACGGGCCCGAGGAGCGCGCGCGGGCGGGTGGTCCAGGTGACGGTGTCCTCCTGCCAGTCCCCGGTGGTGGTGAACAGGGCGCCGCCCACCTCGCCGTCGGCGCCCTTCTGCGACTCGACCGTGAGACGGAGCGTGGCCCGCCGCAGGTCGAATCCGGTCAGGTCCGGGATGTCGAAGCGGAGCAGCGTCTCGGCGCCGGGGTCGGCGTCCAGGACGAGGGCAGGGTTGGCGCCGAGGGCCATGTCTGGCGCCTCGCCGAGCACGCTCGCGTCGGCGACCGGCAGGAGCCGTCGTATGCAGGGGGCGGTCACGCAGTCGGGCTCGATGCCGTCGGGGCAGCGATCGAGCCCCATCACGTCCGCGATCCGGTCCCAGGGGGCGATCTCGACCTGGTCGGGCAGGTTGTCGTTGCAGCCGTCGCAGGCGGCCAGCATCCCGCTCGGGAAGCCGGGCAGCGGGGTCTGCAGGATGTCGATGCCGTCGGTGGCGCTGGTGTACTCGCCGGTGCCGTCCTGCATGCGGAAGGTGCCGAGATGCGCCAGCGACACGCGGTCGAAGATCTCGAACTCGGTCGCCGTCATGTGCTGGTCGGCGGCGACCAGGTAGCCGCCCTCGCCGCAGGTGTAGAGCGCCAGACCCTCGGTGTCGCTGCCGAACGCGGACGCCCCGAACTCGCGCTCGAGCAGGCCGTCGGGCGTGAACAGGCCGATGCCGCGACCGCCGCGCTCCTCGCGGGCGATGAACACGCGCTGGTAGCGGTCGTCGGCTACCACCGGCTCGATGCGGAGCCCGAAGCCGGTCGGGAAGGTGTGCACGAGCGCGCGCGTGGCGAGGTCGTAGACATGCACCGAGGCGTCGCCCTCGTCGGTCACGTAGACCAGCGTCCGGCCATCGGGCGCGTGCAGGGTCGCGATGCCCATCGGCAGCAGCATGTCCTCGGCCAGCGTGCCGGCGGCGGTCAGGTCGGGGAGATGGTGGACCGTGACGTGATGCGCGAAGGCGTCGGTGGTGAGCAGCCAGTCGCCCTCGACGACGCAGTTGTTGGCCTTCAGGAACCCGGGAATGGTGGCGGTGAGGGTTCCCGTGGGCAGGTCGTAGACCTCGACCACGCCCGCGGTCTTGAGGGTCACGAACAGGAGGCCGCGCGTACGCTCGTGCGGATCGACCCAGAAGCACGGGTCGTCGTGGTTGACGGCCGGGCTGTCCAGCTCGAGGGCGAGCGGAACTTCCGGGGGCGCGCCGATGCTGCGCCCGGGCGCAAGCAGGCCGAGGCAGAGGAGCGCCGCGGCGAGGTGCCGGGCGCGGGGAGAAAAACCCCTACTGTACGTACCCGAGCGCACGCAGACGCTCCGTTTCGGCGGGTTGCAGCGTGATGGCCTTCGCCACCAGGGTAGGACCGGCCTTGGCCTGGTAGCCCTCCAGGAGGCCGGTCAGGTAGGTCGCGATGTCGTTGTGCTGCACGAGCTGGTCGTCCAGCTCGTCGGGATCGCGCTCGATGTTGAACAGCTTGTCGGAGGTGTCGTTCGGCTTGCGGGTCTGGATGAGCTTCCACCCGTGGTGGCTGACGCTGCGAATCATCGGGCGGAGCTCCTCCTTGCCCATCAGGTAGGTGAACACCGGCGGCGCGTCGTCGATGGCCACCTGGAGGGGCCGCCCGTCGCACCCCGGGCAGCCTTCGCCCAGGACGCGGAGCGCCGTCGGCATGATGTCGAGGCCGCTCACCGGCTCGCGGACCACCGTGCCCTCGTGCTGGCCGGGGAACTTGATCACCAGCGGCACGTGGACGACCGGCTGGTAGAGCGAGTTCGAGTGCCGCCAGAGCCCGTGGTCGAAGAACTGCTCGCCGTGGTCCGAGGTGACGATGATGAGTGCCTGGTCGAACAGATTGGCGTCCTTGAGCGCTGCGAACAGCCGGCCGAGCTCGGCGTCGCTGTAGGTGACGGCGCCGTCGTAGAGGGCGATCAGGCTTTCCAGCTGGCGCGGACCGACCTGCACGCCGGTCTTGAGGCTCCAGTAGCTGACGTAGTCGGCGCTGGTGAAGGTCGTGCCGGCGGGCACGTAACGCAGCGGCGCTTGGTAGGGGCCGTGCGGGTCGACGGGCTGGGTGTAGAAGAAGAGCGGACGGGCGGGATCGCGGTTCTCGATCAGCTCGCGCGCCTCGTCGACCAGCATGCCGAAGGGCACGTAGGCGTACGGCGGCAGGTAGTCGCGGACGCGGAAGACCTGCCAGGGGGCGACCCGCATGGCGAGCTTCATCACGTCGTAGAGGAGCAGCTCGTTGTCGGTGTTGTAGAGGCGGAACTCCTCGAACCCCTGCGCCATGCCGTAGCGTTCGCTCACCCAGGGATTCGCGCTCTGGCCGATGGTCTGGTAGCCGAGGCGCTGCAGCACCTCGGGCAGCATCTCGACCTCCTCCGGGACGCGACGAGTCTCGGTGACGCCGCCGTGGCGGTACGGGGTCAGGCTGGAGAGCAGGCTCGGCACCGACATCCACGTGCTCGGCCCGGGGGCCAGGCAGTGGGTGTAGGCGGTGGCGGTCCTGGCAAACGCGTCCAGGTTCGGGCTCGTCGGCCGCTCGTAGCCGTACAGCGACAGGTGGTCGGCACGCAGCGTGTCGATGGTGACGAAGATGATCGGCGGCAGGTTGGCGGCCGCGGGGGCGGCAGCCACCTGCTCGCGGGTGACCGAAGGACGGGCGACCAGCACGCAGGCGGCGATTGCCGCCACCGGGCCGATCCACGAGCAGGCGGCCAGGGCGGCGGCCAGGAAGCGGCCGACGACCAGCCGGTAGGCGAGCGTCAGGACGAACGGCCACAGCGCGACCATCGCCAACGCCACCGGGATCGGCTGGCTCACGCTGAGCGCCGCCGAGTTGACCAGCAGCTTGCAGGCCACCACCAGCGCCGGCACCGAGAAGGCGAGCAGCACCGTGGACGCGGCGCGGAGGGCCGCCGGCCGGCGGGTCGAGGCCGCCAGATAGGCCGTCGACATGGCGACCGTGACCGCGAACAGGAGCAGCCCGCCGTCCATGCCGGCGTTGAACGGCGCGTCGAGCAGGTCGTGGATGCGAAGCGCCAGCAGGAACGCGGTGAGCGCCGCTCCGACGACGATCACCGGGACCGCGCTGCCGAAGCGCCTGAGCGCGACCCCGGCCAGTCCGCCGCCGAGCCCGAGCGCCCCGAATACGATGCCGTAGAGCAGCAGCAGGCGCCCGTCGAAGCGTACCGGATACGGGAGGAACGCGTGGGCGTAGACCAGCTCGGTGGCGAGCGCGCACAGGCCGGCGAGCAGCCCGTACTTGAGCCCGTTCAGGAGGGAGGAGAAAGCCGTCTTCATGGTCGTCGTCTACCTATTGGATGGTGATGGAGATGGCGGCGGAGGCGGTCGTACTTCCGCTGTCGGTCACGGTGGCCGTGATGGTGTGCGTGCCGACGGTGAGATCGTTGCGGTCCAGGGAGTCGCCGGTGCCGAGGCTGCCGTCGAGGTCGGAGGACCAGGTGATGGTGAGCGCGCCGTCCTCCAGGTCGGTGCCCGTGCCGGTGAAGGTCACGGTGTCGCCGAAGGCGAAGGTGGACGCGTCGGCGGGGGCGGTGATGCTGACGGTCGGGGTCGCGTTGACGATCACGGTGCGGGAGGCCGAGGCGGTCTTGCTGCCGGCGTCGGTGACCGTCGCGGTGATGGTGTGGGTGCCGGAGGTGAGGCTGCTGGTGCTGAGGCTGTCGCCGGTGCCGAGGGCGCCGTCGAGATTCGAGGCCCAGGTGATGACCAGCGCCCCGTCTTCGAGGTCGGTGCCGGTGCCCGTGAAGGTGACGCTGGCGCCGGGCTCGTAGGAGGCGCCATCGGCGGGGGCGGTGATGCTGACGGTGGGCGTGGAATTGACGATCACGGTGATCGACACGCTGGCGGTCTTGCTGCCGGCGTCGGTGACCGTCGCCGTGATGGTGTGGGTGCCGGAGGTGAGGCTGCTGGTGCTCAGGCTGTCGCCGGTGCCGAGGGCGCCGTCGAG
>CAZUDO010000119.1:0-22901 GCA_964618895.1 uncultured Binatia bacterium (SeqCode)
CGCAGAGCCTCGCGCACGGCCCGGGTGAGGGCATGGGTACCCCCGAAACCAGGACGCTGTCCGCGCCGATCATCCTCGCGGCGCTCCCGGCGCTACACTAAATTCGCAGCGTGACTGTCTCATTTTCATTGACAGGCTCCGGTCGCGATCTAGACACCGGGGCAAGCCGTGGCACGCCCCTTATCAAATGGTTCGCGTTCGGGTACGTATAGGGTGGCAGGCAGGTTCTCACCCAACCGGGCTCCAAAAAACGGGGCCAGCTTGGCAAGGGAAGAACGGCCAGGGCGAGTTTCCTCCTGCAAATTTAAGCAGTTGAGGAGGCTCGCATGGCTAACATGGATTCGCCTGCCCAACTCGGCCCGGTACACCCGGTCGAGGCGACCCATGGTTTCGCGCTCAATGGCACGGCGGAGATCGCGTCCCTGAAGCGCTGGGACACGTACATCCGGCGCACCGCTCACCTCGCGTCGCTGAACCTCGAGGCCTTCCACGTCGACGAGGACGATCTCGCCCAGGAAATCCGCATCCGCCTCGTTCGCGCGCTCTGCATCGGCGGCGGCCGGCTCCCCGACGCGTACGTGCGCCGGGTGATCCGCAACGCCACGCGCACTGCTCTCCGTGACTCGCGCGCGGCGGTATCGAATGGCTTGGCGCACAGGATGCCCGTAGAGGACCTTCCCGCCCCGCAGGACTTCCGTGACTCGCAGATCGAGGGGCTCGTTCGCTTGTGGGTAGTCGTTCTGCCCGTCCATCTCCAGCGGCTCTACAAGATGCTGTACGTGGGCGGCCTCACGCAGCGTGAGGCCGCCACCATCCTGGGGGTCACCCAGCCGCGCGTCGCCCAACTCCATCGGGATCTCCTCACGCGTGCCCGCGAGAACCTCCAGCATCTCGTCGCTGCGTAGACCGACCCATAGCCGACGGGCTCGAACGAGTTCCCCGACCTCGTCGGCGCCCTCACGGGGCTCACAACGCCGGCTCCACAAACCGGGGCTGGAAAGAGGTTTCCATCATGGCCAAGAACGTAAAGACGATGAGGGTCGAGACCGTCGACAGTCAGCACCGCTACATCGAGAAGCAGCGCAACAAGAAGGGCTTCGGCGTCGTGTTCGCCGACGCGTTCCTCCGGGGCATGCGCGACATCGGATACAAGAGTCCCTCGTTCGCGCTCGCCGAGGAAATCGACAACTCGGTGCAGGCCGCAGCCCAGACGATCTCCTTCCGCTTCGGGTACGCCCCGGAGACCAAGACCCACGTCAAGCCCGACTACATCGCCATCATCGACGACGGGAACGGGATGATCCCCGAGATGATCTCCTACGCCGTGCGTTGGGGTGGGACCGACCGGGAGGACAACCGGGCCGGTTTCGGCCGCTACGGCTACGGCCTGCCAAGCTCACTCATCAGCCTCGCCAGGCGCTACACCGTCTATTCGAAGGTGCCGGGCGGCCAGTGGCATGCGGTGACCGTCGACGTCGGTCAGCTCGTCGCTGCGACCGGCGACATCGAGAAGACCGAGGCGATCCTCTCCGCGCGTCCGGCCAGCCTCCCTGAGTGGGTCATCGAGGCCGAGGACAAGATCGACCTCCGCTCCGCGGACTCTGGTACCGTAATCGTGCTCGAGGACATCGACCGTCTGCGCAATGAGCCCGGCTGGAAGAAAAAGGAAACGATCCAGGCCAAGCTCCTCCAAGACTTCGGCGTCATCTACCGCTATTGGCTGCCTGAGCGCCACCTCTTCGTAGATGGCGCCGAGGCGCAGGCAGTCGATCCCCTCTTCCTCATGGAGCACGCGAGGGTCTTCGAGGAGACGCCCGTAAGGGCCGAGCGGATCGCGACGCGAACGTTCGAGGTCGACACCCCGGACGGCAAGAAGGGCACCGTCACTATCCGGGCGGCGGTCCTTCCGCTGAACTTTCAACTTGCCGACCCCGATGACTACGACGGCGGTGATCTGCGCGGCAAGAAGCGCAACAAGCGCTTCCCCATCATGCGGGCCTACAACGGGCTCCTCATCTGCCGCGAGCGGCGGCAGATCGACTGCATCATTCCCCCGTTCACCAAGTTCCAGAACATGGACCTCTACGTGAGGATCGAGATCGACTTCGACGCCGAACTCGATGAGTTCTTCGGGATCACCACCGCCAAGCAGCAAATCACGATCGTCCCCGAGATGTGGGAGAAGCTGCTCCACAGCGGCAAGGAGGGCGGCGGACTGCGCGATCTCATCCGGGACATGCGCCGGCGCCGCGACGAGATCCGCGAGCAGCTCGACGCCGCGGCGCGGAAAAAGGAGTTCGTCGTGAAGCCGAGGCCGAGCACTGCCGCCATGGAGGAGTCCGCGAAGTTCAAGGGGCGGACGACGGAGCCGACTCCGGCCCAGAAGCAGGAGGCGAACAAGAATCTGGAGCATGAGGCGGCTTCGCTATCCAAGCGGGCGGGCATCTCCAAGAACGAGGCGCTCAAGCAGATCACACTGAAGGCGGCGAAACGGAAGTGGGAGGTGGACTTCCAGGCGATTCCCGAGGGGCCGTTCTATCGGCCGCGCCGCCTCGGCGAACAGAAGGTGGTGATCGTCAACACAGAGCACCCCTTCTACACGAAGATCTACAACACGAATCCCACGGCGCAGGCCGGGCTTGAAGTGATGCTGTTCGTCCTCGCCGAGCGCGAACTCGAAGTCACCGACGACGCTGAAATCTTTTACAAGGCCGAGCGCCAACGCTGGTCCGAGCGTCTGCGGCACGCCCTGAATGTCCTCGTCGCCGACCAGACCCTCGAAGACCACAAGTCGGCAGTGGCCGAGCGCCTCTACGTCGCCGAGGACGAGCAGGACAGCCCCGAGGAGAAGCCGCAGAAGGCCACGGCCTAGTTCGCGACTCCTTTTCCTCTATGCCCAGGTGAGGTTCCGTGCTCCGGACGGAGCCCCACCTGGCTAGTTCTTTCGGAGGCTCTCCATGGCGCGAACAAAGGCCCAACGGCGTGATTCTGAGGCGCGCACGCCAGCCGACGACCCGTCGATCATCAAGCTCGACAATTTCATCGTGGCCACCCGCGACTCCGGTTACAAAGGCACAACGAGCGCTGTGGCCGAGCTCGTCGACAACTCGCTTCAGGCGGGGGCCCGGCAGGTGCAGATTTGCATAGAGAAAGACCCCGCCGATGAGACCTACCCGCTCGTGGTCGCCGTCCAAGATGACGGTCACGGAATGGACGCAGGGACTCTTCGCCAGGCCCTACGCTTTGGCGGCTCCACCCGCTTCAATGACCGGTCCGGAACGGGCCGCTACGGCATGGGGCTCCCCAACAGCTCGCTCAGCCAGGCTCGTTTAGTCGCGGTCTACACATGGCGCCGGCCCGGCCCGCCGCTAATCAGCTACCTCGATGTCGATGAGATCGCCGCCGGCAACATGACGGAGGTCCCGGAGCCGAAAGCAGCCGACTTCCCTGCGTGGTGTCCGCGCCTCGTTAGTAAGACCGGGACGCTCGTTGTGTGGCAGCGCTGCGACCGTCTCGACAATCGACGCATCTCGACGCTCGTGAAGAAACTCGAGGACTTCCTCGGACGGGTCTTTCGCTACCGGCTGTGGGGCGATTTTAGGCTCACCATCAACGGCAAGCGCGTACGCGCTGTTGATCCGCTCTTCCTTCGGGCCGGCGGGAATCCTCCCGGGGCGAGCCTTTTTGGAGACGTCATGGAGTATGAGCTCCAGGGCCTCACGGGAGCCGGGCCAAACGGACCCGGTGGAAAAGTCACCGTGCGCTTCGCGGAACTCCCCGTTGAGGAATGGCACGATCTCCCCAACGCCGAGAAGCGCGACCGCGGTATCGTAGATCAGCCGGTGGTCTCGGTCGTTCGCGGCGACCGTGAGATCGACCGTGGGTGGTTTCTTATGGGCGGGAAGCGCCGCGAAAACTACGACGACTGGTGGCGGTGCGAGGTGCGCTTCGACCCCGCCCTCGACGAATGGTTCGGCATCACGCACACCAAGCAGCAGGTGCGCCCGACCCAGGATTTGCTAGGAGTCCTCTGCAACGACATGGAAGCCCAGGCTCGCGCCTTGAATCTACGTGTGCGCCAGGCGCACCAAGCGGTCAAAGCGCGCGCAGAAGCTGCCCCGTCAGAGCGGCGGGCCGCAGAGCGCGAGCGCCTTCTCAAACCCCTCCCCCAACCAAGTGTCAAGCAGCGGCGCGCGTTCAAGCTCGCGCTCGACCGTCACCCGGCTCTCAAACAGTGGGCAGAGGAAGAGGATGACACCGCAACCCGCTATGCGATCACCGAGGGGACCTCGGAGAGCGGTACGTTTTTCGAGCTCGCTCGGGACGCCGCGCGTGTGGCGGTTATCCTCAACCGGGCACATCCGTTCTACAAGCGGCTCTACGCCCCTCTCCTGGACTCGGACCGGAACGAGGACAAGGCGCTGAAGGCGCAGCTGGAGTTGCTCCTCATCGCCGCAGCTCGGGCGGAGGCTCGGGCATCAACTGCTCCGGCTCAAGACGCCCTACGAAAGTTCCGCGAAGAGTGGAGCACGACCCTCGCGGCATACCTTCGTGGGTAGCCGCTTCACACCGAAGTCCGGATGGCTCCCCTTCATGCCGGACCTCCTCGACGTCGATAGCGAGGCCGCAGTGCGTAAGGCTGCACGCGCCCTGGCGCGCGGCGACACAACCATCCCGGCCCGCCTCGCTGACGACGCGGCGAGACGCTCCGACCTCCCTACGGAGACGGCAATCCGCGTGCTCCTCGACCTGGTAGGTCACGGATGGGAAGTTCGAACCCGGCACTACAAAATCGAAGTGTCCCGTCCGTCCAACGCTGAGGACTTCGACGAGGCCCAGCGAGAGCGGATCCGTGCCCAGCATCAGCGCGCGCGCGAAGAGCAGCTCGCCACGACGGCCGTGCGAGAGTTCATTCGCTCTCTTGAAACCCGTAGACTCCATGCTGGACGCTTCGTCTCAATCTTCTCGTTGATGCGCGACGGCCGCGATCTCGCGCCGGCCCTTCAAGACCTCCGCGGCTTCCCGATCGACCATCGAGCCGAACACCTTCGAGCCTTGATCCGCCCGTACCTCGAGTTCGTCACCGAGCAGGGCGTGTGTTCTGTCACCGGCATCAAGCTCCAAGAGATATGGCGCTACTTTCGCCACACTTGGACCAACGCCTACGCTAGCGTCCCTGGACGCTCCATGATGCTTCTCGTCCGTGATGCCGCACACCCGACGCGACCCGTTATCGGCATCGCGAGCATCGGAAGTGCCGTCGTTCAGAGCACCGTGCGAGACCGCTGGCTCGGCTGGGACGCCGAAGTGTTCCTCGAGCGGCTGATTCGTGAACCGGACCTAACCGCAGCGCGCTGGCTTGCAGGTGTGGTCGACCGTGCCCTTGGCGAAATCTACACGGACGACCTAGTGGCGGAGAAGGTGATGACCCAGCGTGATCTCCATGAACCGTCTGCGCATGTTGTCGCCACCCTCCAGTCGATGGCGCGGAGCGCCCGAAGCGACCACAACCGGGGGGATCCTCGCGAGCGAAAGCGTTCCATCGTAGGCACCGTAGACCATCCGGAGAACCACTGGCTTCGCGAGGCACGCTCAGAACTCTTCCGTAGCAAGCGTGCTGCGGCCTTGGCTATCGTCCTTGCAGCGAAGGCGACGCTCGCCCACACGTTTCGAGGAGCCCCTTCCGAGGAAGGATTGAAGCGGCTGCTCCACTACCCCGATGGCAAACGGGTCATTGCTCAGCTCGTGCGGCGGGCGAAGGCTGAGTCGGTTGGGATTGCGATCGCTGACATCATGGTTTGCGGGGCTATCCCGCCTTACAGCCATCTGCTCGGGGGGAAGCTGGTCGCCATGCTTCTGTCGAGTCCCGAAGTGATTCAAGCCTACCGAGAGCGCTACGCCGATGCGGAAAGTGTGATCGCCTCGTCCATGGCAGGACGGCCGATCCGTCGTCCCCCACGCTTAGTCGCCCTCTCGACGACCTCGCTCTATGGAATCCCCCTCAATCAATACACGAACGTCGCCGTTCCGTGCGGCGCCGTCGGTGGCCGGCCGGAGGAGACGATTCGCTACGAACGCCTCGGCGTCACGCTCGGCTTCGGATCGTTCCAGTTCACGACCGCAACCCGCAAGGCCCTTACCGATCTCCGCCTACGCTCCGGGAACCCACAAAGCGTCAACTGGGTCTTCGGCGAGGGAGTGAACCCGCGCATGCGCGCAATCCGCGAGGGTTTAGATGCCCTCAACCTACCGGCCGACGAATTCCTGAACCACGGGAGCCCCCGAGTCGTCTACGGCGTTACCCTTGCCCGAAACACGCGGGAGGTACTCCTCGGGATGGAGAGCGATCCCGACTACTTCATCCCTCTCGCTGGCGGGGCAGAGAGCAGTGCCGCAATCTCTCGTTGGTGGACTCGAAGATGGCTCGCGAAGCGCATCGACCGCGACGACGTTCTGCAGCGGGTCGCCGCTGAGACCATGGTCTTCCCGATTCGTCACGGCGCCCGGGTGGAACTACCACCAGACAACCAGCTCAGGCTTTTCGAAGACTAGCTAGGCACACTCTTCGGAGTCCCCGTGCCCAGAGGCTCTGTCGCGATGGTCCGCACATCCGCGCGTACAGCCTCGGTGGACACCCAAAACCGCATTTCGTGTGTCCCGAGGAGCCACCGCCACTCGAGCTCAGGCCCGGTGTCGCCGCGGGCGAAATGGTGTACCCTCCTTCCATGACGCAGCTCACCCGCATCACCATGGACCCGGCCGTCATGGGGGGTAAGCCCTGCATTCGCGGACTGCGGGTGACCGTCGGCACGATTGTCGGTCTGGTCGCGTCCGGACGCACGCCGGCCGAGATCGTGCAAGCGTATCCCTACCTCGAGGAAGAGGACGTGCGCGAGGCGCTCGCGTATGCCGCATGGCGTGCCGAGGAGTTCGAGGTGCCGCTCGGGCGCTCGTGAGAGTGCTCGTCGGACGCAGGACGTTGCACCCGAGCATCTTGCGGGAGCCAGTCCGTGGCAGCGAGCCGCCGGCGCCGTCCCTATGGCATCGCGTCGCGGAAGAGCGTGCCGTCGTTGAGCGTCGCGGGGGACGCGAACACCGACTCCCAGCACGGGCCGGCGCCGCTCTGCCGAAGCTGGACGGTCAGCGCCGGCGTCTGCGACAGCGGCAGCGCCGGCAGTACCGCGTTGCCGCCCTTGGCGCGGGCGGTGATCTTGGTCTGGTCGAAGGCGCTCGGCTTCAGGGTGAGCTTCACCAGGCCCTCGGGCGTGCCGTCCTTGTCGGTGTAGGAGACGGTGCCGGAGGCGCTCGTCTTCCAGCACGGCTTGCCACGGCAGCTGCCGCCGGCGGGGGCCGTGGCGCGGAAGGCGAGGGACGGGGTGCCGGCGCTGGTGTCGTAGACGCAGAGCACGTAGCCGGTCTGGCCGCCGGCCGGGTTGCCGAACTCGGGGCTCGCGGTCGAGGCGCCGCGGGTCCACTTCCAGACCAGGAGCTGTGCCGCGGGCTTCACGAGCAGCGAACCGGCCGCTGCGGTCCGGCACCCGGTGGCCGGGGTGGTGGTGCCGGCGCACGTGCCCGCGCTGCACGTGTCGGTGGGAGTGCAGGCGTCGCCGTCGTCGCACGGCGTGCCGTCGGACTCGCGCTGGCAGGTGGGGCCGCAACAGTCGCCGGCGGCGAGGTTGCCGTCGTCGCACTGCTCGCCGGCGGTGACGACGGCGTTGCCGCAGCCGGTGGGCGTGCAGTTGGCGTCGCAGCCGTCGCCGCTGGTGGGGTTGCCGTCGTCGCACGTCTCCGGCGTCTCGACGATGCCGTTGCCGCACACCGTCGACTCGTCGGCCCCGAGGTCGACGCGCGGGCCGTTGACGCGCGCGCCCCCGTCCAGGTCGACCTCGCCGACCCCGGCCGCGAACGTGGGGGCGCCGGCGTTGACGGCGGGCGAGCCGGGCCCGAGGTGGAAGTCGCCCGCGCCGGGGGAGATCAGGACCGGGTCGGCGAACACCGAGCCGCCGTCCTGACCGGTGCCGGCGCGGTAGGCGGCGAAGCCGGGGAACAGGGTGCCGTTCCACACCAACTGCGCGGCACCGGAACCGGCGACCGTGAACCACAGGTTGTAGTCGAGAACGTTGTTCACGTTGCCGCCCTCGGACAGGAGCAGCAGGTTCTGGCTCGTGCTCACGAAGATGTTGTTACGGACGACGTTGTCCTCGGCGTACTGGATCCACAACTCGCCGAAGCCAGCGGCCAGGGTGTCGTTCTGCCAGCACGTGTTGTTGGTGAACGTGCTGTTGCGAACGCGGCCGACCGAGGACGCGAAGCCGCCGAACACCAGGCCCGCTTTCTCGTTCCGGACGATCAGGTTGTTCCGCACGGTGACGTTCTGGGTGACGATGCCGGCGTTCTCGGCGCCGATCTCGATGCCGAGATCACTCTCGGTCACCAGGTTGTTCTCGATCACGAGGTCACGCCCGCCGTCGACGTAGATGCCGCCCGCGAACCCGCCTCCGTAGCTCGAGCGCGCGCGGATCACCTGGTTGCCGCGGCAGACCCCGCTGCGCGCCACTTTGGTCGGGTCGGGCTGGATGTCGGTCTCGCCGCCGATGAAGTCGATGCCGATGTTGTCGACGTCGCGGACGATGTTGTTGGTCACCGCGAAGTCGGTCACGTTGCCGTTCAGGGTGAGCGCCTCGCTCGGCGCCGGTTCGCAGTCGGAGATCTCGTTGCCGTCGATGATCAGGTCCGAGATCGCCGTCGGGTCCGTGCCGTAGACTGTGATGCCCATCGCGTTCTGGCCCCGCATGTCGTGGATGCGGTTCTGGCGGATCTCGACGTGCGAGCCGGCGCCGAGGACCCGCACGCCGGAGCCGTCGGTCACGCCCAGGTTGTTCCGCAGCTCGAGGCCGATCACCTTGACGTAGCTCCGGTGGTCGATGAGCACCATGTTGTCGCCGGGCACGCCGGTGCCGTCGAGCACGGGCTCCTCGCCCGGGAAGGCGCGTAGCGTGATGTATCCAGCGCCGGCGCTGCCGCTGCGCGGAAAGGTCACTTTCTCGACGTAGGGCGTGGGCTTCGAGCGCACGGTGACCGTATCGCCGGCGACGGCTACATCGAGCGCCGCCTGCACGCTGGTGAAGTCGCCGCCCGCCGCCGCGACGAGGTACTCGGTGCCGTGCGCGACCCGGGTGAGGAGCACGAGGGCCAGGGCCAACGGGATGCTGGGGGTCATGCCTGCCACCGCACCTGGTACAATCGCACCGCACCATCGAACCCGCGCAGCCGCGTCTCGCCCGCGTCGGTGAACGTGAAGCCCTTGCCCGCCACCAGCTGACGGACGACGTCGGCCACCAGGATCCCGCCCGGCGCCGTCCGCTCGGCGATGCGGGCCGCGAGGTTGACCGCGGTGCCGAAGAGATCGTCCCCCTCGGCCACCGGCTCGCCGGCGTTGACCCCCACGCGCACGCGGACTGCCGCGTCGGGGTGGGCCACGTTGTGGGCCTGCTGCCCCACCTGCACCGCGATCGCGAACTCGAGCGCGCGGCGCGCCGACGCGAACGACGCCATGAAGCCGTCGCCCATCGCCTTCACCTCGAGGCCGTCGTGCACGCGCAGCGCGTCGCGCACGAGCCGCTCGTGGGTGCGGAGCACCTCGCGCGCCCGGGCGTCGCCCAGGCGTTCGGTGAGCGCGGTCGAGCCCTCCAGGTCGGTGAACGCGATGGTCACCAGCTCCGGCTGGCTCCGGCGGGGCGGCGGGGCCGCGTCCCCCGCGCGCCCTTCGCCCAGGAACGCCTCGATGAGCGCGATCGACGGCTCGGAATCCCCGCTGAAGGGCGGGATCACGTCGCCATCCAGGAGCGCCAGACGGGCTCCGGGGATGCGCGAGGCCAGCTCGCGCGCCAGATCGAGGCGGAGCCAGGCGACCTCGCGACGATGGATGACCAGCGTCCGGGCGCGGACGGCGGGCAGAAGCGCCGTCACGTCCACCTGGCGCCCCACGTCCATCAGCGCCCGCATCGTGTCCGGGGTCACGCATTCGCGTAGGAAGACGGCCTGGCGGTGCGCCGCGTCGTCGGCCTGCGACCACCCCCGGTAGCTCCGCATCGCCGCCTCGGTGAACAGCTCCCAGTCCGACCCAATGAGCCCGACCAGCGCGTCGGTCTGCGGTGGCTACGTGTCGGCGATGCGGGCTCCGGTGCTCCACAGCACGAGATGCGACACCTGTTCCGGATGGCGGGCGGCGAAGGCGATCGCGACCGGCCCCGCGGTGAGAAAGGCGAGCAGCGCCACCGGCCCCCCGCCCACCCGGTCGAGCACGGCGTCCAGGTCGAGGAGCTGCCCCTCCAGCGACAGGTCGACGCCGTCGCGCTGCGAGAGGCCCATGCCGCGCGGGTCGTACTGCACCAGCGTGTGCGCCCGGGCCAGGCGCTCGAACCAGTGCCGCTCCTCGGGAAAATCCCACGAGCGCTGCAGGTGCCGGAACGGCAGCGGCGGCATCTCGACCACCACGGGCCCGGCCCCGACGCACGCGAAGGCGACGCTGACGCCGTCGGCGGTGGTCACGTACTGGACCCGGGGCGTCATGCCCGTCATTCCGTCAGCGCCACGCCCCGGAAGCGCGCCCATTCGACGCCGCACTCGCGTAGCACGCCCGCCGCCAGCGCTTCGCGGGCGGCGGTGAACATGACCTGTTCCTCGCGCGCCAGGTGCCGGCGCGTCAGGTCGAGCAGCGCGCGCACCTGCGCGCGCAGCGTGTCGACCTCGCCGATCCGGAAGAGCGCCCGGATACGCTGGTCCATCTGCTGATGCTCGTGGCGCAGGCAGCGCAGCGGCCCGAGCGTGCCGGTGGCCCGTTCGTACGCCTGAAAGAGCGTCTCCTCCTCGACCTTGGCGTGACCCAGGAGCGACAGCGCGAGCGGCTCGGTGGCCACGCGCAGCTCGGTCAGCGTGGTGCAGCGATCGAGCGCGTCGTCGAGCTGCTCGACCAGGAGGTGGAAGACACCGTGCTCGCCGGCCAGCACATCGGTCACGTCCATGGCCGTCTCTTAGCACAGGCCGCCGGCGGAAGAGCATCCGCGGGTGGGCGTGCCCGGCTGCATGCCTGGCCGCCCTTGACGGTCGCCGCGCCCAGCCGTTATGCCGGCGTCGCGTGCTGCTCCGCTCGTCGGCCGTGGCGTTGCTTCTGGTGCTCCTGCGGGCAGGAGCGAACGCCGGGGATCCACCCGCCCTGTTCGGCCCCGGGCCCCACTGGATCGACCGTGTCACGGGCGGCTTCGCGCGCTTCGGGGCCGACGCGACCGTCGACCTCGACGTGACCTTCGACGGCGTCGCCGACCTCACCGTGCCGCTCGCCGGCACGACCGAGGTTTTCCGCAGCGCCGCCTACGCCGTCGACCCGATCGCCGCCGGCCGCCACAGAAACCACCTCGACCTCGAGATATTCTCCTTCACGCTGACCGGCGAGTTGCCCGGCGTCGGCCCCCTCACCATGCACGCGGGCGACGGCGCCGGCAATCTCGTCGCCGACGGGCCTCTCTATTCCCGCGGATCGTCCGACGAGGTGCCCGGCGCCCCCCGCTTCGCGGACGACGTGTTCGACATCCTCTTCCGCGTCGACCTCTCCGGCATCGTCCTGCACAACGCCACGCCGCTCCGCGTGACCGCCCGCATCGACCACCTGCCCCCCGTCGGCACGCGCTTCACGTTCGACGGACCTCCGCTCCCGCTGCTGAACGACGCCGGCACCGTCGTGCTGCAGATCGTGGGGGCCGCCAACACCGCCGTCCGCCCGCCGCCGCGCCCGTGCGATCCGAGCGACGCCGGCGACATGACCACCGCCGCCACCGACATCGCCACCCGCTGCCACTGCAACCGCCGGTGCACCGCGCGCTCGCTCCGCACCAGAACGCGCAGCGGGCTCCTCAATCCGAGCTGCCGCCGCACGGCGCGCGACGCCGCGCGCGGCCTCTGCCACGCCCGCTAGCGCGCGTCCAGCGTAGCCTTCGAGCTCGCTGCGGAGCTCCTGGCCGGCCACCCGGGCCTCGGTGCCGGCGACACCATCATCGCCGCCACGGCGATGGTGGCCGGCTGCCCGCTCTTCACCCTCGATCGGGACTTCGGCGCACTGGCGACGGCCGGATTGAAGCTGTTCTGACGAATGTGCGGTGGCTCAGCCGGACACGCGCCTAACGCGACCCGACGCCCACCGCCGGCCGCGACTCCGCGCTCGCCTTCGTCGACACGCCGTCCGTCCGCCTCTCGGTCTGCAGCAGCACCGACCCGTTCGACTTCTCGCCAAGCGTCGCCAGCTCCGACCCGCGCATGTTGCACTGCCCCTCGAAGAAGGCCCCGTCCTGCACCACCAGGCTGGGCGTCGAGATGTTGCCGTGCACCCGGCTCGGAGCACGGAGCTCGAGCCGCTGCTTGGCAGTGATGTCGCCCGTCACGCGGCCCTGGATGATGATCGTGGTGCCCGTGATCTGCGCGTTCACCACCGCGCTCTCGCCGATGGTGAGCGTCTCCTGCGCGGAGATCTCGCCCTCGACCTGGCCCTCGATGCGCCCCATCCCCTCGAACACGAGCTTGCCCGTGACCTGGGAGCCTTTGCCCAGAAACGCGTTGACGCCGCCCGGTCCACCGAGCTGGCCGTTGTCTCGCTGCTCGTTCATTGTCACCACCTCCCGCGGCGCCGCCTCGTGGGTCGGCAAGGCTGGGGGTATCCCGAGCCGGGTCCCCACGTCCACCAGTCCGTCCTTCCGGTCCCGGTCCTTCCCGAAGAGCGCCATAGTTGGAGGGCCCAGAGCAAGTTCGGGGCCGACCGCCCATCACCCTGGATTCGCGCGCGCCGGGCGACCAACCCGGCAGACTCTGCCGGGGGTGGGAGCCAACGGCCTGACAGCCAGGGACAGAAGCGTGCACGCCGGTGACGGGGGTCAGCACCCTGCTCGCGGGAGCGGGTCGGTCACGACGTCCCAGAGCTTGCCGGCAAACATGGTGCCGCCGGCCAGCGCCGGCGCAATGCCGAGCGTGTCGGTCATGAAGTAGAGCAGCAGGAGCCCCGGTACGGTGCCGAACATCACCGTGCCGGTCGCCCCCAGACCGTAGAGGAGGTAGCGCCGGGCGCCGAGCGGCGCCGGTGCGGGGCGCTCAGCCACCGCGGTGGCGGTAGAGGCGCTTGCGCAGATGGATGCGGTCGTGTCCGCGCGGATATCCTGGGAGGACCGCAACGATTTCGTACCCGAGCTTGCCGTAGAAGCCGGGGGCCTGGAAGTCGTGCGTGTCGAGCACGACCTGCACGCAGCCCCGTCGTACGGCCTCCGCTTCCGCGGTGGCGAGCAACGTGGCTCCCAGACGCTGCCCGCGCACGTCCTCCCGCACCCACAGGTAGCGTACCTCGCAACACGCGCCCCACGTCCAGCCGTACAGCCCGGCGATGACGGCGCCGGCGTCGTCGCGGACGAAGATCCCGAGCAAGGTACCGTCGTCGATGCCGGTACGCACGGTGTTGAACTCGTAGAGGCGATCCTCGAGGAACGCCACGTCGGCCGGGGCGGGTGTACTCTCCACCACCAGGCGGGGACGCGTCATGCCGGAACAGCATGGCAGCCGACCATGCGTGGTGCTAGAGGCCCGGCGAACGATGCGCGAGCACGAGTTCACCGTCGACCTGCCCCACTCGGCGCGCCGCTTATGGGCGCTCTTCCAACGGTACGACCTGTGGAAGGAGTACGCGCCGGCGGTGCTCGACGTGGACATCGTCCACCCGGGCGACGCCGCCGGCAACGGCCTTCTCCGGCGCGTCGTCTATCCCCTGCCCTTCGGACGCCGCGGCGAGTCGTTCGAGCTGGTGAAAGGGGTCGTGCCCGAGCAGGGCTATGACTACGTCATGCTGCGCACGGGCCTCACCGGCACGATGCGCCTCGAGCCGCTCGGCCCGAACCGGACGCGGCTCCGCTTCCGCGAGACGTTCCACCTGCGCACGCCCGTGCTGCGCTGGTTCGAGGGGCCGATCTACCGCTTCATCAACAGACAGAACGAGGCCTCCATGCGCGGAGCGGCGGCCTGGCTCACGGCCCACCTCGAGTTCCGGCCCGACCTCGTCGACCCGGCGTAGACCACTCCGGCGCCCCCTTGACAGGGCCCGTCGATATGTTTAACAGTTTGAACGCGTAATAAACGGGCTGCTGGCCCCAACCCCACAGGAGGACCCCATGGCACAGAACACGTTCCACATTTCGCTCGAAGTGCGCGACCTCGATACCGCCATCGCACGCTACCGGAAGATACTGAACCTCGAGCCCGCCAAGGTGCGGCATGACTACGCCAAGTTCGAGATCGCGGATCCGCCCGTCATCCTGTCGCTCATGCGCGGCGACAAGCCGGGCACCGTGAGCCACCTGGGCATCCGCTATCCCGGCACGGCCGACGTGGCCACCGAGATGGTGCGCACCAAGGCCACGGGTCTGGACCTCTTCCAGCAGGACGGCACCACCTGCTGCTACGCCACCGCGGACAAGTTCTGGGTGGAGGATACGGACGGCATGCGGTGGGAGATGTACACGCTGCTCGCCGATGCCGACGCCCCGAACGCCTGCGACCAGTCGCTGGCACGCGCGGCCGAGGAGCGCGCCGCTCAGAATCCCGTCGCCACCAGCCCGCGCAGCTGCGGGTGACGCGCCAGATACGCTCGCGTGTACGAGCACGTGGGCACGATCTTCAGCCCGTGCTCCGCGGCGTAGTCGCAGGCGGCGCGCGTGAGCGCGGCCGCCAAGTGGCGGCCGCGGAGTGCGGGCGGGGTGAAGGTGTGCTGCACGTCGAGCAGATCGTCGCGCCGCTCGTAGGCCAGAAAGGCCTCGGCGCCATCGAGACGCACGACGAAGCGTCCGGGCTGGTGCACGATGGCGAGCGGGTTCGACATCTGCGGAGCGGGCGTATCGTACGGGCGGCGGGTGACGCAACCACCGCGTTGACTTGGGGACACCCGGAGCGTAGCGCGTAGAGCAGCATGGAAAACGGCTTCGCCTAGCCATGCGCTGCACCGCTTGCGGCGCCGAGCTCCTCCCGGGGAAGACGTTCTGCCACACCTGCGGTACGCGGGCCGCCCTGCAGTGCCCGGGCTGCGGCGCCTCGGTCACCCCCGCGTTCCGCTTCTGCCCGGACTGCGGGCGCGCCCTGGCCGCCGACGGCGTGCACGACGGCCCACCCCCGCCGGTATCCGACGCCCGCGCACGCCTCGCCCGTCACATGCCGGCCGGGCTGATCGAGCGCGTCCGCTCTGCGCGTACCACCATCGAAGGCGAACGCAAGCAGCTCACCGTCCTCTTCTGCGATCTCGCCGGCTCGACGGCCATCGCCGCCGAGCTCGATCCGGAGGACTACCACGACCTGCTCGACCGCTACCTGGACGTCGTTCTGCCCGAGATCTACGGCCTCGACGGCATCGTGAACCAGCTCGCCGGGGACGGGCTGATGGCGCTCTTCGGCGCCCCGGTGGCGCACGAGGACGCCCCGCAGCGCGCCGTCCGGGCGGCGCTCGGGATCCAGGAGGCGCTCGGCCGCTTCAGCGAGCGCCTGCAGGCCGAGCGCGGCCTCGAGCTGCGGGCGCGGATCGGCATCAACACCGGGCCGGTGGTGGTCGGCGCGGTGGGCAACGACCTCAAGATGGACTACAGCGCCATCGGCGACACCACCAACCTGGCCGCCCGCCTCGAGTCGCTGGCGGCGCCGGGGTCGATCCTCATCAGCGAGCCGACCGAGCGGCTGGTGCGCGGCTTCTTCGCGCTGCGCGCCGCCGGCCCGTTCGAGGTGAAGGGCAAGCGCGAGCCGGTCACCGCCTTCGAGGTGCTCGGACGGAGCGAGGCCGCCACGCCGATGGCGGTCGCCGTGGCGCGCGGCCTGACGCCGCTGGTCGGGCGCGAGGCCGAGTTGGCCGAGCTCACGACCGCCTACGGGCGCGTCGCCAGCGGCATCGCGCTGGTGGTGGCGGTGGTGGGCGAGGCCGGGCTCGGCAAGTCGCGCCTCGTCTACGAGTTCCGCCAGCGTCTCGCCGCCGAGGGCACGGTCTTCTTCGAGGGCCGCTGCTCGTCGATGAGTCGCGCCCTGCCCTATCACCCCTTCCTGGGCATGTTCCGGCGCTACTTCGAGCTCGGCAGCGGAGAGGACCCCGCGGTCGTACGTGCCAAGCTCTCGCACAAGGCGGGCGTCTGCTGGGACCGCCTCGAGCAGACCTACCCGCTCCTCTGCCGCTTCCTGTGCGTGAGCCCCGGGGAACGGGTCGACCTGCCCTCCGACGACCTCAAGCACGAGACCTTCGACGCGCTGGCGCGGCTCGTCCTCATGGAGAGCCAGCGCGCGCCGGTGGTGCTGCTCGTCGAAGACCTGCACTGGATCGACGACCCCTCGCACGAGCTGCTCGAGAGCCTGGTCGCGCGGCTGGCCGGCGCACGCGTCCTGTTCGTCACCAGCGAGCGTCTCGACGGTCGTCCCGCGTGGCGCAGCCGCGCGCCGTTCACGCAGCTCGTCCTGCACCGGCTCACCGACGACGAGATCACCGCCATCATCCGCGCCATCGTGGGCGCCCCCCTCCCCCGCGAGCTGGAGGCACTGCTGATCGCCAAGGCCGAAGGCAGCCCGTTCTTCGCCGAGGAGCTGACACGGTCGCTGATCGAGGAAGGGCACCTGGTCCGCAACAACGGCAGCCATCACCTGACCCGCCCGGTCGAGGAGATCCGGATCCCCGGCAGCGTGCGCGAGGTGCTGGCCGCGCGCGTCGACCGCCTCGAGCCGCACGTCAAGCGGGTCCTGCAGCTGGCCGCCGTGCTCGGCCGCCAGTTCGACCGCCGTCAGCTGGGTGCGCTCCTGGCCGACGACCACGTCGACGTGGACGCGGCGCTGGCCACCCTGGAGAGTGCGGGCCTGCTGCACCGGAAGACCGCGTTGTCCGCGGACGAGTACCGCTTCGGCGAGAGCCTCACGCAGGAGGTCGCCTACGAGAGCCTCCTCCTCCGGCAGCGCCGCCAGCTGCACGAGCGGGTCGCGCGGCTCCTTGAGGCCGCGGACGGCCCGTCCAGCGCCGAGCGCTCAGCCCTGGTGGCGCACCATTACACGCGCAGCGACGACCGCCGGCGGGCCCTCGGTGCACTGCTCCAGGCCGCGCGCGACGCCGAGGAGATTCCTTCGTATCGGACCGCGGGCGAGTTCTACCGCCAGGCGTGGGAGCTCGCCGAGGCGATGGCTCTGGCCGAGGGGGGCGACGACGACTCGCGCCGGACCGCGCTACAGGCCGCGCTCGGGTTCGGACGCCTCACCGTGCTCTTCGGGCTGCCGTACGTCGCCGAAGCCGAGCAGGCGATCACACGCGTCCAGGGGCTGGCGGAAGCCCTCGGCGACCAGGAGGCCGTGGCCGGCATCCACTACTTTCGCGGCGTCATGCTCATGGGCCGCGACCACAACCAGTTCGCACGCGGCCTCGCGCTGGCGGAGGAAGGGCTGGCGATCGCCCAGCGCGCCGGGCTCGGGCAGACGGCTCGCCGGATCGCCCGCGGGCTCGCCCTCAACTACGCCCTCGACGGGCGGCTCGACCTCGCCCGGCGCGCGATCGGCTGGGTGCTGGACGACCTCGCCGAGATCGGGGATGCCCGGCGAGTCTCCGACCTCTACGTGAGCGCCCGCTGGGTGGACGCCATGGTGCGGTTCCTGGGCGACGACCTCGACGAGGCGACGGCCCGCGCGCTCGAGACCCATGCCCTGGCCGTGGGAGTTCCCAACCGCACCGGCACAGGCCTGGCCGGGAATCTCCTCGCTCAGCTGCACGTCCTGCGCGGCGACTACGCCGCCGCCCGGCGGTGGGCCGACGAGAGCCTGGCGATCGCCGAGACCATCTCCAACGTCGCCGGCTTCCCGGTGCCGGCGGCGATCGCGCTCCTGAGCCGCCTCGAGCTGGGAGAACGGTCCGACACCGAGCACTACCTCGAGCTGATCGACCAGGGGTTACGCGCGGGCGGCAACGCGCAGTGGAACATCCGCTTCGTGATCGAGGCCCTGCTCGCCGCCGGCGACCTTGCGCGAGCCGAACACTATGCCGGAGAACTGCGCCGCCATGCCGCCGGCGGACGATTGAGCGATGCCATCGTCGACATCGCGGTCGGAGAGGTATGCACGCGTCTCGGCCACCTGGACGAAGCCGAGCGCACGCTGGCCCGCGCGATCACGATGGCCGAGGCGCTCGGCACCCGGACGCCGCTCGCCGCAGCGTACGTCGCCGCTGCGGAGCTGGCGGCGGCACGTGGCGACGCCCGCGCGCGCGACGAGCACGTCGCCCGCGCGCGCGCCATCGCGCGACCGCTCGGGCTGGGGCGCTATCTGGCGCGCGCGGAGCGGCTCGGGACCGGCGAGGTGCCCGCGGTCGGCGGCACCGCCTGACGACCGCCCAGGGCGCGGGCCGCGCGCGGCCTACGCCGGCCGCTCGCTCACCAGCCGCTCGTTAGCGCGCTGCAGCCGGTCGCTCAGGATGCGCGTCAGGTTCAGGAACACCCGCGAGGCGATGCGCGGATAGCGGCGCTGGATGCGCTCCAGAAAGCGCGCGTCGACCGCCAGCACCTCGACCGGTGACGTGGCCACCACGTCGGCGCTGCGCTCGTTCTGCCGCAAGAGGCCCATCTCGCCGAACACGTCGCCGCGGCGGTTGACCGCCAGCTTCCGGCGCTCGGCGCCGGTCCCCGCCCAGACCTCGGCCGTGCCCTGGATGACGACGTACATCTCGTCGCCTTCTTCGCCGCGCCGGACGATGGCGTCCCCGGGTGCGAACCGTTTGAGCTCGCCCATGAGGACCACGATGCGCGCCTGCGCACGCCGGAGCCCGGCGAACAGCGGGATGGTCCGTTCGGGATGCTCGCCCAACTTGACGCCCAGCAGATCCCAGAGCGTGATGATGCGGGTGGTGCCGAGGAGCGCCGGCAGCAGGACGAGGTTCGCGACCAGCGACGTGGCCATGGTCACGCCCGCCAGGATGCCGAAGTTCTGGATGGGCACGAAGCTCGACAGCCCGAAGGTGAGGAAGCCGAAGAAGAGCGCCACCGTGGTGTACACGATTGGCACACCCACCGTGCGCACGGTGCGGACGAGGGCGTCCTCCTGCGTGGTCTCGCCCTGCAACTCGCGGTTCAAGCGCGCCATGTAGTGGATGGTCGACTCGACGGCGATGCCGAGGGCGATGGCGCCGATCAGGCTGGTGCCCAGGTTGAGCAGGATGCCGAGCCACCCCATGAGGCCGAAGAAGATCACGATCGGCAGCACGTTCGGCAGGATGGCGAGGAAGCCGACCTTCACCGACAGGAACATCAGCGACATCACGAGGAAGATCACGCCGAGCGCCAGCGCGATGCTCTCGACCTGGCCCGCTACGATGTCGGACGTGGTCCCCGTCATGAGCACGAGCGTGCCGGTGAGGTGGACGGGAATCTCCGCGGGGAAGTGCTCGGCGATGTAGGTCCGGATGCGTGCCAGTGTCTCCTCGATGCGCTGCGATCCCGACAGGTTGGTCCGCACCAGGATGTTCGCGTACGCGAAGTCGGACGTGACCCAGTTGCGGAAGGTCTCGGGACTGGTGTCAACCAGCTTCAGCACGGGCGCGAGCGCCTTGGGATCGTCCCAGAACGGCTTCGGCGGAGACACCGGAACGATGTTCCCCTCGTCGTCGATCACGTAGTCGCCCGCGCCACCCTTGGCGAGCCCGCGCTCGAGCAGCTCCAGGTAGTCGACCAGGGAGATGGACGAAGTGATCCCGGGCAACGTGTGCAGGAACCCCTGCAGGTCCTTCACCAGGCGGAGGACCTCCCACCGCCGCAGCGTGCCCGGCTCCGAGCCTTCGATCACCAGGTAGAAGGGATTGCTGCCGACGATCTCCTGGTTGATGGTCTCGTTGGCACGCCGGACCTCGGAATCGGGTTCGAAGTAGTAGAGGAAATCCGAATCCACCCGGATGCGCTGCGTGCCCACGAGTCCCACGAGCGCCAGGCCGGCCCCGATCCAGAGGATGCGGCGGCGTTTGGCGTGCGCCCGGCCCCCGAGCCAGGTGAGCCAATCGCTCAGGCGGGGCGATATCCTGCCGGACCGCACCGTGCGCAGCTCGAGGGGCAGGAGTGCCAGCGCCGCGGGCAGGAAGGTGAGCGAGGTGAACGCCAGGAAGAGTACGCCGACGACGGCGAACAAGCCCAGGTCCCAGATCGCCGTGATGCGGTTCACCAGCAGCGACCCGAAGCCGATCACGGTGGTGAGCGCGGAGATGACCAGCGGCAACCACACCCGCTCGAACGCCTCCACCACCACGGTCTCGCGATCCGCCGCGGGCAGGGTGGCGACCATCTCGTAGTAGCGCGCCATCACGTGAATGGCGTACGAGCTGCCGACGACCAGGAGCAGCGGGGGCAGGATCGAGGTCCCGAGCGTGATGGCCTTGCCGGCCAGCACCATGACACCGAGCGTACACACCACGGCCATGGTCACCGACGTGACCGGCAACAAGACCCCGCGGATGGTGCGGAACGAGAGCCACAGGATGACCAGCACCAACACCAGGGCCAGCGGCGTGAAGCGCGCCAGGTCGCGCTCCATGAGCTCGACCGCCGCCTGCTTGACATGCGCGGCGCCGGTGAAGAAGAACCGCTCGGGCCCGGATTCGGCAGCCAGGATGTCCATGATCTTGCGATCGACACCCAGGTCCACGTACTGCACGTCGGTCAGCGCCTTGAAGCTGACGTTGATCGCGGCGCCGCGGTAGTCGTCGGCGACCAGGTTCTTGCTGTACAGGGGCGTGGCGCGGAACTTCGCCTTGAGGGTTTCCACGTCCTCGACTGTCGGCGGGATGCGCGGCAGGAGGGGCGGGGGCGTCACCACGTCGGCCGCCGGGTCGACCGCGTTCGTGAAGCTGAGGACCTTTTCGACCCCGTCGACCTTGCGGATCGCCTCGGTGACACGCGCAATCTTCTGGATGGTCGCGGGCGCGAAGATGTCGTCGCCACGCACCCCCACCACGGCCACGTCGTCGCTGCCGAACCGCTCCCGCACGCGGTTGTAGTACTCGACCGCGGGATCGCCCGCCGGCAGCACGCTCTCGAGCGAGTTCTCGACGCGGATGCGCACCGCCGAGGCGCCGAGCACGGCGACCAACAGCAGGTTGGCGGCCACGACCACCCACGGGTGGCGGGTGAGCCACTGCGCGAAGATCGCCGAGCGGTTCACCTGGAGCAGTTCCGCCATGCCGGCCCGGGTCCGCATACACCTGCCCCGCGACGAACTCCAGTTCGGACCCCGGCTCTCGTGCAGTCATGCAAGGTCCAGGCATCCGCCATTGCATCCCGCAAGACCGCCATCGACCCGGATTTATTGCCTGCGCTACGTGCCTCTGTGGTACAAGCCGCCCCGGTGTCGTCAATGACCCAGACCGTTCCGCGGCCGTGGAGGGACCTCTCGATGTTGACCCGTCGCCCGACGATGCTCCTGCTCGCAAGCTTGACCCTGCCGTGTGCATCGCTGGTCCACGCCGCCAAACCACGGCCGGTACCCTGTCCGCCCGGCCGGTTTCTGGTGACCACCGCTCCCGCCCTCGTGCCCGGGACGACGCCCGCTGTCGTGGAGGGGATCGAGATCCGCGGGCAGGGGAACCTGTCCCTCGACGGCTGCGGTCCGACGACTGCAAAGGTGAAGGCCAAGAAGGCGTTCACCACCGTCAACGCGAAGTGGGCCACCTGCGGGTTGCTGACGAAGGTCAAGGTGGCGGTTCGCATCGCCGCGCCCGATTGCAACGTGATGAGCGGCGTTCGCAAGGCCAAGAAAACGCCCGCCGTGCGGTTCACAGCGACGCGCTCCACGTGTGGAGACGGCCGTTTCGACGCCCCCGGAGGGGAAGCGTGCGGTGACGGTGGCGGCTGTCTCCCGACGGAGCGTTGCGTCGAGTGCCTATGTGAGCTCGATCCGGGTGGGCCGCCCACGTCCACGACGTTGGCGCCAACGTCGACCACCGGAACGACGACCACCGCCACCACGACGACGACCCGGGCCCCGACCACCACCACGACCACGCGGCCCGCGAGCACGTCGACCAGCACCACCCGCACCACGACCACCACGCGGCCACCGACGTGCAACAACAACGTCAAGGAAGGCACCGAGCAGTGCGACGGCAGCAGCCTGGGCGGCGCCTTCTGCGCCGGCTCGCCGGTCGGCGGGTTCGTCACCTGCAACGCCAACTGCACCCTCAACTTCGACACCTGCTCCACCACGACCACGACGCGTACCACCACGACCACCCGTCCACCCACGACGACCACGAGCACGACGACCACCACCACCACACGCGCTACGTCCACGTCGACGACCACCACCACGACCATGCAGCCGGCGCCGGTGTGCGGCAACGGCATCAAAGAAGGCACGGAGGAGTGCGACGGGAGCGTGGGGAACGTCGTGTGCCCGGGGTCGGGGTCGGGCGGTGGCGCCTTCGTCAAGTGCGTCAACTGCACCCTGAACTTCGACGACTGCTCCACATCGACCACCACGGTCACTACGACACGGCCACCCACCACCACCACCACCACGAGCACGACGGTCACCACCACCACGACGTCGATCACGACGACCACCGGAGGTGGGACGTGTCCGACGCAGCTGCATTTCTCGACCCAGCTGGGGACCGCGCAGTGCGGCGGCGCGGCCTTCAACCCGCTGCCGGCCGCCCCCTTCTCGGGCGCGATCTACAGCGACACCGCCTGCATCACCAAGCTGAACGATCTCGGCCTCGGCTGTCTCTACCTCGGCGGCGGCAACAACTCCCGCACGCCACCGAACCAGAACCCCGACGGCCCGACGTCGATCTTCGACATCACCAGCTGCAACGGCGACACCCTCAGCATCGGCCC
>CAZUDO010000120.1:0-5616 GCA_964618895.1 uncultured Binatia bacterium (SeqCode)
CTCTGGGGCGACCTGCTGTTCATCGGGGTCGTCGGCGTGCTGCTGTTCGGGCTCGCGGTGCGCACGCTGGGAGCACGCGCGTGAGGCGCTTCGTCTCGAACCTGCTCGCCGTCGCCTACAAGGAGGCGCGCGTGCTCCGCCCCGACCAGGCCGTCATGAGCTCGATCGTGGCGCAGCCGATTGTCATGCTGTTCCTGTTCGGCTGGGCGATCTCCAACACGCCGCAGAACGTGCCGTGGCTCGTACTCGATCGCAGCGACACGGCCGTGTCACGCCGCTTCGTCGGCGACATCCAGGCCACGGGCTACTTCCTCCCCGCGGCACGCACGTCATCCTACGACGACGCGCGCCGGCGCATGCGGCGGGGCGAGGCGCTGGCGGTGCTGGTCGTGCCCGAGGGCTTCGCGCGGGATGCGGAGCACGGCCAGGCCCGTGCGCAACTGCTGCTCGACGGGAGCGATCCGCTCACGGCGGCGCGGGTCGGCGCGGCGATCGCTCAGGTCGGCAGCGGCTTCCAGGCCGATCGGCGGGTGGTCACCGCCCCGCCGGGCGGCGGGCCGATCGCGCTCCGCCAGCGCTTCCGCTTCAACCCCACGCTCGACGACAGTACGTTCTACCTGTCGGTGCTCGGTGTCATCCTGCTGACCAACCTCTGCCTCTCCGCGTCGTGTCTCGGGCTGGTCGGCGAGCGCGAGAGCGGCACCTACGAGCAGATGCTGGCGCTGCCGACCACTCCGCTCGAGATCGTGCTGGGCAAGCTCCTGCCCCACGTCGCCGTCGGCTACGGCGTGCTCGCGTTGGCGACGGCGCTCTCGGGGCTGGTCTTCGGCTTCTGGCCCGCCGGGAGTTTCGTCACGCTCTGCGTCGTGGCGCTGCCCTTCATCCTGGCCTCGCTCGGCATCGGGGTGTTCGTCTCTGCGATATCGAACACGTCGGCGCAGGCCGTGTTCATCTCGGTATTCTTCATCCTGCCGTCCTTCGTGCTCTCCGGCCTGATGATGCCCTACGAGTTCATGCCGCACCCCGTCCGCGAGTTCGGCGCCCTGACGCCGGCGCGCTGGTTCCAGATCGCGTCCCGGCAGATCATCGCGCGCGGGGCGGGCTTCGTCGACGTCCTCGGGCCGTTCCTGGTCTTGTGGGGGATGTTCGGGGTCACCGTGCTCGCCATCCGCTGGCGCATGAAGCCCAGGCTGGGCTGACCCCACGATTGTGTCACGCCTGGCCTCCTGCAGCGTGTCGATACAGCCTTCGGCGTCTGCATGCTGCTCGCGTCCTGGCTGTTCTCGCCGCGCGAGTTCGTATAAGCCTGGCCGCCAGGAGGCCGCCATGGGCAAGACGCACGAGGCCATCGACGACCGGCTGGCGGAGTTCCTGCGCCGCCAGCATGTCTTCTTCGTCGCGACCGCCCCGCTCGGCGACGACGGCCACGTGAACCTCTCCCCCAAAGGCCTCGACGGCTTCGCCGTCCTCGACCCGACGACGGTCGCCTACCTCGACCTGACCGGCAGCGGCATCGAGACCATCGCCCACCTGCGCGAGAACGGGCGCATCACGCTGCTCTTCTGCGCCTTCGAGGGACCGCCCCTGATCGTGCGCCTCTACGGGCGCGGCGAGGTGCTCACCGTCGACCATCCGGAGTTCGCCGCGCTCCGGCCCCGCTTCCCCGACCTGCCCGGCGTACGCTCGATCATCCGCGTGCACTGCGAGCGCATCGCCGACTCGTGCGGCTACGGCGTGCCGCGCTACCAGTACGAGGGCGAACGCACGCAGCTGCCCGAGTGGGCCGACCGCAAGGGCGCCGACGGCGTGACGGCGTATCGCGAGGAGCGGAACGCCACCAGCATCGACGGCCTGCCCGGCCTCGACCGGCGGTGAGTGCCCTACGCCGCGACGGGTCGACGCGCATCGCGGATGGATTGCTTGATCCGCTTCAGCCGCGTCTTTTCGGGCCTCGGGCTCCTCGTGCTCGCCTGCGGCCTGCTCCGTCGGGCAATCCATGTGCCCCCGGCGGTGCCCGGCGATCACATCGGCAGAGCACGCAACTAGAGCTACGTCCGCCGCGAGCAGGAGGAATGCCCCCTGCGCGACGGCCTCACCGTCCTTGATTCAGCTCGGCGGACGGCGCCAGACGGAACCAGGAGGGGACGCGATATGACGCCGCCCGTTCTCTGGCACTTCCGGTTTTCGCACTACAACGAGAAGGCACGCTGGGCGCTCGACTGGAAGGGCATCCCGCACGTGCGGCGCGCCGTACCCCCGGGACCCCATGCCCAGCAGATGCTCGAGCTGAGTGGCCAGCGGGCCGTCCCGGTCCTGGAATGGAACGGGACGGCCATCCCCGACTCGACGGCCATCATCGCCGCCCTCGAGTCGGCCCGTCCGACACCCGCACTTTACCCGAGCGATGTCGGCGAACGGACCCGGGCGCTTGCGCTGGAGGAGTTCTTCGACGAGGAGCTCGGACCGCACACCCGGCGTTTGGCCTGGTACACGCTCCTCCCCGATCGCGCGTTCTGTCTGGCGCTCTTCACCGACGGGTTCGGCCCCGAGCTGCGCGACTTCTACGATACCGCCTTCCCGATGATCGAGCAGGTGATGCGGAGCGAGATGCAGATCGACGACACCGGGGCGGTGGAGAGCCGACCAAAGGTAGCCGCCGCGCTCGACCGCATCGACCGGGAGCGGAACGGCCGGGACTACCTGGTCGGCGACCGGTTCTCGGTCGCCGACCTGAGCGCCGCCGCGCTGCTGGCACCTTTCATCGTACCGCCGGAGTTCCCGTACGCGTTTCCCGAGCCGCGACCGGCAGCCTTCGAGGCCGTACGGGCGGAGTTCACATCGCATCCGAGCTGTGCGTGGGCTCTCGAGATATACCGCCGCCATCGTGGCCTCTCGGCGGAAATCTTCGGGTGAGGAGCATCCCGACGGGCGCCGCGTCAACTTCGTAGAATTGTCGTGCCCGCGGCGTAAAGCTGACCCGCTTCGTGCAGGATGCGCTCCGCCGTCACTCCCGTTCGTGAACGGCGGCATGCACATCGCCCCCGACGAGCTCCTCACCTGCGCGGCAGGCCGAGCACGCGCTCGGCCAGGATGTTGCGCTGGATCTCCGAGCTCCCGGCCGCGATCGTCCGCCCACGCGCGTACAGGTAGAGATGCGGCCAGCGCCCGTCGTCGACGGCGTGGCGCGAGCCCTTCATGAGCTGGCTGTGCGGCCCTTCGATGGCCAGCGCGGTCTCCAGCTGGCGCTGGTACATCTCGCTCCAGAAGAGCTTCTCGAGCGAGCCTTCCGGCCCGGGCACGCCGCCGCGCAGCACCGTGGTGAGGTTCCGGTACGACATGAGCCGCATGACGCGTGCGTCGACCACCGCGGCGGCCAGCGCCTGGCGAACCAGCGGATCGCTCGTGGCCTGCCGCCGGCGCGCCATCTCCAACATCTCGGTGAGCGCCACCTGTGACTGTAGCTGGCGGCTGAAGGTGAGCGTCTGGCGTTCGTGCATGAGACACGTAATGGCGATCTCCCAGCCCGCATCGACCTGACCGACGACGTTGGCACGCGGCACACGCACGTCCTCGAAGAAGACCTCGTTGAAATCGTCGTCGCCGTTGATCTGGCGGAGCGGGCGCACCGTGACGCCGGGGCTGTGCATGTCGACCAGGAGGAAGGTGATGCCCTTGTGCTTCGGCGCGTCGAGATTGGTGCGCACGAGCAGCATGCACCAGTCGGCGACCCGCGCCCAGCTGGTCCACACCTTCTGCCCGGTGACCACGAAGTCGTCGCCGTCGAGCACCGCGCGCGTCTTGAGCGCGGCCAGATCGGAGCCGGCGTTCGGCTCGGAGAAGCCCTGGCACCAGATCTCCTCGGCAGTCAGGATCCTGCGCAAGTAGCGCTGTTTCTGGGTCTCGGTGCCGTGGGCGATCAGCACCGGGCCGCCCATGGTGAGACCGGCCAGGTTGATGAGCTGCGGCGCTTTGGCACGCGCCAGCTCCTCCTGGAAGATGATCTGCTGAATGAGCGACGCGCCGCGGCCGCCGTAGGCCGCCGGCCACGCGATCCCGCACCAGCCGGCCTCGGTGAGGCTGCGCTGCCACGCCTTGCTGTAGGCGACCCAGGCGGCCGGATCCTCGGGCTCCGGCCCGGGCGGATGGGCCTCCAGCCAGGCGCGCACCTCAGCCCGGAAGCACTCCTCGCCGGGGGAGTAGGAGAAGTCCATCGAACCGGCACCCTAGCGCGAACGGCGGACGCTTGCCCATGCCCGGGTTGCCCGCGCGTCCGTCGGGAGGGTACTGCTGCCGGCATGGACATGCGGGATCTCGTCCTCGCGCATCCTGCCGTCGCGGTGGTGGGCCGGGTGTTGTTCACTCTCATTTTCTTCCTGTCGGGCATCACGCACTTCACCGACATGGCCAACTACGTCGCCCTCATGCCGGCAGCGATCCCGTTCCGCCCTTTCTGGGTGCTCGTCTCCGGCGTGGTCGAGCTGGTCGGCGCGACGCTGATCGTCACCAACCGGGCCCCGCGGCTGGGAGGCTGGCTGCTCGTCCTCTTCCTGGTGCCGGTGACGATCACGGTGCACGGCGTCGCCATGGTCACCGACCCGGATGCCCGCATGCGGGCGATCCAGCTGTCGTTCTTCCTGAAGGGCGTGGCGATGACGGGGACGGCGCTGCTGATCACGCAACTGGGTATCGACGGGAGGCGGCATCTTGAGTGATTGACTTCCAGATCCGGAAAGGCTTTCTCGCGCATGCACGTCAACGGACAACCACCAAGGAGGGATCTCAGGATGAATGCATTCGGTCGATCGCTGGCGATTCTGACACTGCTGCTGGGCTCGGCCCCAGCCGTCTTCGCCGACACCGCGCAGGAAGTGTTCCTGTGCAAGCTCAATGAAGGCAAGACGATGGCGGACCTGAACAAGGTCATCGCCGACTTCAAACAGATGATCGTGAAGATCAGCGGCGGTGACCGGTACCAGGCGTGGTTGCTCACGCCGACGGCGGCCGACGATCTCTCGACCATCGTGTGGGTCGGGGAGATGCCCGATGCGACGAGCCTCGCCGCACTCCAGGACGGGTACCGCACCTCCGAAGCGGGACAGAAGCAGGACAAGAAGTTTCAAAGTGTGATCACCTGCAAGTCCCGCTCGACCTGGAACTCAGAGCGGCTCAAGTAGCGCGCGGCGCGTCCGCTGTGGGAACCGGATGCCCGGTGGCGCCGTCGCGCTCGGCGCGCGACGCCACCGGGCTGCCGGGACTTACAGTAAGGCCACTGCAGGCGTCGCGTTACCGAAACGGCCGCGGCGGCCACCACGGATAGAAGTCGGGCATGTCCGCGCTCGGCCGGAGCGTGAAACGCGCCGGGCGCTTCTGGAGGAACGCCGACACGCCCTCGTGCGCGTCGGCCGACCGGCCCATCCAGTAGATGGCCTGCGAGTCGACCTGGTGCGCTTCCATGGGATGGTCGGCGCCGAGCATGCGCCAGAGCATGGCGCGGGTGAGGGTCACCGAGACGGGCGCCGTGTTGTCGGCGATCTCGCGTGCGATGCCGCGCGCGGTGTCCATGAGCGCTTCGGGCGCCACGACACGCGACACGAGCCGGCCCGCGAGCGCCTCCTC